>JAKFBW010000094.1:0-50701 GCA_036676965.1 Flavobacterium sp. | reverse complement strand
GTCTAATTTGTCAAGCGTCAATTGTAACGCTTTTAATTTGGCTTCTTTTTCTGTACTCATCTTCTCTTTTACCTTTTCTTTCATTTATTAATTAGTGTTGTTATCAGTAAGAAACCCACAGGAGTGTTTGTTTTTTCCTGAAAATTTCATTTGTATGGGAATTTTACAGCTGCGTAAAAATACTTCTTTTTTTGATGTGAATTTCTCCATTCGAGAATATTTTTAAAACAAAAAATAAAATATTCAGGGCGTGATGGTATGCTTTAAACAAACAAGGCTTTCAACTCCGTAGCTTCTTCGGGTTTCATTTTTCCGGCCAGGAGTAAACTCAATTGTTTACGTCTCAAAGCACCGTCGTAGCGTTGTTTTTCCAGTTTGGTTTCCGGAATAATGGGTGGGACTGTTACGGGTTTTCCGGTATTATCAACGGCAACAAACGTATAAATGGCTTCGTTTGCCTTGGTTTTTATGCCCGATTCCCGGTCTTCTACCCAAACATCGATATAGACTTCCATCGAACTTTTGAACGCCCTGGAAACTTTGGCTTCAACAGTCACCACACTGCCCAAAACTATTGCCTTGGTGAAAGCCACATGATTGACCGAAGCCGTAACCGAAATGTTCCTGGAGTGACGTTGCGCCGAAATACTGGCGGCACGGTCCATTCGGGCTAATAGTTCACCGCCAAAAAGATGGTGTAGGTGATTGGTCTCACTGGGTAAAACCAAATCGGTCAATACCGTCAGGGATTGTGAAGGATTTTTTGGAGCCATTTTTTAGTTGTATTTAATTTAACCAATATACTGCCATAACCGCCGGGATAAAATAAATGGCAATGGTTCTGGCTCCGTCATAATCTTTGGCTAATCGTTGTCCGAATAGCAGCATAAGTAAGGTGATACAAGAAAATAAAGCGCCATAAAAACCAAAAACGCGACCGTTATTTATCAACAATTCAATACAACCTACAATACATAAAATGCTTGAAATGAGTTCTAAAACCAAGATATTCAGCAATGCCAAAGAAACGTGGTTTTTTAATTGTGTTTTGGCAAAATGTTCTTTTAACCAAGCCAGGTTGTCTTTCCAATAAAATAATTTATCATAACCGGATTGGAGAAAGGTAAGTGCTAAAAAAACTAAAATTAAGATAGAAGCAACATTATTCATAGGATTATTTTTTATGGATTAAACGGGTCAGTTTTATAGATAAATCGGTTAAAATAATTTTTGCATTTCCGTTGCGTTCCACATGATACATCGCTTCCGAAAGTTCGGTGAAAATTTCCTGGATGTTATTCCCATTGACAAAAGGGGCAAAGTTTTCCAGCTTAAATTTATCTACTTTGGGTTCAAAGTAAACAAGTTTGGGAGTTTCATAATTGAGTAACAGCGCCTGTCGGAACATTTCGATGCAAAACTCCAAAAACTTCTTTTGGGTTTCCCTTCCCAGACCGGCAATCTGTTCGCTCCAATGAATCAAATCCTGAATGGCTGCCGCATCTTTTTTTGCTTTAAAGGCTGCCCGAACCCAAGTTACGAACCATTGTTCAAATGGGAATTCATCGCTATCGTCATGAAGTAAATGCAAGGCTTTGTTGTAATTGCCTTGTGCCTGATGCGCAATTTTCGAAGCTAATTTGGGATCGATATTTTCACGCGAAACCAAAACTTCGGCGATAATAGGTTCACTCAAGCCATTAAAATGCAAGATTTGGCAACGGGAACGGATGGTTTGAATAATATCTTCCTCGTTTTCGGAGATTAAGATGAAAACGGTCTTTTCCGGTGGCTCTTCCAGTAGTTTTAAGAGTTTGTTGGAAGCGGCAATATTCAATTTGTCAGCCATCCAAACAATCATAATTTTATAACCGCCTTCGTATGATTTCAGGGATAATGATTTTAAGATTTCCTGGGCATCATCGACCCTGATTTCCCCTTGTTTGTTTTGAACCCCCAAAACAGCATACCAGTCAAATAATCCCCCGTAAGGATTTTGGGAAACAAATTGCCTCCAATCGGTAATGAAATCAAGGCTTTTAGGGTTTTTTTTAACTTCGTCGGTAGTTACCGTAGGGTAGACAAAGTGCAAATCGGGATGCGATATTTTTAGGAATTTTAAATTACAGGACTCATTGGCACCCGAATTTTCTCCATTTTGATTTGTACACAAAATGTATTGCGCATAGGCAATCGCCATTGGCAAAGTGCCACATCCTTCCGGGCCTACAAACAATTGTGCATGCGGAATTCTACCTGAATCCGCACTTTTTGTCAAATGGCTCTTAATATGTTCCTGTCCTAAAATTTCCGAAAATAGCATAAAGCAAAGATAGCAGAAATTGGTTTAGTCTAAAATTTTGGATAATAAAGTTTAAAGACTAAACTATACAAGTTTTCTATTTATCTTTTGTCTTTACTAAAAAAGGTAACTATAATTAATACCGTTACCATTTTTAGTATAAGACCTAATTTTTACTCTATTTCAAAAGTAATAGCTGTAGCAAATGGCATATTCTTAGGGCAAGTTATTAATAATCCATCAGCTGTTTCTTTCCATTTTAGTTTTCCTTCATAACCCAGCAACTTAACGGTTGTAACTTTCTTACCATAATACTTTACATTTGTACCAAGAGACTTAATTTTTATTTGAGTATTCGGAGCTGGTACATTCATACAAAACGCATACAATTTATTGTTTTTTCCAATTGTAAATCGGATATCCAGGGCGTCAAACTTAAATTCAGCATGTTTACTTCTCAATGCTCCTCCAGGAAGCATTTTCAACTTACCATTAACCATTTCTCCTTCGGCTGGAATTACCCAAGCGTGACTTCCATATACTCCTTCTCCATTAAGTCGCATCCAATTCCCTACTTCTTTCAACATCTTTTGACTCTCTTCATTCATTGAACCATCAGGCAATAAAGAAATACATAATGCAGCATTTCCATCACGCGCTATAGCTTCAATTACATAGCGAATCATCATACCAGAATCATACGTAAAATCTGGAGCATAAAACCAATCTCCTACTGGAGCCTCAGCAATCCAAGGCTGGTCTTTTTTAATATTGGCAGGAATACCAAACTCTTCGGTATTTACTGTACCATTAGTTTTATTACGAAACTTAACAATGCTAAAAGTATTTACTTCACCACGACGTTCTAAACTACGATTATAAAAATCAGCAATAACACTTTGCATAGCATCGGCTTTAAAACCTGTTCCTGTTCCATCCCCTGTAAATGGTCCTTGAACGGTACCATCAGTATAAATAAAATCAGGATCGTAGTGTTTTACAACATCCATCATTCTTAAAGCCCAATTTGTTGCATACCATTTAGCGTATCCTAAATGATTACTAAATATTCCTGCTGGAGGAGGTGACCATTTGGAATTTGCAGCTTCAGTTACGCCTTTGTATTCACGCAAATCAATACCATACAACATTTTGGGGTCGTATCCTTCCCACCATTTTCCTTTTCCATCAGTAAGGGTAAGATTCCCATCATAAGGAATTCCTTTTTTACTTCCTTCTTTATCGCTTCCAAATGCCGTTTGCCACCACCACCATGAATACTCGTGATGGAAAGTTACCCCGTAACGCATTCCGTTTGCTCTACAGGCTTTTGCCCATTCTCCTATTAAATCTCTTTTAGGACCAATATTTACTGAATTCCAAGGTTGGTATTTAGAATTCCATAAATCGTAATTATCATGGTGTACTCCTTGAATCATTAAAAAACGAGCACCTGCATCTTGATAAATTTTTGTAAGTTTCTCTGGATCAAGCTTTGTAGGATTCCAATCACGTAAAACTTCTTTATACCCTACTTCGGAGGGGTAACCGTATCTTTTAACATGATTTTTATATGCTATTTCGTTTGAATTATAGAGTTTACGCGCATACCAATCACCACTTTCTCCAGCAGCTTGAGGTCCAAAATGAACCCATATACCAAACTTTGCCTCACGAAGCCACGCAGGCTCACCAGGGTAATTTTTCTCTATCGATTCCCAAGTGGGCTCAAAAGGTCCTTTTGCAATAGGTATTTCTAACTTTACCTCAGGAAATGTTTCCGAATCTCCCATAGTTACACTATTTATAGGTAATGGAGCTGGTACCGCCGGCATAGGATTTTTGTCCTGAGCATAAAGAGTGAACTGAAGTAGAGCTAAAAGCGTGAATAAAATTTTCGTTCTCATTTTTTATTTTATTTTTTATTTGAATCATTTTGCAACTGAGCATTCCAAACTAGAAACTTGAATTATTTATTAAAAGCATTGAAAAATCATTCCAATTTGTATATCTGTTCCATCGGTAACCACTTTTCACCATCTTTCGCTCCCGGAGGTGCTTGTTGAAAATGCCACATTAATTTCTCCCATTCCTGAACTTTTGGGTTGGCGGCATCCATCATTTGTTTGCGTTCCGGAGTATAACTTTCATCCACTTCCATAATCATAAACAATCTGTTGGCTAGTATATAAATTTCCATATCTATAACGCCCGAATCTTTGATACTTTTAGTTATTTCAGGCCAAGCACTATCTTTAGAATGATAGCGTTTATATAGTTCTATTAGCTCTGGATTATTTACTAAATCGCAGGCGTAACATAATTTTTTGGAACTCATAAATTACGTTTTTTAAAGAGGGGATTAATCTCTATTAAATTCTTCATAAACAACTTTATTTCTTGGTTGTTAGTTTTTATTTTCTTCGAATAGCAATACTATTTCCATTGTATTTTACCGAAATATTTGTTCTGCCGTTTTCGATATTAACACCGTTTGATTCGCCAACCCATACGATATTAAAAACACGGTTTTCGATTAATCCATTAAAAACCTCACCTTTTCGTTTTCCAATGGTCAGCGTTTGTTTTTGTTCGTTCCATTCAAAAGGTATCATAGAAAAAGCTCCTTTCTCATAGTTGTAATTTGTTCCCTCATCCTCATAAAGCTCAAACTTGCCATTCGCTCCTGTATACACTCTAATCTCAAGATTTTTAGCAGGCTTTTCATTTGTGTACTGTGTTTTTTCACCCATTGGAATTATAGAACCGGATTTTACATATAGAGGAATGGTTGAAAGAGATGCAGCTGTTTGTACTGTTTGCCCTCCATTATACTGTTTTCCTGTCCAAAAATTAAACCATCCTGATTGATTTTCTGGCAAGTAAACATCCCAGTTCTCCATACCTCCTGAAACAACAGGAGCAACAAGAAAGGCAGATCCAAACATATACTCGTATTTTTGCTCAAGTGCTTTTGTATCATTTGCAAAATCCATTATCAGTGGACGCATCAAGGTTCCGTTTTTAAAGGTTATATCTGCTGCTTGTGAATAAATATAGGGCATCAAACGATAACGGAAGTTTAAATATTTTAAAGCTTCGGCTTCCACTTTTTCACCATATCTCCAGAATTCGGTATTAGTTTGATATCCATGTACCCTTTGCAAAGGAGAGAATGTAGCCAACTGAAACCATCTTAAAAAACGTTCATGAAATTTAGCATCGGTGTATTGACTTTTTCCCGGACGGAAAAATCCTCCAGCATCAAAAGTCCACCAAGGTAATCCTGTTATGGAATAATTTAATCCAGCTGTTAGTTGTCGACGTAGGGTTTCCCAGTCATTCCCTATATCTCCAGTCCAAACGGCTGCTGCGTAACGCTGTTGTCCGGAAAATCCGCTTCTGGTAAGAATAAAAACTCTTTTGTCCGGAGCATCCTTGCGTGAACCCTCATATACTGTTTTGGTTACATACATCGGATAAACATTTCGCATTTGCTCACCGGGAATTGTTCCATTATTTATTTTTCTGTTTACTAAATCATCATTTTCAGGTTCGGTAGCATCCTGCCACCAGGCATCAATTTCATAAGGTTTTAAGAGCTTTTCACTAAAATTCTTCCAATAATAATTTGCTGCATCAGGATTAAAAAAATCAACCCATTCGGTATTTGGGATGTAGTATTTTTTGTTATTAAATTCTTTGCCAAGTACACTTTCTTTATCAATTTTGGACCAAACGGAAAGCATCAGTCGCATATTCATTTGATGTAATTCTTTTACCATTTTAGACGGATCAGGATACATTTCTTCATCGAATTTCATCGAATTCCAACCATATTTTCCCCAATATTGCCAATCCTGAACAATTAAATCCATTGGTAATTTTTTCGTTCTGAATGCTCTTGCATTCTCAAGCAAATCATCTTGGGTGGTAAAGCGCTCACGGCAATGGATATAACCTAATGACCATATAGGCATAAGCGGAGCCTGTCCTGTCAGATTGCGATAGCTTGAAATAACCTCGTCTGAATTTCCGGCAAAAACAACATAATCCAGCCTATCAGCAACAGGAGATCTAAAGACTGTTTCATTCGTAACTTTGCGATAATACACTACAGGAAGATCATTTTTTTCTCCTGTAACCATAATCTCGTGTTTTCCTGCTGTTAGTTTAACCAATGTACTGGTTGTTGGTGGTAACCAATGGTTTTTAAAATTAAGAATCTCTTTACCGTCAATTGTCAATTGCCATTTTCTGGCCATTTTTTGCCCCACATCCAGCAAAATAGCATATTCACCATTATCTTTAACCTTAAAATTTCCGGTAAAGACACCGTCCTGACGAATTTCCTTTTGCGTTCCGTTAGTAGTGGTAACAGCAACAGTAATAGCTTCACCACTTGTACCGGCAGGCATTAAATTCACAATAGTATCAGCTGGATTAAAATCGGTAAGCCCGTAATTGTGCCATAGCAAACCATAACCTTTGCTTGACATAATAAACGGAATAGCAATTTGTGTATTTACCTGGGTTAATCTCCTGGGTAATCCCTTAATATTCAAATATCCGTCCTGAAACTGGCCTGTGCCAAAAAGATATTCGTCGGGTAAAGTACTAAAACCTTGTTCAGCAATATGGCAAGGTTCTCCTTGTACTGAACTTGGTTTAAAAACACGACCTCTTGGTTTTTCACTAAGAAACACCTTACCCTCATAGTTACGATAAGACAATGCTCCACTCTTTTTATCTACTACAACAGTCATTTTTGATATAGCAATTTCAATTAGTGAATTGGATTCCGAAACCTTAAAATTAGGCTCCTTAACTTTTGAAGTAAAAACCAATTCAGGAATTTGACTTTTCATTTCCAAACCATACTGAACTCTTACGGTATTTTCAGTCAGAGGACTTAAATGCAGTTCTCCTATATCAAGAGTTATAACTACTTTATCGTTATATTTTTTATAGCCCTTAACCACTTGCCCAACACAAAACGTTGGAATCAGTAAGACAAATAGAATTGTTATTTGCTTCATTTTTTTCATTTTATCTTTATGTAGAACTCCAAAATAAATCAACTTACACTATGATAAAATCTCCAAAGCATTAGCATAAGAAGCTTCTGGTTTTTGATTTGGAAAATATACTTCAAGAGCATTTGAATTCTGTTTGAATTTCAGTTTTTGTCCTGTACTAACTAATCGAATCTGTCTTATTCTTTCTGTATGGTATGGATTAGATTTTCCTAAGTTTTTAATTATTGCAGTACCACTCTCCGGCCAAGCCATTACGGTCGCAAAAAGGGTTTTGTCTTTTTGTGCAAAACGAATGTCTTCAGAAGTATAGGGTTTTCCCTTTCCTTCGTTAAAGCCTTGGGCGGTTAAAGCTCCGGCACTTCCTTGTTGTGGACCTTCGCCAAATATTTTCCAAGGACGGCTTCCATAAATACTTTTGCTATTTAGTTTCATCCAAACACCAATTTCTTTCACAATTTCACGTTCTAATTCGTCAATACTTCCGTCTCCTCGCACCGGAATATTGAGCATCAAATTTCCATTTTTGCTGACCACATCTATCAGCGTATGTATCACCGTTTTAGCCGATTTATAACGTTTGTCATTATAAACGCCACGGTCATAATGCCAGTTTCCAATACAGGTATCTGTTTGCCAAGGCAAGGGTTCAATCTTGTTGCTTTGCCCTTTTTCAATGTCCCAAACTATCGCCTTGCGTTGTTGCTCATTTAATATTTTACCCGTAATTACTGCTTGAACTGTTTTATTTTTCTTTAAACTTTTATTGTATAAGTGTGCTGCTATACGCAAACCTGCATCACTAACAGGCCACAATGGTAATGCTGTATCATCAAAATAAATCATATCAGGATTGTATTTGTCAATCAAATCAATCGTTCTATCATGAAATTTTTCAGAATAGGCTGAGGATGGTATTGAAGCCCCATCTGCCCAATCCCATTGACTGTGTACCGATGACTTATCTGAAGGTTTCGCACTTAATGGATGATTTTGTGCGTACAATTCCTGAGGATCTAAACCCTCCCACCAAGTTCCCACTCCATCAGCCTTAGTTAATTTTCCATCATAAGGCACTCCTGCTAAAGCGCCATTTTTATCAGCACCTTGGGAAGTATCAAACCAATTCCAAGCATGAGCCGCATGAACACTTACCGCAAAAGGTAATCCCGCTTTACGAGCCGCTTTTTCCCAACCGCCTATAATGTCTTTTTTAGGCCCCATTTTGGTCGAATTCCAGTTGGGCTGGTATTTGCTGTCATAGAGGTCCAAATTATCATGATGGTTTGCCATTGCCATAAAATATTTGGCTCCGGCATCTTTATATAAATTAACCAATTCTTCTGGATTCCAGTTGTCGGCTTTCCAAACATTGATTACATCTTTAAAACCAAATTTTGACGGATGCCCATATTTTTCAACATGAAATTTATACTGCCTTGAACCTTCTTCATACATCCCTCGTCCATACCAATCACCTGCTTCTGGTTCACATTGGGGTCCCCAATGTGCCCACATTCCAAATTTGGCATCACGAAACCAATCTGGCACTTGATATTTCTCAAGAGAATCCCAAGTAGGTTCGAAAGTTCCTCTGAAAGCGGGAGTATTAAGTAGTTGAGATTGTCCTAATAAAGGAGATAAGTAGAGCCCCGCCAGAGCAGACACACCTAATTTTAAAGCATTTCTTCTGTCCATCTTTTTCTTATTTGGATACTAATTTATACATTTCCGATTTTATCGATTAGTTTCGCAATTCGATTTTATATTAAAATAAGCCTACAATCTTTTTTATGACAGCTATTTTATATATAAATTTGATTATTGGTTTTTTTAATCGCTTATTTTTGAAAAAATAAAAACAAATGTAGATTAGCTGTAGTATATCTTTTTTATTCAAAAACGATTTTTTATTACTCAAAAACGATTTTTTTATCATTTTAATATCATTATGTCCAAAAGCACTTTTAAATATTCTTTCTCCTTGTTACATGTTGATTATGTGAAGCTTAACCACAATTGGAATTTCAATAATGTTATCAGTCCGTATTACCGGTTGTATTACATCGATGAAGGCATTGGATCTATCTCAGATAGTTCAGGCAAATTGACTTTAGAAACGGGTTATCTGTATCTTATTCCGAGTTTTACCATTTGCAATTTGAATTGTGATAGTTATTTAAGTCAATATTTTATCCAATTTTTCGAAGAATCCCCAGATGGAATCTCCCTGTTCAATAACAACAGAAGCTTGATGAAATTAGCAGCCACTGAAATTGATGTAATCCTCATCAAAAAATTGCTGCACTCCAATCCGGGAAGGGGAATTAATCGGTCAAACAATCCGAAAGTGTATGAAAAAGAAGCGTATTACAAGGAATATCAATCCCTTAACAATGAAATAAAAACGCATCTAAAGTTTGAAAACCAAGGAATCCTTCTTCAGTTGATTTCCAGATTTTTGAGTTCAACAACTTTTCAATTCAACCATGCTCAAACCACACCATCCAAAATATTGGACACCATGAGTTATGTGCAACTTCACTTAGACAAAAATCTAACCGTGACACAATTAGCCAAAAGAGTCAATCAGAGTCAGGATTATTTTTCGAAACAATTTCTACTTCATACCGGACAAAGACCCTTAAATTATATCCACGAAAAAAAGATAGAAAGAGCACAATATCTTATTGCAACTACCAATAAAACATTTTTAGAAATTGCTATCGATACGGGTTTTTCTAATTTGCCTCACTTTTCAAAAACATTCAAACAAATCGTCAGTCTGACTCCGGGGGAATACCGTCATCAAAATAGTCATTTGAAATAAGGATTCTTGCATTATTATTCCTTTAATCAGAATTTCTGTGCATTGTTTTGAGTACAGATTTTGATCAAATACTAATAAAAAATAACAGCTAAAATATATTGGTCTTTATTTAAAATTTTAAAGAATAAAGTAATGCTTCAAAAGATATCAGATGATTGTTTTTTCTTCTAATATATCTTGCTTTTTTTAGAAAAAAACAATCCTTAAAAGGGGCTGGAACAGGGTTTGTTCTGAGCTAACTGCAGATTTTTTTATTTGGATGTAAGTTAAGTTGTAATAAACAAAAAAAAGGATATGAAAATCAATATTTCGGCAGTTTTTTTCACAATGTTATGAACAGTTGTTGATTTTTCAGCTGTTTTCGCAACTACGAAAGGGAAATTTAGTCGTTTAAAATACAAATTTATCCGACAAAATGCTATTTTTTTTAAAATTTGTAATCTTTTTATAACTAAAAAAGAGCCTTCGATGTTGTGGATTGAGTTTTATTGTATATTTTTGTTTCAATAATATTAATCTTTTAATCAAAATTATGAAAGGGAAAGTTATCTTTTTTAGTCTGTTTTTTTTGCTAACTGTAGCAGGTACTGTTTCTGCACAAGATAAAAAGTTGTCCACTAGTATTATCAGTTCGACGGCAACGATAAAAAAGTACCACGATCTGAAAGAGCTTCAAGGGATGAAGAAAGGGGAATTGTTAGAATTGTATATAGAACGAATCAATGTTCTTGTGAAGACATTGCCTTATATTGCCTTAGTTACTAAGCCAGGAGTTACTTTGGCCGATTTAGGAATTCCTAATGATGCGGATAATAAAAAGTCTTTGATCCAACAGGCTGAAAGTACTGCGGACTTTCTTAATGTGACCTTAGCGTTTCAAAGGAGAATGGTGCCCTATTCTGATACGAATAATTTGATAGCTGCTATTTTATTTTATGAGAACACTTTAAAAGCATTACACGAATTTGACGAAATGTAATACAAAGTAATAATCCAATTTTTGTAGCAATAATCAGGCATCAATAAAAACTCATTATTGCACAATAATGAAATAATGAAATCGCCATTAACAACAAGTTTGCGCAAGCAAATGAAATTCGCTGAACACCTATGAAAAATATTAACTCAGTGAAGCAAACACCAATAAATAAAAAGGCGATACCATATATGACCGCTAAAAAAACAACTTTTACATATATGAAAAAAAATACCATACGTTTTTTTACAAGTACCAATATTAATATTAACCATGTTAACTTTATTATATCATGAAAAGTGTATCCCAAATAATAAGCATGCTCCTTCTAGTAGTTTTTGGGGCAAACGCACAACAGGAAAAAGGAATAACTGGTTCGAGCAATTGGTTGAATAACTGGACAGAATTTAAACCCAATAAAATAGATTATGGTGAAGCCAATCAGATATTGGCTGGTACTATTGCGGTAAATACAAAACTGTACAAGAAAAATAAATACATACTGCAAGGCAGTGTTTATGTTACCAATAATGCAACTCTTACTATTGAGCCAGGTACGGTTATAATTGGTGATTATGAATCGAGCGCTTCACTTATTATAACTAAAGGTGCGACCATCATTGCGGACGGACTGGAAACAGATCCGATTATATTTACCTCAAACAGGAGTATTAAAAAAGCAGGAGATTGGGGTGGAGTAGTTATTTTAGGAGATGCTCCCACAAATAAATTTGGAAACACTTCGTCTGTAAATTTCGGATTGGATACGTCTTTAACATCATATGGAGGAGATAATCTAAGCAGCAATTCTGGGATTTTAAGATTTGTGAGGATAGAATTTGCCGGGAAAAAGGTTAAGGGAGAAGAAAACTTTAACGGATTATTACTGGCCGGTATAGGAAACAAAACAATACTGGAAAACATTATGGTAAGTTATGCAGCCGGAGATTCTTTTGAAATATATGGTGGAGATCTTAAAATGAATAAAATGGTTTCATTTAAATCCGCCAGGGATGATTTTAAATTCAATTTTGGAACCCAGTGTAAAATAGATAATTCTTTAGTAATCCGGTCGTCTTATTTGACAAATAGTTTGGGGTCCCGATGTATGGATATTTCTTCTTATAACAAGAAAGAAGAAGTTGATTTCAATAAAAAACAAACTTTGGTTACCGCATCGAATTTAACATTGGTTAATAATAGTGAAAATATAAATGCCGATTTCCAATCTAATTTAGTGAAAGAAGCAATATATGTCGCCGAAAATGCGGCCATTGACTTTAAGAAAACAGTGATTTCCGGTTTTAACCCTGCAGTTTTATTAAGCGAAAAAATTGAAATTAATGGTGAAAATCTGCAAAAGATAAGATTTGAAGAGATGTATTTTAATTTTTGCAAAGGGAATATTTTTACCGAATTTAATCAAAATAATGAAGATTTAGAAAATTGGTATGGCAATAGTTCTTTCTCAAATGTATATTCTCAAAGCGACAATAATGAGACGTTTATAAATTTTACAGATGAGAAAAAGCCTGATTTCAGATTGCGGATAGGCAAGATTACAGCCTCAAATGATTAAACAGACAGTATCGTTTTTATAAATTTTAACTATAAAAATGATACTTGCTTTTATTAGAAGTATGGGTGAGTCGTATAGATAAAGATAGAATATGTGATGAGCAATTTTGTAAAAAAATATTTTTTTTGTTTTATGTTTTTTCTTTTGCCGTTAACTAAAACTGTTTATGCTCAGATAGTTATTGGCAACCCTTCTTTGCAGTTTAGCCAAATTTGTGCCAATGCAGGTTTTAACTCATTTAGTGTAGGCTTTTCTTTCTCACCGGTTACAGGATTAAGTCCATCAAATCAATTTATTGTTGAGATGTCGGATCCTAACGGAAACTTTACTATTCCTACCGTTCTTTTTACTTCAAGTCCGGGATCGGTTACGGTCTCTCCGGCAACTTTAACTTTTTCAGTCCCAACAACAACAGCGGGAGAGCAATATAAACTTAGGATTAAAAGCACAGGGCCTGTTGCTACAAGTTCAAATTCTGTTGCATTTTCAGCCTATTATAAAATTCAAGATTCCCCATTTTCTATTAATAACTTTAATGCTACTGCTACGTATTGTTCAGGGGGGAGTTGCGTTTTAACAATAGATAATCCCGGTACCGGGTCTAATGACTCTCCGTTGAAATATCCTATATTGACTTATAGATGGTACAAAGAAGGCAGTTTAGTTCCTGTTGCGACCACCCCCAGTTTAACGGTTAATCAACCAGGGAAATATTATGTTGAAACTAATTATGGCTCTTGTACCTCAAATTCATACTCAAACCGGGTAACCGTAAGTGAATCTTCCTCTACGGCGGTTGCTACGATAACGTCCAGTCTTGGAAATCCTTTTTGTTCTAACGGAAGTTCAACAATATTAACTACGGTAGCCGGAACCAGCTACCAATGGTATAAAAATAATGGGGTAATAACAGGTGCAACAGGTCAAACTTATGTAACCAATCAACCGGGTCAGTATACTGTAGTTGTTGATTTTGGCGGATGCATTGCCAATGCTTCCATAGATTTACAACGGTATCAATTTAATAGCAGTATTAATGTTCCGGAGACCAGTACCATCTCACCAAATGAAACTTTGACGGTATCCGTAACAACAACAGCCTCAAATCCTGAGTACCAATGGTATTTTAATAATGCTGTTATTCCGAACGCTATAGGAAGTGATTATGAAGTAACTATGGAAGGGAGTTATAAAGTAGTTATCAAACAAACTTCAGGGTGTGTTATGTCCGAGGAATTATCTTTTCAAATCAATAATGATGTTGATCCGCAAGTTGTAAACATACCTAATTTAATAAGTCCAAATGGAGATGGAATCAACGATACCTGGATTATACCCCAAGAATATGCAAGCGGTTCGGATGCAGAAATACTATTGATAAGTTCTTCAGGCGAATTGGTACTTAAGACGAATGATTATCAAAATAATTGGCCTGAAAATTTAACAGTTTTTAAAAATGTAAATCCGGTATATTATTATATTATTACCACACAAGATCGGAAAGTGAAAAAAGGTTCAATAACGGTGCTTAAATGATATGAGGAAAACTTTACTATTCATAGTCTTTTTTTATGGTACATTTCAGGCACTCCATTCCCAAGATAAAGGGGATGGAGTTGTTTCGTTTTCGTTGCCTATGAGAAATTCTTTGAAGTTTAACAGATTTCTTATCAATCCCACTTTCAGTTTTGTCAGGGAACAAAGTACCTATCTCAGTTTTTACAATAAAAGACAATGGGTTCAATTTGATGATGCACCACAGACATATTTATTCGGATATTCAGGCAGATTCGCGGAAAATGGAGGTCTGGCTGTCGGATTGTTTCAACAAAATTATGGGGTGCTCACCACTTTTGGGGCCATTACAAATTTTGCCCAAAATATTACGCTTCAGGAAGACAGTAATCTGACTTTTGGAATGAATGTAGGCTTTTATAAAAGTGGTTTAAATAGAGGTAAGGTCATTACCAATGTTTCCGATCCGTCGTTAGAAAGCATACCTTCAAATACTTTGATTACCGTAAATCCGGGGATAAACTATGGAACCGCTTTTTTAGATTTTGGAGTATCGGTAAACAATCTGGTTTTATACAATCTGAAAACCTCTAAGATAGTTGAAGATGATCCTGAAAAAAGTGTTGAAGCCCATATCATGCATACAGGCTATTTAGACACCTATGGTTTTTTTGACAAAAGCAAATTTTCTGCCCTGATTAAGTCGGAGTTTAAAAAGGATAAAACAATTGTTTCCGGGTTAATGATGTTTACCATTCCCAGTGGAGTGTGGGCTCAAGCAGGATATAATTCGGTTTATGGAATTTCTGCCGGGATGGGTTTGAATATAACTCCAAAAATTTCCCTTGAATACAATTTTGAAAAAGGGACAGGGAATTTATCAAATTTTGGTTCATCGCATGAAATCGTGTTGGCTTATAAGTTTAAAAATAAATCCTATTACTATGGGGATGAGGAGGAGGAAGGATCGGTTATTCCACCTGCAGACAGAAAAAAATATGTTCCTGTAAAACCGAAAGAATCTTCTATTTTGTCTCCAATTGATGCTCAAAAATTGAGAGAGCTTAAACAGGCTTTAGCTGCTGAAAAAGAGCAAAAAAGATTGCAAAGGTTAAGAGAAATTGCCGAGGCCAAAGTTAAAGCTAAAGCAGATTCACTGGCTCAGGTTAAGGCAAAAGTAGAGGCACTTGCCCAGGCAAAATTAGCTGCAGATGCAAAAGCTAAAACGAATACTCTTGTTCAGGCAAAACCGGTTGCACCAACCAATGCCAAATTGGAAGCGTCTACTCCAGTTAAACCGACAGCTCCTGCCCAAGCAAAACCAATTGTTGATGCCAAAGCCAAAGCCGATGCACTGGCAAAGGCAAAGGCAAAACTTGCTGCGGATGCCAAGGCGAAAGCGGATGCCCTTGCCCAAGCGAAACTTGCAGCCGACGCGAAAGCGAAAGCCGATGCTCTTGCCCAGGAAAAACACGCTGCAGATGCCAAGGCGAAAGCGGATGCCCTCGCTCAAGCAAAATTAGCTGCGGATGCCAAAGCCAAAGCCGATGCTCTTGCCCAGGAAAAACTCGTTGCGGATGCCAAAGCCAAAGCCGATGCTCTTGCCCAAGAAAAACTGGCTGCGGATGCCAAAGCCAAAGCTGATGCCCTTGCCCAAGCGAAACTTGCTGCGGATGCCAAAGCCAAAGCCGATGCTCTTGCCCAGGAAAAACTCGTTGCGGATGCCAAAGCCAAAGCCGATGCCCTTGCCCAAGCGAAACTGGCCGCGGATGCCAAAGCGAAAGCCGATGCCCTTGCCCAAGAAAAACTGGCTGCGGATGCCAAAGCCAAAGCTGATGCCCTTGCCCAAGCGAAACTGGCCGCGGATGCCAAAGCGAAAGCCAATGCTCTTGCCCAAGCCAAACTCGCTGCGGATGCCAAAGCCAAAGCGGATTCTCTTGCCCAAACAAAATTAGCTACCTTGCCCAATGATGAAAATGCCAGATTGATGGATAATTTGGCTAAATTGATAAAAGGTGTTAAAAACACTCAGCAGGAGTTATTGAAAAAATTAGATGTAACAGTTGCAAGCAAAGAAAAAGACCTTAAAGATTTAAAAGAAGAAAATGATTTGAGTGAAAAAGGAATTTTCAGGGCACCAAAACCATTCAAAAGCGTTACGGCAGAAAATAACGCATTAGAATCATTAAAATCGGAAATAGCTGAGCTAAACAATAGTCAGGCACAAAAGATTAGAGAATTAGAGAGTCTATACAGCGAAAGAATTAAAAAAGTATCTAATAAGAACGATGAGTTCAATCAATTTTATCTAAAAACAATTGAACAATTGAAAGCGGAACAATTGAAAACAATTCAGTTAAACCAAACTTTAATTTCTTCATTAGAGAAAATCAACACAGAGACAGAAATAGAGAAAAAAAGAAGAATAAAACGTGCTGCGTTTGAGAACGACCAAGGAAGGTATTTGAAAGACAGAGCTACATTAAGCCAAATAAAAGAGAAAACACCTTATAGTGCAGTCCCATTAAAACCGGAAGATTTTGATTATGGCGAGGAGCAGTCCTCTATGCAAATTCTTAAGAACATTAAAAATGTGGGAAGTGGTTATTATCTGATAGTTGCAGTACATCAAAATATTACTAAAAGAGATGAATTCTTAACCAAAACAGTAGCTGCAGGTCAATCGAATATAGATTTCTTCTATGATGTTAATACGAGTAAATATTTTATTTATTATGAAAAATTTGATTCGATAGACCAGGCAAATAAAGCATTAAAATCCAAAGGCAATAAGCCTTATAACAGCAAATTGTCAATAGTTAAGATCGAAAATAATCCATAAAATAATCCCATGTGATGAGAAAGTAGTGCTTAATTCTTAAAAGAAATAAAATCAAATATGATGTAATTTAAATTGGCCCTCATGCCCCTGAGACCAATTTGAATCAATAAAAAATTTCCAGGCAAATTATTGCCCGGAGCAATAATTTTGCCTCAATGAAATTAAAAATCTACCTACTAATTGTTATAACATTTTTAGTTAATAGCATTCCTATTTTTAATTGGTTTGAAGTTTCCTTTAGATCGAAATTCACCAAAGGTAATAGCAAAGCAAAGGAGACTTTTTTCGTAAGTCCTATTCTTAAAACTTTTTTGGTTTTTATAACCGCATTCGTGTGTTTGACATCCAATGCCCAAAACTATAAACCGTTTACCATTAGATATAACAATGAGTTAAAAGGGAATATGTTGTTAATTGGGAACAATATTCTGGGCAAAGACAATAATGCCCTGAGTGACAACAGTGTCAACCAGAGTACAAATATGCAATATATTGATATTGATTCTGATGCTGCTACCTTCAGTTCAAGTAGTGCAAACCTAAAAATGCCCGCCACTACAAGCTGTTTTAAAATTGCCTATGCCGGATTGTATTGGGGAGCTATACTTCAGGTGCCACAAAGTAGAACGGATGTCAATAAAATAAAATTGAAATTGCCCGGAAATACCAACTATACGGATATTACAGGTGAACTTATTTATGATGCCATAGTTGCTCCCATTGCAGCAGGGACGAATGAGCCTACAAACACCCCTTACGCTTGTTATGCTGATGTGACCACTTTAGTGTCCGCTTTAGCCAACCCACAAGGAACCTTCACAGTAGCAAATGTCACTTCGAGTTTGGGATTTAATTCATCAACAGGTTTATCGGCAGGATGGACACTTTTTGTGGTTTACGAGGATACTAATGCAACAACAAAATCAATCACCACATTTGATGGTTTCAGTAGTATTTATGATGATAAAACCTTATCTATTCCTATTTCAGGTTTTAAAACACCGCCTTCCGGAGTTATAGACATACTATATGCTTTTGCGAGCTTGGAAGGAGATAAAGGAGAGATTGGAAGTAAAACGGAAATCAATGGGAAAGCTATCGTTAATGCACCTCAAAGAGCTTCCAATAAATTTTTTAATAGTGCGATAACTGACGCAAATGGTTATTTTACGGATAGAGTCCCCAGCAATAGCAATACTTTAGGGTACGATACGGGTATAGAAAGTATTTTAGGCGCTGAAAAATCGGTTATTAATCATGGTGCCACTTCCGCAACAATTACCGTGCAGGTAGCTAAAGGTCAGGCTGATCCCGTTTTTAGTTTTTTTAATGCTTTTGCCGTAGACGTTATTGCTCCAGATATTGCTCTCACTAAAACAGTGGAAGATGCTTCCGGGAATGATGCCAGTAACGCTAATGTTACTTTAGGGCAAAATTTGTATTATGAAATCAATTATCAAAATATTGGGAATGATAATGTGGCTAATTTTACGATAAAAGACATTCTACCCGAAAATATTATTTTTAATTATCCCGGGGATATCGATTTAACCAATTCAGGCGGGGCAACGGTACAATCATATGACCCGTTAACGAGGACAATTATTTTTTCGATTCCCAATACTTCCGTAGAAATTAGTGACCCTAAATATACCATACGAATAAAAGTACAGGTGGTTCCCACTTGCAATGAATTGAGTAATGCCTGTTCGAATGAAATTAAGAATCAGGCTTTTGCAACGTATAGAGGGATAGTAAATACCACTCAAATTACGGATGATGCCAGTTTTTCTACTACCATTTGTAATTTTGGAACAGCACAGCCTACTAATTTTTTAGTAGGAATTACCAATTGTACCTTTCAAAGAACTGAAGTCTTGTGTGGCGCCAGTGTGGTATTATCCGCCTCAGATGGATATGCCAGTTATTCCTGGTCAACAAGTCCGACAGGAACGCCGGTTATTGGAACCGCTCAAACCTATACGGCCACTCAAACAGGGGTTTATTATGTGCGTAATACCGCTTCGGGTACCTGTTTGTCTATTGATGAAGAGATTACCGTTGTTCCTTATGGAAACACCATTACGAACCCGGTTATCCCTTTTGCAGATTTATTGCCTATTTGTCCGAACAACGGAAAAGTCCTTCCTAATATTTTCTTGTGTGGTGCCAATGCTACCCGTGCAATTACTACTGGAATCAGCGATGCCGCATCGATTGTATGGCAAAAATTAAATGAAAGCAGTTGTGCGGCTGTTACCGTTGATAATTGTGCGAATGAAAGTTCAGCATGTACCTGGAATCAGGTTGGCACAGGTCCGGACTATACGGCAGATACAGCGGGACAATTTAGGGTTACCATAAATTATGTTGGAGGCTGTTACAGTGTTTTTTATTTTAATGTATATCAAAACGTTTTAAATCCAACAGTTACTTCCCAAGATATCATTTGTAATACCTTGGGTGAAATTACAGTTGGAGGAGTGCCCGGTGGATATGAATATAGTTTGAATGCTGCCGGACCATACCAAAGCTCGAATGTGTTTTCTATTACTACGCCCAATTCGTATACGGTATATATTAAGCAAGTTGGGGTAGTTACCAATCCATGTATTTTTACGGTACCGGATATTCTTATTCGGGAAAGAGATTTTACGGTTTCAAAATTTGTTACTCAGCCACTTTGTAATGGAGATCAAGGAGTGATAAAATTGGCAGCAAACGATGCACGTCCGCAATACTATTTCAGCATTCATCAAGGGGCAACATTGGTTAACAGTGTAGGCCCAATAATGGCTAGTGATTATGAATTTTCAGGTTTAAATCCCGGAATTTATACCGCGAGGGTTTGGACTGATGATGGTTGTGATTATTCTGAAAATATCGAAATAATAAACCCTCCGCTGCTTACAGCGACTTCGGCTCTTACCAAACCATTGACCTGTGTTGATGGGGAAATTACCGTATATCCTGTCGGAGGTACCCCGCCATATACTTATTATATCAATGGTACGGAAAATTTCCAATCCACTCCACAAATTGCGGTTACCAATCCGCTTCCTGCTGGGGGAATATATAATATAATTGTTGAAGACAGTAAAGGTTGTAGCGCAACCACAACGATAACCGTAGCTGTAACGCCTCCACCGGTTTATACGGTTAGTCAAACCGATGTTAAATGCTATAATGATACCACCGGTGCCATTAATTTTAATGTGACCAATGCCAACGGCTATACTCTGGCCTATAGCATTGATAATGGAACTACTTATGTGGCTAATCCTTCTTTCTCTAATCTTAGTGCCGGCACGTATAATGCGATTGTTAAATACTCGCTGGCTGGTACCGATTGTTTCAGTACGGCGCAAACAATTACCATAACCCAACCGAGTACTGCCCTGACGGCTTCTGCGGGGGTGTCTGAACTGGCAGGTTGCGGCCCTTCCGGGGAAGGTAAAATCCGTATTACCAATCCACAAGGGGGAACGGCCCCTTATGAATATAGCTTTGACAATCAGGTGACATGGACAACAGTTAACGAGGCCTATAAAGCTTCCGGAACCTATACGGTTTACATCAGGGACGCCAATGGTTGTATTTTCGCGATGCCAAATATTATTATAGATCCCATACCGGTTGAACCAACAATTGAAGTTCAAGATCCGGCATATAATTGTGATGGAACGACCAAGAGTAATGTAACTGTAACAACGGTTCCAAATGCAAATTATAGTTATCAATACCTTTTGGATGGAGCGGCTAACACAAATGTTCCTTCCAATGTTTTTACTAATTTGACTACCGGAAACCACACTATTTCCGTAAAATATATTTCAACAACTAGTGCTTTGTCCTGTATTCCGCAAAGTGACTTTTTTATAGTAGTGCCATCAGGAAATGCTTTTATAGCAAGTATTTCGGGAGTTAAAAATCTAAGTTGTTCTGGAACCAATAATGGCGAAATTACTATCGCAGCTCAAAATTTTGATCCTACAAAAGGCTTTCAATATTCTATTGATAATGGTGTGAATTGGTTTACCCAAATGACATCTCCTTATACAATTACGGGATTGGCCAATGGAACCTATGATGTAAAAGTGCGCTATGACGTTACATCGACAGGAAGCTGCGTACAATCATTTACACAAATTTTAACGGCACCGGCACCTTTGGTGACTACTGCTGCCGTAACCAGTTTGGCAACTTGTACAGTTGGGGCAACTATTACTGCCAGCTCAACCGGGGGAACTACTGCATACCGATACGAATTATGGGATCCTACAGGAACTGTGAATGTTCAGCCATCCCAAAGCACCGGAATATTTACCAATGTTGCACCGGGAACCTATATTGTACGGGGTTATGATGCCAACAATTGTACGGATGATACAACAGTTTTGACGGTAGTAACTCCACCAATAGTAACAGCAACACTGGATCCAAGTTCAGACCTCTGTTTTGATAGTGTGAATCAGGCTTCATTGGTAGTCAATGCCTCAGGAGGGACTTCGCCTTATGTGTATAGTTTAGACGGAGCTCCGTCTCAAAACAGCAATACGTTCAATAATGTGGGGACGGGGACACATAGTATTATGGTAACGGATAGTTTTGGTTGTACTGCGACCATAAGCAATATTACCATTGCACCACAATTGACAGCGGCAATCACCAATATCAAAGAATTAGATTGCACGGCCAGTCCTAATGCGGTAATCACTGGGACAATCACAGGCGGAAATGCGCCGTTTGTGGTAACCGTACTTTCCGGAACAGGTCCAGGAACTTTAGCACAACCAACAGTGACTACTTTTATGTATACCACTGCCGTTGCAGGCACCTATCAATTTCAGATACAGGATGCCCGAGGATGTAGCACTACGGTAACAGCAACGATAAATCCTTTAGTTCCGATAACGGCAACACTAAATCCTGTAAATCCTGGCTGTAACGGAGCCTCAGATGGTTCTGTACAAATTACGCCATCAGGTGGAGTTGGGCCTTATACGTATAGTTTTAATGGAAGTAGCTTTACAAGTACTAGCTTGTATTCTGGATTAAGTGCAGGGATTGCATACGCTTACGAAGTTCGTGACAGTAAAAATTGCCCTTTTACAGCTACAGTAACTTTAACACAGCCTACCGCTTTGGTAGCTTCAGCAACTGCAACTGCATTTAGTTGTAGTGCCACCAATACCAAACAATCAGCGACAATAACCATTGCAGTTCCTACTACAGGAACGGCGCCCTATCAATACAGTTTTAATGGGGGCGGTTACACCAATACCAATACCTTAACCGTGAATGGTAACGGAACCGATCAAACGATTCCTTATTCTGTAAGGGATGCGAATGGATGCACGGACGGAGGCTCTGTCACTCTATTAAAATTAAATCCGCCTATTGCCGATACCATTGGCACCACTGCCGTTACCTGTATCGCAACAACAAGTACGGTTACGGTTACACCAAGTGCCGGAACGGGGGTAGGAACATTAACTTATGAAATTACTTTTCCTCTGGCTTCTGCGACTTCAAATACTACGGGTGTTTTTACAGGATTATTACCGGGCACCTACATTTTCAAGGTAACCGATGCCAACGGTTGTTATTACACCCAATCCCATAATGTGCTGCCGGTTACACCGATTGCTGTTTCAGGGAATGTAACCAGTGATGTATTGTGTAAAGAAGGAAATACAGGAAGTGCAACATTTACGGTTTCGGGATATTCGGGAACTTATACCAGTAGTTTAACCAATGGTACGGGAACTTTGGTTCAGTCAGGCAATACGGTTAATTTAACGAATTTAATTGCCGGAAGTTATACGCTACAAGTTACAGATAATGCCACGGGTTGTATCGCGAATGCTTCGGTAACAATCACTGAACCTACAGCTGCATTGACATTTACTGCCAATGCTACAAATGTAAATTGTAACAATGATAATTCACAGATTACGGTAACTCGTTCAGGCGGAACGCCAAATTATACCTATGCGGCTGTAATTGCAGGTACTGCGGCTCCGACAATTTATGGGAACAGTAATGTAATAACTGTTGACACCAATTCAGGGGCAAACCTA
Organism: Flavobacterium sp.; assembly: GCA_036676965.1. Taxonomy (GTDB): domain Bacteria; phylum Bacteroidota; class Bacteroidia; order Flavobacteriales; family Flavobacteriaceae; genus Flavobacterium. The sequence continues at coordinate 27,538 of JAKFBW010000094.1, read as the reverse complement.
TCATGGGATGTGTATGTAAAAGATGCCAATGGATGTGTAACGAATAATACCCTTTTACCAACAACGGTAACATTGGATCCAATGCCAACGGTGACAACAACTTCATTGCCAACTGACCAATGTAATTCTAGCGGTAGCTCGTACAGTTTTACTGCTACTGGAACGGGAGTGGCTCCGTTGACTTACAGTATAGGAGGCAGTTTTCAGGCCAGCCCTACTTTTACCGTAACTGTGACGGGCCTTTATACGATAACCATAAAAGATGGGAATGGCTGTATTGCCACGACAACTATAACGGTTTATCCGGTATTGACCGCTGCTGCAGTATTGACTGCCGATTTGGACTGTATTGCTCCAACCGATGCGACGATAAGAATTGATGCTGCTGGCGGAAAAGCACCATACAGCTATTTAGTTTCTGTTAATGGAGGCGCCTATGGTTCGGCAGGCATTTTAGGGAATGTATTTACGGCAAACTCTGCCGGGACTTTCCTGTTTGAAGTGACCGATGCCAATGGTTGTAAAAAAATAAGTAACCCAATCACGATAAATCCAAAAGTGGATCCTGAGATTACGTTACTTGACCAACCCCAGGATATCTATTGTAATGGTGAGGCCACTGCATCCATAAGAGCAACTATTGATACCAGTAAAGGAATTGGGCCATTTACTTATAGCATAGATGGTACAACTTTTCAAGCATCCAATGTGTTTTCAGGATTAGTTGCGGGTACTTATACAGTGACTCTAAAAGACAGCAAAGGGTGTACGGATACGGAAACAATTATCATTAACCAGCCGGATGCGTTAGATTACACACTAACAAAAACAGATCTATTATGTAGCGGTCCTCCGGCCTCCACAACTTTAGGGTCTATCACGGTAAATGCAGGTGCAGGATTAGGCGGAATGGCACCGTACACTTATATTTTAACCAATAATGTTGGTGATCCAACGCAAACCGTTCCAAATGCCACAGGAACAAACCATACTTTTACCGCTTTGAATTATGGCACTTATTCTGTGAGTGTGGTCGATGCGAACGGTTGTACATTAAAAAAGAACATACCAGTAACATCACCTCCTGATGACCTGGTAATTAGTATTCAAACGACTGCAACTTGTGCTGCAGGCGGTACGGTTGAAGTTACTGCAGGAGGTGTATTGCTTGGTAATGGTCCATTTTACTTTGCCATATACCAACAACCGTATCCTACTGCTCCAACTTTTGATGCAATAACAGGAGATGTTCAACCTCCTTATCAAGCTGAAGATATTCCTGGGGCACCATATACATCCACTTTTACGGGACTGACCCAAGGAGTGATTTATTCTTTTATAGTGTATGATTCGGCAACGGGCTGTTCTTATATTAAACAGGCTAGTGCTCCAACGATAAAAGCTACGAGCCTGGCTACTTTACGGGTGGTAACGGACGTTACCTGTAAGGGGGCGGGAGATGGTACGGTTTCTATTACATTAGATAAAGAACCAACCGCGCCTGTGGGATATACTCCACCTACAACGATAGATTATGTTGTTTATAACTCCCAAACCAATTTACCAATAGCGCCGACAAATGATGAATATGGACTTTCTGTAGGTGCTTATCCTTTTACAATGCCATTGATTGGAGGACTTTCTCCTGGTTCTTATTATGTGGTAATTACCGAACACGGAGGAACTAATGATGGTTGTAGTAGTGCTACTCTTCCGTTTGATATATATGAATCGGTAACGGATTTAACAGTTAGCGCTACGGTAGTAAAAAATGCCAATTGTAATGCCAATGCGGGACAAATTGTGGCCATTGCCCAAGGGGGAACTACAGTATCCAGGGAAGATCCATTAGCAGTGCCACCGCAAGTATCAGCTCCCGTTCCTTACCAATACCAGATTTTGTTGGATGTAAATCCAATTGGAGTTGGTCTGGAAGATACACCACCTACGGCTTCTGATGTAAATTGGAATACTTCCAATACATTTATGAAGAACAGCGGCAATTACATCGTCTATGCCATGGATGCTAATAAGTGTATCAAGTCATTCCCAATCACTTTAGGTTTAGACCCGTCGCCGGATATCACATTGGCAGTAACCGATAAATGCGCAGTAGAAGGTGCTTACGAAATTGTCGTTAACGAAGCTACAGCAGGAGTTGCTCCCTATAGTATTAGTGTGACGAAAGACGGGGTTGTTGGCGCTTTTCAAAATATTTCGGGACTTCCTTATACACTTTCCAATCTCAATTCGGGAATTTATAGTATAAGTGTTAAGGATGTAAATGGTTGTGTTGACACTGAAAGCATCACACTTTATAAAAAAGTTTCGGCTAATTCGGTTTTAAATAAAGAATTTGATTGTACGGCAAGTCCAAATGCAATTATTACCACGACTATTTCCAATGGTCTTGCCCCCTTTACTTACAGAGTAAAGATTGATGGTGCCGGATATGTAGGACCAAACTTTGTTACAGGAACAAGTTTTACTGAAAGCATAATTCCTACTGCTACAGCAACAACCTATCAATTTGAAATTACCGATGCCAATGGTTGTATCGTGGAAACGAATGTGATTACGATAGAACCTATTGAGAATCCTACTGCAACAACAATCATAACGAATGCAACTTGTAGTGGCACATCTAACGGAAGTGTTACCATAATTCCAAGTCAGGGAATTCCGCCTTATACTTTTAGTTTTGGTGGAAGTGGATTTACATCAAATGTAACTTACGGAGGTTTGGCAGGATCGGTTGCCGGAACGGTGTATAATTTCCAAGTTAAAGATAGCTACGATTGTATCTTTAGCGGAATAGCCACAATCACTGAGCCGACAGCCGTTTCGGGAACAATAGCATTGACTCAAGGCTTAACCTGTGGTGCAGATAATGCATCTCAAGCCGCTACCGTTACCGTTACGCCAACTCTAGGTTCAGGAACAGCTCCTTACTATTACAGTTTTAATGGTGGACTAAGTTATAGTTCTAACAATGTCTATACTACAAATGTTGCCGGAAATGTAAACGCCTTAATTAAAGACGGTAATGGTTGTGTCATTGCACCACAGCTTTCTGTAAATGTTCCAACATTAGTTCCACCAACAGATTTAACATTCAGTACAACATCTCCAGTTACTTGTTTAGCTTCTGGAACGGTTGAAATTATTGGAGTTACCGGAGGAGTAGGGACATTACAATATGAAACCATTGCCCCGTCACCAATTATTATTGCAAAACAAACGACAACAACGTTTGCCAGCCTGACACCGGGAACCTATTTATTCCAGGTAACTGATGCCAATGGTTGTACTTACCAAGAAGCATATACTGTTAACCCAGTAACGAATATCACTGTTTCAGGACAGTTAATGAGTAATGTGACCTGCAATCCGGGATCTAATGGAGAAGTGCGATTTACGGTTGCGAATTTTACTGGGAATTACAGTTATTCATTAGATGGAGGAACAACGGTTTTCACAGGACAAACAAATCCAACGATAACTGTATCAGGACTTACATCAGCAAATACACAAACCATTATTGTTACAGATGAAACAACTGGATGTACAGCTACAACATTTATTAATGTGGCGCAATCTGCACCATTGGCTTTAGTGGCAAACCCGTTTGTTAATGCCAACTGTAATTTTGGTGCGCAAGTCAGTGTAACCGCTTCCGGTGGAGTTGCTCCATACCGTTATTCGTATGTAATAAGCGGAGCACCAGCAGGAACGTATGCTGCTTCTGCTTCTGCTGTTTTAGACCCGGCAATAGCAACATCATGGGATGTCTATGTGAGAGATGCCAATGGTTGTGTGATTACAATACCATTACCAATTACTATTGCAACAGATCCAATTCCATCAGGAATCGCGGTTAGCGGTTTAAGTCAATGTCCAAGCGCAACAGGCGATTATACTTTTACTGTAAATGTGGCAACAGGAGTAGGACCTTATGAATTCAGCATAGGAAACGGATTCCAAACGAGTCCAACTTTTACCGTGAATGCAACAGGAACCTATGATGTGACCGTAAAAGACAAAAATGGTTGTACGACAACTGTATCAGGTTTAGTTAGTATTTTGCCGGCGTTGCAATTGCAGGCAGCTATTACCGCTCTGCCAAGTTGTATAGATGGGGATGGTACATTAACACTCTCCGCTACCGGAGGCTCCGGTACTTATGGGTACAGTTTAGATTCCGGTACTTATCAACCTTCGGCAAACTTTGCTGCTATTGCAGCGGGATTGCATACGGTAACGGTTAGGGATATTACAACCACTTGTACCAAGTCAATCCCGGTAAATTTAGGAGCGGCAACTCCAATCACTGGTTTTGCTCTTTCAAAAACGGATGTGAGCTGTAACGGCGGAAGCAACGGTGTTATTACCGCTACCATGACTACACCTGCTTCGGGAGTGAATGACAATCCGGTTTATAACTACAGCCTTTCGGGTACTGCAACAAGATCGGCTCAGCTATCTAACATCTTTAGCGGATTAACAGCAGGGAATTATACAGTGACCGTTACTTCGGCCAGAGGTTGTGTGGCAACTCAAGCTATTACTGTTGATGAACCGGTTATTATAACAGTTCCGGCTCCAACGGTGTCACAATTTGGTTGTAATACAGGTTCCAACGCGACCGATTTCGCTACAATTACCGTAACGGGAGTAACCGGTGGATCGGGAGTGTATAATTATGAATTTATAAAAGGCGGGGCGGTAGTTCAGTTTGGCGCCAGCACTATATATACAGAAGCCAATTTATTGGGAGGAACCTATACGGTAAACGTTTATGACAGCAAAGGTTGTATAGGTGCTGCACCGGCAACCATTCCAATTGTGCCATTTATCGCTTTAGATAAAGTAACGGTAAATGTTGACAGGGCGATCAGCTGTACCAATCCGGAAGACATCACCGTATCGGTAAGCAGCATCGGAGGAACACCAGCGAGTTTACAATATACGGTAGCTGATTCTAATGCGACAACTGGAGTCATTGGGGCTAATTATAATGTTACTAATACCACGGGAGTTTTCACAGGATTAAATATTGGTAATTACCTGATTACTATTGAGAATCCGGCAACAGGCTGTAGTGTAAAAAGTGTTCATTACGTAAACGAACCGAACACTTTCGACTTAACCATCAATAGTGTTACAGATGTGAGCTGTTTCGGAGGAAACAACGGCGCCGCCAATGTAACTTTAATCGACAGGGTAATTACGGCAACCAATCCGAATCAGGCGGGAGCGTTTAGTTATACAATAGTTGATGCGCTTGGCAATCCGGTTACATCCGGTACAAGTGCTACTGCCGGGCCTCTTACGATTAGTGCTTTGGCTGCCGGAACCTATACCATAACGGCTACTTTAACGAATAGTCCGTTTTGTACAGTGAGTAAAAACTTTACCATTACACAACCTACAGCAGCTTTGGCGATAGCCGAAACCCATACAGCAATAACTTGTATTTCAGGAAATAATGATGGTTCTATTTCGGCAACAGCCACAGGCGGATGGACGGGAGGCTATCAGTTTGAATTGACCGGACCGCTAACTGTAGCCTATTCTGCCCAGAGTAGTTTTACCAATTTAACTGCCGGTACTTACACGGTTAATGTAAGAGACAGTAAAGGATGTGTGGCTACAACAAATGTTACTTTGGTGATTCCAACACCAATCACCGTAACAGCAAGCCCAAATACAACGATGTTGAGTTGTTTTGGAGATAAAACGGCTACGATTACGGTGAATTTACCTTCAGGTGGTCAGGGATCGAATTATAGGTACACCTTGAATACCACTTCGTTGGTTCCGGCTACTGCCAGTGGCCCGCAAGCTTCGCCTGTATTTAGTGGTTTAGGAGCAGGAACCTACACGATTACCGTAACCGATGGCTACAGCTGTTCGGCAACTTCTGCTCCTATTGTTATTGCACAACCAACAAAAGTAAGTGCCAGTTTGGTGGTGGCGACAACACAAACCTGTTTGACTCAAACCAGACTGACTTTGAGTGCAACTGGCGGAACGGGAACTTATACGTTCAGTACGAATGCTACTTTTACGACCGTTTTAGGTTCGTTTGCGACTTCAACAACATTCCCGGTACCGGTAGGCACTTATGTTTATTATGTGAAAGATGCCAATGGTTGTATTTCTAATGTGTCCAACCAGATCAAAATAGATCCACTACCGGCCTTGACCATTAATTTAGACAGGACAAATGCGGTCATTAATTGTGCAGGGGATAATACGGGGGTTATTGTTGCAACAGCGCAAGGAGGCTTAGGAAATTATAGCTATACCTTATTGAACGGATCGGGAGCCATTGTACAGGGGCCAACAGCTTCGGGAAATTTTACAGGCTTATTTGCGGGGAATTATCAGGTAAAGGTGGATAGTGGGGATTGTACCACATTATCTTCCATGATTAGCATTACGCAACCTTTAGCCCCATTAACAGCAACTTATGTCACTCAAGAAGTGAGCTGTAATGGAGCCAATAACGGAGTGTTTACCGTAAATGCTTCCGGAGGAACGGGTATTATTAAATATGCCATCTCTCCTAATTTGAACCAATTTTTAGACACCAACATATTCGATAAACTGGCGCCGGGCAATTACGATGTTATTGTTCAGGATGTTTTGGGATGTTATGTTAAAATCAATTTTGATATCACAGAGCCGGCACCGATAGTAGCATCTACCATTCCGGGCACGATAATTCCTGAAATTTGTTTCGGAGACAAAGATGCCGCATTTATGATTGAAGTTACCGGAGGGGTTTCACCTTACAGCGTTAGTTTAGACAATCCTAACGGAACATATACCACCGGGACTGCGACACAGACGCAATTTGATTTTACCGGATTGACGGGAGGAAGCCATACGGTATATATTCGGGATGCCAATGCTTGTAGTGTCGAATGGGTGGTTGTTTTGCCGGAATCTGTGAAAGTAAATCCGATAGCGGCAGTAGATTACAGCTGTGTAAACAATGCGGCGAACAATACGGTTACCGTGACCGTGGATGCCAGTATAACTAATCCGGCTGATTTGGATTATTCACTCGATGGGGCATCATATCAGATGAGTAATGTATTCACAAATGTAGTTCCGGGGCCAAATCATTATATTGATGTCAGACATACCAATGGCTGTATTCAAAGAACGGCCAATTTCGAGATTTTACAGGTTGATCCGCTGGCATTGGTACTGAACGATGGTGGATTGAATGAGATTGTGGCCACGGCAACCGGTGGTGGTGGAGGATACCAGTACACCTTTAATGGGGAATCTAATGGAACCAAGAATACGTTCATCGTCTACAAATCGGGGGATTATACGGTTGAGGTTACCGATGCTAATGGTTGTGTCGCTTCGGCAACCCGATATTTTGAGTACATCGATGTATGTATCCCGAATTATTTCACGCCAAATGGAGATGGCATTAGCGATGGATGGGCTCCCGGATGTACCGTAAATTATAAAGATCTGACATTCGATATTTTTGACAGATACGGCAGAAAAATAGCAACCTATCGTTTGGGCGAATATTGGGACGGAAAATACAACGGTCAGGAGCTTCCTTCCGGAGATTATTGGTATGTTTTAAGACTGAATGATCCAAAAGACAATCGCGAATTTGTGGGCCATTTTACCCTGTACAGATAACAGATGCCTGCAACGGTTTGCTTATCTCAAATTAAAAATATTTAAATGAAATCGACATTAACAACAAGTTTGCGCAAGCAAACACCAATAATAAAAAGGCGAAAACATATATGACCACTAAAAAACAACTTTTACATATATGAAAAAAATACTTATATCAGTTCTGCTTTTGGCCATAACTTCGGGTTATGGCCAGGAGTTGAATTTGCCGGTTTATACCCAATATCTGGCGGATAATCATTTTGTTGTATCTCCAACATTCGCCGGGATTGGGGATAACTTAAAAATCAGGGCCAACGGACTCACCCAATGGGTGGGGATAAAGGACGCCCCGGAAAACCAATCGGTGTATGCCGATTTTAGGATTGCCGACCGTTCGGGTATCGGGGTTTCTTTTTACAATGACAGTAATGGATACACCAAACAAACGGGGGCCAAATTTTCTTTTGCACAACACCTTATCCTGGATTACTATACCAAGCAATATCTGTCTTTGGGGATTTCCTATAACATCAATAATTTTAAAATAGATATTGATAAGTTTAATACCACCTATGAAATCCCTGTTTTAGACCCGAATATCACCGATAACCGGTTCAATTCAAACAATAACTTTGATATAGGTGCCTTGTATCGAAATAATTCTTTCTATCTCAGCCTTAATGCCAGTAATATTTTGGCTAAGAATATTGATAAATACAGGGGAGTAGAGCCCAATTTGCTTTTGAATTACCAGATTTATTCCGGTTATGTTTTTAAAAGCCCTAATAATAGCAGGGTGGAGTACGAACCTTCTGTTTACTATCAGATGTTTGCCAGTGATAAACGATCGAGTACCGACGTAAATATCAAATACAGGCATTTTAATAAATATGAGGATTACTATTGGGCCGGGATATCCTATCGTTTTCTCAACGATCAGGTTTTTAAACCGCTGAATTTGGGGCCAATGGCGGGTTTTAAGAAGTCTAATTTTTATTTTGGGTATTCGTATCAGCTAACGCTGAATGCTTTGGCGGGATTCAATTCGGGAACGCATGTGGTCACCATAGGGTTGGATTTTTTTGCGGGTATCAGCAACTGTCCGTGTACACAGAGCCCGGTACACGATTAACCGATTTCAAAAACAAACCATTACAGGCTTAACAGCTGAAGTCATCGCAAGATTTCCGATTTTTACCTCAATAATTTGAATGCCCGGCTTAAGAAGCTTAAATTTGAATTGGTTAAGTCAGTTGTAATGAAAAAAAACATTTCCTTTTATGCCTTGCATATTTGCCTGTGTCTGGCATTTATGTTTCTGCCTTATGCGTTTACTACCTCAGGAAGTATTTTTAATTTGCCTGATTTATCCCATAATGCCCACGACAGAATCTATTTCTTTATCTATTTCTTGTTGTTGGTTTTCTTCTATTTCAATTATTATTATCTGATTCCGAAAGTGTATTTTTCGAAAAAACAAGTGGTATACTTTGCGGTAATTGCCCTGTTTTTGCTTTTCTTTCTTTCGATTTCAACCTATTTGGATCATCCGGAACGAAATTTTCTCGATTTCCGGGATGGAATGCCGTACAAAGGCCGGATGCCGCGACCGCGACCGATGGATTTTCAACCCAACCATGGGCCGCCAACACAATATGGCCACACGGCATTGGTTTATTTGATCGGGGTGGTTTCCAGTTTGCTGTTTGCCATCAATAACCGTTTGCGAAAAGTAGAAAAGGACAAAATGAAATCGGAATTGTCTTTTTTGAAAGCACAAATTAACCCGCATTTTTTGTTCAACACCTTGAACAGCATTTACGCTTTGGCCATAAAAAAGTCAGATCAAACCGCCGATGCCGTAGTGCAATTGTCGGAACTGATGCGGTATATCATTACCAATGCCAACGACGATGTGATTGGATTGGACAAGGAAATCAATTACATCAATAATTTTGTTCAGCTTCAAAAAACACGGCTGGGAAACACGGTTAAGGTTGATTATGAGGTAGCGGGTAATGCCTATGGCAAATGCATTACACCGCTGATTTTGATTTCATTTATTGAAAATGCCTTCAAGCATGGGGTGAATCCGAATCAGGATTCTGAAATCAAGATTCAAATCACCATTGAAGAAGACGATTTGACATTGTTTGTTTCCAATAATAAAGTGCAATCCATCCAATCGGATGGCGGTATAGGACTGCAAAACACTATAGAAAGATTGTCTCTTTTGTATCCCAATACACATGAATTGACTATTGATGACAATCAAGAAACCTATACTATTACCCTAAAGATTAAAGTAGGATGTTAAAAGCAATTGCATTAGATGATGAGCCATTGGCACTAGAGGTTTTGCAAAGTTTTTGCAATCAAATGGAAGGAATCAGTCTGGAAAAAACCTTTACCAAATCGGAAGACGCCTTTAAATATTTGAAGAAATATCCTGTCGATTTGTTGTTTTTAGACATCAATATGCCTTCGATTTCCGGTTTGGATTTTTATAAAAAACTGCCACACAAAACGATGGTGATTTTTACCACGGCTTATTCGGAGTATGCTGTCGAAGGATTTACCCTGAGTGCGACCGATTATATCCTGAAACCATTCACATTCTCCCGTTTCCAACAAGCGGTCGAAAAAGCATACTCGCAATGGAAATTGCAAAACCAGAATCCGGAGCAACAGTATCTTTTCATTCGCGCCGATTACAGTCTGATAAAAATTCTGTTTTCGGATATTCTTTTTATCGAAGGTCTGGATGATTATTTAAAAATCAACATCCAGAATCAAAAAACCGTAGTGGCCCGGATGACCTTGAAAGCGATATTGGAAAAACTGCCAACTCCTGAATTTGTAAGGGTGCATCGCTCTTTTATTGTACCTATTTCCAAAATCGATAAAGTGCGAAACAAAATCATTTATATCAAGGAAGAAGAAATTCCTGTAAGTGCGAGTTACGAAACTGCTTTTTTTGTGTTGCTTAATAAAGAATAAGAGGCGGTGTTATTGTTAAAAAAATACAAATTCAATCTTATTTTTATCGGTTTACCGCTTAAAATCATCCAATTACCTCATAAATTTTAGTGCTTTCATGTGTTTGGATACTTTTATAACCGTAACCTTAAAATGGTATTATTATGGAAAGAAAAGAATTTTTAAGAGGATTAGGTATAGCAGGATTAGGGGCTTTGACCATTCCTGTAATTAATGCTTGCAGTAATGACGATGATGTTTCTTCATCCAGTACAACTACAGATGCTTCTTCTTCAACGGGTTCGTCTACCGGATCATCAAGCAGTTCGGGAAGTTGTTCCGTTACTTCATCCGAAACAGCGGGGCCGTTTCCAACGAAATCCCCTTCGTCATTGGTAACCTCAAATATTGTAAGCGATCGAACAGGGATAGGATTTACCATTAACATTACGATAAAAAACACCAATGCCAGTTGTGCGGTCTTGGCAGGGGCGATTGTAGACATCTGGCATTGCGATAAAGACGGGTATTACTCCGAATATGGGGGCACCGGAATGCAATCGGTAAATTACACGGCAGTTCATTTTTTGAGAGGAAGACAAACTACCGATGCCAACGGAAAAGTGAGTTTCACCTCTATTTTTCCGGGATGGTACAGTGGTAGGGCGACACACATTCATGTGCACGTTTACAGTGCTTCGGGAACCTCGTTATTGGTCACCCAAATTGCTTTTCCGGAAGGATCGGGCAGTGCGGTTGTTTTGGTAAACGCATCAACGGCCAATGGCTATACCAAAGGAATGACCGGATATACCTATAACGCTAATGATAATGTTTTTTCGGATGGTGTAAGCAATGAAATGTCGACCATTACAGGAAGTGTAGCCGCCGGATTTGTTTTGGAACACACCATTAATGTGGCCGGATGATACAGTAATTTAGAACCCCCATCACATCAAAATGATACAACAACATCAGGCTCAGATATACAAATCAGATTTTAGGGAAATCTCGATAACCGAGACAGGAAAGCGTTTTATAACAATTAACGCCTCGGATAATCATTGTGATTCCAATTACATTTATCTTTTAAATGAAGAAATTCTTTTGCCAAAGTGCAGTGTTATAACTACTGTGGAAAGCAGTGCTGATGTAATATTGTTGCCATTGTTTGGAGGAGTAGAATACAAAGACAGCTTGGGGAACGAAGATTTCATTAGGGTCGAACAGATAAGTCATATCGAGGCCAAAAAAGGAATGTCGTTTGAGTTGTATAATCCTTATGGGCAGAATGTGAGTTATTTGCAGATTTGGTTTAACGCCAAAGAGCAACATCCCCAAAATAATTGCAAGTCATTTGATTTTGATTTAAACCTAAAAAATCAGTTGATTCCTTTGTTTGAAACATCCCAGGCACTCGGTTTTGTCGGAATCTATGACGGAAGAAAAGAGGATTTGTATACCCTTAAAGAGGCTTCCAACGGAGTTTTTGTCTTTGTCATTCATGGCGCTTTTGAAGTAGAAAACCGCCTGTTGGAAGCAAGAGACGGTTTACGAATCGAACAAATTGAAACAATAGAATGGGAAGCGCTATCCGAAAATGCCCTGCTTATGATTTTGGAAATCCCATCAGATAAATAAGCGTTTATGAGCAAAACTAAAATCCGATTGGCGTATCGACTCGTTATAGACAGCACCGCAGTTTTGACCTGGGATAAATATGTTTGGGAAGATACTTTCAAGGAATACCTGATGCAGCATCAGCAATTCAACGCCAAAGAGAATCCTAAAAACACCTTCAGGGAATTATTGGCAGAAAATGAAAAGGCAGCCCAATTGCATTATCTGGTCGGGATTGCTGCCAATGCCTATGTGGTACAATTGAAAGGAAATCTGTATCGGCTGGCAGACAAGCTGGGGAATACGTATTTTCCGTTTACCAATTACCAATTTGATATTGTCAATACCGACAGTACCGATAGTTCGAAACATAAAATAGGAATAACGTTCTATTCGCCTTTGCTCAGGTATTTTGGAATTGTAGAAAACCATTATCTGGTGTCTAAATCAGTTGATGATGCCGATGGATATGAAACCAATATGTTTGCCGTCCAGCCCAATCTGGCGATTTGCTATTATCAGGAATAATTTAAAAATATATAAAAAACAACTGTACCGGTTGAAGCCTTTGCTGTCATCTTGATGATGGGGAAGGCTTTTTATTTTGACCGTACTGGCAAATAATTAAAAATACAATCTGATGTTTTTGGAAGCGCAGCAGCATATTATGAAACGGAAAACGCTTAATTTGTTAATTTACAACGTTTTCGTACGGTTGAAATGGATTTTTTCTGTTTTTTCAAATTTAATACTAATCTAAAAGTCCTATATTTGTTGCACTTTCAAAAAAAATAAACTAAAAACCCGATTTAATGAAGACTTTAAACGACTTTAATTTTGCAGCTAAAAAAGCAATTATACGCGTTGATTTTAACGTGCCTTTTGACGAAAATTTTAATGTAACGGATGTTACCCGTATCGAAGCGGCAAAACCGACCATCGATAAAATTCTTGCCGATGGTGGGAGTGTAATTTTAATGTCCCACTTAGGAAGACCAAAAGGAGTTGAAGAAAAATATTCATTAAAACATATATTAAAAACAGCTACTGAAATTCTTGGAGTACCTGTAAAATTCGCTTCAAACTGTGTAGGTGAAGTGGCTAAACAAGCTTCAAATGATTTAAAAGCGGGTGAAGTTTTATTATTGGAGAACTTGCGTTTTCATGCTGAAGAAGAAGCAGGAGACATGGCTTTCGCAAAAGAATTGGCTTCATTGGGAGATATCTATGTGAATGATGCTTTCGGAACAGCGCACAGAGCACATGCTTCTACAACAATCATTGCCCAGTTTTTTCCAACAGCCAAATGTTTTGGAACTTTATTGGCCAAAGAAATTGAAAGCATTAACAAAGTATTAAAAGATAGCGAAAAACCGGTAACAGCTGTTCTTGGAGGTTCTAAAGTATCTTCCAAAATCACGGTTATCGAGAATATTTTGGATAAAGTAGACCACATGATTATCGGTGGTGGAATGACATTTACTTTTGTAAAAGCGTTGGGTGGAAAAGTTGGAGATTCTATCTGTGAAGACGACAAACAAGAATTGGCATTGGAAATATTAAGATTGGCTAAAGAAAAAGGAGTTCAAATTCATATTCCGGTTGATGTTGTTGCTGCGGATGATTTTTCAAATACAGCTAATACTAAAATAGTAGATGTTCGTGAAATTCCTGATGGATGGCAAGGATTGGATGCAGGACCAAAATCATTGGAAAACTTCAAAAAAGTAATTTTAGAGTCTAAAACAATTCTTTGGAACGGACCTTTAGGAGTATTCGAAATGCCAACTTTTGCCAAAGGGACGATTGCCCTTGGAGACTATATTGCCGAGGCAACTGCAAACGGAGCCTTCTCACTTGTGGGTGGTGGCGATTCTGTTGCGGCCGTAAAACAATTTGGTTTCGAACATAAAGTAAGTTATGTTTCTACAGGTGGAGGAGCGATGCTTGAAATGCTGGAAGGTAGGGTTTTACCGGGAATTGCGGCTATTTTAGACTAATTTTCGCAGTTTTAACAATATTTATAGAAATTTTTAGTTGTAACATCTTAAGTTTGTAAAAATGATTTTCTAATCGTTTAGTATTTAGTTTGTTAACAAGAAAGTATGAGTGTAAAAAAAACCACAATATCATTTCTATTACTACTATCAATTCCTTTGTTTTCGCAAGAAATTGCCGAGAACAAAGGAATTGATGGTATAGAGACGAAGCTATCGTATCTGGATTCCATTAAAAAAACGTTTATCAATGACAAAATGGCTTCTTGTGTCGATAGTTTATGGACGAAAGAATTGACAGATCTGGATTTGTATAACGAAATTACCGGTGATATTGCGTCAATGGATAGCGATGTAAAAGTCGATTATGAATTGTCTACCGAATTGCTAAAGTCAAGATTGGAAGCCATGAATGCGAAATCACCGTTCAGGATTCAATACAATCCAAGTTTAGAAAATATCATCAAGTCGTTTCTTAAAAACAGAAAAAAATCGTTTGAACGCTTAATGGCAACTTCTGAATATTATTTCCCCATGTTTGAAGAGGCGTTTGCCAGGAAAAATGTGCCTTTGGAAATTAAATATTTGGCCATCGTGGAATCGGCCTTAAATCCGAAAGCGGTTTCCAAAATGGGAGCGACAGGAATCTGGCAGTTCATGTATCATACCGGAAAGCAATACAATCTCAAGATTGATTCCTATGTAGATGAGCGAAGTGATCCGCTGAAAGCTTCGGAGGCTGCCGCACAATACATGAGTAATATGTACGCCATTTTTGGTGATTGGGAATTGGTTTTGGCGTCCTATAATTCAGGACCCGGAAATGTTTCTAAAGCCATCAGACGCTCGGGTGGGCAACAAAGTTTTTGGGATATCAGAAAACATCTTCCTAAAGAAACCCAAGGATATGTTCCGGCTTTTTTGGCAACGATGTACCTGTACGAATACCGTAAAGAACACGGAATTAAGCCCAATAAGGCTCCCTTGCAACATTTTGCCACCGACACGATATTGATTAAAAAACAAATGTCATTCAAGCAAATTGCCGATTTAATGGATGTTCCTGTATCGCAATTGCAATTGCTGAATCCTTCGTACAAACTGAATGTGATTCCGTTTTATCCGGACCAGTATCATTATTTAAGGTTGCCAAAAGATAAAATAGCCCTTTTTACTTCAAATGAAGATAAAGTATACGCTTATGTACAACATGATTCCGAGGTAAAAGAAAAACCTTTTCAAACGATTACCACCACTGCTATTGCCAGAACCGAAAGCAGTTATGTGCCGACAGAAAGAGAACAAGGACGAATAAAATATTATAAAGTGCAACGGGGCGATAATTTAAGCGCGATTGCCAATAGATATGATGTTGCTCTTGCCGATTTAAAAAGATGGAATAATCTTAGCGGCAATGCTATCGGTTATGGAAAAAGTTTAAAAATTATTACCTCAGAAAGCCTGGCCGTTGCCAAGAATGAGTCTGGGAAAGAGGAAATAGCTGCACAGACAGCGGCAAAACAAATCAATGCTGTAGCCGAATCAAAGGTGAAGAAAGCCATTTCAACAGATACCTTGACGAGCAATAAGGATTATATTTATGTAGTCCAAAAAGGAGAGAGTTTGTTTGCCATTGCTAAAAGATATAAGGTTAGTGTTGCCGAAATTATAAAATGGAATCATCTGGAAGGGAGTGATGTTCATACAGGAACGACTTTGCAGCTTAGAGAAAAATTAACTCCGGATCCAGAATCAAAAGAGGAATTGGCTTCAGCCCCTGAATTGAAAGATATTGAATATGTGGTTCAGGCAGGTGATAATCTGGGGAATATTGCGAAGAAATTCGGAACTTCCCTGACCGATTTAAAAGAATGGAATAATTTGTCTGATAATACCATCGCTTTAGGAAAGACATTGATTGTGGCCAAAAATGAAGTAAAAATCTATACCGATAAAGCCACTGTAAATTCATTCAAGAAAAAAGACTATGCCACGGTTGCTAAAAAAGCATCAACGGATTATTATGTTAAAAAGGGAGATTCTCTTTATAGTATTGCCAAAAAATATCCGGGGGTTAGTATTTCCGATTTGAAAAAATGGAATGATATTCGCGGGGAAGAACTTAAACCCGGAATGAAGTTGAAAATAAACAACGGATAATACGATAATCTTCTATAAATTTGGGTTTTATTTAATATATGTGAAATTTATTTGTTAGTTGTCATATATAGTATCGCTTTTTTATTTATTGGTGTTTGCTTGAGCAAACTTTTTGTTAATGGCGTTTCATAATTGAATTATAATGAATAAAACCCATTTTTTATTTCTTCTGGTTACGGCATTGTTTTTTTCCTGCGGAAAAAAGAATGAAAACCTGCCCCATAAAACTACGGGGAAAATCAATACGATTTCGGTTATTATTGAAGATCAATTATGGAATGGGGAAGTTGGGGATAGCATACGAAATAAGTTTGCTTCGGCCGTAATCGGATTGCCTCAGGAAGAACCGCTTTTTACCATAAATCAATATCCCGTGAAACTCATGGAAGGATTTATGACCGACAGCCGCAATATCATCGTGGTCAAAAAAGCCGAAAAAAATCAATTCAAAATCAGGAAAAACCAGTACGGTTCGCCTCAAAATGTTTTCCATATTACCGGAAAAACAGCAAGCGCCATTCTGGATATTATCGAAAAGAATACACCTCAAATCATTCAGATTATCCACCAAACAGAAATTGAGGAATGCCTGCGAATCAATAAAAAGTCATTACTCAGTCAGAGAATCATTGCTGATAAATTCCAAATTTCATTGGAAGTCCCCTCCAGCTATGAATATGTCGTGAATGGGGCTCATTTTATGTGGTTAAAAAAGGAAATAGTAAGCGGCAATACAAGTTTATTAATATATCAGGTTCCGCTTAGTTCCATTCATAACGGTGGAAATTTGATTACCAATATTATAAAAATGCGTGATTCCATCGGAAGTTTGTATATACACGGTAAGGAACTCCATACCGATATGATTACCGAAGAGGCCTATGCGCCCTATTTTTTCAAGATTAAACTCGAAGGCAGGGTCACTTATGTCACTAAAGGCACCTGGGAATTGAAAGACGATTTCATGTCGGGGCCGTTTATAAACTACGTCATTATCGATGAAGAAAATCAACGTGTTTTGGTGCTGGAAGGATTTTGTTATTCCCCTTCAAAAGAAAAGCGGGATTTGATGCTCGAATTAGAGGCCATTATAAAATCGGTCACTTTTGAGAAGCCTTAAATTTGTTTAAAAAGATATTTAGAAGTTATTAAGGTTGTGATTATATCTTAGTAATCACAAATTCTACTCTTCTGTCAAATGCCTCTCCTTTTCCTAAGGGGAATTTATTTCCGCATCCTTTATACGTCATCCGAAGGCTGTTGATCCCTCTTGAAATTAAATAGCGGAATACCGTTTTGGCGCGATTAGAGGATAATTTTCTTTCGTTGGTTTCCCGGTCAATACCATCGCTATAGTAGTTGGGCGTACAGCAGACATGCCCTTGGATTTCAAAGTTAATCCTTTTGTCTTTTTGAAGAAGCAGCACGATTTTGTCTAATTCTTTTTTAGATTGTGCATTGAGTTTACTGCTGCCTAAGGCAAATAAGATATTGTCCAGGAAAATACGATTGCCAACGGCATGGGTTTCATGAAAAGAATTGTAGATTCCATTTTTGAAGCTGTTTTTTTTGACCAGAAAAATATCAACACGCCTGTTTTTGGAACGTATTTGATTTAAATCCCTGACGGTATCCTTTGATAATAATACGCGTCCTCTGCCTTCAATGATTATAAATTTGTTTTTATTGAAGCCGTTTTCAACCAGAATATTTTGAACGGTTTTCACCCTGTTCTCCGATAGTTTATAATTGTAATCATTGGTTCCTCTGTCATCGCAGTAGCCGTAAATTTGCACAGATTCTATTGTAGAAGTGTCAATTTTTTTTACAAAATTCAGGATGTTTTGTATCTGATTTTTTTGCAGGCTGTATTTGTTGAATTCAAAGTAAGCGGTTTCCGTTGTTCTTTCTTGTGCAGAAAGAAAACTGTAGCAGAAAAAAAGGAGTATTTTGAAGTGAATTTTTATCAAATTTTAAGGATGCTTTTGTATTCGGCACTGTTATTCAAAACGGTTGAAGCTTTCTTGATTTCAGAACTGTTTTTTATGTAATATTGATACAATCCTTCCTGATATTGATAGCGTTTGATGAGTTCGTCCAGAATTAAGTTTTGGATTTCCTTTTTGTTTTTGTCCAATAGCAGGTCTTCACTTTTTTGCAGCGTAGTTAGTAATTGTTGGTATTCGGCAGTGATATTTTGGTCTATATTTTCTTTTTTGGCGGCTTCTAAAGTCTTTTTCAGTGCCAATTCGGTTTCGGTGTCAAAGGAAAAATGTTGCGCTTTCAGGTATTGTTTGAATTCAGCAAAGTCGGTATCAGTCAGCGTCGGAATTTGATTGCCTGCATTTGATTTTTTGTAATAATATACCGTGGCATAATTGAAAATTCCGTCGTTTTTTAGCAAGGCCTTGGTGATGGTACTGGTTTTGGATTCCTCTAGTTCAATGTCCGGTGAAATCCCTCCGCCGTCATAAACCGTTCTGCCTTTTCGGGTTTTAAAAGCGTTGTAGTTTTTCGCTTCCGTTCTGGTGGCTTCACCACTGACGTTTTTATTTGAATAATCCAAGGCCTGGATGCATCGTCCGGAAGGGGTGTAATAACGGGAAATAGTGACTTTTAACTGGGTGTTGTACGTCAAATCTACCGGTCTTTGTACCAATCCTTTCCCAAAACTTTTGGTTCCCACAATAACGGCACGGTCTAAGTCCTGTAACGCTCCGGATACAATTTCGGAGGCCGAAGCACTTTTGTCATTGACAAGAATAACAAGGGGGATTTCGGTATCTATGGGTTCAAAGGAGGTTTTGTAGGTGTTGTTGTGTTTTTCGATTCTCGATTTTGTGGTTACGATGATTTCATTTTTGGGAACAAATAAATTGCAGATGTTTACGGCCTCGTTGAGCAGTCCGCCCGGGTTATTCCTTAAATCAAGAATAATTCTGTCTGCCCCCTGTCTTTTTAGGTCTTCCAGAGCTGATTTGGTTTCGCTGGATGCTTTTTTGCTGAAATGGGTTAAAACAATATATCCTGTTTTGTCATCCACTTTGGCATAAAATGGTACCGATTTTATTTCGACTTCATCAAGAACAATCTGGCAGGTGTTTTTTTTGCCCTGGCGAATGAATTGCAAATCAATTTTGGTGTTTTTGGCACCTTTCAGCAATTGTGAGGCGTCTTCTTTGAAATCAGCCAAAAGCACATCGCCAATTTGAACGATTTCATCTCCGGCCTTCAGGCCTGCTTTGTCGGCAGGAAAGTTTTTATAGACTTCCCTGATGAGGATTTTGTCTTCCTTTCGGGTAATCATGGCACCTATTCCGGTATATTCACCGGTATTGTTGATCTTAAACCGCACCACATCCTGTTCATTGAAGTACACGGTGTAAGGATCCAGACTGGCCAACATGCTTTTGATGGCAGTATCCATCAATTTACCGGGATTGGTTTCATCGACATAGTTGTTGTTCAGTTCTTTAAATAGCGTGGTGAAGATTTCTATTTGCTTGGCTATCTCAAAAAAATTGTCTTTAAAACTGACACCAACAAATAAAAATGCCGAAGCAACAACGGGGATTATGTATTTTTTTTTGAAAAAAGGTACCATGGATATTGTTTATTTGACCACTAAAATAAGAATAAATCGCCAATAAATAGGATTGAGATGAAACGCATAGAACGTTAAAGAAGTTCCTTACTCTTTTTCTTCTGAAGCGGTAGTTTGGTTTGTATCCTTTTTTATGTTTTGGGCTATAAACTTCTCAAACAGTTGAATGGTTTTGGTGTTGATTTCCTCATAACTCAATCGCTCTTTGGTTTGATAAAAGAACATAAAGGAATAGGGTTGGTCCAGATTATCAATCAGGAGGTGTTTGTTCAATCGATAGGTTTCCCGCAGCACGCGTTTAAAATAATTCCGGTCAACCGCTTTTTTGAAGTTTTTTTTCGAAACCGAAACCCCCATTTTTATTTTCTGATGTTCTCCCGGTTCGGTGGCGCAGTAAACGAGTCTCAAAGGGTATTTAGATACCGATTTTCCTTCGGAAAACAACTTTCCGATGGTGATTTTACTTTTGAGTTTTTCTTCTTTTGGGTAAGTGAACTTCATTTATAGTGTAAAATGGCAAGAATTTTAGTTTCCAAAGGTACAATTTAACGGTAAACCTATTATTATTTCGGAATTAAATAACACTAAAAATATATTTATTACTTTTGTAGCTAATTTTTTTTAATACATGCAAAAAATACTTTCGTACCCCATATCCGTACTCTATTATTTGTGTTTTGGACTTACATTAGTTGTTTTTCATCCCATTCAGTGGGTTTGCCTGAATGTCTTTGGATACCAGGCCCATAAAAAAAGTGTTGATTATTTGAATTTTTTCTTGTTGAAATGCACCAATCTATTAGGGACAACCTATAAATTTGAAAATATAGAATCGATTCCAAAGGGAGTGCCTTTGATTTTTGTGTCCAATCATCAAAGTTTGTATGACATTATTGCCATGATTTGGTTTTTACGACGTTTTCATTGCAAGTTTGTGAGTAAAAAGGAATTAGGAAAGGGGATTCCAAGTGTTTCCTATAATCTGCGACATGGCGGTTCGGCCCTGATTGACAGAAAAGATCCCAAACAGGCCATACCGGCGATTAAAGTTTTGGGGGAATATATTGAAAAACACAGACGTTCTGCTGTTATATTTCCGGAGGGAACCCGAAGCAAAACCGGTGTTCCAAAAGAATTTGCCCAGAGCGGTTTGAAAATATTATGCAAGTATGCACCATCGGCTTACGTAGTGCCGATAACTATAAATAATTCCTGGAAAATGGTAAAATATGGATTTTTTCCATTAGGTTTGGGAAATCGCCTTACCTTTGTAGTTCATAAACCATTATCAGTAAATGAATTGGGTTTTAAAGATATAATGGAGCAAGCAGAAAGTGCTGTGAAAAAAGGAATAAAATTATAAAATATATATTACAATGTCTATAAAGAATATTCGTCTGGAAGTAATGCAATTTCTGGAAAATAAAGTAGAAGGTTTCGTTGACCAGTATCTGATTCCTGTGGAAGAGATTTGGCAACCGTCTGATTTTTTGCCTAATTCAGAAAGTGATAATTTCTTGGAAGAGGTTAAAGAATTACGCGAAATCTCAAAAGATTTGCCTTATGATTTCTGGGTTGCGATGGTTGGGGATATGATTACCGAAGAAGCCTTGCCTACCTATGAGAATTGGTTGATGGAAGTGGAAGGGGTAGATAATCTGGGAAGAAACGGTTGGTCTAAATGGGTTCGTCAATGGACGGGTGAAGAAAACCGTCACGGAGATTTGTTAAACAAATACCTTTATTTATCGGGACGTGTCAACATGCACGAGATCGAAATGACAACGCAACACTTGCTTAATGATGGTTTTGATATCGGAACCGGTAGAGATCCTTATAAAAACTTTGTGTATACCAGTTTCCAGGAATTGGCAACCTATATTTCCCATAACAGGGTTTCGCAATTGGCGAAGAGTTACGGGGACAAAAAATTAGCCAAAATGTGTAAAATGGTTGCCGGGGATGAAATGCGTCACCATCATGCCTACAGCCATTTTGTGACCGAAATTTTCAAGGTGGATCCTAGCGAAATGATGCTTGCTTTTCAATACATGATGAAAGCAAAAATTGTGATGCCTGCGCATTTCTTGAGAGAATCCGGTCAAAAAATCAGTTCTGTTTTCGAACATTTTTCTGATTCGGCGCAACGTATCGGAGTGTATACGGCCAATGATTATGTAGACATCATGCAAAAGTTAATCGATAAATGGGAAATTGATAAAATCACCGGATTAACTGATGAAGCTGAGAAAGCCCGTGATTATCTTATGAGATTACCTGCAAGAATGGCAAGAATTTCTGAAAGATTGGTTATCCCTCAAGAACCTTATATTTTTAAATGGGTAGAACCGGCCAGATTATAAATTTCAGATTTCATATTTTTTTGAAATTAATTAAAACATTGAATGGCTGATTTTTAAGGTTTAGACTTTAAAAATCAGCTTTTTTTATAAAAAAATCCTAATATGAGTGCACCAGATATAATAAACAAAACCATTCTTTTTGTAAAAAATAAATTGTATAACGCCGAAGGGGGACACGATTGGTTTCATATCCAACGGGTGTATAAAAATGCCTTGTCTATTGCCCAAAACGAAGTTTGTACTATTCAAATCGTACAATTAGCTGCATTGCTACATGACATTGCCGACAGTAAATTTCATGATGGTGACGAAACGGTTGGTCCCAAAATGGCCCGCGATTTTTTAGCATCTGAAGGTGTTGCTGATGAGGTAATTGACCATGTGGTCAATATTATTGAAAATATTTCCTTCAAAGGTGGAAATACAGCAAGCAATTTCTCCTCGATAGAATTGCAAATTGTTCAGGATGCAGATCGGTTAGACGCGATAGGAGCTATCGGAATAGCGAGAACTTTCAATTATGGCGGATTCAAAAACCGGGCACTGTATAATCCTAATATCCCTCCAAACACCAAAATGAGCAAGGAGGAATATAAAAACAACGAGGGGCCAACCATCAATCATTTTTATGAGAAGTTATTGCAGCTAAAAGACAAAATGAATACCGAAACAGGCAAACAGATTGCACAAAAAAGACATCAATACATGGAAGGATTTTTATCGCAATTTTATGCGGAATGGGATGGGGAAAAATAAGTTGGCAGTGTTCAGTCTCAGTCTGTATAGTAGTATCCGAGTGTTCAGTCTCTAATAGAGTTCCTAGGCTTTGCGGTTGTTGCAGATTAAGGAAGCCGTAACTTTTGGTTATGCACCAAAACCAACTTTTCATTAAACAATTACCCAAATCCGTTGTATTAGCTAGCTGTGGGCTGTATTTTATTTAGTTTCAAATCCGTTTGAGATACTTCCAGAACCATTATTGGTTTCATAAGTGAAATTAATATTATAGTAATTTTTAGCTTTTAGTTTATCTGTTTTTAATATATATCTATGATTTCCTTTTGGAAGTTCTTTTTTAAAAATAGTTTTTACATTATCATTTTCAGAGATTTGAACCTCAATTTTTGATTTTTCAAACAAGAAAAATGCTATTTCAACTTCATTTTCTGATAATTGTTTTATTGTTCTAATATTTGTTTTGTCAGTTATATATGTTCTAACACTTTTAGTACCATATTCTTTTCCATTAAGTTTCAAATATGAAATAAATCCTTCAATATTTCCAGCTTCAACAAAAGAAAATGGAAAATATGGTAAAACATAATTTCTATATGGCGAACTTGAATTATATTGAGTTATAATTGGAAAATTGGTTTCACCAATTTTTTTGTAAGAAACTGTTTGTAGAAAGATAGAATTGTCTTGTAAAATTTTCATTTTGGTTTTGAAATTCTCAATAGGAATTGCATAATTTTCTAAATAATAAGTAGTATCTTTTACAATACAATTTAAAAGTTTTTCTTGTTCTTCATTACCGCTTAAATAATTGTAACCACTTGTTAAAAAAATCATTACTTTATTTCCATTATTTATGCTGTCTTTTATGTATTTCAGATTCTTAAATTGCTTATTCTCAAATTCAGCGTTTCCAGTTTTGTCATCATACCATCTTCTTCTGTAAAACAATTGTATTTCATCCCCGATTGTTAAATTTACTTTATTTGATATTTGATTGTTTTTTTGAAAATTATTTGAAATTGTCAATACATTTTCTCCAATAAGTTGTTTTGTATAAATTGTATCTTTTATTTCAAGTTGATTAATTTTTAAATCTGTTGAAAGAACAAAGTTTGTTTTAGGGTTTTCGATGCTAAAAAACTTTTTTGGTGTTCTTTCGTTTGGTTTCAAACTGTCTCTTGGAAATGAATTTCTTGTGTCAACATATTCCAATTTTATGTTTTCTTTTTTGTTGAATATTGTGCCAATTTGTTCATTTTGTTCATAGTTAACAGAATGAATTATGTTTAACTTATTGTCAAGTTTTATATAATTTTCATTTTCAAAAGTTTCATAATATAACGTTTCTTTTTTTGATTTTTCAATATCTATAAAAGTTAATAATTTATATTTTTTGAACTTTAGATTATTTATAATTGTATCTTTTTGATATTCACGAACAGAAATAGTTTTGTTTTGGTTTACCTTTTCTTTGTAAGTTGCAGTATAAAAAATATTTGAGTTAGCAAGCTCAATTCTATTTTCCTGTCCGAAAGCTATGCTTGTGAATGTTGTTAAAAGAAAAATTGATATTAGATATTTCATTTTTGTCATTTTCGGAGATTATAGCACACAACTGGATACTGATATTATTTATTCCAACTGCTTACTGTATACTGACCACTTATTTTAAATTCCCTTTTCTTTCATTTCCAGAATAACATCCGAGGCATTTTTGAAGGTAGGGGCTTGTTCAATAATGCTTCCCACCCTTTTTTTGTTGAGTTTAAACGTAACGTCATTATCGGTGGTAAATAACAAGGCCGTCAAAAATGGTTTGTTCATATAAGACGCCAATATAGGATAAGCTTCGTCTAAGCTATGAAAACTTTCTGTTTCTTCGGTTTTGTAACGGGCCGTAAGCGACAGACTGAAAACGTCATTTTCGAGCAAAACTGGGCGGACATAAATATTCTTCAATTCGGTATCGCCAATGGTTTTGGCCAAAGTCAGTTTGGCGTAGGTTTTATTCTCGATGCTTTCTTTTACTCTTTCCCAAAACAGGGCAAATATTGGTTCGTATGACATGATTTTTTTAATTTTTTAATGTTGAAAATTCGCAAATTTTCCTCTGGTGTGTAACTGCCAACTGCTAACTGCGACCTGAATACTGAACACTTTCTAGTTTCCCGTAAACACCGCTTTTCTTTTTTCTAAAAAGGCAGCCGTACCTTCTTTAAAATCTTCGGTTCCAAAACAGCTTCCAAAGGATTTAATTTCGGTTTCAAAACCATTTTCCCCGTCTTTATAGTTCGCGTTGATAGCATTGATGGCATTACTGATAGCCAAAGGCGAATTTTTTATGATTTTAGAGGCAATTCCATTACAGAAATCCAAAAGTGATGCTTGTGGTACGACATGATTCACCAAGCCCATCCGATAGGCTTCCTCTGCCGGAATCATTCCTGCCGTTATAATAAGTTCCATGGCGCGTCCTTTCCCGATTAATTGCGGTAGGCGTTGGGTACCGCCATAACCGGGGATAACGCCTAAGGAAACTTCCGGCAAGCCCATTTTGGCGGTATCGGCAGCTACTCTAAAATGACAGGCCATCGCCAGTTCCAATCCACCGCCAAGCGCAAATCCGTTGATGGCAGCGATGACAGGTGTTTTTAAATTTTCAACAAAATTGAACAAGATATCCTGTCCTTGTGCGGCGAGTTGTATCCCTTCTTCAACCGTGAAATCGGCAAATTCTGAAATATCGGCACCGGCAACAAATGCTTTTTCACCACTTCCGGTTAAAATAATTACACGGGTTTCGTCGTTTTTTTCCAATGTTGAAAAAACCTGATGCAACTCTTCGATGGTGGCTTTATTTAAGGCATTAAGCTTTTCGGGGCGATTTATAGTAACTGTTGCAATGCTGTTTTCTTTGGAAACCAGAATGTTAGTGTAGCTCATAATCGATGATTTTAGGAGTTGATTATAGGGAGAGAAACGGTAAAGGTGGTGCCTTTTCCGTATTCAGTCTCAAAGGTAATGGTTCCTTTGTAATTTTCAATAATGTTTTTAATGATGCCAAGCCCCAATCCCATACCGCTACTTTTGGTGGTAAATTTAGGTTCGAAAATCCGGTCTGCATCTTGGGGTTTAATCCCTATTCCGTTATCTTCAACCGTTATTAAGACCTGATTGGATTCTTTTTTTACGGCAACAAAAACCCGTTTGTCCTCTTGTTGTTCCGGGATAGACTGAAAGGCATTTTTAACCAGGTTAGTGATAATGCGAATGAGTTGGGTACGGTCTATTTTTGATATAATTTCGGGTGACTGACTTTCAAAAATGATGTGTTCCTCATTAAAAATATCCAAAGCCAATTCGACAACTTCAACTACATTTAAGGTTTCGTTCTGTTGTGCCGGCATCGAAGCAAAATTGGAGAAAGCCGAGGCAACCGCACTCATGGTGTCAATTTGTTGGATCAGGGTTTCTGAATAATCTTTCATCTTTTGGTTGATGTCGGGATCATTGGGGTCAAATTTCCTCTGGAAACTTTGAACCGTAAGACGCATCGGCGTCAGCGGATTTTTAATCTCATGGGCGACTTGTTTCGCCATTTCACGCCAGGCTTCCTCTCTTTCGCTTTGGGCCAGTTTTACGGCACTTTTTTCCAGTTCTTCCACCATTTGGTTGTAGGCGCTTATCAATAAGTTGATTTCTTTACTGCTGGCTTCCAATACAATTTTTTCGTTTTTTTGATTCAAACTCGTTTCATATAACTTGTCTGAAATGGTTTTTAAGGATTTTGTGATATAAGAAGAAAGAAAATACGCCAGGGCGAAGGCAACAATGAGCATGAAGGAATAAACCTGTCCAAGACGGATAAGAAAACTGTTTAACTCTTTTTCATAGAATCCGTCATCTTCCAGATATGGTAGATTCAAAACACCCAACGGTTTGAATTTGTTGTCTTTGATCTGACTGAATGAGGAACGGTTTTTAATTCCGTTTATAGTTTTGATGTCTACATAACGTTTTTCAATCGAAGAGCGCACCAGTTTTAAGATGTATTTCGGAACAGGGGGAGCAATTTTATCAACCGAAAAAGATTCTTTGGATGATTTTAATAAGGTTCCGTCCAGGCTGTAAATATTGATTTCATTGTTGTGAATCTGGGCTAATTCGTGAATTTTATCTTTGAAAATCAGGTCTAAATTTTCAGAGGTCAACGGATAGGTCGTGGTGGAAAGCACATAATTGATGTGTTCTTTTACCGCATTTTCTTTGCGTTCCAATCGCTCTTGGTGGTATTCTTTGGCTTCGTTTTTAAACTGAATAATCGAGATGGACGCCAACAGGATAGAGGCCACAATAATCAATACAATCATCGAAAGAAAAATTCTAACCCGTAACGAAAGCATCGATAATTTGAA
>JAKFBW010000093.1:0-58690 GCA_036676965.1 Flavobacterium sp. | reverse complement strand
GAAAGAAGGCTTTCAAATCCGCACACAAAAAAATATCATTTTCATTGAAGGAACTGATGCAACCGGAGCTTTGTACGGCGCTATGGAATTGGCAGACCGAATCAAAACTTCAGGCGAAATTCCGTCAGCAATTAATATTGAGGACAGTCCTGAAATGGTATTGAGAGGTTCTTGTATCGGAGTTCAAAAACCGGTTTATCTTCCGGGAAGAGACGTTTACGAATATCCGTACACTCCGGAATCTTTTCCTTGGTTTTACGATAAACAATTGTGGACAAAATACCTGGATATGATGGTCGACAACCGACTGAATTCCTTGTATTTATGGAACGGACATCCGTTTGCTTCATTGGTAAAACTAAAAGACTATCCTTTTGCGTTAGAGGTGAGTGAAGAAGATTTCAAAAAGAATGAAGAAATCTATAAATACCTTACCGTAGAAGCCAACAAAAGAGGAATCTGGGTGATTCAGATGTTCTATAATATTATTGTTTCGAAACCATTTGCGGAGCATTATAACATCAAAACCCAAGATCGTTCACGTCCAATAACCCCCGAAATTGCTGATTACACTAAAAAATCAATTACCGCTTTTATCGAAAAATATCCAAATGTTGGATTGTTGGTTTGTCTGGGTGAAGCCATCAATACAGTTGAAGATGACGTAGAATGGTTTACCAAAACGATTATTCCGGGTGTTCAGGACGGTATGAAAACTTTGGGAAGAACCGACGAACCACCAATTATCCTTCGTGCGCACGATACTGATGCGCCGTTGGTAATGGAAAAATCACTTCCATTGTATAAAAATTTATACACCATGCACAAGTACAACGGTGAGTCCTTGACGACGTATACGCCACGCGGACCTTGGGGAGAAATTCACAAAAAGTTGAGCTCTCTGAATTCGGTGCATATCTCAAACGTTCATATTTTGGCAAACCTGGAGCCTTTCCGTTACGGATCTCCCGACTTTATCCAAAAAACAGTTCAGGCAATGCACAGTGCTCACGGTGCTAACGCATTGCATTTGTATCCACAGGCGTCGTATTGGGATTGGCCTTACACAGCCGACAAAACCGATAAGCGTTTGTTGGAAATGGATCGCGACTGGATTTGGTACAAAGCCTGGGCAAGATATGCGTGGGAAAGCAAAAGAGACAGAAGTCAGGAAATTCAGTATTGGGACAAGCAATTAGCGGATAAATTTGGAACTGATACCGAAGGAGCCAACAATATTCTGAAAGCTTACGAAGAAGCCGGAGAAATTGCCCCAAAAACTCTAAGACGTTTCGGAATCACCGAAGGAAATCGCCAGACTTTATTATTAGGAATGTTCGAAAGTCAATTGGTAAATCCAGCCAAATGGCGTGTATATCCAGGATTTCACGAATCTTGTGGTCCTGTGGGCGAATTGCTTTTGGAGTACGCCAAAAAAGAATGGAACAAAGAACCTCACGTTGGGGAATTGCCTACGCAAATCATTGCCGAAATCACGCAACACGGAAAATTAGCTGTTGAAGCCATCGACAAAGCAGAGTCAAAAGTAACCAAAGACAAAGACGAATTTTTGCGTTTGAAAAACGATATGCATGCTTACAAAGCTTTTGCCGATTTCTTTTCGGAGAAAGTGAAAGCCGCGATTTTGGTGTTGCGTTACAGCTATTCCAACGAAATTTCCGATCTGGATAAAGCCCTTCCGCATCTGGAAAAAAGCATCGAATATTATGAAACTTTGGTTAATTTGACGAAAGATCATTATTTGTATGCCAACAGTATGCAGACCGCCCAACGCCGTATACCGATTGGCGGAGACGACGGAAACAACAAAACCTGGGCAGAATTGTTGCCACATTATGAAAGAGAGTTAGCTAATTTCAAACGAAATTTGGAACTTTTGAAAATATCGAAAGATGGCAAAGTTGCAACAAAGCAAGGCAAACCATGGCAAACTGCTGAGGTAACTATGTTGAGTGAAAACAAAGGGACTTATATAGTTAAAAATGGAACTAAAGTGTACGGAACGCCAATTTCAGAACTGATAAAAGTAGCTCCTGAGTTGCAAAATCTAAAAGGAATTGCCTTCGATGAAACTTCTCAAAATGAAAACGGAACGCATTTGAAATTCAAAAATAGCAAAGCGGTGAAATTGGTTGTGGGTTATTTTAATTCTGACCAAAAAAGATTTTTATTCCCGCCAAGTCTGGAAACCGATGCAGCCGGAAACGCTCACGGCCAAGCCGAAGTGATCTTGGCAAGTGCGATGAATTTGAAAGAATTACCAAGAATAAATATTCATACCTATACCTTTCAACCTGGAGAAAATAAATTAGATTTGGGTAAAGGAAGAGTGTTGATTTTAGGATTTATTGATGCAAATCAAACCGTTACGCCTCGAGATGTAGGTTATATCGATGAGGGGGAAAAAGGGGCAGTTGATTGGCTTTTTTATTAATACGATGAAAGATTTAAAATTTATATTTTGTTTTTTTTTAGTTGGTTGCTTTGGGTGGTGTCAAAGCAACAAGGAGACGGCGAAACTTCGTAAAGAGGTTTCGCTTAATTCTGTTTGGGAAACAGTGATGTTAGACCAACTGCCACAACAGGAAGAAGACTTTGTGAAGCACCCTAAAATTGATTCGCAATGGCAACAGGTAGATGTACCGCACAATTGGGATCAGTATTATGGTTTTCGCAGAATGAAACACGGGAATTTGCATGGTACCGCCTGGTATCACAAATCCCTTAAATTGGACAAAGCCGATAAAGGGAAACGACTTTTTCTGTATTTTGAAGGAGTGAGTTCCTATGCAACGGTGTGGGTCAACGGCAAAAAAGTGGGTGAACATAAAGGAGGGAAAACCACTTTTACAGTAGATATCACCGAAGCCGTTACTTTTGAAACCGAAAACAGCCTCATGGTCAAAGCGGCGCATCCTGCATTTATTGCCGATTTACCTTGGGTTTGTGGTGGTTGTTCCGGCGAATGGGGATTTTCTGAAGGATCACAACCAATGGGAATTTACAGGCAGGTTACTTTAGTCGTTACCGACGAAGTGCGCATTCAGCCTTTTGGTGTTCATATTTGGAATGACGCTAAAACATCCAAAGAAAAAGCCTTGCTTCATACCACTACCGAAATTAAAAATTATGGTAATTCCAACCGAAAACTTACTGTTGTCAATACACTTTTTGACAAAGAGGGCAAAAAAATAATTACTGCTCAAAGTGAAGTAAACTGTATTTCCGGGACAACATTAGAAATGGCGCAAACATTTTCTGAGTTTTCAAACCCAAAATTATGGTCGCCAGCCAATCCGTATTTGTATCAATTGGTAACGACGATTTCTGAAAACGGAAAAATAATTGATGAACTGAAAACGCCTTACGGCATCCGTTGGGTTTCTTGGCCAGTGAGCAGAGACGGTAAAGACAACCGTTTTTATATCAATGATGAGCCTTTGTTTATAAACGGAACCTGCGAATATGAACATTTAATCGGGAACAGCCATTCGTTTTCAAACGAGCAAATTCATTCCCGAATAGAACAAATAAAAGCTGGAGGTTTCAATGCTTTTCGCGAAGCGCATCAACCGCATAATTTGGAATATCAGGAAGAACTGGACCAAAACGGAATCCTGTTTTGGAGCCAGTTTTCGGCACATATTTGGTATGACACACCCGAATTCAAAGAGAATTTCAAAACCTTATTACGGGAATGGATAAAAGAACGCCGAAACAGTCCGTCAGTCGTAATGTGGGGATTGCAAAACGAAAGCACGATTCCAAAGGAATTTGCCGAAGAATGCACCAAAATCATCCGCGAAATGGATCCAATGTCGGCATCACAACGCATCGTTACAACCTGTAACGGAGGCGAAGGAACCGATTGGAATGTGGTGCAAAACTGGTCGGGAACCTATGGAGGCGATCCGTTCAACTACGATGTCGAAATGAGCAAGCAATTGCTAAACGGTGAATACGGTGCTTGGCGTTCTTCCGATTTACATACCGAAGGCGAATTCGACCAAAAAGGAGCTTTGAGCGAAAATCGTTTCTCCCAATTAATGGAAATAAAAATCCGCGAAGCCGAATCGGTAAAAGATAAAATCGCAGGACAATTCAACTGGCTTTTTGCCTCCCACGAAAACCCGGGACGTGTTCAAAACGGAGAAGGATTTCGTGATATAGACAAGGTTGGACCAGTCAATTACAAAGGACTTTTCAGCATTTGGGGCGAACCTTTGGATGCCTATTATATGTACCGTGCCAATTATGTTTCGAATAAAACCAACCCAATGGTCTATATCGTTTCACACACCTGGCCAAGCCGTTGGGAAGCTGCGGGAATCAAAAACGGAATCGATGTCTATTCGAATTGTGATGCCGTAGAATTGTTCAATGACATCAATAAATCCTCCCTCGGAAAACTAAAAAATCCGGGATTGGGTCAGCATTTTCAATGGAACAATGTGAATATCAAATACAATGTTTTGTATGCCGTTGGTTATGTAAACGGAAAAGCAGTTGCCAAAGATTACATCGTATTGAATAGTTTGCCAAAAGCACCAACTTTCAATGCATTGGAAACCAAAAAAGAAACACTTTTACAACCTCAAAAAAACTACAATTACATTTACAGAGTCAATAGTGGCGGCAGCGAAATCACCGATTCACTAGGAAATTTGTGGCAGGCTGATGTTCATAAAAGTGGAGAAAACGCTTGGGGTTCTCTATCTTGGACAGATAATTTCAAGCAATTACCTGATTTTTATGCGAGTCAGCGCAGTACTTTCGACCCCATTGCGGGAACAAAAGACTGGAAATTATTTCAGGGTTTCAGATATGGAATTGATAAATTGCGTTACGAATTCCCTGCGCCGGACGGAGAATATCTGGTAGAATTGTATTTCACCGAACCTTGGTATGGCACCGGCGGCGGACTGGATTGCAAAGGCTGGCGTTTGTTTGACGTAGCCATCAATGACAATGTGCTGCTGAAAGATTTGGATATTTGGAATGAAGTCGGACACGATACCGCTTTAAAGAAAACCTTTGTGGTAAAAAGCAAAAATGGAAAAATCGTTATCTCTTTTCCAAATGTAAAAGCAGGTCAGGCAATCATTTCGGCAATTGCCGTCGCAACCAAAGATAAAACGATAAAAGGAGCTTCGGCATCGCCAAGAAATATTCAGAATCTATCTAATGAGAATAAAAAAGAAGTGAAAATAGCTTCTTGGATGGATATCAATTCGAAACAATATTCAGATGCTGATGTAGTATTCACCAAATTACCATTAGAAGTTTTTGGAGCGGATTATTTGCAATTATCATCTAATACTAAAATTTCAGGTTCATTCATTACCAAAGAAGATTCGGAAGTGTATTTGTTTAGTACATCAAAAGATTCAATTTCTGGTTATAAAAAAATGATGGAAACTGCTAAAAATTCAGATAAAGTAGCATTTTCAGTTTTCCATAAAAAAGTAAAAAAAGGAGAAAAAGTACTTTTTGAAAACAACTCAATTGCTGTCGTTCCAACTTACGATATGGGCGAAAAAGACGATTCACGACCAGTTGTACTTTTGGAAGCAGAAATCGCCAAAATTACCGGAACCGGAATCGAAAAAGGCAATTTCAAAAAAGCCGATTATATTGAGTTTACACAAAAAACAAAAAACAGCGTTCAGTTTGAAGTAAAACCGGGAGTTGCGGGAATTTACCTGATGCGTTTCCGTTTTATGAACAGAAACGAAACGCCGTTGAAAGTCAAATTCAAAATGGAAGATGCCTACGGAATCCTGATGCGAAATGATGAAATTGAATTTTCCCCCGCAGCAGAAAAATGGAAAGTGTTGAATACCACTTCCGGTGGTTATATCAATGCGGGAACCTATAAAATCACAATAGAATCAGAGGATATGAAAGGCTTGCTTTTGGATTCTTTTGAGTTTCAGTAGATAATTAAAAACCATATAAGTTCATTTTAAGTTTGACTTTGCTGGACGTAATTGGATTATAATAATAAGTTTATGAATAAAAATATTTTACAAAAAACAACAATTGTATTGACATTATCGCTTTTAGTTGCCTGTGCTTCAAAAAGTAAAAATGTCAGATTCGTCGAAGACTTCAATCAAAACTGGAACTTCAAATTAGGGGATCATCCCACGGCAATCCAACTTGATTTCAATACTGCCGATTGGAGAACCTTGCAATTGCCACACGACTGGAGTATCGAAGGGGCTTTTAATAAAGACAATCCAACCAAACAGGCACAGGCATTTTTGCCGGCTGGAAAAGGCTGGTACCGCAAAACATTTACACTTCCGGTAGATTGGAAGAACAAAAACGTTTCGATAGAATTTGACGGTGTTTTCAAAAACAGCGAAGTATTTATAAACGGACATTCGTTAGGAATGCGCCCGAACGGATACATTTCATTTGCATACGAATTGTCACAATATTTACATTTTGGTAATCAGGAAAACATCATTGCCGTAAAAGTAGATAACGATGCACAACCCAATTCCAGATGGTACACTGGTTCCGGAATTTACAGAAATGTGCGATTAGTTGCCAGCTACAACCTGCACGTGGCACAATGGGGAACTTATGTAACAACGCCGGAAGTGTCGGCTGAAAAGGCAAAAGTGCATTTGGAGGTAACTATCGAAAATAAAACCAATTCCGAAAAAGAATTCCAATTGGTGACTTCTATTCTGGACGCGAATAATAAGGTAGTGGCCAATGCCACTTCAACAGAAAAAATAGGGGCGAATATCAATGAAAAGAAGATTCACAATCTAAATGTGAATCAGCCAAAATTGTGGGATACCGAAAATCCGAATCTATACAAAATTGTCACTACACTTTATGAAAATTCAAAAGCTGTCGATAATTACGAAACACCATTAGGATTCCGATTTTTCAATTTCGATGCCGAAAAAGGGTTTTCACTCAATGGCGTTCCAACCAAAATTTTAGGGGTTTGCCTGCATCACGACAACGGCGCTTTGGGTGCAGTAGAAAACATTCACGCAGTAAAAAGAAAATTGAAAATCCTCAAAGAAATGGGAACCAATGCCATCCGAATGGCACACAATCCGCATTCGTTAGAAATGATGCAGTTGTGTGATGAAATGGGATTTATTGTTCAGGATGAGTTTACCGATGTCTGGAAAAAGAAAAAAGTAACCAACGATTACCATAAAGACTGGGATGCTTGGCACAAACAGGATCTGGAAGATTTCATCAAGAGAGACCGTAATCATCCTTCAGTAATAATGTGGAGTATTGGAAACGAAATCAGGGAACAATTTGACAGTACCGGAATTTCGATTACCAGAGAACTGGCTCAAATCGTAAAATCGCTGGACACCACTCGTCCCGTTACGAGTGCTTTGACAGAGAATGTTATCGAGAAAAATTTCATTTATCAATCGGGTGCTTTGGATTTGTTGGGATTCAATTACAAACACGAAGATTACAAAGACTTTCCGGTTCGTTTCAAAGGGCAAAAAATACTCGCTTCCGAGAGTGTTTCGGCACTCGAAACCCGTGGGCATTACGATTTTCCTTCGGATGGCATCAAGGCTTGGCCTCCAAAACACGGCGCGCCTTTTGACGGAAATGCAGACTGGACCGTTACGGCTTTCGATCAGGTGCAATCCTATTGGGGAACAACCCACGAAGCCAATTGGAAAACCATCAAAAAACAGGATTTTATGGCGGGGACATTCATCTGGACAGGCTTCGATTATCTTGGCGAACCCGATCCGTACCCGTTTCCGGCAAGAAGTTCTTATTTTGGAATCGTTGATTTGGCCGGTTTTCCAAAGGATGTCTATTATATGTACCAAAGTGAATGGACGACCCAACCCGTTTTACATATTTTTCCGCACTGGAACTGGACAGCGGGACAGGAAGTCGATGTTTGGGCGTACTACAACAATGCCGATGAAGTGGAATTGTTTCTCAACGGAAAATCATTGGGCAAAAAAGCCAAACAAAATGATGATTTGCACATTTCCTGGCGCGTAAAATTCGAACCCGGAACGATAAAAGCCATTTCCAGAAAAGACGGAAAAGTAGTCTTGGAAAAGGAAATTCACACCGCTGGCGAAGCCTCCAAAATAGATTTGAAAGCGGATAAAGTGACCATAAAAAATGACACCTACGATTTGATTTACGTGACCGTTTCTATCACGGATACTGTCGGAAATCTGGTTCCGAATGCCAATCATAAAATCGATTTTGAAGTAACCGGAGGCGGTAAACTCGTTGGACTCGACAATGGTTATCAGGCCAGTCTGGATTCTTTTAAAGCCTCATCCTACAAAGTATATAATGGTAAATGTATTGCGATCATTCAATCCAACGGAAAGAAAGAAAACATTCAGTTGAAAGCTACCACAGGAAACGGAATTGCAGCGTCTTCAGTTGATATTAAAGTAGAATAAGATGTTTTAAAAAGAAAAATAGTGCTATATAATCTGATGAAAAAACAGAAAAACCGTTTCATACTCGAAACGGTTTTTCTGTTTTTTTAGGATAATGATATTATAGCTGTTATTGCGTATGATTTTGAGTTTAAACAGCAGCTTTGGTATGGAATAGTATGTTAAACGAGGTGCCTTCATTCACTTCACTGTGAACCTGAATTTCTCCTCCCATACCTTCAACTTGTGCTTTGGTAATAAAAAGGCCAACCCCTTTTGATTCGGGATGGGAGTGAAAAACTTTATTGAGTCCGAATAGTTGCGATCCGTATTTGATAAGGTCGATTCCCAAGCCGTTGTCGCTGACCTCCAGTTGAATGCTGTCATTTACGATAGAGGTCGTAAAACGAATTATCGGTGTGCGTTCAGGGGAACTGTATTTTAAGGCGTTGCTCAATAAATTTTGCATAATACTTTCCAAGTAAACCGGAGAATATTCGATTTCGGGTGCTTTTGAAAAATCAGTGATGATTTCGGCTTTGGTTTTCGTAATTTTTCGTTCAAAGATTTCTTTTACTTTAGAGAAGGTTTCTTCAAAAAACAATTTTTCATTTTCTTTTTTGGCATCTTCTTTAATGCGGATAATTTCCAATAAGTCATTGAGGGTTGTGCCTAAATTGTTAACGGTTATCTCTAATTGACTGATTATAAAATCTTTTTCGTCTTTGTTTTCCTCCTCTTTGTAAAAATACAATAGGGAACTTAAGTTGCCTACATGACTACGCAGATTATGCGAAACCATATGGGTAAAACTTTCCAGTTTTTTGTTCTGCTTCAGCAGATATTTGGTACGGGCGGTTACTGTTTTTTCAAGGTTTTTATGGGCAAAAATGAGTTTCCTTTCGGCCTCTTTTCGTTTAATGTCGATTTGATTCAGCATTTGTGCCGTTGAAAAAATAAAATAGGTTATCACAAGAATAAAAGCTGTAATAAAAATTGCGATCGCAAATTCCTCAGGTATTATTTTATACCGATGCAATACCATTCTGAAATAGCCTAGAATGATTATCGCAAAAATGATTCTTGGAAAAATTTTGCGTGCCATGATACTGCCTATTTTTTTACTTAAAAACAATTCTGATAAGCCGATATTTTTATGGACAAAAGCAACGGCGATTGACAGTATGAAAAATGCCAAAGCAGTGTGGAGTGCCATGGAGGAAAAGTAGGAATGCTTGTAAAAGGAAGGTACTCCAAAAACATAGCCTACAATAGCTACAAAAGAAATGATGGTGATTAAGAAGAGGATGTTTAGTGCCGTTCTTTTTAAAGTAATTTTTCTGGATTTAATGATTAAAAAGATAATTCCAAGAAG
Source organism: Flavobacterium sp. (assembly GCA_036676965.1). Lineage (GTDB taxonomy): Bacteria > Bacteroidota > Bacteroidia > Flavobacteriales > Flavobacteriaceae > Flavobacterium. Next base: position 48,874 of record JAKFBW010000093.1, on the reverse strand, counting down.
GCAAAAAGAAAACATAGTCATTGGCGAAGGACGTCCGGGATGAATTACACCTGAATTGATGTCATCATAGTCCGTTATAAAAAATTGGTCAATGCCTAAGTCATAATTAAATACATCTTGTGAAAAAGAAGCGGTGCCAAAAATAATTAAAGTGGTGGCAATGAGTTTCCAGACAATAATACAATTTCTTCGAAGTAAGAGAAAAAAGGCAATACCTGACAAAACAAAGCAAATTGCCGTGTTGATTTTCATCGAAACATATCCGGGAAGTACTGTTTTAAGGAATGGAATATTCATTATCCAGCCCCCTATTACTGCCAACCCCATAATTATTATGAAGCCACTGATGCCAAAAAGCATTTTGTTTTTTTTTATGATATTCAAAATTAAAACGTATTATGGTTTAAAAAACCTGTTATTATTTAGGTTAAAAAAAACAAGGATTGAATGAATAGATTAGAGGGTCTTTTCAATCAAGAACGCGATAGGGGGTCAACCAAATATAATAAAATATTTTAACCGGAGAAGGAAATGTTGTTATTTTTCAGAAAAAGTAAATTTAAAAAAGATTGTTCATATAGGGTTATTCCTGATCTTCTTTTTTAAAAATATTTCCAATACCCTTTCCGATTTTTTGTATGGTTTCGATTCCTTTACTTATAGGTTCAGATGATATATCGTCATACCGTTCACCACCATAATTTTGATCGAACTGTTGGGGGTAGATAACCAGCCTGCTGTTAGTAGGGAAGTGTTTTTCCAGTTTACCAGGAAGGTTTTCAAGAATTCCTATGTAAGAAGCGGCCCCTTTTCGGGCAGAAGCTAATACGAATAAGTCATCTTCATGTATGTTTCGTGCTATGACAAGAAAGTCTTCCCAATCGCTAAAATGATGAATGGTTAGGGAGGCTGATAATTTGGCTTTCTTGACCAGTCTTTCAATCGCTTTTTCAGTATGGTCGTTACAATACAAATGCATTGGAATGCTTAATTCCTGGGCCAATTTGGCCATTTTGGTGAACCACTGTTCAAAGCCGTTTTCACGTTCTGTTAAGGGTGGGGCAGTAATCACGATCTTTTTGTGCAGTACCAGCGGTTTTTCAAGATGGCAGATAAAAGTGGTTTTGTCAGAATTGCTCAGAATACTGTCTACTTTTTCGCCAATCAACTTATCAATTAATCCGGTACGCCTAGGCCATCCTAAAATGATGATGTCGGCCATTATTTCCCTGGATATACGGGAAATTCCACTAGCGGCATTATGGTCTATGGTCGTGATGATATTTACTTTTGTCTCTGAGGCGGAAGCTTGTTTTACAAATTCCTCCAGCCTGTTTCTGGCTTTTAGAATGTTTATTTCCGCTTCGTTGTTATTAGAAACTACCGAAAGTATAGATACCGGATTAGCAGCTTTTTTGTCTTTGATATAAATAGAAAATTCAAGTAATTTTTCAATATTGTCAATATTTGCAATAGGCAGCAGGATATGTTCGTTAATTCCATTGGCTTTTATCAGGCTGCTGGTATCGTCTTCCGATTCAATCACGATTTTTTTAGCTGCTTTTTCGGTTGCAAAAGAAGCCACAATACAGGTGATCAAGATTAGGATGATGGTTCCATTTAAAATATTTTCGTCGAGAATTTTGGCTTTGTAACCCACCAAAATCACAGCGAGTGTTGCCGCTGCGTGGGCACTGCTCAGACCAAAGATGAGCTGACGTTGTGCTCTGGTGTATTTGAATACCAATTGGGTGAAGAGAGCCGCAAACCATTTTCCAAACAGGGCAACAATTGATAGCGTACAGGCAACGATTAGGGCTTCGGGACCGCTAAGAATAACACTTATATCGACCAACATTCCTACGCTTATCAGGAAAAAGGGAATGAAAAGAGAATTTCCGATAAATTCAATTCGGTTCATCAATGCCGAAGAATGAGGAATCAGTTTGTTTAACGCCAATCCTGCAACGAAGGCACCAATGATGGGCTCGACACCTGCCACTTCTGCCAGGAAGGCGGCAAAGAATACAATTGATAAGACGAAAATATAATGGGAATGTTTCTCGCTTTCCAGTTTACGAAAAAACCATTTGGCAATTTTTGGAATCACCAGAAACATAATGGCAGAAAAGATAGCCAAGGAAACCCCTAATCGTATCCAAAATTCCTGATTCAGATTGCCCTGACTGTTCCCCATAATCACCGCCAGAATGATAAGTACAGCGGTATCTGTCAATATGGTTCCGCCCACGGTTATTGCTACTGCCTGATTTTTTGAAACCCCTAATTTACTTACGATGGGATAGGCGACCAATGTGTGCGTGGCAAACATACTCGCTGTCAGGAAACTGGCATTAAAATCATAATCCAGAAAGTAGTAACATACGGGAAAGCCTATAGATAAAGGAAAAATAAAGGTAAAAAAACCAAATAGGAGACTTTTGTTTCGATTCGATTTAAAATCGTTCATATCGAGTTCCAGTCCGGCGATAAACATGATGTATAAGAGTCCGATGGTGGAGAAAAGATCAATAGCCGAATTTTTTTCCAGAATATTCAGACCGTGTGGCCCAATGACAACTCCTGATATGATTAAACCAATAATCCCGGGAATATTCAAGCGTCTCAATAAAATGGGTGACAGGAGAATGATAAGCAGTATTAATGAAAATACCAGTACCGGATTATTTAATGGCAATTTAAATTCATGTAGTAAGTGATTGAAAAAATCTGTCATCGTTTAAATTGTTTTTGTTTCAAAATCTCATTTGTAAAGATTTTGTCCAATGCCGTAGGTGCCCCAAAGTCATAGCTGTTTACCCGACAGGATAGGGTTTTGTGTGGAGGTTATCTCCCTTTTGGGCTAATATAGGGTATAATTATAAATCATCAAAACAACTTTTGGTCTGTTGTGTTACTTTTAACGCTTTGATAATGGGAAATTTGGTTTTTTTAACGGCTTTGGGTTATTTGTTTCTCGATTCGATTTATTCCTTCAACTTTGTAAATAAGGCATCGATTTTATTTTTCCTTTTGATCCAAACACGCTGCAAGAGATAAATTTGAATAGGAAATATCAAAGCAATCAAGCCTAAAGAAAAGAGTTTTTCCCGGGTAAAGGTTATGGTTGACATAAAGTAGCCCAAAAGAATCGCAATGGCAAGTACGCGTGTCACGATAGAAATGACGGCATAATGTTGGATTTTGGTTTGGTAATTTTTCAGCGATTCCAGAATGGTTTTCCCGTTTATGGGATTGCTTGTGATTTGAAATCCCAAGGCATTATGAACGAGTATGAAAAGAACGGCAACGACAAGTAGAATATTCCAAAGAGGGGATTTTAAATGTCCGTCAAAAATGTTGTAATATACCGCCAAGAAAATTGCCCAAAGTACGGTTTCGATTAGGAGTTGTTTTTTAATGCTTTTCAGTACGGGATGACTGTTGTCTTGAATCATTTTTTGAATATTCTCCTTACTCACCGAAGTTTTTCCTGCATTTTGGAAGTCTGATTTTAAGTGCTCTATTTCCATGATATTAGGTGTTTAACATTGTTTTTAGTTTGGTTTTAATCCGGTTCAAACGAACGCCTACATTATTTTCCGAAATTCCGATGACTTCGGCAATTTCAGTATAACTCAGATCTTCGAGGTAGAGCGCAATTAGTGCTCTTTCGTCTTCACCCAATTTGCGGATGGCGGAAAAGAGCAGTTCCTCCCGCCAAGGTTCTGCGGGGACTTCTGGCAGGATTTTTTTCTCGGGAATAGCATCGGCATATTGCAGGTTGACTTTGGGTTTCCGGAACGATGCCATAGCTGTGTTCAATCCGATGCGATACATCCAGGTGGTGATTTTTGATTTGCCTTCAAATTTGGGATAGGATTTCCAAAGCTGATAGATAATCTCCTGAAAAAGATCTTCCCGGTCTTCGGGTGTGTCCCGGTACATCCGGCAAATTTTATGAATTAATGCCTGATGTGGAAGGATTTCCTCTGTAAATTGATCTTTCATGAGTGATGGTTTATGTTCTTCATCATTGGTGTTTTATCCATTGGTTGACAAAAAGAGGAGAAACTTACAGAAATATAGTTTTTTATTTTCAGTTGCATTAAAAAAAGCTAATCCCAAACAAAAAACCCTCACATTGCTGTAAGGGTTCTATCTTAATACTTAGTACTAAAAGCCTAATACTAATATCTGTAATATTCTGGTTTGAAAGGACCTTCAACGGTAACACCAATATATTCCGCTTGGTCTTGACGTAAAGTCTCTAATTCAACACCTAGTTTAGCCAAGTGCAAAGCAGCCACTTTTTCATCCAAATGTTTTGGTAACATATACACGTCATTGTTGTATGCCGCACTGTTTTTCCACAATTCGATTTGAGCCAGAGTTTGGTTGGTAAATGAGTTACTCATTACAAAACTTGGGTGTCCTGTAGCACAACCAAGGTTCACTAAACGACCTTCAGCCAAGATGATAATGTCTTTTCCATCGATAGTATATTTGTCTACCTGTGGTTTGATTTCGATTTTTGAAGCACCGTGGTTCGTGTTCAACCAAGCCATATCAATTTCGTTATCAAAGTGTCCGATGTTACAAACGATAGTTTTGTCTTTCATTTGCTCGAAATGCTCCCCAAGAACGATATCTTTATTCCCTGTAGTAGTAATGATGATATCAGCATTAGCAATTACAGTGTTTAATTTTTTTACTTCAAAACCGTCCATTGCCGCTTGTAAAGCACAAATTGGGTCAATTTCAGTGACGGTAACAATAGAACCCGCGCCTCTAAAAGAAGCCGCAGTTCCTTTTCCTACGTCTCCGTATCCACAAACGATTACTCTTTTTCCGGCCAACATGATGTCTGTTGCACGACGTACCGCATCAACAGCCGATTCTTTACATCCGTATTTGTTGTCAAATTTCGATTTAGTAACCGAGTCATTCACGTTGATAGCCGGCATTGGCAATGTTCCCGCTTTTACTCTTTCGTATAATCTGTGTACACCAGTTGTAGTTTCTTCAGACAATCCTTTGATTCCAGGAACCAATTCCGGGAAACGGTCGATAACCATATTGGTCAAATCTCCACCATCATCCAAAATCATGTTCAACGGTTTTCTGTCTTCACCAAAGAACAATGTTTGCTCAATACACCAGTCAAAATCTACTTCATTCAACCCTTTCCAGGCATATACCTGAATTCCTGCAGCGGCAATGGCAGCAGCAGCCTGATCCTGTGTAGAGAAAATATTACAAGAACTCCAAGTTACTTCAGCGCCAAGAGCAATTAAAGTTTCGATTAAAACTGCAGTTTGAATCGTCATGTGTAAACATCCGGCGATACGGGCTCCTTTAAGCGGTTGTTCGTCTTTGTATTCGGCACGAAGTGCCATTAAACCTGGCATTTCAGCCTCAGCCAGTTCAATTTCTTTTCTTCCCCAAGCCGCTAGAGAAATGTCTTTAACTTTGTAAGCCACAAAAGGCGTAGTTGTAGTACTCATTTTTTTTATAGTATATTTGTAATTACTTCGTCCGTTCGCCCGCAGTAGTGGGCTCGGGTGTAAAATTTTTGCAAATTTACGTAATAACTTTAGAAATTAACTATTTTCTAAAATATTTATGAATTGTTTAATCTGCTAATCTTTTGAACTTTAGTTAAATAATTTAAATATCATCCTGGGGGAAGCCGAAGGGAGGAGCTGTTTCCCGTCATCCGCTATATCTTTTTATCCTGAACTTGTTTCAGGATCCTGAAACAAGTTCAGGATAAAAAGGATGCCGCTGCTACCGGGGCTAAAAATTAAGGATATAAACATTATGCCTTTATACAAGAAGATATCATTTAATGCCAACACGCAAATTTTCATTTGGAAAATCACCGAAACCTATGAGGAATTATTCGGACAGGTGGTTCTAAATGATGCCAACCGCATTCGACTGGACGGAATGAAGTCTGAAATGCACCAACGCGCTTTCTTGAGTGTGCGCAAATTGCTGCAGGAAGCAGGTTATACCGATTTGGATTTGTATTACGATTCCTTTGGGAAACCACATATCAATTGCAACAAACATATCTCGATAACACATTCCCATGAATTTTCGGCTATCATCATCAGTGAGGAAACCGTAGGAATTGATATCGAATTGCAACGTGATAAAATCGTTAGGATTGCCGATAAGTTTGTAAACGAACAAGAATTAGATCGGTTACAAAGTTGTGATAGCCACGAGGATTACATCAAAAAATTAACCGTGAAATGGGGTGCCAAAGAAGCTATTTTTAAAATCCGAAACGAAAAAGGAATCAGTTTCAAAGATCATATTAGGGTTAAGCCTTTCGAATTAGTGGCATCAGAAACCATTGCCGAATTGCATTTTAATGGCTTGGTCAAAGAATTTAAAATCTATTTTGAAGAAATAGAGAGCTTTACTTTGGTTTATGCTTTTGAGATTTGACAATTTTTTAAAAGTCGTCAAATCTTTACATATTTTTTGGTCAATTCTAAATAAAAACAAAAAATGGCAAAAAAAGAACATTATTACACGCGATTTGAAAACGATGGAATATATCACGTTTATAATAGAACAGTTGACAGAAAACCTATGTTTACATCGGCTGAAAATTATGCCTATTTTATTCGTCAGTTTGATAAATACTTATCCAATTATATAAAAATTTATGCTTATAATTTGTTAGGAAACCATTTTCATTTTATGATAAAAGTGAATGATTTGACAATTCAAGATTTGACAACTTTCAAAAAGTTGTCAAATCTTGAATTGTCAAATCAACAAAAAACTACACACGATATAGTAAGTCATCAATTTAAGAAGTTTTTCCAAAGTTATGCCATGGCATTTAATAAAGAACAAAACAGAATTGGAACACTTTTTCAAACACCATTCAAACGCGTTAGAGTAGTGGACGAAAACTATTTACGAGAATTAGTTTGTTATATCAAAACTAATGCGCAAAAACACAATTTAGTCGAAGATTTTAGAGATTGGAAATGGTCGTCTTATCATAATACGATATCCAATAAAGAGACTAAATTATTAAAAGAAGAAGTGATCCGTTATTTTGACGACATTGATAATTTTATATATTGCCATTTGGAATATGCAAGTAAAATTGATTCAATAGAAAGAGATTTTTTTATTGAGGATTAAAAACAAGGTTTGATAAACAGATTTGACAACTTTCAAAAAGTTGTCAAATCTAAACACAAAAGCAATATTAGATTAACAATAAATGACAAACATCTATAAGCATATTTTAAAATCTAAAATCAGCAATCAAAAATTATTAGCTATTCTTCTCGATCCTGATAAAATCGATTTGCGCAAAGCAGAAATCTTAATCGAAAGAATCAATCAATCGCCGGCTACGCATATTTTTATTGGAGGGAGCCATGTTCAAAATGATATTCTCGACGAATTAATCCTTCAACTAAAGCGGAATATAACCTTGCCCATTGTTTTGTTTCCGGGTAATCCGTCGCAAATATCAAACAAGGCCGATGCCATTTTGTTTCTTTCCCTGATTTCAGGACGCAATCCCGATTATTTAATAGCGCATCAGGTAAAAGCAGTACCTGTTTTAAAACAAACCCGGTTGGAGATTATTTCTACTGGCTATATTTTGATAGAAGGCGGGAATGTGACTGCCGTGGAGCGCGTGAGTCAAACCAGGCCATTAGATAGAACCAACATCGATTTTGTGGTTCATACAGCGCAAGCGGGTGAAATGTTAGGCCATAAACTCATTTATCTCGAAGCGGGAAGTGGTGCATTACAACCGGTTCCTTTGGAAATGATTGAAAAAGTGGCTCAAAATACCGACATCCCCTTGATTGTAGGTGGCGGAATCTCAGATTTTCAGGGAATTCAGCAAGCCTATACTGCCGGTGCCGATGTGGTGGTTATTGGAACGGCTTTTGAAAATGACCTCCATTTTTTTGAAGGTATAAATGCTATTTCAGAACTTTAAAATCCAAAACATACTATGCTTGATTTTTTCCTAAATGCCTATCAAGAAACTCCAATCAATCAAATTATATTAGAATTCATTGCTTTTGTATGTGGTATTTGGAGTGTTGTATTGGCCAAAAAAGAAAACATACTTTTATATCCTGTAGGGTTAATTGCGACCGTAATTACGGTGTATCTGCTTTTTTTGGCGGGTTATTTAGGAGATATGCTCATTAATGGTTATTTCTCTATTATGAGTATTTACGGATGGTATCGATGGGCGCAAAAAAATGAAGAAGAGGAACATCTGCCTATTTCAAGAACCAGTTTCAAAGAAAAAATAATAGGACTCATTTTATTTGTGGTCACCATTTTTGTGGTATATGCTGTTTATACTTTTTTTGATTATCAAATTAACTGGGATAATTATGTCGATATTTTTACCTCGGGACTATTTTTTACAGGAATGTGGTTTATGGCCAATAAGAAAATAGAAAATTGGACTTTGTGGATTATTGGTGACGCTATTGCAACGCCATTATATGCTTATCGAGGATTAGGAATGTTGTCCTTACAGTATTTAATTTTTACTTTCTTGGCAATAGTTGCCTATTTAGAATGGCATCGAATTTTAAAAAACAAAAGTCAGAAATAATAATTTAGGCTATTTCGTTAAAAATATTAAATTTACTGCCGAAGTTAGAAAAGCAACTGGAGGACTATCGACTAAGGGATAAGTAGTATGGACAAAACAATCAAAATAGAAGATTTGGAGTTGGATGGATTTGATTTAGGATTTTCGGTTGCCGATTACGAGCAAATTTCCGAACACGGTATTCCATTGGAAAATATCAAAAAACAGTTGGCTATCTTTAAAAGAGGGATTGCTAAAACCAATTTGGCGACTCCGGCCACTTTAAACAACGGAATTATAAAATTATCTGATGAGAGCTTAAAAGAAAAAGCAGCTTATTTTGATGCCAATAAATCCAACTTAAAACTGGAAAAATTTGTTCCGGCCTCAGGTGCCGCTTCCAGGATGTTCCGGTTTTTAAGTGTATTCCTGAATGAATTTGATATCGAAAAAGAAACCATCAATGCATATATCAACCGGAAAAAAGACACAGAACTCTCAGTTTTTATTGTGGGAATGGATCGGTTTCCTTTTTTCAAGAAGGTGTATAAAAAATTATTAGATAAAATTGAGAATTTTGATGATTTAGAACGCGATTATAAAAATTACTATTTTATAAAATTCTTGTTATCTCCGGAGTATTTTGATTATGCCAATAAACCCAAAGGGATTTTGCCTTTTCATAAATATGCCGAGAATGTGGCGACTCCTATCGAGGAACATCTTTACGAATGCGGGTATTATTCCTCGGCCAACGGGAAATCTTTTTTGCATTTTACAGTCTCTGAAGCGCATCAAACCCAATTTGAAAAAATCATCAATTCGGTAAAAGATAAGGTGGAGGAAGAAACCAAAACGAGCATATCAGTAAGTTATTCGTATCAAGATAAAAGTACCGACACTATAGCTGTGAGCCCTTCAAACCTTCCGTTTAGAAATAAAAAAAGGGAGCTGGTTTTCAGACCCGGAGGACACGGTGCGTTGATAGCAAATTTAAATAAGCTGGATTCGGATATCATTTTTATTAAAAATATTGACAATGTAATTCAAAATAATAACGAGATTATTGCTTTGTACAAAAAAGCATTGGCGGGGATTTTGGTCGAAATGCAACATCAGGTTTTTGGGTATTTACAGCGTATAGAATCCCATTTATTACAGGAGCAACATTTAGATGAGGTGATTCTTTTCCTGAAAGAAAAATTACATGCAAACATAGCAGAAGGTTTTGAAGAAATGCCTTTTGATGCAAAAATAGTAGTCATTAAAAAGGCTTTGGATAAACCCATCAGGGTTTGTGGCATGGTGAAAAATGAGGGGGAACCCGGCGGCGGCCCTTTTTGGGTGCGCAAAGAAAATAATTCCATTTCACTGCAAATAGTCGAATCGTCACAGGTCGATTTGAGTAATGCGGAACAGGCCAAGATTATGGCAGATGCCACTCATTTTAATCCGGTGGATTTAGTATGCGGCATAAAAAATTATAAAGGCGACAAATTTGATTTGACTCAGTTTGTAGACCATAACAGCGGTTTTATTGTTGAAAAAAACAGCAATGGAGAACATATAAAAGCTTACGAATTACCGGGATTATGGAATGGTGCTATGGCCTATTGGATAACACTTTTTGTAGAAGTTCCCTTGATTACGTTTAACCCGGTGAAAACAGTAAATGACTTATTGAAAGCACCCCATCAACGAAGAAAAATTTGGAAAATCTAGCCTTGTTATCAGAACTTCAGTATAAAGCTGTACGAAGCAGCGGTGCCGGCGGACAAAATGTAAATAAGGTTTCCTCTAAAGTCGTGTTGACTTTTGATTTGAAAAATTCGAAAGCATTAACCGATATCGAAAAAGAACTGCTGAAAGTTAATCTGGCTTCAAGGTTAACCACAGAATCCGTATTGATTTTAAATTGTGATGAAGATAGAAGCCAATTAAAAAACAAAGAAATCGTTATCAAGCGTTTTTGGGAACTGATTAAAAAGGGATTAGTGGTTCCCAAAGACCGAAAACCTACCAAAATTCCTAAATCGGTTATCAGAAAACGAATAAAAGATAAAAAGAATGTATCGGAGATTAAAAAATCACGCAGGAAGCCTGATTTTTAGTATTAAGATTTAGAGAATTAAGTATTAAGAAAATACAAAAACTAAAAATCTTTATACTTGATACTTTTATCTTAATACTTTTCTATCTTTGCCCTGTCTCAAAGGGGTGCTTAAATCTGAATTTATTTCAGATTCTGAAACAAGTTCAGAATAAAGCTGAGATTATACCCAAGGAACCTGGACGAGTAATGTTGTCAAGGGAAGTAATGATAAAAACAGTGATTCTGGCACTTATTATCATATCATTTATTAATTTAACAAAAGAATAATTCCCCCTTTTATTCGTAATCATTTTACGGATGAACACTATTTTCTCTAGCCACACCCAAGCGACAGCGAACGGGCGCAGTAAAGGCGCAAAGACGCAAAGTTCAAGATTTTTGATGTCTATTTTTTTTTCTCTGTTTTCTTTATTTTCTTTTTCTCAGGTAAAGGACACAACCAAGGTTAATCAACTCGATGAGGTACTTGTTTCGGCAATTCGGGTAACCACAAAAACACCGGTTAGTTTTAGCAATTTAGACAAAAAAGAAATAGCGCCTCGCAATTTGGGACAGGATATTCCTATTTTGATGAACTTTTTGCCATCAGTGGTGACTACTTCTGATGCGGGAAATGGAGTAGGCTATACCGGAATTAGAGTGAGAGGAAGCGATGCCACCCGAGTGAATGTGACCATCAACGGGATTCCCTATAACGATTCAGAAAGCCACGGAACCTATTGGGTGAACATGCCTGATTTTGCTTCTTCGGTAGAGAGTTTGCAATTGCAACGTGGGGTGGGAACTTCAACTAACGGAGCGGGAGCTTTTGGAGCCAGTTTAAACATGCTGACGGATAATTATGCGAAGCAGAGTAATGGGGAAATTTCTAATTCTTTCGGGAGTTTCAAAACCCGAAAACATACGGTAAAATTCAGTACCGGATTGCTGAATGATCATTTTGAGTTGGCAGGTCGTGTGTCGGTTTTGCATTCAGATGGTTATGTGGATCGAGCGGCTTCTGATTTGAAATCCTATTTCTTGCAAGGGACTTATGTAGGGAAAACTACCTTGATAAAAGCCTTGGTGTTTGGAGGGAGAGAAAGGACGTATCAGGCCTGGTATGGGGTTGATTCGGAAACATTGTCAGCTGACCGAACATTTAATTTTGCAGGAATGTACACCGATGTTGGCGGGAATACCCGATTTTATCAAAATCAAACAGATAATTACCAGCAAGATCATTTTCAATGGCATTGGAACGAAAAAATATCCAATAATTGGAATACTAATTTAGCTTTTCATTATACCCGAGGAAAAGGGTATTATGAGGAATATCAGGAAGATCAGGCGTTTTCTGATTACGGCTTATTGCCTTTTGGGACAGTAACTTCAACCGATTTAGTGCGTCAAAAATGGTTAGAGAATGATTTTTACGGAACCACTTTTTCGGCCAATTATAAGGCTAAAAAATTAGATTTTATTTTTGGGGGAGGGTATAACAAATATGAAGGCGATCATTTTGGGCGCGTAATTTGGGCTCGTTTTGCGTCTCAAAGTGAATTAGGATTTCCGTATTATCAGGATTTTGCCACCAAAACAGATGGGAATCTTTTTGCTAAAGCAAATTTTCAAGTTAGTGCTGAGGTTAGTTTGTTTGGAGATGTTCAAATTAGAAATGTACACTACAAAGCAAATAGCCCTGAAACAGGTGTCGTAAATGATAACTTTAATTTTTTCAATCCAAAAGCAGGTTTGAATTATGATATCAATGGAGGTAACAAATTGTATTTCTCTTATGCCAGAGCCAATCGCGAACCTAACAGAACCGATTATGAGAATGGAAGTCCAAGACCGGAAAAATTGAATGATTTTGAGTTAGGACTAAGACATACCGCATCTAAAGTAAAATGGAATGCCAATATCTATTACATGGCTTATAAAGATCAATTGATCTTGACTGGAGAATTGGATGAGGTGGGAAGTCCTATTCGTGAGAATAGCGGAGATAGTTACCGCTTAGGATTAGAACTCGATGCGACAGTTACCGTATTGGATAAAGTTGTTATCCGACCAAATATTACTGTTAGTACCAATAAAAATAAAAATTTTAAATTTCAAAGAGATGGCGTGGTAACCAATTTAGGAAATACCAATATTGCCTATTCCCCTGATTTTATTGCGGCAAACAGTGTGACATATATGCCTATAGAAAACCTTCAATTTTCATTATTATCAAAATTTGTTGGAGAACAATATATGGGTAATATCGATGCTGAAACATCAAAATTGAGTGCTTATTTTGTGAATGATTTGAGTATTTCTTATGAAATCAAACCAAAATCAGTTTTTAAATCCATCTTATTGACAGCTTTGGTGAATAATATTTTTGACTATAAATACGAGTCGAATGGTTATTTTTATACCTATGATGATGATTGGAGTAATCCTGGTCAGGTAACAACAATTGAAGGGGCTGGTTATTATCCACAAGCGGGAATCAACTTCTTAGCCGGATTAACGTTAAAGTTCTAATAACAGATAAAAACAAGAAATCCTGAAAATGATTATTTCAGGATTTCTTGTTTTAATTATATATCCGTAGCGCATCTCCGATGACTTCAACACGATATTGTTTCAACGGATATTGCAGCTTCCCTTGTCCGGTAAACAAACTGTACTCTTCATTATCGCAAGGACAAACGAGATTAATTCCATTAAGAGTCATTTTAGAACAACTGCTTATCGCCTGATTCGGACAGGCTGCATCAAAGGCATTGTAGCCACTGCCGGAGTTGAAAATATAAATTCCTTTGACACCGGCTAGCTCATAATAAGCGGCATTGCTTACAAATTTGAGATTAGAATATTGGGGCAAATTCATATTAATATTTACCGAAAAAGTATAGTTGGGCAAATAAGGATTATTGTTGTTGAAACCATTGTCAGAACAGGAAAAAAATAATGCTGCGGTAAGGAATAATAAGATAAATTTTTTCATGTTTTTTTAATGGTAAAAGTATTAGCGAAACAAATTTAATTTATTTACATTTGAAATATTATATGATTAACATATAATTATAGACTATAAAAAAATATACTATCTTTGTGGAAAGAAATCCCGTCCTGATGGGATTTTTTCTATTTTATATAAATGATGAAGTTATGAGCACAGTATCTTATTACACCGCAGAAGGATTAAAGAAATTAAGGGAAGAATTAGATTATTTGAAGAGTGTGATGCGCCCAAAGGCCTCACAGGATATAGCCGATGCAAGGGATAAAGGGGATTTATCTGAGAATGCAGAATACGATGCGGCCAAAGAAGCACAAGGAATGTTAGAAATGAGAATTGCCAAGCTGGAAGAAATTCATGCTAATGCCCGTCTTATTGATGAAACACATTTGGATTTGTCTAAAGTGTTGGTGTTGTCTAATGTGAAAATTAAGAACCAGGCCAATGGTATGGAAATGAAATATACTTTGGTGGCCGAGAGTGAAGCCGATTTAAAAACAGGAAAGATTTCTGTTACTTCTCCAATAGGGAAAGGATTGTTAGGGAAATCTGTCGGTGAGGTAGCTGAGATTAAGGTTCCCAATGGTATCTTGAAATTTGAAATTTTAGAAATTTCCAGAGACTAGGACTAGTGTTTTGAAAAATACAAACGTCACCCTGATCGTGTCATATCGAGAGACAAAGGGCTAAATCCATAAATAAAAATGAGTTCTATATTCACCAAAATAATAAACGGCGAAATCCCTTGTTATAAAATAGCTGAGGATGAAAATTATTTCGCTTTTCTGGATATAAATCCCAATGCGAAAGGACATGTGCTTTGTATTCCTAAATTCGAAGTCGACAAGATTTTTGACATGGATGAAGCCCATTATTTAGGGCTAATGCATTTTTCCAGAAAAATTGCCATAGCCTTAGAAAAAACCGTGCCGTGTGAAAGAATCGGTATGAGCGTAATAGGACTTGAAGTGCCCCATGCACATGTTCACTTGATTCCATTAAAGACTATGGATGATATTCGTTTCCAGAAAAAAGTAGCCTTAAGCAAAGAAGAATTCGAAGCTTTGGCAAAAAGTATTAAATCCAATTTATAATGTTTTATAAATAAAACAAATTGGTATGGTTTTAGTTTAGAAAGGGAATGGGTGAAAATCCATTCCCTTTCTAATTTATAATTTGCCCTGTAAGATGAAAAACATTTATTTAATACTGTCCTTCTTTTTCTCCCTGCTAAGTTTTGGGCAGGGAAATACCGGATACACTTTAGTCGATGCCAAAATGACTGTTATTCCGGCTAATGCCACTATTTCCACCGAGGCAATTGCTAAATACATCAATGCCAATTTCAAAACGGAAACCGATAAGATTCGTGCGGTTTTTTACTGGACGGCCAGCACGATCAGTTATGATGTTGACAATATGTTCACTACCAGTGCTGCCGAAACTTCACAGGATAAAATCACCAAAACCTTAAGAACCAAAAAAGGGGTATGCATTGATTATGCCGAGGTGTTTCATGAAATCACCCATTTTCTGGGATTGCAGTCGTATATCGTTCAGGGCTATACCAAACAAAACGGA
Source organism: Flavobacterium sp. (assembly GCA_036676965.1). GTDB lineage: Bacteria > Bacteroidota > Bacteroidia > Flavobacteriales > Flavobacteriaceae > Flavobacterium. The sequence goes on along the minus strand of JAKFBW010000093.1, from coordinate 33,574 downwards.
AGCATTGGTCAACTGTCCCATGCCTGGTGTGCTGCAAAAATTGACAATAAATGGTACTTGTTTGATCCGACATGGGGAGCGGGGGGCATAAATAGGGGTGTTTTTGTAAAAAAGATGAACAATAGTTATTTTAAGGTAGCCCCGGCTAAAATGATTTCGTCTCATATGCCATTCGATTATTTGTGGCAGTTTTTGAATTATCCTATTAACAATCAAGAGTTTTATGAAGGCAAAATCCAAATCGATAAAACAAAAAAATATTTTGATTTTGAGGGTGAATTGACTCGATACAATCAATTGTCTGAAACCAATAAACTGTTCGAGACGATAAAAAGAATGGAGAACAATGGGGTTAAGAATGCCATGATTGCAGAACGATTGGATATTAAAAAGAAGAACTTGGCTTATTTAAGACAGAGTTCCAGTATTGATAAGCTTAATGCTGTCGTTAATGATTACAATCAGGCGATTGTGATGTTGAATGATTTTATTTATTACAGAAACAACAAATTCAAACCCACTCTTGCCGACGGGGAGATTAAAAGGATGATTCAAATTCCAAGGGATATGTTGGTGAAATGTCAGGAGGGTATTTTCTCGGTTGGATATGTCGGCAGTGAAAATGCCTCCAATTTAAATTCGATAAAAAAGGGAATCATTGAAAGTTTGGAAAAGGCAGAAGAACATGCGCAGTTTGTTAATCAATATTTAAGCAAGTCAAAAGTAGCCAGAAAAGCGATGTTTACCAAGGTGATTTGGCATGGAGGGGCAATGAACTAATTGGCCTTTTTAAAACTGACCTGCATTGTTGTTCCTTTTCCTATTTCAGAATGTAAAACTTTAATTTTTCCTTTGTGGTATTCTTCCACAATTCTTTTCGTTAAGGAAAGTCCCAGACCCCAACCTCTTTTTTTGGTGGTGAAACCCGGTTCGAAAACACTTTTGAATTGATTTTTTTGAATGCCACTTCCTGTATCGGAAACGTTTATTTTTACAAATCCTTCGTCTTCTTCTATTTGTAAATGAAGATTGCCCTTCCCTTTCATGGCGTCGATGGCATTTTTAACTAAGTTTTCTATCGTCCAACTGTGCAATGTAGGATTTAACAAGACATAAATCGGAGTATTGGTACTTTCAAAAGTAAAGGCTACCTGTTGGGAAAACCGGGATTGAAGGTAGTCGAAAGATTGTTTGGTCTCGGCAACAATATCTTTGTTTTCCAGAACTGGTACAGAACCAATTTTCGAAAAACGATCTGTAATGGTTTGTAACCGCTGAATGTCTTTTTCGATTTCCTTGGTGGTCGATTCTTCTATGTTTTCTGTTTTTAAAATCTCTACCCATCCAATTAAGGAGGATAAGGGGGTTCCAATTTGGTGGGCGGTTTCTTTTGCCATTCCGGCCCAAAGTTTGTTTTGGGTGGCCATTTTAGTGCTTCTGTAAAAATTATAAACCAATCCGCCAAAAAGCACTATGATGAGTACTAATGCAATAGGATAATATTTGAGTTTATTCAGTAACGCCGAATTGCCATAATACAGTTTTTGGAATTTTCCGGGGGCATATTCGATGACAATCGGGTCATTTTCACTTTTTAAATTACGTAAAAAAGAAACGGCTTTCTGGTTGTCTTTTACAATCTCTTCATCAATATTGACCGTGTTTATAATGCTGTCATTTTCGGTGAGTATAATCGGAATGGAGGTGTTGTTGCTGAATATCTGAAGGGGAAGTTCCACATCGGTGTTTTCGCCTGCGTTTTTGAGCGTTTTTTGGGCATTAGCCCATAGATTCATTTTGAGTCTTTCCTCGTTTTTAAAAATTTGAAAAAAAGTGTAGGTGTTCCAAAGAATTAATGAGATGATTAAAAAAGAGACAAAGATGATAATCCAACGACCCGTATTTTTTCTTTCAGAAAACTGCATAAATGAAATTTTGAGCTATAAATATAACTAAATATACACAAGATTATTTTAGTATTCCGTCTTTTTTGGCGATAATACTTTTTTGAAAATTAGGTGTCATAGAAACCTTGTCTAAAAAGAAGAAGTTACTATATTTGTAAAACGGAATTTTTGTATAATAGGCGGTTTTAAGTTCAGATACTGATGGCTTAATCGTATTGAAGAGCTGAAATACAGGAATGATAATGATGTTCTTTCTTTGTGGAAAGACCTCTTACCCATAAAATAAAATAACAATTAAAATAACGAAGATGGAAGTTACAGGAAAAATTAGAGTTGTTAATCCAGAACAACAAGTGAGTGCATCATTTAAAAAGAGAGAATTAGTTGTTACTACTGATGAGCAATATCCTCAACATATTTTGATTGAGTTTACTCAAGACAAATGCGATTTGTTAAATAACTATGCGATTGGTGATCCTGTAAAAGTTTCTATCAATTTAAGAGGAAGAGAGTGGGTTAATCCACAGGGAGAAACACGTTTTTTCAACAGTATCCAAGGTTGGAGAATCGAAAAACTAGTAGCTGATGCCCCGGCAGCTGCAGCACCTATGCCGGCTGCACAGACGTTTGCACCAGCAACCAATCTTAACGAAGACGAACCGGATGATTTACCGTTCTAATTCATAAATTAGTCCAAAAAATAGCCTTGAAAAATTTCAAGGCTATTTTTTTTGAATCAAACTTCAGTTTTATTACGGCTGGAGCACTAATCCAAGTCCAAGCTGATGGCCAATTTGGGGATAAATTAAAGCCGTCGTTTTTTTGTTCTTTCCCCATTTTAACGATTGAAATGGATTCCAATATGACGTCAGGATTCCGGAAAGCAACCCAATTCCGGCACCGGTCAGCACATCAGAAGTATAATGTCTATTATTGGCCATTCTAAAAACTCCGGTTGCGGTGGCAAACAAAAATCCGCTGCTGGCGTACCATAAATTAGAATCTTTGTATTCATAATATAGTAAAGAGGCATTCGTGAATGCGATTGCGGTATGGCCCGATGGAAAGCTCAAATCATCAGATTGGTCTGGTCTCTGTTTTTTTAAGCTGTTTTTCAAAATCTGAATCACGACTAAAGTAGCGGTATTTGCAAAGGCAATATTTATGGTTTGTTGCTGTATATTATTTTTTGGGGTAAAGCCTAAGTATTTCCCGGCATATATTTGTGCCAATGGAACAAGCGGGAATACATTATCAGCCTTAGAGTGGAAATTTTCGCCAAAAAAAGTGTTTGATTTTTCTTGTATCGTATGGTTATGTTCCGAATTTAAAAGTAGGGCTCCACCCGAAATTAATACCGTTGGAACGATGTAAGATGTACAGCCAATCTTTTTATTTGCAACCAAAGAGTCAGATTGCTGGCTGAATGTTGACAGAAAGAAAAGTAAATGAAGGATTAAGAAGGAGTGCTTTTTCACCATATTTTTTTAGCGTAATTTAGTAATGCCAAATTTAGGGTTATAGATTTGTATTTTAGTTTTTAAATATATGTATTATTTATCTGAGGCTTTGTTTTTTCCGCCGGTGAATCAAACGCATGCTACAGGGATTATTGCCTTGGGCGGTGATTTATCACGAGAACGTTTACAATTGGCCTATAAGAGCGGTATTTTTCCCTGGTTTGAAGACGGGGAACCCATTACCTGGTGGTCTCCCGATCCCAGGATGGTGTTGTTTCCGGACGAATTGATTGTTTCCAAAAGCATGAGGAATATTTTGAACAGGAATATTTTCAAAGTGACTTTCAACCGGAATTTCAGGGATGTAATCTCCAATTGTCAACAAATAAAGCGCGACGGTCAAAACGGAACTTGGATTACCAACGACATGATTGAGGCCTATTGCGACCTTCATGATTTGGGTTGGGCAAAATCAGTTGAAGTTTGGCAGGGTGATGAACTCGTTGGAGGATTGTATGGTATCGATTTAGGGCATGTTTTCTGTGGCGAAAGTATGTTTTCTAAAGTGTCGAATGCCTCCAAAGTAGCTTTTATTGCTTTAGTAGAAAAATTAAAAAATGAGGATTATCAATTGTTGGATTGCCAGGTTTATAATCCACATTTAGAAAGTTTGGGCTGTCGCGAAATTGAACGGGAGGATTTTATGGCAATTCTGAAAAATAAAGAGTAATGCCTAATCCAGCTGTTCGTTACAAGACCTTCTTCAAAAAAATTTTTTCCAAAGTCATAAATGGAGCTTCCTGCCGGTCGCTCTTTTCTGCCTGGAAAAAAATATTTTTTTTCAGTCCGGGCTTTTTACTTCCATCTGGGGCAAAAAAGAATCAGTGTGCATTTTTTAAATTTCTCCAATCTGTGTTCCAAAAAACTAAAACGTCAACTTCACAAAACTCCAATCCAAAGTTTTATAAAGTACCAATTCATTTTTCAAACTCGGTAAACCAATAATTAATTTCAAGGTTTCGTGCGCCATCATCGTACCAATCATTCCCGGTAAAGTGCCTAGCACACCATTAAAACTACAATTAGGAACTTCTTTAGGATCGGGCGGTTCAGGAAATAAATTGCGCAAATTTTTACTCCCCTGATGATTAAAAACAGCCATCTGTCCTTCAAAACCTAAAATGCTGCCATAAACTAATGGTTTTCCTAAGGAAACACAAGTGTCATTCACTAAATAACGGGTACTAAAATTATCCGAACCATCGACTACAATATCAAAATCAGTAATGATTCTGGAAGCATTTTCAGCGGTTAGTTTTTCTTCGAAAGCTAAGACTTTGATTAGCGGATTTAGTTTTTCAACAGTCGCTTTTGCCGTGTTAGCTTTACTTAATCCTAGCTGGTCTTCGGTATATAAAATTTGGCGGTGAAGATTATGAATTTCAATAGTGTCAAAATCCACAATCCCAATGGTTCCAACGCCTGCTGGGGCAATGTATTGTAAAATAGGACAGCCTAAGCCACCTGCGCCAATCACCAATACCCTGGCTTTTTTGAGTTTTTCCTGTCCTTCATCGCCAATTTCAGGTAAAATCACTTGGCGATTGTATCGTAAAAAATCTTGTATTACGCTCATATTTTATAAGGTTCTAAGTTTGTAAGTTGCTGAGATGCTAAGAATCTTAGAACCTTAGTACCTCAGTAACTTTAAAAATAAGTTTTATCCCAATCTTTCCAAACGGGTTCGTATCCACTCTTGGAAATGATAGATGCGATTTCAAAAGATGAACGTTCGTCGCTGATTTCAAATTGTTCCAATGATTGTGGGTCAACCACATAACCACCGGGATTCGTTTTAGAACCGGCACTCATGCTGGTGATGCCAATCGGAATAATATGATTGCGGAATTTCTCGTTTTCGCGGGTTGATAACGAAATCTCTACGTCTTCATTCCACAAGCGATAGGCACAGATCAGTTGGGTTAAATCCTTGTCATCCATGATAAAGTTGGGTTTAATAACTCCTTCAGCGGGACGCAATCTAGGGAAAGAAACCGTGTATTTGGTTTGCCAATAGGTTTTTTGCAGATAGTCTAAATGCAAGGCATTGAAAAAACTGTCGGTGCGCCAATCTTCCAATCCTAATAACACACCCAATCCGATTTTATGTATGCCGGCAGTTCCCACCCGGTCTGGCGTTTCCAAACGGAAATCGAAATTAGATTTCTTACCCTTGGTGTGGTATTGTTTGTAAACTTCCTTGTGATAGGTTTCCTGGTACACTAAAACCGAATACACTCCCGCCTGATGCAATTGCTCGTATTCTTCGGTGGAAAGGGGTTGTACCTCTACCGAAATAATCGAAAAATCCTTTTTGATTTGTTCAATAGCATTTAGAAAATAATGGATATTTACGGTATAATTAGCTTCTCCGGTAACCAATAAAACATGGTCAAATCCCGCTTTTTTCAAAGCTTCGGCTTCGAGTTTTATTTCTGAATCGGTAAGCGTTTTTCGTTTGATTTTGTTATCCAGACTAAAACCGCAATAGGTACAAATGTTCTGGCATTCATTACTTAGATACAACGGGGCATACATCTGAATCGTTTTACCAAATCTTTTTTTGGTCAATTCATGGCTTATCTGCGCCATTTGCTCCAAATAGGGTTGGGCTGCCGGGGAAATCAATACCAGAAAATCATCGAGATTGCGTTTGGTTTTGGCCAAGGAACGTTCCACATCTGAAGCAGAAGTACTGTATATTTTAGTCTTAATGGTTTCCCAGTCGTATTGTTCAAAAACCGATTTAAATGTTTTCATTGTTACATTTTTAGCACGAAAAATTTAACCGCAAAGGGCACAAAGATTTCGCTAAGTTCACAAAGTTTTGTGTTTACTGTTTTTATTGAACACAAAGTATTTCTATTCCGTCTCCCTCTCCTTTGCTTCGCCAGTTCGCTGTCGCTCGTGTGGAGAGGGTTGGGGAGAGGATTACTCATATAAAAACGCCGTCAATGGACTTGATGCCATTGCATTCTTGTATTGCTGTCCTAGTTTGGCTTCGTAGGCTTTTCGGCCAGCAATTACGGCTTCCTTAAAAGCTTCCGCCATCAGTTTTGGGTTTCCGGCTACGGATATGGCTGTATTAACCAATACGGCATCGGCACCCAGTTCCATTGCTTTTGCCGCATCAGATGGAGCACCAATTCCAGCATCAATAATTACCGGAACCTTACTTTGTTCAATGATAATTTCCAGAAAGTCAATGGTTTTTAATCCTTTGTTAGTGCCAATTGGGGAACCCAAAGGCATCACGGCGGCGGTTCCTACATCTTCCAGGCGTTTGCATAAAACAGGATCGGCATGGATGTAAGGCAGAATTATAAATCCTAATTTAGCCAGTTCTTCAGTGGCTTTTAAAGTTTCAATAGCATCTGGCATTAAATATTTTGGGTCGGGATGGATTTCCAGTTTGAGCCAATTGGTTTCTAAAGCTTCCCGGGCCAATTGTGCTGCAAAAATGGCTTCTTTGGCATTTCGTGCCCCGGAAGTGTTAGGTAACAAATGAATGTGCGGATGTTTGAGGTGGGATAAAATGGCGTCTGTTTCGGTTTCTAAATCGATGCGTTTTAGAGCAACGGTCACTAATTCACTTGCGGAAGCCAAAATAGCTTCTTCCATTTGTTGATGCGAACCGAATTTTCCCGTTCCTAAAAACAAACGGGATTCAAAGTTTTTGTCTCCTATTTTAAATGCTGACATATAAGTTGTAGTTAAGTTGAGTAATAAGTGCTGATGGGTTTTCACTTTGTGTTATCAAACCGGAAACCGCTATGCCATGAATTCCGGTGGTCATTAGACTATCGATATCATTCAAACCAATACCCCCGATAGCATAAATGGGTGTTTTTATACCATAATTTTTCATTTGTTCTATGATGGAGCAATAACCTTCCAGTCCTAAAATTGGACTCAGATTTTGTTTGGTAGTAGTAAATTGAAAAGGGCCCAAACCGATATAATCGCAATTTTCAGCCGCTCTCTGGAGCACATGTTCAAAAGTATTTGCTGTTCCTCCAATGATTTTTATTGGTCCTAAAATGGTTCGGGCTTCTAAAATACTCATGTCAGTCAGGCCTAAATGTACACCGTCAGCATCTGTTTCTTTGGCTAAATGGGCATTGTCATTGATGATATAATCGGCCATATATTCATCGCATGCTATTTTAGCAGATTCGGCCAAACGGTAAAGTTCCTTTTTGTCATTGGTTTTGAATCGCAATTGTATCCAGGAACAGCCGTTATCCAAGGCATTATGGATATTGTCCAGTTGTTCTTTGACGGTATTTCCCTGTGAAATGTATTGTAACTTGTTATACATAATGATATCCTAATTGAGTTGGGTTAGATGCTAAGTGCGTTTCTATGTATTTTTTGGCATTGCTGCAAGACGTTTCCAGGTCTTGTCCCAAGGCGATATTCGCTGTGATAGCTGATGATAAGACACAGCCGGAACCATGTTTTTCGTAAACGGGATTCTTGTTTGGCAAAAGCCTTAAAATAGCGGTTTCAGTGTATAAATAATCAACGCCTATTTCTTCCAGATTGTGACCTCCTTTCAGTAAAACAGTACAATGTTTTGAAAGTTCTTGGGCAATTGCATCGACATTTTTTTCTGCTGAAACCAATTGTACAATCTCATGGTAATTGGGTGTGATCAAATCGACTTCTTTCAAAATGGCAATCAAATCCGATTGATTTCCGATGTTTATAAAATCGAATTGGGTAGAGGATTTCAAGACGGTGTCCCAAACAATTTTTGTTTTTGGTGAAAGCCTTTTTATGGAAAAGACAATTTGCTTTAAATAGTCCAAGGAAGGAACAATCCCTATTTTTACGGCTTTGATGGTGTAGTTTTGAAACAGTTTATCCAATGATTCCAGGACAAAATGGATGTCGGTCCATTGCATGGTGTAAAAGGTATCTTCAGTTTGAATGGTATTGCCGGTATTGATGGCAAAACCATATACCCGATGTTGTTCGAATGTTTTTACATCGGCCAAAACCCCGGCTCCTGCCGAGGGATCAAAGCCTGCAATGCTTAATGCGAACGGACGATTTGCTGACATAATTTAAAATTTTCTATCGGATTTGGACTGTTCCAGATGGTTCCCAAAAGTGCTATGGCATCAAAACCTAATGAAAGAGTCTTTTTAATATTTTCGGGTGTAATTCCTCCCAAGGCAATCAAATGGGTATTGAAATTGGTTCTCTTTTTTATTTCAAGAGCAAAATCGCAATGTGGGACATAATTTTCTTTTGAGATACTCGGGTATATCGGGCTTATAAAAGCATAATCAAAAACAGGATTCAGTGAATTGAAATCGCTTATGTTGTGTGCCGATGTTGATATGCATCCGACAGCTTTTGAAAATTTGTCAGATGCCAGATCTAATTCAGCTCTTTTGTTTTCAGTGAAATGAATTCGGTTAATACCGAAATTTTCCGCTAATTGGTGGTGCTGGTGTAAAACCAATTTGGAACGATTTTCCACTGCTATTTTTGATAAAAATGATTGCATTTCTTGCTCCGAAAAATCGGGCTTGCGAACATGAAACAGCTTCAATCCTTCCCCAAAAAGAGAATGGATGAGTTTGATTTCGTTTGCTATTGCATTTGGATTGGAAATGACTATCATTTTTAGGTTAGAAGTTAGAGGTTAGAGTTTAGAAGTGGGCTGAAATTCTAACCTCCCACTTCTAACCTCGTATTTATTAGATATAAATCTCTTTTCCTTGCTCAATAAACTCCTCTGATTTCTCTTGCATTCCTTTTTCGGCTTCGGCAACGTCACGAATTTCCTGTGATATTTTCATTGAGCAGAATTTAGGCCCACACATCGAACAGAAATGCGCTACTTTGGCACCATCAGCTGGTAGGGTTTCATCGTGAAATTCCCTGGCTGTATCTGGATCTAATGATAAATTAAATTGATCTTCCCAACGGAATTCAAAACGCGCTTTACTCAACGCATTGTCGCGGTATTGCGCTCCAGGATGTCCTTTGGCCAAATCGGCAGCGTGAGCCGAGATTTTGTATGTGATTACACCATCTTTAACGTCTTTTTTGTTTGGTAAACCAAGGTGTTCTTTTGGAGTAACATAACACAACATCGCACAGCCGTACCAACCAATCATTGCCGCACCAATGGCAGAAGTAATGTGGTCATAACCCGGAGCAATGTCAGTTGTTAATGGTCCTAAGGTATAAAATGGCGCTTCAGAACAATGTTCCAATTGCTTGTCCATGTTTTCTTTAATCATGTGCATTGGCACGTGACCCGGACCTTCGATAAATACCTGAACATCGTGTTTCCAAGCAATTTTTGTCAGTTCACCCAAAGTTTCTAATTCGGCGAATTGTGCAGCGTCATTCGCATCGGCAATAGAACCCGGACGTAAACCATCTCCAAGAGAGAAAGCCACATCATATTGTTTCATGATTTCGCAAATTTCTTCAAAATGCGTGTACAAGAAGTTTTCTTTGTGGTGAAACAAACACCATTTAGCCATGATAGAACCGCCACGGGAAACAATTCCCGTAACACGATTGGCCGTTAAATGAATATATCTTAAAAGTACTCCTGCGTGAATAGTAAAATAAGAAACCCCTTGTTCAGCCTGTTCGATTAAAGTATCACGGAAAACTTCCCAAGTCAGGTCTTCGGCAATACCGTTTACTTTTTCCAAAGCCTGGTAAATGGGTACCGTTCCAATTGGCACCGGAGAGTTACGGATAATCCATTCCCTGGTTTCGTGGATGTTTTTTCCAGTTGATAAATCCATGATGGTATCAGCTCCCCAACGGCAAGCCCAAACGGCTTTTTCTACTTCTTCTTCGATAGATGAAGTAACCGCACTGTTTCCGATATTAGCATTAATTTTTACCAAGAAATTACGTCCCACAATCATCGGTTCACTTTCTGGGTGGTTGATGTTGTTTGGAATAATAGCACGACCTGCTGCAATTTCGCTACGAACAAATTCGGCTGTAATTTTGCTTTTTGGTGTATTGGCTCCAAAACTATGTCCTGCGTGTTGGCATTGCATCGCTTTAGTTTGATTTTCTAATTGCTCGATGCGTTGGTTTTCACGAATGGCAATGTATTCCATTTCGGGAGTGATAATACCTTTTTTTGCATAATGCAATTGGGAAACATTTGCTCCTTTTTTTGCACGCATCGGTTTGTGTAAATATTCAAAACGCAAATGATTCAGTTTTTCGTCATTCAAACGTTCTTTACCGTAATTGGAAGTGATTTCGGTTAATTCTTCCACGTCATTGCGGTCGAGAATCCATTGTTCGCGCAGGCGTGGCAATCCTTTTCTAACATCGATTTCGATATTAGGGTCGGTGTAAGGTCCTGAAGTATCGTAAACGGTTACTGGAGGATTTTGCTCCACACCGCCTCTTGAAAGTTTAGTGTCGGATAGATGAATTTCGCGCATAGCGACTTTTATCGGGTGAATTTCACCATCGATATACACTTTTGTCGAATTCGGGAAAGGTTGTCTGGATATTTGTTCTTCGTTTGTCATCGTTTGAGTTGAAAGTTATGAGTTATGTGGTTGTCTGTGACTGAATACTGCGACTGAACACTAATTATCCGCCTTGGGTGGCAGAAATAATCAGGATGTCATCGGTTTCTTTGATGGTGTGCGAATTCCAGTTGGATTTTGGAATAACGGTATTGTTAATGGCTATGGCAATTCCGTTTTGTTTGGCGGGAATTTCCAAGTCAAGCAGTGCCTGAACAGTGAGACTGTCAGCAGCAAATTGTTTGGTTTGATTGTTGATTTTGAGTTCCATTCCTTTTAATTTTTAAAAAATTATAGAGCTGCACTGCGGTGCGTCTCTACTTTAGGAATGGCTACAGAAATACCAAATGGTATATGGAAGTCATCTTACTTTTCCCTACGCTAGTATGAATTAGATCAGGTTCAGAGGGTAAAATCTCAGCCTACAGTTGTAGACACCCCTAAAGTGAGCAACAAATGTAATGAAAAAGTTAGAAATAAGATTTTAGAAGTTAGAAGTTTAACAATTTTATACAAATGCTTTTAAACTGAACACTGTTTACTGTTTTCTTGTCCAGCAACTTTGTATGTGGTCGTTAACCATTCCGGTGGCTTGCATGTGTGCGTAAACCACGGTGGAACCAACGAATTTAAAGCCTCGCTTTTTTAAATCTTTGCTAATGGCATCTGAAAGTGGAGTAGTGGCAGGAATGTCTTTGAGACTTTGGAGTTTGTTGTCAATAGGTTTGCCGTCTATAAATCCCCAAATGTATTTGGAAAAGCTTCCAAATTCTTCCTGTATTTTCATAAAGGCAATAGCATTGGAAACGGCAGAGCGTACTTTTAATTTATTTCGAATAATACCTGGATTCAGTAGCAATTCCTGAATTTTGTCTTCCTGATAATCAGCTATTTTTTTGTAATTGAAATTGTCAAATGCCTTGCGGAAATTTTCTCTTTTTGCCAAAATGGTATACCAACTCAATCCTGCCTGGAAGGTTTCGAGGATTAAAAATTCGAATAGTGTTGGGTCGTCATAGACTGGAGTTCCCCATTCTTCGTCATGGTATTTTCTATATAAATCATCTTTTTCGCACCAGGCGCAACGTGTTTTGTTTTCCATTGTTATTTAGCTTCAGATAAATATTTTTTTATTACGTAGTGCCCCAGATAGATTAGTGGTGTCAGTAAAATAGCGATAATCAATTTTACAAAATAACCGGTAAATGCCGAGGCAATATAATCATCGGTTGATATTTTTCCCGTCATCCAAAAGGCGATTCCCAGAACGATAAAACTGTCGAATAATTGAGAAATTACGGTTGATCCGGTGCTTCGCAACCAAATCATTTTTCCTCCTGTTTTGTTTTTAAAAAAGTGAAAGATGGTGACATCTATCAATTGGGAAACTAAAAAGGCAGTAATGCTCCCTACAATAATCCACATGCTTTGACCAAAAACGCCATTGAATTGCGCATCGGTAACAAGGTCTTCCCCTTTAACAGCGGGTATTTTTAAGGCAAAATAAAGCAATACAAAACAGTAGGCGATAAGGCAGGCGGTAATCACTGATAGTTTTTTGACCCCTTTCCGGCCAAAATATTCATTGATTAAATCGGTTGTTATAAATACGATGGGCCAGGGTAGAATTCCAATACTCATTAAATAAGGTCCTACATGGATGAGTTTTCCCCCTATTAATTCGGCGACAACTGCATTTGTGATGAATATTCCGGCGAGAATTACATAAACCGTATCTTTTTTGGATTGAAACATGAAACAGTAATTGAGTTTTTCAAATGTAGTATTTTAATTTGAAAAATGTATTCTTTAGGAAAATTGGAGCCCTTGTTTAAAAAGAAAAATCCCAGTCACCGGAGTGAATGGGATTTTGTATTTCTTCAGAAATTTCTAAAGACTGTTTTTAGGATAGATTATCCTAAAGCAGCTCTTTTGAATCCTGTAATAACAAGATCTTTGTCTAAAGATTTCACATAAGCGGCAACGCTTAATTTGTTGTCTTTAATGTAATCTTGGTTTACCAAAGTATTGTCTTTAAAGAAACGAGCCAATTTACCTTTAGCGATATTGTCTAACATAGCTTCTGGTTTTCCTTCTTGACGAAGTACATCTTTGGCGATTTCGATTTCTTTTTCGATAGTTGCAGCATCAACTCCAGCCTCGTCTAATGCGATTGGAGACATTGCAGCAGCTTGCATAGAAACGTTTCTTGCCACTTCTTCACCACCTGCAACATTAGCAGATAAAGCAGTTAAAGTAGCTATTTTGTTACCTGCGTGGATGTAAGATCCAATAAAAGCACCTTTTAAAGTTTCGAAAGAACCGATTTCGATTTTTTCTCCGATAACTCCTGTTTGCTCGATTAATTTTTCAGCAACAGTGATTCCGTTGAAATCAGCAGCTAAAAATGCATCTTTATTGTCAAATTGTAACGCCAAGTTAGCCAATTCAGTAGCTAATTTTACGAAACCTTCGTTTTTACCTACGAAGTCAGTTTCACAGTTCAAAGAGATTACAACACCAGCAGTTTTTTCATCATTTACAACAGCGATTACAGCTCCTTCAGTAGATTCTCTGTCTGAACGGTTAGCAGCCACTTTTTGTCCTTTTTTACGTAGGTTTTCAATCGCTAAATTGAAATCTCCGTCTGCTTCAACTAATGCTTTTTTGCAGTCCATCATACCTGCACCAGTAGCTGTTCTTAATTTATTTACGTCTGCAGCAGTTATTGTTGCCATTTGTCTTTATATTTTAAGATTATAATTTTTTGTAAAAAAAGAAATTCCAATCATAAAATCCCACACGAGCGACAGCGAACTGACGAAGTAAATTCCAACTTTAATAAATCGTCAAGTTTGACAATTTTTTGGAATTTGGAATCTTATTTTTGGAATTTAAATTGTTTTATTCTTCAGTTGCCGGAGTAACTTCTGCCTCAGCAGCAGGAGCTGCTTCTTCAGTAGCTACAGTAGCTTCAGTTTCTTTGTCAGAACCTCTTTCAGAAAGTCCTTCGATAACTGCAGCAGTAACTAAAGATAAAATTTTATCAATTGATTTAGAAGCATCATCATTTGCAGGGATAACATAATCAACCTCTCTTGGGTCAGAATTGGTGTCAACCATTGCGAAAACTGGAATGTTTAATTTTTGTGCTTCTTTTATTGCGATGTGTTCCGCTTTGATGTCTACTACGAACAATGCCGCAGGGAGTCTAGACATATCTGCGATTGAACCTAAGTTTTTCTCTAATTTAGCACGAAGACGATCAACTTGCAAACGCTCTTTTTTGGAAAGAGTCATGAATGTTCCGTCTTTCTTCATTTTATCGATAGTAGCCATTTTTTTAACAGCTTTACGGATAGTTACGAAGTTGGTCAACATTCCACCTGGCCATCTTTCAGTGATGTAAGGCATGTTTGCCGCTTTTGCTTTATCGGCAACGATATCTTTTGCTTGTTTTTTGGTAGCAACGAATAATATTTTTCTACCTGATGCAGCGATTTTTTTCAAAGCGTCATTAGCTTCTTCGATTTTTACTGCAGTTTTATATAGATTGATAATGTGAATACCATTACGTTCCATATAAATGTAAGGGGCCATGTTTGGATCCCATTTTCTAGTCATGTGTCCAAAGTGAACACCTGCTTCTAGTAATTCTTTTACTTCTACTTTGTTTGACATTTTTTCTTTAGTTTACGTTCTGTTGATTAGCAATGTATGAATGGCGATAAATCGGCTACCTACATTTAGATGCTAAACTAATTTCCCGACGCATCGGGACAACAACAACATTGTTTTAAATTCAATAATAAATTCCTTGAAGTCTTGTCCATATCGAACAAGACAGGCAATATTAACGTTTAGAGAATTGGAATCTCTTACGAGCTTTCTTCTGACCGAATTTCTTGCGTTCAACCATTCTTGGGTCTCTTGTTAATAAACCTTCCGGTTTAAGGATAGCTCTGTTTTCAGCGTTTACTTCACACATTACGCGTGCCAATGCCATTCTTACAGCTTCTGCTTGTCCTGTTGATCCACCTCCGTATACGTTTACTTTTACGTCAAAGTTAGATGCGTTTTCTGTCATAGACATTGGTTGCAATACTTTGTATTGTAAAGTAGCTGTAGGGAAATAGGTTGCAAATTCTTTTTTGTTTACAGTGATAACTCCTGTTCCTTCTGTAACATAAACACGTGCAACAGCGGTTTTTCTTCTACCGATTTTGTGAATAACTCCCATTATTTAAGATCGTTAAGGTTAACTGTTCTAGGTTTTTGTGCACCTTGTTTGTGCTCAGAACCTACAACAACATTTAAATTTCTAAAAAGTTCAGCTCCTAATTTGTTTTTAGGCAACATTCCTTTTACCGCTTTTTCTACCAAAGATGCAGGGTTTTTAGCTTGCAATACTTTAGCAGTTAAAGTTCTTTGTCCTCCTGGATAACCTGTATGACGCATATAAATTTTTTCGTCAAGTTTGTTACCTGTAAGGTTGATTTTTTCTGCGTTGATAACAATTACGTTATCTCCACAGTCCACGTGTGGCGTATAACTTGGTTTGTACTTACCTCTTAAAATCATAGCGACTTTTGAAGCAAGACGACCTAAGTTATGACCGTCAGCATCTACAACAATCCACTCTTTTGTTGAGTTGGCTTTTGTTGCTGAAATTGTCTTGTAGCTTAATGCGTTCACAATAATATATTTTAATTAAACATTCCATCCCCAATAAAGGGGTTGCAAAAGTACAATTAATTATTTTAAATACAAATACCTTAAAAGAATAATTTTATTTGGTTTTTGAGCTGATTATCAAATGGATATTTATGGGGATTTTGTTTCGAATTCTTTTCTAAAAAGCGTTCCTACCTTGTAGGACTGTTTTGGGATTTATAGCATTGCGTAAAATTTTGTACCTTACGCTTTTTTTGATTCCGATTTTGTATTCGAAAATTACTATTTTTGATACAAGATTATAAATACTAAATACCATCTATGAAAGCTAAAGCAACTCTTAAACAAATTGCAAAAGAATTGAACGTTTCTGTTTCAACGGTTTCCAAAGCACTTAATGACAGTCCGGAAATTAGTGAGCAAACGAAAATTAAAATTAAAGAGTATGCCAAGCTTAAAAATTACAAGCCTAATATTATAGGGTTGAATCTGAAAAACCGAAAAACCAAAACGATTGGCGTAATTATTCCTAATATTCTCAATTCATTCTTTGCCAAAGTTTTTAGCGGTATAGAAAAAGTGGCCGATAAGAAAGGATACAATGTGATTACCTGTATTTCGAATGAATCCCTGGTGAAAGAAATCAATACACTCGATATGTTGAGCAACGGGACGATTGACGGATTCATATTGTCGATTTCCCGTGAAGCCCAGGAGTTACAGGCATACAAACATTTGAATGACATTATCAATGAAGGAACTCCCATTGTCATGTTTGACCGTATTGCCGATGAAGTTGAATGTGATAAGGTGGTGGTAGATGATTTCGATTCAGCTTTGAATTCAACCCAACATTTGATTAATCTGGGATGTAAAAATATTGCGTTGCTGTCTTCGGTTGATAATCTAAGTGTCGGGAAATTGAGGGCCGAGGGTTATTTAAAAGCCTTGAAAGACAATAATATTCCGGTAAACGAAAATATTATTCTTCGTACCAATTCTGAAAAAGAATTAAAAAATAAAATCGATGCTGTTTTTGATAATAATGTGATTGATGCTGTTTTTGCTTTAGATGAAAACGATTCGGTTGCCGCTTTAAAAATGGCCATAAAAAAGAAAATGGCTATTCCGGAAGAACTTTGTATCATCGGTTTTGCCGATGGGATTCTCGCTTCGAGAAGATTAACGCCAAGTTTAACTACCATTAGTCAGCACGGGGTGGAGATTGGTGAAGAGGCTGCCAAATTATTGATTGACCGTTTGGAATACGAAGGTGAAGAAGAGAAGCCTTTTGAGACGGTGATAATTAAAACAAACCTGAAAGAAAGAGAATCAACAAGGAAGTTGTAAGCAAAGGGCTCACTTTTTTATAAGCTTTTGAAGCATGCCGGTAGTCGATGCGCTGTACAATCGGCCAATGGGCAATTCTTTGTTTTGAATGCTAACCGAACTGCTGTTGAATCGGTTTACCTTGTTTATGGCAATCAAAAACGAGCGGTGTATTCTACAAAATAATCCTTCCGGCAATTTATCTTCCATTTCCGCCATGGATTGATGCGTTTTGTAACGATCGGTTCCAGTGTGAATTAACAAATAGTTGCCCTGAGATTCGAAATAGTCAATTTCGCACAAAAAAAGTTTTAGCATTTTTCTCTCGCACTTTACAAAAACAAAAGGCCTTTCTGTTTCCGGTAAGTTTGAATGCGAAATTTCCAGATTTGACTTCTGACTTTTGTTGTATTTATGTACCGCTTTAGAAAATCGATCAAACGAAACGGGTTTCAATATATAATCTACAGCTTCCAGATCAAACCCATCTATGGCATGCTCCGCATAGGCCGTTGTGAAAATGACCCCTATCTCATCGGGCAGCGTCCTGGCAAAATCAATCCCCGATTTGCCCGGTAAGTTGATGTCCAAGAAAATGAGATCTATTTTTTGTGTTTTTAGTGTGTTTAACGCACTTGCAACACTCATGAATTTTCCTTTCAGACTCAAAAAATCAAGTTTTGAAATATGCATTTCAAGCAAGATAGATGCAGGTAATTCATCTTCAATGATTATACAGTTGATTTTAGCTGGCGACATTCATTTTTATTTTTAGGGAAACAAAAAAACATTCAATTCCATCTTTTATGGTCAAGACATGTTGGTTTGGGTACAGTAATTCGAGCCGCCTTCTTACATTGGCAATGCCAACACCGCTGCTCGATATACTATTGTTTTTAAAATTTGCCGGCACGCTGTTCTCTATTTTAACAATTAGCCAATCGTCCGCTACCGATAGGGTAATGGTAATCCAGGCTTGGGTAATACCTTCATCCAGACAATATTTAAAACTATTTTCTATAAATGGAAGGATTAAAAACGGTTCAATTAGGTGGTTTGCCAAAGCTCCGTTAGTACTAAAACTGAGGTCAAGACGGTTGTCAAATCGCAATTGTTGGAGCGATATGTAGTTTTTCAGGTAGGCAATTTCTTTTTCCAACATTATGGTTCTGGTGTTCACGTCATAAACGGAAAACCGGAGCAAGTCCGAAATTTTAAGCACAATATCCCCCGAATCATCCGATTTGCTAAGGATTTTAGAATATAAACTGTTGAGTACGTTGAATAGAAAATGGGGGTGAAATTGGTTTCGCAAAGAGAACAGTTCCGCTTGCAATTTTTCGGATAAGATGGCTTGAACATTACTTTTTTCTTCTGCTAAATGATAAAACAGTTTGAGGGATAACGGGATGGTAACCACAAATTGCAATTTAATCACATTGTACAAATAAACAGGGATGTAAAAAAGCGACTCCATTTTCCAATCTTTCAAAAAGTATCTAATAATGATATAATTGTCGATGAATCTTTGTACGAGAGCAAAAAATACAATCAGAAGTATATAGGTAAAAATAAATAAGCCTGTCTTTTTCTTGAATAATAAGCGATCCATCAACACTTCAACGATCAATGTGACAAATAGTATTTTGGGCAACACGCTAAAACATTCGTTTGATAATGCCGTCCAGAAATCTCCTGTTGGCAAGCCTTGAATCAAACTGAACAACAAGATGTATCCTAACCAATAAAGTGAGTACATTTTGATTTTTTGGGATCTACTTCCGGAATAGACAGCTAAGTTATTCATTACCGATTTGATTTTTCTGAAATGTAAAACTAGTGGTTTTGTTTTAAATCAAAATCATTGTGGTGCAGAAAACCACTTTTGTAATTTAAAATGCAAAATGGGTCTCAAATTGTTGTTTATAATGCAAAAGGGGTTGTCTGCATAAGTGGTTTTTCGATGTCTGAAAAGTGAAATATCTTTCGCTGACTATTTGAACCCTTAAAAAAATATTATGAAAAAAACAGCTTTAATTCTAATACTATTGTTAGGTTTTTCTCCGGCAATAAATGCCAAAAATATCGAGGTCTATCCCACAAATTGGTGGGTGGGAATGAAAACCAACTCCATACAATTACTCATTCGTGGTATAGATGACGCCGTCTCTACGGATAAAGTCAGCATCAATTATTCCGGCATAACTATTTTAGGCACATATCAATTTCAGAATAAAAATTACCTCGCGGTTGATATTAGGATTGCTCCGGAAACAATTCCGGGTGAGGTGATCATCGAATTAAATCAAAACGGGAAAAAACAAAAAATAAAGTGGTGGCTCCACAAACGCAGATTGGGCAACGGAACCGAATATGCCCAAGGGGTAAACTCGAGCGATTTCATTGATTTAATTATGGTGGACCGTTTCAGTAATGGGGACGCCACGAATGATCGAGTGAAAGGGATGAAGGATCAATCACTCAATAGAAACGAAATGTACGATCGTCATGGTGGCGATTTACAGGGCGTGATGAATAATTTGGATTACATTCAGGGACTTGGTGTCACCGCATTGTGGTTCACGCCAATCATGGAAAATGATATGCCCAAAAGGACGGAACACGGTTATACCATCACCAATCATTACAAGATTGATGCCCGATATGGAGGAGATGTTTTGTATGAAAAGTTGAGTGAGCAATTACACAAACGAGGGATGAAACTTATTTTTGATGCGGTTTACAATCATTTTGGGTTGTATCATTTTTTGGAGCAAGACCCGCCTGCCAATGATTGGGTACATCGCTGGCCAACATTCACTCAAACAAATTATAGAGAAATCCCCCTGTTTGACTCCTATGCCGCAAAATCAGACCAAAAAAGAATGAGCGATGGCTGGTTTGATTCCACAATGCCAGACATCAATCAGGACAATCCGTATATGGCCAATTTCATCATTCAAAACTGCATTTGGCATATTGAAAAATTCGGAATAGACGGAATCCGTTTGGATACCTATACTTATAATGATCTAAATTTTGCCAATCGGTGCAATAAAGCTATTATGGAGGAGTATCCAAAAATGACTATCTTCGGGGAAATTATGGTTCATGGTGTGGCTAATCAGGCGTATTTTGAACAAAATAATATGGATACCAGTTTTAAAAGTAATTTACCGTCAGTAGTAGATTTTCAAAGTTTGTATTACGGAATTATTCCTGCCTTGACAGAGCCTTTTGGATGGAAAGAAGGAGTGAATAGACTGTACTATACTTTAAGCAGTGATTTTTTGAGTAAGAATCCAATGCAAAAGGTCTTGTTGTTAGATAACCATGATGAACCTCGTTTTTTCTCTCTAGTGGGGGAAAATGTCGAAAAGCAAAAGATGGGGTTTCAATGGTTGCTTACCTGTAGAGGGATTCCACAATTGTATTATGGGTCGGAAGTTCTGATGAAAGGGTTTAAAGCGCCCGATGGCTTGTTGCGTGCCGATTTTCCTGGAGGATGGAAAGAAGATGCTAAAAACGCTTTTACCGGAAAAGGAATGTCAGAGGATGAAAAATCGACCCAAGATCTGGTTCGGAAACTGGCCAATTTCAGAAAAAATGCTTCGGCACTTAAAACAGGAAAAATGACGCATTATGTGCCTGTTGATGGTTTGTATGTTTATTTCAGATACGATGAAAATCAAACAATCATGTGCGTCATGAATACGAGTAATACCGAAAAAGAAATTGACTTTCAAAAGTATGACGAAAGAACTACCGGTTTTACCGCCGCAAAAAATGTCATCTCCGAAGAAGTCCTGAGTACTTTGAAAGAAACTTTTATTCCGGCCATGAAAATGTGGGTGTTAGAGTTGAAAAAATAGAGAAGTTGTTTTAAAATTAAAATCTAGATGAAACAATCATATTTAGTATCAGTATCAATAATTCTTTTTGTCATAAATATTTCTGTTGTTGTTGCGCAGCAAGAAAAAAAAGCAACGATCAGTGCATTTGAAAATCGTGTCTTTAAAGGTGGAAAATATAGATCTTTAGGGAATCTAAAATGGGCTTTCAAAACAGATGGCAAAATCTTTTCATCACCCATTGTTCAGGACGGGATAGTTTACATTGGTAGCGAAGACGGATTCCTCTATGCTATTAAAGAAGAGACGGGAAAAACCCATTGGAAATTTAAAACCGGAGGTGCTGTGCATAGTTCCCCCGCTATATTTAAAAACACGGTTTATATAGGAAGTTTTGATGGTCATTATTATGCCATCGACACCAAGACTGGTCATTTGAAATGGAAATTCAAAACCGGAGGTGAACATTGGTCTGGTGAAGTAAGTTTTTTAGGAATGAAACCCGTTGATAGGTATATGGACGATTTATGGGATTTCTTTTTATCATCTCCAGTTGTAAATCCTGATGAAAAAAAACCAAGTGTTTTCTTTGGGAGCAGTGATGGAAATGTATATGCGCTCAATGCAAATACAGGTCAACTAAAATGGAAGTTTGAAACTAAAGGGTCAATTCACTGTAGCCCTATTCTTTATAAAAATACATTGTATATTGGAGGTTGGGATGCTAATTTGTACGCATTAGATATGGAAACCGGAAAACAGCGCTGGAAATTCGAAACAGGAAAGAAAACTGGTTTTAAAGGAGTCCAGTCTACTGTAGCGGTTGCCAATGACATGGTTTATTTTGGAGCTCGCGATCCATTTTTATTTGCTCTCAATGCCGAAACCGGGAAACTCGTGTGGAGATACGATGCCGCTTATTCTTGGATAATCAGTTCAGCAGTTGTGGTGAAAGATGTGGTGTATGTAGGTACTTCGGATACTTTCTTATTACTGGGTCTGGATGCCAAAAACGGAAAAGAATTATTTAAGTTCAAAGCAAACGGTTATGTATATTCCTCTCCGGCAATAGCAGGAGAAACGGCTTATTTCGGAGATTTTACCGGTAATTTTTTTGCCTTGAATATAAAATCTTCAGCAAAGGAATGGAGCAGCTTCAACACCGAAACTAGAAAGCTATTCGCCCCAGAGGTTCTCAATAACGATTGTCTCGACTTTTCTTATGCTGCCAAAGGGGCCGATCTGTCTTTATATGATATCAATAAAACGGTGACGGATCAATTTTATAGATTAGGATCCATTGTTTCCTCTCCGTTTATTGCCAATAACACTGTTTATTTTGGGAGTGCTGATGGAAATTGTTATGCAATCGAATTGCAAAAGAAAAAATAATTACACCCAACGGGTTGCAAATAAATTAGCTATAAATAAAAATCATATGACTATTCATGATATACGATTCTTACTTTTATCTTTATTCCTTTCTCATTTTTGCTTTGGCCAACAAGCCGCTATAATTCAAAAGAGAGTCTATACCACAAAATCATTGGATAACGCGACGTCTCCCATCATAGATGGTCTTCTGACCGATGCCGGCTGGGACATTGTAGATTGGCAGAGTGATTTTGTGGAAAACCTGCCCGACGAAAACACCCCGCCCACGGAGCAAACTAAATTTAAAGTGGTTTATGATTCAAAATATCTGTATGTGGCTTTCAGGTGTTATGATCATGAACCTGATAAAATTGTCAAAAGGTTGTCCAGACGAGATGGTTTTGATGGGGATTTTGTGGAAGTGAATATTGACAGTTATCACGATATGCGTTCTGGATTTTCGTTTACCATTTCGGCCTCTGGGGTAAAGAGTGATGAATTCATTGCCGACAACGGGAACAATTGGGATGCCAGTTGGAATCCGATCTGGTACGTGAAAACCAATGTCGATGCCGAGGGTTGGACGGCCGAAATGAAAATACCGTTGAGCCAATTAAAATTTAGTGATAGCGAGGATCAGGTTTGGGGTTTTCAGGCAACCCGCAGGTATTTTAGAAAACAGGAACGCTCCATTTGGCAACGCATTCCGGCTGACGCTCCAGGTTGGGTGAGCGAGTTCGGGGAATTGCGCGGTTTGATACATTTGAAACCACAGAAACAGCTCGAAATTCAGCCTTATGTATTGACGCAAGCGGATGTATATCAAAAGGAAAAGGGCAATCCGTTTCGCGATGGAAATGACATAGCCCTTAATGGGGGAGTGGATGTTAAGATGGGTGTCACCAACGATCTAACGCTAGACGCAACCATAAATCCAGATTTTGGTCAGGTCGAAGCAGACCCGGCGGCAATTGTATTGGACGGTTTTCAGATATTTCTTCAGGAACGGCGTCCGTTTTTTATAGAGAACAAAAACATTTTCGATTACAATTTTGGAAACGACCAGGACAATCTCTTTTATTCGAGACGTATCGGCAGAAGTCCGCAAGCAAGTATCCCTATAAACAAGGGCGAATTTATCAAGGTTCCCCAAAGTTCCACTATTTTTGGGGCGGCAAAATTTAGCGGTAAAACGCAAAACGGGTGGTCTGTAGGAGTATTGGAAAGCGTGACGGCAAATGAATATGCCAAAATTGACAATGGTTCAGAACGTAAAAAAGTATTGGTGGAGCCGCTCACGAATTATCTGGTGGGTCGTGTCCAAAAGGATTTTAACAATAAAAACAGTTTTGTGGGTGCTATTTTCACCGCGACCAATCGAAATTCGCTAGAGCCACAGTTGTTATTTTTGCGGAAAGCAGCCTATTCTGGGGGATTGGATTTTAAACACAATTGGAATGACAGAAAATATTTTGTCACCGGAAATATTGTGGCTAGTCATGTTTTGGGTTCTAGAGAATCCATTACAAATACTCAAAAAGAATTAACCCATTTGTTTCAACGGGTCGATGCCGATTATGTTTCGGTTGACGATACCCGAACCTCATTAACAGGAACCGGTGGAAAGATAGAAGCAGGTAAAGTGTCTGATGGGCATTGGCGATACAAGGCTAGTGTCACCTGGCGTTCACCGGAATTGGAACTCAATGATATCGGTTTCCTTCGTCAGGCCGATGAAATTAGGCAAACCTTATATGTTAGTTATCAGTCCTTAAAACCGTTTGGAATTTTTAGAAGCGGAATGGTCCGTTTTGAGCCATTTACCACTTATGATTTTGGAGGGTTTCACAACAGAACATATTATGATCTTTTAGGGAGAGGCGAATTAAAAAATTATTGGTGGGCCAATATAGGATTTTCATACAAACCCCGAATTTATAACAATGCCTATTTACAAGGCGGGCCAAAATTCAGATTCTCAGACGAATTTGTGAGTTATAATGTTTTTGGTACCGATACACGGAAGAAACTTCGTTTTGAGGCCGGGATATTTTTTGCGCGAGGTAAAGACAATTCGTTTTCATACACGGAGTTTAATCCGGGTTTTACTTATCAGCCTACAAATGCATTGTCAATATCTATAAACCCTAATTACAACAGCAATAAAAGTAAAACACAATACGTAACCCAATCTGCTTTTGAAGGAGGGAGACGTTATATTACATCAAATTTAGATCAGCAAACAGTTAGCGCTTCCTTACGATTGAATTATAATTTAAATCCGAATTTTACCATTCAGTATTATGGACAGCCGTTTGCTTCGATGGGGAAATATTCGGCATTTAATTATGTTACCAATCCCATCGCTTTCTATTATGGGGATAGAATTGCGTTATATGACAACAGCCAAATCGCCTACGACGATAATGCAAATGCATATATTGTGGATGAAAATAAGAATGGCGTGACCGATTATTCCTTTTCAAATCCCAATTTTTCGTTTGTACAATTCCGTTCCAATCTAGTGTTGCGGTGGGAATATATTCCGGGCTCGGAAATCTATTTGGTTTGGTCTCAAGGCACCGTCGGATCAGGCAATCCCAAGGATAGATTGTTCGATAGTTTAGACTCCCAGATTTTAGGAAAAAGCTCGGAAAATGTGTTTATGTTGAAAGTGACTTATCGATTTTTGAGGTAGCCTTTTAGGATATTCCCTTGAAAAAAGGACTCGGGCTTTCGGCAGTCACTTCTTTTAGAGAGCATTCAATAATGCCTCAATCCTTAATGCGAATCCGTTCTGAAGAGAAAGCCTCTTTACAACTTATCATGTGGATACAATTTTAAAATAGGGCACAGATGATGACAGTGCAGAATCTATCAGGATCGCAAATTCTCACAGATTTTGAGGGGTCGTAAATAAAAAAAATATTTGTGTCCGCTGGTGGCTTTACGATTTATCGGTAAAGGGGTTTCTATCAACGTTTTTTTTGGAGTTAAATATCAATGCGCTTCCAGCCAATTTTTTCCCATTCCTATTTCAACATCCAAAGGGACATCAAGTATAAAAGCATTTTCCATTTCGTGTTTGATCAGCGGTTTTATTTTTTCCAGTTCCGAGTTGTGAACATCAAACACCAACTCATCATGTACCTGTAACAACATTTTACTTTTCCAGTTTTCGGAAGTCAGTTTTTTATGGATGTTAATCATCGCAATTTTGATGATATCGGCTGCCGAACCTTGGATAGGAGCATTTACCGCATTTCGTTCGGCACCACTTTTGACTACCATATTTGCAGAATTGATGTCTTTTAAATAACGTCTTCTTCCTGAAACCGTTTGAACATAGCCGTGTTCTCTGGCAAAATCAACTTGGTTAGCCATGTATGATTTTAGTTTTGGATACGTTGCATAATAGGCATCAATCAATTCGGCGCTTTCTTTTCTGGAAAGCGAGGTTTGATTGCTTAATCCAAAGGCTGAAACGCCATAGATGATTCCGAAATTCACCGTTTTGGCATTGCTACGTTGTTCTTTGGTCACTTCTTCCAGTGGTACATTGAATACTTTTGCGGCGGTACTTCGGTGAATGTCTTCCTTGTTTTGAAACGCTTTTATCATATTTTCTTCCCCGCTCAAAGCGGCAATAATGCGCAATTCTATCTGGGAGTAATCCGCAGAAACGAGCGTGTAATTTTCGTCTCTGGCAATAAATGCTTTTCTGATTTGTCGCCCCCTTTCGGTACGAATCGGAATGTTTTGCAAGTTCGGATTATTCGAACTCAAACGGCCTGTTGCGGCCACAGTTTGCATATAATCGGTATGGACACGTCCCGTTTTTTTGTCGACTTGGTTCGGTAACGCATCAATATAGGTGCTTTGCAATTTAACCATCTGGCGCCATTCGAGAATGTCACGTACAATTTCGTTGTCATTCGCCAAATAGGATAAAACTTCCTCGCCGGTAGCGTATTGTCCGGTCTTGGTTTTCTTTTGTTTGGCTCCGCCAATTTTCAATTTATCGAATAAAATATCTCCCAATTGTTTAGGAGAAGCCAAATTGAATTTCTCGCCGGCCGTTTCATAGATTTTTTGTTCTAAGGCATTGCTTTCAGCAGCCATTTCAACCGACATCGATTGTAAGAACGGCACGTCCAGATTGATTCCTTCCAATTCCATTGCCGCCAAAACAGGAATTAACGGAATTTCGATTTCATCAAACAGTTTTTTGGTTTCGGCTTTGTCGAGAATCGGGCTGAAATTCTGTTTCAATTGAAAAGTAACATCGGCATCTTCGGCAGCATATTCTTTGATGTCTTCCAGCGCCACCTCACGCATCGATTTTTGGTTTTTGCCTTTCTTGCCAATTAAATCTTCAATCGATTTTGGTGAATATTTTAAATAGGTTTCCGATAGAACATCCATATTGTGACGCATATCCGGATTGATCAGATAATGCGCAATCATGGTGTCGAATAATTTTCCTTTTATTTGAATGCCGTAATTAGTCAGAATTTTTAAATCGTATTTAATATTTTGACCAATTTTTTCGATGGTTTCACTTTCGAAAAAGGGTTTGAATTTATCCACTAAAACCTGTGCTTCTTCTCGGTTTTCCGGAAACGGGACATAGAATGCTTTTCCTTTCTCCCAGGCGAATGACATTCCAACCAGTTCCGCATTCAAAGCGTCAATTCCGGTGGTTTCAGTGTCAAAACAAACCGAAGTTTGGTTGAGGAGGTTTTGCAATAGTAATTTCACGGCAAAATCGCCTTGGATAATTTGGTAAAAATGCGCTGTGTTTTCCAATGTGGCATAATGCGAACTCGATTTTACTTCGCCGCTTTCTTCATCCGAAAAACCAAATAAATCAAATTGATCTTCGTTGGATTTTTTAGCTGGACTTTTTTTGATTACAACATTTCCAGTTTCGGCTCCCTCTCCTTTGGAGAGAGCTGGGGCGAGGATTCCATTTGTGTCAATCTCGTCGTATTCTTTTCCAGTTCCAAAATATTTGTCAAACTGGGCTTTCATCTGGCGGAATTCCAATTCTTGAAATAGGTCATTTGTCTTTTCGACATCGGGTTTTGAAAGCTCAAAATCTTCTGCGTTAAAAACCACAGGACAGTCCAAAAGGATGGTGGCCAATTTTTTAGACAAAATTCCTTTTTCCTTATTGGCTTCAATTTTTTCTTTCATGGCGCCTTTCAGCTTGTCGGTATTGGCCAAAAGGTTTTCCAATGATCCATATTCTGCCAGGAATTTCTTTGCTGTTTTTTCGCCAACACCGGGTAATCCCGGAATGTTATCTGCGGCATCGCCCATCATTCCCAGAAAATCGATTACCTGTTCCGGACGTTCTACTTCGAAACGTTTCAACACTTCGGGGATTCCCCATATTTCGATATCGTTCCCCATTCGTGCCGGTTTGTACATGAAAATATTCTCGGAAACCAATTGGGCAAAATCCTTGTCCGGGGTAACCATAAAGACCTGATAATTTTCTTTTTCGGCCTGTTTGGCAATGGTTCCAATTAAGTCGTCCGCTTCATAACCCTTGACTTCAATAATTGGAATATGCATCGCTTTTAGTAATTCCTGGATATAAGGAAGGGCAATTTTTATGGCTTCGGGCGTGGCATCGCGATGCGCTTTGTATTCTGGGTAAATTTCGTTTCTTAATTGGCTTCCGCCATTGTCAAAAGCCACCGCCAAATGATCTGGTTTTTCTCTTTTGATAACGTCCATCAAGGCATTCATGAATCCCATAATGGCCGAAGTATCCATTCCTTTCGAATTGATTCTTGGATTTTTTATAAAAGCAAAATAACCACGAAAGATTAGGGCATAGGCATCGAGAAGAAAAAGACGTTTTTGAGCTGACATATTGAAATAATTTGGATGTAAAAATAAACAAAGCTTTTTAAAATCACTGTTTTTTGATTCAATCATTTAGTAAAGAAAGGTCTTCTACAGGCTCAGACTGACGGTAGCGGTGGTTAACTTAATGGGATTGTTCGTTCGGTAGTGGTTTTTTCACAAACTTGTCATTTCGACGAAGGAGAAATCTCATCAAGTAACTCCACAAAGATTGGACAAAAGTACCACAGGAAAGGATTCGGTAGCGGGGGGACTCTCTTTGTTCTGCGAGGTCAGGAGACGCTCGCAGAACAATCTGGACTTTTAACAATGCTTGTTTTTTTAAAGAACACTTCGAATAGCTGGATGCAGAGCAACCTAGACTTTTAAAAATGTTTGTTTTTTAAAGAACACTTCGAATAGCTGGATAAGGGGTGAAATTCCCCTTGTCTACTCGACTACCTGATGTTTTTATTCTTTCGTTTTCCCTAATGAAACTACAAGAAATCCTATTGTAATTGCGCCTAGTAATGCTTCCATTGCTGCGAAAAATTTTACTATACCAGTTGGAATAATATCTCCATAACCTAATGTTGTAAATGTTACGACACTATAATATAATGTGTTTCCCAAAATTTCAAAATATGACATATCTTTAAATATGCAATTATCGAAATAACTTGGAAAGAAAGAATAAAGAAAACCAAAAACGAATATAAATAGAATAGTCATATAAATTAATCTTTTAGGATTTTCTCCATACTCCCAATAGTATTTATCGATATTCCATCTTATTTTGTTAAAAAAGCCTTCGGCTTTTGCTCGTTTAAAATCTAATTCGAGAATTTTGAATTTTGATGCTTGTCTATAATTGCCAATATCTTGATTTGCCTTGTATAATGCACGATATGTTCTGTCAAAATCTGAAGAATGTTTCATTGAAGTATGCTCAATACCAATATTATCTGGTTCAGTATTATAGAAAACAGGTATAAATTGACCACCCCAAATTCTTGTGTTCCTAATTATACTATTACTTATTTTTCCTGTAACTATTGAATTTATAAATTTCCAATTACTGATTTCAGAATTATTTATTTCAACGTTGCGTACACTACAATTATTAAATGTCAAAAAATTTATTTTTAGTTGATTACATTTTAAATTATCTACAGTACAATAAATAAATTCTAAACTAGTATTGTTTTTAATTACATCAGAAAGTTCTAGACCACTAACGTTAACAAATTCAATTTTTTTAGCTCTTAATAATCCTCCCAATCCATTTACAGGCACTTCAATACCACCCATTTTCAATAATCTTAAGTCAAAGTTTAAGTATACTTGTTCATAAATTGAATTTTGTTCTGTTCTATCAAATTTATCGCTAATGTTATTTTCAATTTTATTTAATTCACACCAATCAGAATATGAAATAAATTCTTTAATATATTCATAATGTACTTTTTCTTCACCTTCTTCATTATCAGCAATCAAATTGTAGTTGTCCCAAACTTGATGTTTTGCTTTTTCTTTGTATGTAACTTTAATAAGATGTAATTTATTATCTTTTTTATTATCTATATATTTATGTTTTATAAAAGAGCTAATATATCCATCAGTCAGAATATCATCAGTTAGATTGTATTCTTTCATCCAAACTTCAAAGTTTATTAATCTTCGTTTAAAGTTTTCTAATATTCTCGGATAATCATGTTTTTTTCTCCATTCATCGAAAGGAAATTGTGGTAGTAGCCAAAAATCTGTAATTGTTAAATCTGGTTTGTCAATTATTTGAGAAAGAATATATTCATCAGTAATTTCTCTAGTACTTGTTTTATATATATCTTCAACAATGCTCATTTTTCAGTGTTTTTTGGTAAAATAGCAGGTAACTCGTTTATAGGCGAAACAAATCTTCATATATACATCCATATTTGGGTAGATTGGAGAAGTTTTATCTTGTTTTATAGTTTACCAAATATATTAAAATATTCTTACAAAAGTTATAACGGAAAAGAAACGTTCTCTTTAGCCCTGATCGCAGCGGCATCCTCTTGTTTTGCGTTAGCGAAAACAAGAGATAGAGCGGAGAGCAGGAGGGGGAGTTGTTGTGTTTTTATCGTTCTGCTCCTAAAAATTAACTTTGTCAAGTTAAAGTTTATTTAAGATGTTCTAAATTAAGCGGTAGATGTTGTTATTTTGTTAAAAAATAGTTCACAATGGTTTATCGTTTCCTTGTATTGGGATTTATTCTTCTGCTGGTAGAGATTTATGCGTATCAGGCATTTAAGACTTTGGTAAAAGTAAATTGGGTTTTAGTCGCATATCAAATTATCAGTGCTTTTGTTTTACTGTTTATCGTTTATTCTTTTTCCCAATTTGATCGGTCTGTAGGTCAGACCCAGCGAACCATGTTTACTATGGGCTTGCTTTTGGTGGTGTATTTGCCCAAAATGATTTTGACCTTGTTGTTGCTTGGGGAAGATATTTTCAGAATTGGAGCCGGATCGGTTAAGTATGTTGTTGATAAAAACAGCGATTCCTTTCTTGGTTCGAGACGAAAGTTTGTGAGTCAGTTGGGAATGGGACTGGCGGCAATACCATTTATGTCTTTACTGTACGGTATAACCATTGGGAAGTATAATTACAAAGTCATCAAACAGCGTATTTTTTTTCCTGATTTACCCGATGCTTTTGATGGGTTTACCATTACCCATATATCCGATGTGCACAGCGGAAGTTTTGATAATCCCGACAAGATCAATTATGCCATTGATTTGATTAATGAGCAACATTCGGATATGATTTTGTTTACCGGTGACATTGTCAATACCGATGCAAAAGAGATGCATCCCTGGATAGATACCTTCAACAGGATTAAAAAACATGAATACGGAAAGTATTCCGTTTTGGGGAATCATGATTATGGGGAATATATCACCTGGCCGTCGGAGGCAGCCAAAGAAGCCAATTTTCAGGCGATAAAAAATCTATACGGCCAAATTGATTTTAAATTAATGCTCAACGAGCATACTTTTATCGAAAAAGGCGATGCCAAAATTGCCTTAGTCGGGGTTGAGAATTGGGGACATAATTTTAAGAAGGCGGGAGATTTGAACAAAGCGTCCCAGCATCTGAAGAAAGAGGATTTTAAAATACTGATGACGCATGATCCGAGTCATTGGGATCGCGAGGTACAGCATCATGAGAAGCATTTTCATCTTACCTTATCCGGTCATACCCACGGAATGCAATTTGGTATCGAAATTCCGGGTTATTTCAAATGGAGTCTCGCGCAATATGTCTATACGCAATGGGCCGGTTTGTATGAGAATTTAGGTCGCTATGTCTATGTTAACAGAGGATTTGGGTTTCATGCGTACCCGGGAAGGGTTGGAATAATGCCTGAAATTACAGTTCTGGAGCTAAAAAAAGGGCCGAAAGTGGCATAATTCGTTAAAAATGCTACATTTGTACATTAGTATCTATTTTCTTTAGTAGATTTAAAAATTAAATTCGTTGGTTTTATGTCAAAATTTGGAGAATTAATAAGCGCACATGTACCTGTGTTAATCGATTTTTACACAGATTGGAATGAATCATCCGTTTCTATGCATCCTGTGATAAGAGATGTGGCAGCTGCTCTTGGAGACAAGGCTAAAGTCATCAGAATTGATGTAGATAAAAATCAGGAATTGGCTGAAGCTTTACGTATCAAAGGGCTCCCTACCTTGATGATCTATAAAGACGGTCAAATGAAGTGGAGACAATCCGGCGAGCTTGACGCAAATACCATTATCGGATTGGTGCAGGAACAGATTTAATGCTGTTTTTGTTAGGGTAAAACTTCGCAGCTAAAGTGATTTTTATCGATATATTCCAATACTTTAGGAAGTGTGTATTCCAGGTTTTTGAAGGCTTTGTTGCTATCGTGAAAAACAATGATACTACCCGATGTTATATTGGAGAGTACATTTTCCAGACAGCGTTCCTTGGTGATGGTTTGGTCAAAATCAGCGCTTAAAACATCCCACATTATAATTTTATACCCCAGTTTTCTCAGTCTTTTGGCTTCAGTAGGTTTTATTTTGCCGTAAGGCGGACGGAAAATTTTAGTTTCAACGCTTGTCGTGGCAATCAAATTCTCGCACAGCGCAATATTTTTCAAATAATCTTCCGTTTTTACTTTCCATCCGTTCCAGTGATTGAAGGTGTGGTTGCCTACCCGATGTTCTTTTTTTAAAATCGCCTTATAGATTGCCGGATGTGCCGCTATGTTCTTTCCGATGCAGAAGAAAGTGGCTTTGGCATGGTGCTTTTCTAATTCCTCTAAAACCCATTCGGTGACTTCCGGTGTGGGTCCGTCATCAAAAGTGAGATAGACTTTATTTTCTGTATTGGGTAAATCCCACACATATCGAGAGAATAGTTTTTTAATAATTGAATTGGTCTTAATCCAATAAAATCCCATTTGAATTGATTTAGATATAATCAAAAAATGTAGCACTATCAAAGTAAATAGTGCTACATTTTGTTGAGAATAATGCGTTAGTATTTATTCTTTTTCACGGCCAAAACGATGGAACATTTCGACATAGGTATTGAACGTTTTTTTGTTTTTTTCATAAAAAGCAAGGTCGTTGTTTGCTTGCATTACCTGTAATAAACTTCTGTAGCGTTCTATTTCGGTGATGATGTCAACCGCATTTTCTGTTTGTTCAGAAGGTAATGTTTTGCCGTAATAATTAAGGCTTTCTTTGTATTTGGCCATTAATTGATTTAAAAGCGCTTGTGCTTTGGCTTTTTCATTTATTTTATAATATCCGTTAGCAAACGGTTCTATTAAAGAGTAGTAGCCAAATTTCTCCAGAGGCATTTTGCTTAAGGCTAATTCGATAATTTTTCTGGCTTTCTCGGTTTTCCCTTCTTCGATTAATTTATCCATCAATCGGGCCAGATTGGTTCGGTAGGTGATACTTTCTCTTCTGGTTTCCGGATCGTGATAGATTTTGTCGCTGTCACTATTTCCCCAATCCCATTTCATGACATTGGCATACATTTTATCCGAATCAATCTGTCCCATGTTTAACGGATTGTCGTCTTTAGCGATTACTGTTTTTACCGGGACCAATTTGTATACCATTCCGTCCAATTGAAGGTACTCTTTCATCCAAAGATACTCTTCATTATCAAAAGCACCGCCGCTGAAACAGATGGGTCTTTTCCAATTGTTGTTGGCAACAATATCAAGCATCATTAATCGGTTTTTGTATAATGCCCCTCCGTTGATGTCAATGTCAATGTAGGGTACAATAGAATCGTTGTACTTTGCCGAAACAACTTTGTTCTTGATGATACTGTTCTTGTCAACAGGAATTCGGATTTTGTTTGTCGGAAAGAAATGAATGGTTTGCCCGTTCTGCATTTCTACTGTCGATTTCGGATGTTTAATGAAGTTTAACAGGTCTTTAAGTTCCCATCGGCTTTCAATTTTTGGAATATAGGCAACGTAGTCTAAT
>JAKFBW010000092.1:0-45056 GCA_036676965.1 Flavobacterium sp. | reverse complement strand
GGAAGTACATTTTATTAAAAAAAAATGTATCGTAAATTAAGAACCGCCTTGGTACGGATCCGTATGCCGGGTGGTGTGGAAGGTCGCCTAGGGAAATAATCCCTAGGCTCCTATCCGATTTTAATACCTAATTAAAGTCATTAACTAAGCGAAGCGTTCCATTTTTACAAAATCAAACAATAAAGAAAAAAACACTTACAGAAAAAACAGATAATCACTACAAAAACAGTTTTCGCATAAAATAAAACGACTATAAACAACGGATTTATTTTGAATTTTCGCGCGTCTTCACTATCTTTCGTCTTCAATAAACAATAGAAACCTTATACATTTATACAATGTTAGAAGAAAAGAATGATAACCTGCTACAAGCAGATGGAAATTTAGAAACTGATGCTATCGCAGCAAATCAGGTAGCAACGCCAGAAAGTATAGATAATACTTCTCCGGAAGAAATAGTTTCAAATACCGAAAGTGCCGTCGAAGATGAAAAATTGAAAGCATTAAATGCTATCGAAGACCATAACGCGGCCGAAAGCGAAGATGAAACCTTAAAAGAACGTCATCAGATTCCACTGCTCGATTATGAAGCACTATCTATGGAATCCCTTGTGGAAGAACTAAAAAAATTAGTGACCACAGAAAAAGTGATGTCTATAAAAGAACATGTTGATGAAATCAAGAAAGCTTTCTTAGCCAAATACTACCACTTCATAGAGGAGAAAAAAGAGGAATTTCATGCTGAAAATCCAGATTCTACAGAAGATTTCCAATATCATTTCCCTTTAAAATCACAATTTGACCACTATTACACCCGATATAAAGACGATAAAAACGCCCATTTCAAAAGCTTAGAAACCAATCTGAAATCAAATTTAGAAAACAGACTTGCCATTGTCGAGGAATTAAAAGAATTAATCAACCCGCAAGAAAACATCAAAGACACCTTAAAACATTTTAATGAATTAAGAGACCGATGGAAAAATGCCGGGCCAATCCCGAAAGACAAATACAATCACGTTTGGAATAATTACCATTTTCACGTAGAAAATTTCTATGATTATTTGCATTTGGATCGTGAAGCGAGAGATTTAGATTTCAAGCATAATCTGGAACAAAAACAAAAAATCATTGCCCGCGTAGAAGAATTATTGCATGAAGAAGATGTAAACAAAGCCTTTAGGGAATTACAGGATTTACATAAAATCTGGAAAGAAGATATTGGGCCTGTATCGAGAGAACACCGTGATGAAATTTGGAATCAGTTTAGTGATTTGACCAAAAAGATGCACGACAAAAGGGAAGTTTTGTTTGAAAAATTGAGAGGCACCGAACTTGAAAATTTAGCAGCCAAAAAGAAAATCATTGCCGATATTGAAGAATTGGCCACGATAAAAGTGAATACTCATGCCCAATGGCTTGTTCAAATTGAAAAAGTGGAAGCATTGCGAACCGCTTTCTTCTCGGCAGGAAAAGTTCCGGTCGAAGTCAATGAGGAAACTTGGGCGGCATTTAAAACAGCTGTCAGAAATTTCAACACATTCAAAAATTCGTTTTACAAAGAGATCAAAAAAGATCAAAACGATAATTTGAACAAAAAACTGGCTTTGGTTGCCAAAGCGCAAGAATTACAAGACAGCGCTGATTTTGCAGCAACTACTCCTGTCATGAAACAAATTCAGGACGAGTGGAAAAAAATTGGTCATGTTCCAAGAAAATATTCGGATAAAGTCTGGAAAGATTTCAAAGATGCCTGCAATCATTATTTTGACAAATTAAAAGAGCAAAAAAATGAAGAAAACTCTGAAGAAGTGGAAGCCTTTGATAAAAAGAAAGCGTATCTGGAAAAACTAAGAGAATTCCAATTGACCGGAGATCATAAAACTGATTTGGATGCGATTAAATTGCATATTGAAAATTGGAAAAACATTGGTAAAGTTCCTTTCCCAAGAAGGCATATCGAAGGGAAATTCAATAAAATCCTGGATGCATTGTTTGAAAAATTGAGCTTAAGCAAAAAAGAAACAGACATGATGCGTTTTAGCAATCGTATTGACACACTGTCTGAAAACAACGATATCCGAAAAATTGAAAATGAAAAGATTTTCTTAATACGAAAAATTGAAGAAGTTCAAAATGAAATTTTCCAATTAGAAAATAACATTCAGTTCTTCACCAATACCAAAAATGCCAAAAAAGAAAACTCCATTGTTTTAGAAGTCCGAAAAAACATTGCTGTTCACAAAGAAAGCCTCGATGTTTGGAAAGAAAAATTACATCAATTGAGAAATTTGAATCAAGAATAAACACCAAACCAACCCGAAACTAAAACCTCATGCTAAGTACGGCATGAGGTTTTTTTTAGTTAAAAAAAGTACATGATAAATATCATTTTAATTCATTACAAAGGAGACTACTTTTGATATCAGATTAGATAAACTTCTTTGCTATGAAAACCTCTTTGATACAAAAATACAATGTTCCGGGACCGAGATACACCAGTTATCCGACAGTACCTTATTGGGATGAAACCCATTTTTTATATCAAAATTGGATTGATACTTTAAAGCAATCCTTTGCTGAAAGTAATGATAAAGAAGGCATCAGCCTTTATATACACCTTCCTTTTTGCGAAAGCTTGTGTACTTTTTGCGGATGCAACAAGCGCATCACCAAAAATCACGGTGTAGAGAATCCTTACATTGAAGCCGTATTAAAAGAATGGTGCCTATACTGCAAAATTCTTGATAAAAAACCGGTTATAAAAGAGATTCATTTAGGTGGAGGAACGCCTACTTTTTTTTCGATAAAAAACCTGGAAGATTTAATTAACGGTATTTTTTGTCTTGCCACTAAAGCCAAAAACTATGAATTCAGTTTTGAAGGTCATCCCAACAATACCAGCTATGCCCATTTGAAAAAATTATATGATTTGGGTTTTAGAAGAGTCAGTTTTGGCGTTCAGGATTATTCCGCAAAAGTACAAAAAGCCATTCACCGGGAACAACCTTTCCATAATGTGGCCAAAGTAACTTTTTGGGCAAGAGAAATTGGCTATACCTCGATAGGACATGATATTATTTTCGGTTTGCCTTTTCAAGGGGAAGAAGATATTATCGATACCATAGAAAAAACCAAATCGCTGCAACCGGATCGATTGGCCTTTTACAGCTATGCCCACGTTCCCTGGATAAAAGGAAATGGACAGCGGGGCTTTAAAGACGAGGACATCCCTAAAGATAATGAAAAAAGAAAGCTCTACGAAATAGGAAAAGAATTGTTATATGAATATGATTATCACGAAATTGGTATGGATCATTTTGCGTTAAAATCAGACAGCCTTTTTGACGCATTTAAAAACAGCCAATTGCATCGCAATTTCATGGGCTATAGCGCTTCAAAAACCCAATTGATGATTGGTTTGGGTGTATCATCCATAAGCGACAGCTGGTACAGTTTTGCCCAAAACGAAAAAAATCTGGAAGATTACTATCAAATTCTGGAATGGGATAAACTTCCTGTTTTTAGAGGGCATCAGTTAACCGATGAAGACTTAATTATCCGAAGACATATTCTAAACCTGATGTGTCAATTTGAAACTTCCTGGCAGGAACCAAACCGCTATTTTGAAGAAATCCCGGAAGTTTTACTGCAACTCGAAGAAATGGAAAAAGACGGATTGTTGACCATAAATGAAAAAAGCATCCGGGTAACCGAAAAAGGAAAACCATACGTTCGTAACATCTGCATGGCTTTTGATCTACGCTTGAAACGCAAAAGTCCGGAAACCGCATTGTTCTCCATGACCATTTAAATAAAAATACCGTCTCGAAAAAGGCGGTATCTTGATATAAACAAAAATCTACTTCGTTAAAATAGCATAAATTTCATCTTTTAAAAATAGGAATTTTGCTTTTAACTCATGGGCGAACTCATCAGTTACCACTTCCTCGCCCATGTTAATCCGATGAATCTGATGTTCTAATTCATGATACTCATCAAAAAGTTCCCTAAAATGGTCATCCTCTACTTTCAGTTGGTGAATTTTATCCTGATATTCAGGAAATTCGTGTAATAAATCATGTCTTTCCATAGCTTTTAGAATTTAAAAAAGAATACGTAACGATACACATTATTTAATGACAATTGGCATTGGCCTGTACAAACAAACTCATATTTGACGGAGAAACATAAGGAATCCCCAGTCCTAATCCTCTCAAAATAAACAACAGTCCAATCAATATTCCTACGTAAGGAATCACTTTTTGGATTTTATTGCGAACAGAAAGCGCCAAAAATGAATGGATGTATATAACACTACTCATTAAAGGAATAGTTCCCAATCCGAATAAAACCATATATAAAACCCCAAAACTGGCACTCTGCATGGCAATCGCTCCAAATAAAGCGACATAAACCATGCCACAAGGTAAGAAACCATTGAGCAATCCAATCGTAAAAAAGGACTGGTATGATTTATTTTTAAACTGACTCCCCAACTTGGTTTTAATGGCAGTAATTATTCTAAAAATGGGTTTTGAAAAATTGTATTTGGCAAATTCTTTCTCCGGAATCACAATGGCAATAATCATAATTATACCGAGTACTATTGATAATTTTTGCTGAATTCCGGCCATAAAAAAACCTTTGCCAACCATTCCAAAAATGAATCCAATGATTCCATAGGCCGTTAACCTGCCCAAATGATACGTCATTATTTGAGTGACTTTCTTTGAAGGATTATTTCGATCAACAGGCAACATCATAGCAATGGGACCACACATCCCAATGCAGTGCAAGCTACTGATTAAACCGAAAAAGAAAGCTGTATAAACCATAGATATAGTGTTAAAAAAACAAATATCAAAAGTCAAATGTCGAAAGCTGAACATAAAAAGTCGAAGGCAAAAAAGCTATTAAAAGCCTATGAGGTCTTGAGCACTTCAGACATTATGACTATTTGATATAAATTACTTCTTTGGTCAAATAGGATTTTCCTCCATATTGCCATTCCATATTAATGTCCCATCGACCGCCTACCAATTTTGATTTAGGTATGAGCAAAGTTGGATTAGACAACGAAATTGGTATTTCAAAATCTAATATTTTGTTAGACGGTCTGTAAAGGGACACTTTTCCTTTTATTTCTTTGGGTGCATAATCATCCGGGAAAACGATGGTTATTCCGTTAGCATCAGTTGTAACACTTGGTTTGTGAGCTAAATCCTGGGCATTTTGAACCCTTTCCATTTCTTCTCCAAAACGGGCATCATGCTTATAATACTCCTCTACAACCAATTCATTATCATATTTGGAATTAGACTGTACTTTAATGACAAAATATAAAATGAAGCTCATAAACAAGCTCACCGCAATCATAATTCCTGTTCCCCAATTGATATTGATTTTCATATATGTAAAAGTTGTTTTTTAGCGGTCATATATGTTATCGCCGTTTTATTTATTGGTGTTTGCTTACGCAAACTTGTTGTTAATGGCGATTTCATTTTTTTAAATTTAAAATTATCATCTCGAATCAATCAAAACTTCTTGGACTTAAAAAATTAGTACGACTGGTTTCTATTTTTTTATCCCCATCATACACTTCAATTTTTAATTTGGTTTTATCACTTTCCAATACATATTGATTAATCTCTACAAACAAAGTTCCTGCTATCATTCCTTGTTTAACTACTTTAAAATTCTGTTTCCCAACCACTTTCAACATTCCTTTGATATCAGCCAGTTTGAAATGAATATTATTGAAATCATTATTGGTTTTATTAATTATTTTAAAGGTATACACATTACTGATATTTTCTCCTTTATGCTGAAATAATTGTCCCGGTAATCGCAAAATAGTAGCTTCCACTTCGGTTCTTAAAAACAGTAATCCGATTAGCATTCCAACCAAAATAGTCAGAATGGTGGTATATCCTTTCATTCTTGCCGTAAATTTGAAAGATGCTTTTTTCTCTATTTCATCTTCCGAAGCATATCGGATAAGTCCTTTAGGCAATCCGACACTTTCCATGATAGTATCGCATTCATCAATACAGGCGGTACAGTTCACGCATTCTAATTGGGTTCCGTTACGGATGTCAATACCCGTTGGACAAACATTGACACATTGTTTGCAATCAATACAGTCACCTTTTCCGGATACTGATCTGTCTTCTTGTTTATTGAACTTTGCCCTTCCTAATTCTTTTTCCCCCCTAACAAAATCATATGCCACATTAATTGACTTATCATCCAGCAGAACCCCTTGTAATCTTCCGTAAGGACAGGCGATAATACAAACCTGCTCCCGAAACCAAGCAAAGACAAAGTAAAATATTCCAGTAAAAATTGATAAAGCCACTAATGTGCTGAGATGTTCCGCAGGTCCATCCTCAATCATTCCAATCAATCGGTCACTTCCGATAAGATAAGCCAGAAAAATATTGGCAATTCCAAAAGAAATAATTAAAAATATAGTCCATTTAAGTCCTTTCTTTCTAATTTTTTCAAGATCCCATACTTGTTTTGCCAATCGTGTCTGGGCTCCGCGATCCCCTTCTATCCAATATTCGATTCTTCTAAAAACCATTTCCATAAAAATGGTTTGGGGGCAAATCCATCCACAAAAAATTCTACCAAAAATAACCGTAAACAAAATGACAAAGACCACTCCTACTATCATAAACAGTACGAAGAGATAAAAATCCTGAGGCCAAAACGGAAATCCAAAAATATTAAATCTCCGTTCCAGTATGTTAAACAGCATGAACTGATTTCCATTGACCTTGATAAATGGATTGGCTATCAAAATGACCAGTAAAAAGTAACTTACCCACTTTCTGTATTCGTAGAACTTCCCTGAAGGTTTTTTAGGAAATATAAACTTTCTTTTCCCCTCTTTGTCAATTGTCCCAATAGTATCTCTAAAAGCTTCGTTAGGTAATTTTGACATTTTTTTTGTTATTTAATATTCCTATTTAGCGGCCACTGGAGCATTCTGCTCAACCCAAACCTCTCCGTCCGGTGCTTTAGGGTCTTTAGGATTACTCCCTTTTAAAGACAAAATATAACTGGCTACTTTTTGAATTTCTTTAGGCTTTAAAGTCCCCTTCCAGGCAATCATTCCTTTTCCGTCACGACCACCATTGGTAATTGTATGAAAAACATTTTTTATCCCGCCTCCCAAAATCCAATTATCATCTGTTAAATTTGGACCAATTTGTCCTCCGGCATCCGCTCTGTGGCAAGCGGCACAATTGGTGGTGAAAATTTCCTTCCCGGCAGCTAAATCAGCCGACTCTGTCAATAAGGTTACCATTTTTTCATCCATCAAGTCAGGAGCCGTTTTCATGTACTCTTCCACATCAATTTTGGCTTGAGCCAATTCTTTTTGCAACTCCATTTCCTGATTATCCCCTCCCAGAATTTCAAAACGAACCAAATATACCGCTGAGAATAAAATACAAGCATAGAACAAATAGACCCACCAAGGCGGTAAATTATTATCTAATTCCTTGATTCCGTCATAATCATGACTCAACAACAATTCTGATTCATTTTCTATAGGAGCGGTTTTAGTCAGCTTTTGCACTAGGTTTTTATACCATTCCGTTTCTTTGACAGCTAAATTATTTTCGGCCTCTATTTTTGTTTTTTCTTCCTCAGAAAGCAACTGATAAGTTACATTATCAATGGCGCTTATCGTAATTTCTATTGCAATCAGAAGAAAAAGAAAGACAAACAAAAAGACAGAAACCATCGGATATTTTATAAATGCAGGACGGTCACCTGAATCGATAAAATATTCCATCGCACCAAAAATGATGAAGAAAATCAGTGGCACTCTAACATATACTGGAATTAATTTTTTCATTTCAATTATTTTAAAATTATACTATTGGTTGTCCTTCAATGGAATCTGACTCAATTCATCTATCTTTTCTCTTTTGTATGTAAATACCCAAAAGGCAAGTCCTACAAAGAAGAAAAAGAAAATCAATAACGATAGTATCGGATATATCTCGACTCCTACGATAGTCTCCATATTGTGTTTTATTTGCTCAAACATGACTTTACTTTTAGTTGTTAACTTTCACTTTGATATCAGTTCCTAATCTTTGAATGTAAGCAATCAGTGCTACAATCTCTCTGTTACGCATAGGCACAAACTGCTCTCCTTTGGCAGCTGCTTTCTTCTTGCTTTCCTCGTAACTATTTACAAAGTCGGGATCAGAATGCAAACTGTTTTCAATATTCTGAGATTGCTCTTTAATAGCATTTTTAGCATTTGCAATTTCAGCATCAGAATAGGGAACTCCCAATGTACGCATCACTTTCATTTTTTCTTCAATGTCAGAAATATCTAAGGCTTCATTATCAAACAACCATTTGTATCCTGGCATGATAGAACCTGACGAAGTACTTTGAGGGCTCCACATGTGGTTAAAATGCCAATTGTCATTGTATTTTCCTCCTACTCGTAACAAATCCGGACCGGTACGTTTAGACCCCCAAAGGAATGGATGATCATATACAAATTCCCCTGCTTTCGATTGTGGCCCATAACGTTCCACTTCACTTCGGAACGGACGTACCATTTGAGAGTGACATCCCACACATCCTTCACGAACATATAAATCACGTCCTTCCAATTCTAATGGTGAATAGGGTTTTACACTGGCAATAGTAGGAATATTCGATTTTACCATAATGGTCGGAACGATTTGAATGATTCCCCCAATTAAAATAGCCACAGTAGCCAGAATAGTTAACTGGATTGGTTTTCTTTCTAACCATGGGTGGAATTTCTCCCCTTTGATTCTGCCGCTGCTGATTTTCAGCAACTCCGGAGCTTCTGCTAATTCATCTTCAATTGGTGCATTGGCTTGAACGGTTTTAACCACGTTATAAACCAATACAAACATTCCAACAACATACAATGAACCTCCGATAGCACGCATCCAATACATCGGCATGATTTGCGTTACCGTTTCAAGGAAATTTCCATAGGTTAAAGTCCCGTCAGGATTAAATTGTTTCCACATAGAAGCCTGTAAAAAACCGGCAACATACATTGGTAACGTATACAATATGATACCTAAAGTCCCTATCCAGAAATGGAAATTAGCTAATTTAAGAGAATACAAAGGCCCTTTTGACATTCTTGGAATCAACCAATAAACCAAACCAAAAGCCATAAATCCATTCCAAGCCAAAGCACCTACGTGCACGTGAGCAATAATCCAATCGGTAAAGTGGGCTATCGCATTTACGTTTTTTAATGATAACATTGGCCCTTCAAAAGTTGCCATACCATATCCTGTAATGGCCACCACGAAGAATTTCAATACTGGCTCCACACGAACTTTATCCCAGGCTCCACGCAAAGTCAACAATCCGTTTATCATACCTCCCCAAGACGGAGCAATCAACATTACTGAGAAAACAACTCCTAAATTCTGTGCCCAGTTAGGTAAAGCAGAATATAATAAGTGGTGGGGACCAGCCCAGATATATAAAAATATCAAAGACCAAAAGTGCACAATAGACAAACGATACGAATAAACCGGACGGTTAGCTGCTTTTGGAATAAAATAATACATCAATCCCAAGAATGGTGTGGTCAGGAAAAAAGCAACCGCATTATGTCCATACCACCATTGCACTA
The DNA here is from genome assembly GCA_036676965.1 of Flavobacterium sp. GTDB lineage: Bacteria > Bacteroidota > Bacteroidia > Flavobacteriales > Flavobacteriaceae > Flavobacterium. Next base: position 35,386 of record JAKFBW010000092.1, on the reverse strand, counting down.
AGGCATCCTGAACCCCTGCATAAACCGAATAACTTTTCAATGCAGAAACCGGCAAGGCTAAACTGTTAAAAATATGCAATACGGCTACCGTTACGAAAGTCGCCAAATAGAACCAAATCGCAACATATAAATGACGTTCCCTTCTTTTTAAAATAGTACCAATCATATTAATACCAAAAACAACCCAAATCAAAGCAATAGCAATATCTATAGGCCATTCTAATTCGGCATACTCTTTTGAGGTGCTATACCCCAACGGCAATGATATTGCAGCTGCAACAATAATCAGTTGCCATCCCCAAAAATTAAGATTACTTAAAAAGTCGCTAAACATCCTTGCTTTTAACAATCGTTGCAAAGAATAATAAATCCCTGCAAACATGGCGTTACCCACAAAAGCAAAAATAACGGCATTGGTATGTAAAGGTCTCAACCTGCCAAAACTCAACCACGAAATTCCGTCGGTAAGGTTTGGAAAAAGAAACATGGTGGCTAATATAAGTCCAACTAACATTCCTACTACACCAAAAACTATCGTGGCATAGACGAATTTCTTTACAATTTTGTTGTCGTAATAAAATTGTTGCATTTCCATAATTAAATTTGTTTTTCTTCTGTTATTTGTTTTGTTTTTGGATTTTCAAGTTTAAGCTCATCGTCAAAAAGCATTCGAACCGATGGCGTGTAATCATCATCATACTGACCTGTTTTTACTGCCCGTATAAAAGCAACAAAAAAGCCAATAGCAACGACGATACTAATCGAGATTAATAAATAAATGACACTCATACCTACCTAAAATTATGTGAACAAAAATACTGGGCCGAATTCGTAAAAAATATGACTTTTATCATGATTACAACAAAATGTTAAATTCTCATAAAAAACTGATCTCTATCTTGATTTATAGGCATAATAATTACTCATCACAGTAACAAAACTCACTATAGTAATGGTACTCAGCGGCATAATAATAGCCGCAACCAATGGCAATAAATTTCCTGTAACAGCAAATGACAAACCGACTACATTATACAAAAGGGAAATAATAAAACTCATTTTGATCGTGGTCATCGCTTTTTTGGAGAGTTTTAAAAAATAATTTAATTGCTGAAAAACAGACGCATCCAAGATGGCATCACAAGCCGGAGAGAACACGTTGACATTCTCTGAAATAGAAATTCCCACATTACTCTGTGCCAAAGCCCCGGCATCATTCAAACCGTCACCAACCATCATGACATTGCGCCCTTGTTCTTGCAATTCTTTTATAAAAGCTAATTTTTGTTCCGGTTTTTGATTGAAAACCAATTCGGTTCCAGTAGGCAAAAGCGTTTCTAATGTCGCTCTTTCCCCATCATTGTCCCCGGACAAGACTTTTATTTCATAATTCGTACTCAGATTTTTAAAAAGCGTTGCCAAACCATCCCTGTACTGATTGTTAAAAATGTATTTCCCAAAATACTCTTCATTAATCTTGATATGTACAGTCGTTTGCCCGATTGAATTTTCCTCCTGTTTCCCCACAAAAGATGTTGAACCAATCAAGATTTGATTCCCGTCAACGTTTGCCTGAATCCCTTTACCGGTAATCTCTTCAAAATCTGAAACTTTTACTTTTGGTGTCTCCGGCAAAAAATCATACAACATCCTGCTCAACGGATGATTGGACGCCCGAAGTATATTTTTAATTTGAAGTAGGTTTTCATCAGAGAAAAACTTCCCTTCATAAGAGATATTGGCTTTTCTATTGGTCGTAATAGTCCCGGTTTTATCAAAAACAATCGTGTTTACTTTGGATAATTGCTCGATGACCAATGCGTTTTTAAGATAGAATTTCTGTTTGCCTATAATTCGCAATATATTCCCCGTAGTGAAAGGGGCGGTCAAAGCCAGGGCACAAGGACATGCTACGATTAATACCGCAGTAAAAACGTTAAAAGCGGTATTGGTATCTATAAAAACCCAATAGCCAAATCCTGCAAAAGCAATCAGCATAAGAATTGGCGTGAAATAGCGGCTAATAGTATCTGTTATCGTTTTGTACTTTTGCTCCACATTTTTCTGAAAAACATCATTACTCCACAACTGCGTGAGGTAACTTTGGGAAACCGAATACAACACTTCCATTTCAATGACTTTCCCAATCTGCTTCCCTCCGGCAAAGATTTTATCACCGGAAGTTTTCGTTATCGGGATAGCCTCGCCTGTTACAAAACTGTAATCAATAGATGCTTTTTCTGTAATTAAAATTCCATCCACCGGAATCAACTCCTGATTCCGTATCAGCAATCGGTCTCCCTTTTTTATATCATAAACAGCAACACTTTCTTCAGAAAAATCACTATTGATTCGAGTAATGGCAATAGGGAAATAGGATTTAAAATCCCTTTCAAAACTTAAAAAACTATAGGTTTTTATTTGAAACATTTTCCCCAATAGCATAAAGAAGATCAACCCTGTTAAACTGTCAAAAAAACCAGACCCATAATCCATGACGATATCCACGGTACTTCGAACAAACATCACGGCAATCCCCAAAGCAATAGGAATATCAATGTTTAGCATTCCCGATTGGATGCTTTTATAAGCAGATGTATAATAACCGCTGGCAGAATATAGAAACGAAGGCAGGGACAGCGCAAAAATGAGCCATCTGAAAAATGGTTTGTAATTATCTAACCAAAACTCTTTTACTTCAAAATATTCCGGAAAAGAAAGCAACATAATATTGCCAAAACAAAAGAAAGCCAGCCCCAGTTTGTAAATTAAACTTCTGTCGACATTGTTTTTTCCGGTTTCATAATTTTCTAAACTGATGTAGGGTTCATAACCAACCGAACTTAATAAAAGCACTATCGATTTAAGAGATACCAGTTCCGGATTATAAGTAATCCTGACGCTTTTCTTAGGAAAATTAACCTGTGAAGTATTTATTCCCTTTTGAAGACGCTGTAAATTTTCCAGAATCCAAATACACGAACTACAATGAATATGAGGAATGTTAAGTGAAACAATAGTGGTCTTACTTTCTTGAAATTCCAATAGTTTTGAGACAATACTTTCATTATCTAAAAAATCATATTTACCATTAATATCCTGAGGAGTTGCTCCAGGTGATTTTTCAAAATCATAATAACAAGTCAAATCATTGAGACTGAAAATTTCGTAAACGGTCTTACAACCATTGCAACAAAACATTCTCTCGTCAAAAACAATCTCTTCTTCTTTTATAATATCTAAACCACAATGGAAACAGTTTTGTGTGTTATCCATAACTATGCTCATTTACCTGCGACAAAGGTTAGAAAATCCTTAACCCAAAAAAATGACATTTATCATATAAATGCTTAAGTTTGCATAATCCTTTTAAGTTTAATATTATGAGTAAATGTGAACAATGCATTGTTAGGGAATTCAGTTCGCTGAAAGCCCTTAACAAAGAAGAACTTGTAAAATTAGCCGAATGCAAAACTTCGCGTACCATCAAAAAAGGAGAAACCATTTTTGAGGAAGGTGACACTATAAACGGAATTTACTGCGTTAAGGATGGGGTGTGTAAACTTTCCAAATTAAGTCCTAACGGCAAAGATCAAATTGTCAAGCTTATCAAAAAAGGGGAATTACTGGGACAACGTTCTTTAATCAGTGATGAACCGGTTAATCTTAGTGCAGTTGCACTTGAAGACATGCAAGTGTGTTTTATACCCAAAAGTGAGATTATGGGATTCTTTGACAAAAACAATCAGTTTTCTATGAATGTCATGAAAACGATTTGTGGCGATTTAAAAGAAGCGGATGAGAACATGGTAAACATGGCTCAAAAAACTGTCAAAGAAAGATTAGCCGAAACACTGCTCCATTTGCACGATACCTTTGGTGTCAATGCCGATAAAACTTTAAAAATTCAACTGTCAAGAGAAGAATTGGCCAGTATGATCGGAACGGCTACAGAGAGTTGCATCCGTTTGTTATCTGATTTTAACAAACTGGGATTAATAGAATTAACCGGGAAAAAAATCACGTTGAAAGATATTTCCAAATTAAAAAAGATGGCTGAATAAATCTGAGGATTTATAAGACACTACCATTTATAATTTCTTGGCTTCATTCCAAATGGAAAAATTTGAAAATCATAGATTTTCCAATTCCATTTTTAGGAAAACCGCTTCGCTTCATTCCAAATGGAAAAATTTGAAAATCATAGATTTGCCAATTCCATTTTTAGGAAAACCGCTTCGCTTCATTCCAAATGGAAAAATTTGAAAATCATAGATTTTCCCATTCCATTTTTAGGAAAGCCGCTTCGCTTCATTCCAAAAAACATCCATTTCAGCCAAAGTCATTTCCATCAGAGGTTTACCTAATTCACCCGCTTTACTTTCTAAATATTGAAAGCGTTTAATAAATTTCTTATTGGTTCTTTCCAAAGCATCTTCGGGATTTACATTCAGAAAACGGGCATAATTAATCATAGAAAACAAAACATCGCCAAACTCAGACTCTATGGCATCTTGATCACCCGACTCAACCTCAACCTGTAATTCCTGTAATTCCTCCTGCACTTTATCCCAAACCTGATGTGGTTCTTCCCAATCGAATCCAACTCCTTTTACCTTATCCTGAATTCTGCTGGCTTTCACCAAGGCGGGTAAACTTTTGGGAACACCTTCCAGAACTGATTTTTTACCTTCCTTGAGTTTTAATTTTTCCCAATTCTGTTTAACTTCTTCCTCATCTTTTACCACCGTATCACTGTAAATATGCGGATGACGATGGATTAATTTTTCACAAATTTCATTACAAACATCACCTATATCAAAATCATTGGTTTCACTGCCTATCTTGGCATAAAAAACAATATGCAGCAACACATCTCCCAGTTCTTTCTTAATTTCATTCCAATCATTATCCAAAATAGCATCGCCTAATTCGTAGGTTTCCTCGATGGTAAGATGGCGTAAACTTTGCATGGTTTGCTTTTTATCCCAAGGACATTTTTCGCGCAAATCATCCATAATATCTAATAATCTTTCAAAAGCCTGTAACTGGGTTTGTCTGGTATTCATCGTATTGGTTTTGTGTAAAAATAAGAAATCCTGCTATCTAAATAATATAGAAAGCAGGATTTATTAATATCCTTTAAGGAACATCATTCCTCAAGACTTTTTTTATTTTTCAACTTCAGCTTCTTGTGCCGGAGCTTCCTGATTTTCAACTGCTGCCGGTGCCTCTTCAACCGCCAGACCTTTTGCCTGAAGCAAATTATACCAGTTCAATATTTTCTTAACATCTGAAGCATATACTCTTTCCTCATCGTACTCCGGTAAAATTTCTCTCAAGTAAGCTAACAATACTTCATTGTCTTCTTTATGGGAAATAGCCTGGCCGAAATTTTCTTTTACTGCAATCGCATTCATAATTTCAGTTAATGGTTTTTCACCATCATAAGTGTAGATTGAGATTTCGGACAATAAACTTACATTACTTTTTAAGCTTACCGTGATTTTTTTTCCATCCAAAAGAGACTCTGCTAAAAACCCGGTACGAGTTTGAACCTTAAGTAAGTATAAACCTGGCTTTCCTGAAATGGATAATATTTTTTCTAAATTCATTTTTTATTAATTTTTATTAAGAATAGATTTTTTAGTGTTTTTTTTGAAGGTTTCAAAGCGTAAGCAAAGCACCTTTATGTATCAATTTATCTTCCTTTTTTACCGAAAAATTTCATTCTGTAATCTTGGAATGTTTTCCCTTCGATAATATTTTTTAATTTCTTTTGAATCAAACGCTTTTTCAAAGAGGAGATTTTATCGGTAAACAAAATTCCTTCGATATGGTCGTATTCATGTTGAATTACCCTGGCGATTAATCCGTCAAAAACTTCCTTTTTCATTACGAAATCTTCTTCGCAATATTCCACGGTAATTTTTTCCTTTCGGTATACATCTTCACGAACATCCGGAATACTCAAACAGCCTTCATTAAAACACCATTCTTCCCCTTCTTCTTTCAAGATTTTGGCGTTGATAAACGTCCTTTTGAAACCATTTAATTGTTTTTGTTCAGAAGCATCTAAATCGTCATCGTCACTAAAAGGAGTCGTGTCAATTACAAATAGACGAACTGCCAATCCTACTTGAGGAGCTGCCAAACCCACTCCACAGGCGTTATACATCGTCTCATACATATTTGAGATTATTTCTTTCAAGTTAGGATGGTCTTCAGAAATAGCTGTTCCGACTTTTCTTAAAACCGGATCACCATATCCTATAATTGGTAAAATCATTGCTGTTGTATTAAGTATTATCAACCATAAATCAAGTATTTCGTCCGTCAAATATGGATGGCAAAAATAGTAAAAATTTAGACAAAGAATAATTCCTAATTGATAATTAGCATTTTTTATGATATCGTTGTTATTCTAAATGATTTATCCCGGTTCTAAATCGTATAATTCTTACCTTTGTCTACAACCTAAAAAAGTATGATTTCTAAAATCAAGAAAATCCTTGACAGCACCGATTTTACTAATGCCTTGAAAGTCACAATATCGGCTGTATTACCTGCAATTATTTTTGCTCAATTTAACCAATTTCATATCGGTATAACCATTGCTCTCGGTGCTTTTTTCACCTATCCGAGTGACATTCCCAGTAATTTAAAACACAAAATTAACGGCCTGTTGGTGGCAATACTGATTATATCGGGGGTTAATTTATTGATAAATCTTAGTTATCCGCACCCTTTTATTTTTTATCCGCTATTAGTACTCTTAATTTTCTTTTTGTCCATGCTTTCGGTTTATGGGCAAAGAGCCAATATGGTGTCCTTTTCGGCTTTGCTTTCTATTTCCTTGTCTTTTGCCGACATTAACACGGGTTGGGAAATATTGCAACACTCCGGACTGTTGCTTGCCGGGGGATTATTTTACATGATGGTTTCCCTCTTATTTTTCTATATCAGGCCAAATCGTTATGTTGAATTACAAATGGCAGAATGCATCCGACTGACCTCAAAATACATGAAACTAAGAGGTGATTTATGGGAAATAAATTCCGATAGAAAAGAAATCACCAACAGACAATTACATCTTCAGGTAGATTTGAATGCCATACAGGAAAGTATTCGCGAAATTCTGATTACCAATCGCACCAAGTCAGGTTCTTCCAATGAAAACCGAAAGATGCTCATTATTTTTATAACCTTGGTTGAAATCATGGAACTGGCTATCTCTACCTCATTCGACCATAACAAATTACACCAAAAATTTGATGATTATCCCAATGTTTTAAAGAGCTATCAGAATTTAGCCTACAACCTTTCGGCAAGCTTAAAGCAGATTTCAAAAAGCATTCAAGACCACGTACAATACACATCAAAACACAATTTGCTTTCAGACTTACAAGAATTTGCATTGGCCATTTCAGATTATGAAAATGACAAAGCGGAGAATTTAGCCTCAGAAGGGGTTCTCATGCTAACCAACATGCTCAACTATGCCGAAAAGCAAGTAGAGAAAATTAAAACCCTGGAACGCGCTTATACGGCCACGACAGAATTACACGACTTTAAAGAAAGAGACAAAGATTTAGAAAAATTCATCACTCCCCAATATTATCCAGTAAGTACGTTGGTAGAGAATTTCGGTTTCTCTTCTACTGTATTCAGGCATTCCTTGCGAATCACGATTACCATTCTGATAGGTTTACTCATCGGACAGATATTGCCTTTTCAAAATGTATATTGGATTTTACTCACCATTGTTGTTATCATGCGACAGGAATATGGCGTAACGAAACAACGTACTTTTCAACGAATATTCGGCACCATATTGGGCGGATTAATTGCTTTTGGTATTTTATCTGTAGTTCATGATGCGACTATAATAAGTGTTTTGGCTATAATTGCCATGATTTTAGGTTTTACTTTCAGCCCCACCAACTACAAAATCGGAGCTACCTTTGTAACGCTTTATGTTGTTTTTATTTATGGAATGCTTACGCCAAATATCGGAGATGTTATACAATACCGCATTTTAGACACTTTGGCTGGTGCTCTTTTGTGCATTATGGCAAACTATTTTTTATGGCCGTCCTGGGAATTTTTGAACATTCCTGTACATATCGAAAAATCAATCCGGGCGAATCGGGATTACCTCAAAGAGATTTCTATTTTTTACAATAAAAAAGGAGAAGTGTCTACCTCCTATCGTCTGGCCCGAAAACAAGCTTTTATTGCCGTAGGAAACCTGATGGCTTCGTTCCAAAGAATGGTACAGGAACCCAAATCAAAACAAGCCAAATTAGCTCAAGTATATAAATTAACAGTACTTAACCACGCCATACTCTCTTCTGAGGCTTCATTGGGAACATATATACAATCCCACAAAACGACTGAAGCTTCTGAATCCTTTAATATCGTCATCAATAAGGTAATCGAAAATCTGGATGCTGCTATTTCGCTTTTGAAACCGAACGAAGAGGAATCTCTGACAAAAAGTACCGATAACGAAGTCATCAAAAGTTTTATCGAATTAAAAAGCATCCGGGAAAAAGAATTAAAAGTTCGAAACGCCTCACTGGACGACGAAGCTTTTCAATTAAAGATGCAGGAAGCGCAATTGGTGATAGAACAATTAATATGGATGACCAATTTATCTGAAAACATTGCGAAATCAACCAAAACACTAATGGATAATAAAGCATAAATCCCGAACGAATCGGGATTTATGTTATGAATTATTTTATTTATTATAGTTTTAAAACATCCTGGGTATGCTTTCTTACCTGTTCTAAAAGCTCCGGATTTTCATTTAATTTCTGACCATGGGAAGGAATCATCGTTTTGATTTTTTCCTGCCATTCCGGTGTATTTATTTTATCCTTGAAACATCTGCCTACTAAATCTATCATAATGGAAACCGCGGTAGAAGCACCGGGAGACGCTCCAAGCAATACCGATAATGTTCCGTCAGCAGTAGCGATTACCTCAGTACCAAATTCAAGAATACCACCTTCTTTTTCATCTTTTTTAATAACCTGTACGCGTTGTCCGGCTCTTTCCAGAACCCAATCCTTAGTTCTTGCATTAGGCACATATTCCCTTAACGCATTCATTCGGTCTTTTGGAGACTGACGTACTTGTTCAATCAAATATTTAGTCAACGGAATATTCTTTATTCCAGCCGAAAGCATCGGAACAACATTTGACGGTTTCAAAGATAACGGCAAATCAGAATACTTTCCGTTCTTTAAAAAACGGGTAGAAAAACCTGCAAACGGACCGAAAAGCAATTGTTTTTCCCCATTTATCATTCGGGAATCAATATGGGGAACAGACATCGGAGGTGCTCCAACGCTGGCTTTTCCGTATACTTTTGCTTCGTGTTGCGCTATAACTTCCGGATTCGTACATTTCAACCATTGCCCACTCACCGGGAAACCACCATAACCATTTCCTTCAGGAACATTGGCTTTATTCAAAAGTGGTAAAGAACCTCCTCCTGCTCCGATAAAAACAAATTTAGAATATACTTTTATTTTCTTTCCGGTAGCAAGATCTGTTACTTTAATTCTCCATGATTTATCGTCACGTTGTCTCATTTTTTTAACCTCATGATTAAAACGTATGGTTACGCCGTCAAGCTGGGCTAAATAATTAAACATGCTTCTGGTCAGTTCACCAAAATTAACGTCAGTACCTATTGCCATAGAAGTGGCAGCTATTTTCTCGCCCTCTTTTCTGCCTTCCATAACAAGAGGCATCCATTCTTTCAATTGAGCAACATCAGTGCTGTAAAGCATGTCTTTAAAAAGTGGATTCTTTTGTAAAACGTCAAATCGTTTCTTTAGATATTCCACATTTTTATCACCCCAAACAAAACTCATGTGAGGGATACTTTTAATAAAACTTTCAGGAGAGGCTATATTATTTTGTTCTACCAAATAAGCCCAAAACTGTCTTGAAACCTCAAAAGATTCAGCAATATTAATTGCTTTTTTAGGATCAATACTTCCATCAGCACCTTCTGGCGTATAATTCAATTCACAGAAAGCAGAATGTCCTGTACCGGCATTGTTCCAGGCATCGGAACTTTCGGCGGCAGCCCTGTCTAATCTTTCTAAAATCTCTATTTTAATGTCCGGCTGAAGTTCCTTTAAAATTAATCCAAGGGTTGCGCTCATTATTCCGGCTCCAATGAGAACCACGTCGGAATGTACTCGAATTGTTGTATCAGGCATAGTAAAAATTTAAAGCTGCAAAGGTATCTTATAAAATCGCAAAAAAAAAGAATGTTTTACACCTTAAAAGTTACATTTATAAAACGGTTAGTTCGCTTTTATACAGTGTTTTTTGAAGAAAACTTAAAACCTTTTTTGAGAGAGGTAATCCTGAAGCATTATAGTGGCTGCTATCTCATCAATAAGCCCTTTGTTTTGTCTTTGTTTTTTACTCAGTCCGCTATCAATCATGGTCTGAAACGCCATTTTTGAAGTGAAACGCTCGTCAACCCGAATAACCTTCATATCCGGAAAATGATTGGTAAAATGGGTAACAAATCCTTTTACAATAGACGCACTCTCAGAAGGCATGCCATTCATTTGTTTGGGCTCTCCAATTAATACCGCTTCTACCTTTTCCTTGGCAAAATAAGCTGTTAAAAAAGCAATGGCTGTTGCCGACGGAATGGTTGTTAAACCCGAGGCAATGATTTGCATCTCATCGGTAACGGCAATTCCGGTTCGTTTTTGTCCGTAATCTATGGCGAGTATTCTTGGCATGAATTAAAATTTATGCTGCAAAGATACACAAAGAATTCATGAGAATAATGGCTTCACACTTTTGACAATTCGATAACTCTCATTAAAAATCAATCTTAAAAAAACACATCCGAGAAATCAATTTTGAAACAAAACCAATAAATATGTGAGTAAAATCAAAACAAAGTAGTTTTAAAAAAAAATCCATTTATATTTGTAAAAAAATTTTAAAAACATGAATCATTTACAAACAATTATAGAACAAGCTTGGGAGAACAGAGCTTTGTTGCAAGAAGAAACAACCATCAATGCCATTAGAGAAGTTATCGAATTATTGGACTCCGGAAAATTAAGGGTAGCCGAACCAAAAGGAGACGGATGGCAAGTAAACGAATGGGTAAAGAAAGCAGTAGTTATGTACTTCCCTATTCAAAAAATGGAAACTTGGGAAGCTGGAATTTTTGAATACCACGATAAAATGCTGTTGAAAAAAGATTATGCCGAAAAAGGGGTACGTGTGGTTCCCGGAGCTTCTGCCCGTTACGGAGCCTTCATTTCCAGCGGCGTAATTATGATGCCAAGTTATGTAAACATTGGTGCCTATGTTGATGCCGGAACTATGGTAGATACTTGGGCTACTGTTGGTAGTTGTGCTCAAATTGGTAAAGACGTTCACTTGAGTGGCGGTGTTGGTATTGGTGGTGTATTAGAACCATTACAAGCTGCTCCGGTTATCATTGAAGATGGTGCATTTATTGGTTCTCGTTGCATTATTGTTGAAGGAGTTCATGTTGGTAAAGAAGCGGTTCTTGGAGCCAATGTTTGTTTGACTGCTTCTACAAAAATCATTGACGTTACCGGCGAAACTCCCATAGAAAGAAAAGGATTTGTCCCTGCCCGTTCGGTAGTAATTCCAGGAAGTTATACTAAAAAATTCGCTGCCGGGGATTTTCAAGTGCCTTGCGCCTTGATTATTGGAACCCGTAAGCCTTCAACAGATTTGAAAACATCTTTGAATAATGCATTAAGAGAATACGACGTAGCGGTGTAAATTCAAAATTCTAATATTTTAAATTCCAAACTCCAATTATCCATTGGAATTTGGAATTTTTATTTTAAAAACTAATTCCTAAATTGATTTTTTTTACTTCAATTTGTGGCATCCTAAATTGATCCCTTTTCCGAGAAATGAAAATACTTGTAATTCAACAAAAAATGATTGGTGATGTTTTGATAAGCAGCATTTTATGCAATAATCTTCGCACTGCCTATCCTGAATCCCAAATTGATTATTTGGTGTATGCATCAACAACTCCTGTTTTAGAAAGCAATCCTAATATTGATACTATTATTTTATTTGAGGAAAAACACCGCAAAAGCAAAAAAGAATTCTTGAGTTTAGCGCTTCAAATACGAGCTGCTAAATATGACATTATCATAGATGCTTATTCCAAACTGGAAAGCTGGCTCATTGTTTTTTTAAGTGGTGCCAAAAAGAAAATATCTTATGAGAAGAAAGGACGAAAATTTTTATATACCGATAACATCCCTTATCAAGCTGCTCCAAAAACTAATTTTGGTTTAGCAATCGAAAGACGACTATCATTATTAGACCCTTTAGAGTTATCCATCCCAATTGATCCATTACCTAAATTATTTGTTACCAATGACGAAAATCAAAAAGCTATTGGACTTTTTGAAAAATACCAATTAAAAAAAGATAGAAAAACAGTAATGATCAGTCTCTTGGGAAGTGAAAAATCCAAAACATATCCGCTGGATTATATGGCTAAAGTTATTGATACAATAGCAGAAAATAAAGACGTAAATATTCTTTTCAATTATTTTCCAGAGCAAATCAAGGATGCCAAAACTATTTTTAAAGCTTGTAAATCTTCAACACAAGAAAAAATTTATTTTGAGTTATTAGGTGGTGATTTAAGATCGTTTATCACCATTATGAATCAATGTGATGCAATTGTTGGAAATGACGGTGGAGCCATAAACATGGCCAAAGCACTCGACAAACCAACGTTTACGATTTTTTCTCCTTGGATTGAAAAAGAAAGCTGGAGTACATTTGAAGACGGTATAAAAAACAAAGCCATTCACCTAAAAGACTACAAACCTGAAGTGTTTAAAGCCAAATCCAGAAAAGAATTAAAAAACAACAGTAGTTATTACAATCAATTTACGCCCGAATTATTTCATACTGAATTGGTGTTGTTTTTAAAGAATAATTTCAGCTAATATCCCAATAAAACACGTTTGAACTAGCAATTCCATCCTTAATTAAGCAGAATAAAAGTAAATCCCTTTTAAATGTTAATCATTTAAACTATTTTTGAAAACACATAATTTAACACAAATGAAAATAATTATTCTGGCAGCAGGAATAGGCTCTAGACTTGGAAATCCATTTCCTAAACCATTGACTTTACTTAAAAATGGCAAAAGCATTATGGAATTTCAAACCGACAATATCATTTCTAAGTACAGTGCTGATGATATAAATGTAGTAGTTGGATTTAAAAAAGATTTAATCATGGAACGCTTTCCTGATTTAACCTATATATACAACCCCTTTTTCGACAGAACAAATACGTCAAAAAGTTTATTACAGGCCTTAAAAAAGAATAAGGACAAATCAGTTTTATGGTTTAATGGTGATGTTGTGTTTGACCAATTAATTTTAGATATTTTAGATCCATACATACAAGCCAACGAATCATTTGTAGCAGTAAACACGAGTAAAGTTGCAGAGGAAGAAGTAAAATACACCTTGAAAAACGGCTATATTGATGAATTATCCAAAACGGTAAAAAACGGATTGGGTGAGGCTGTCGGAATTAATTTCATTTCATCTGATGACATTCGAAAATTCATCACCCGACTCGAAGAATGTGACGACAATGATTACTTCGAAAGAGGACTGGAATTAGCTATCGAAAAAGATGGCATAAAAATAAAAGCTGTCGATATTTCTAAATACAACTGTATGGAGATTGATTTTGTTGAAGATTTAGAAAACGTCAATAACATGCTATAAGAATGAAATGTGTCCTTTTCTGTCAAAATAATTATGCCTTTGGAATTTTCGAACCCATCAGAACCCATTTAAAAGATAATGGACATGATTTTATATGGTACGTTAACGACAAAATAAGCAATGATTTTCCGTTTAAAAACGAAAAAAACACCTCTTCTATTTCCGATTTAGAACGATATGGGAGTGATGTCATTTTTGTACCCGGCAATGAAGTCCCTCACTATTTAAGAGGTCTAAAAGTGCAAATATTTCATGGCCTTGCAGGAGAAAAAAAAGGACATTTCAGGATTCGACATTATTTTGATTTATACCTTACCCAAGGCCCCTACTTCACAAAAAAGTTCAACGAACTTAAATCCATTCACAAAGATTTTGACGTCATTGAAACGGGCTGGCCTAAATTGGATATTTACGGCACTAATAAATTCATTTATGATGAAGATAAAAATAATCTATTAGAAAAATTTAAGGCAAAAAAAATTATCCTTTATGCGCCTACATTTTCGCCTAAACTGACATCTGCACCCTATTTAACAGAAGAAATAAAGGCATTATCCAAAAATAAAGATTTTTTGATTCTAATGAAATTCCATCCTCTTATGGATGAAAACTGGTTAGCAGTCTACAAGGAAATAGCCGACAAAACAGACAACATCATTTTTGAAACAGAAAAGAACATTGTTAAGTTTTTGTTGATGGCTGATGTATTGGTCAGTGACACCTCTTCGGTTATTTATGAGTTTTTACTTTTGGACAAACCTGTCGTTTCTTTCAAAAATATTTCAGAAACAATTTTATGGGAAAACAGTCTGGATTATTCAGAACTGATTCCATTAGTTGAAAAGAATCTTACTACCGACCCATTTGCAAAAGAACGAAAATTCATTTTCGAGAACTACCATCCTTATAATGATGGTAAATCTGCAAAAAGAATGGTTGACGCTGTTGAAAAGTACATTACGATTAATGGAGTTCCTGAAAAACGAAAACTTTCATTTCTCAGAAGATTTAAAATCCATTCTATTTTTAAAAAATAGCATGGGAATTTACAAAAATCAAAAACCTAGGATTTCCAAAATTTCAGTTTCTTTTTAAGGCGTTTTTTTCGTGCAAAATTTTCTTGAAAAAGACAGGTTTCCTGCCACATCTTATCAAAAACCAAACTGCTTGATTGGGAATAGCATTTTGCATACTCATCACTCATAACAGCAATCATCTCTTTCTTTGGCGTAAGCCGGCTTAAGTTTTTCATCCGCTGGTTAAAATCCATTGATGAATGAAAATTCATCCTGTTCAAATCAACCAGATAAAAATGATATTGATTTTCAGAAACTTTTTTGATCAACGTATTTCCCGGAGAATGGTCAAGGAATTCAATTCCTTTTTCATGTAAATCGAAGGAAAAACGGGCAAACTGTCGTAAAATAGTTTCATGGTCCGGGTAATCAGGAATCGTAATCAATTCCCTAAAAGTCAATTCTGTCATAAGATGTTCACTCACATAATAACTGTCTTGTAAACCAAACCATCTATAATTCTCAAAAAAAGCGATTGGCAGTGGTGTACCGATTCCTTTTTCCAATAAAGCCGTCGCATATTCATACGATCTTCTTGCTTTAGATTTCCTAAAATACTTATAAATCACCTGATTCATAATATTAGGAATTTTAAACGACTTAATATTAATCGTTTGGTCTTCTAAATCGAAAAGTTTTATCGTATTGCGCTTACCATTACCAAAAAGAATCCCTTCTGATTTGAAGTTTTTAACGAGCTGCAACAAATAAGGCGCGTGTTTAAGAAAATGAGAATCAATTTTTAAAATCATTCCAAATTAATTTTAGAAGGACAAAAGTAAGTATTGCTTTTAATTATTCCTATTCTTAAAAAACAACAATCCCTAAAATCAAATTAGTCCGCAGATGATACCTTTAAGCTGTAAATCCCATACTATTTTCAAAATTATTATTCGTTTCTTTGCAAACCAATTATGAAAATTATATTCTAAACATAAAAAATGGAAAATCTTAACGAAGAAGTCCACAAAGCTTACGAAGTAATTAAAGAAGGCGGCATAATTCTCTATCCTACCGACACGGTTTGGGGAATTGGTTGCGATGCCACAAACCCGGAGGCAGTAGCCAAAATCTATCAATTAAAACAGCGGACCGAAACCAAAAGCATGATTGTTTTGATGAATGGAGAAAAAATGATGTATAACGTTTTCAAGGAAATACCGGAAGTGGCCTGGCAAATCATGGATTTATCCGACCCGAGCGGTAGCGAACAGGCGAAGCAAAAACCAACCACATTAATTCTGGACAACCCCAGAAATGTGGCTCCCAATTTGATTGCCACAGACAAAACACTAGGTATCAGACTCGTAAAAGAACCGTTTTGTTTTAAATTAATGGAACGCATGAAAAAACCGTTGGTATCGACTTCGGCAAATATTTCCGGACAACCGACTCCAAAAAGTTTCAAAGAAATCAGTCCCGAAATTATTAAAGGCGTAGACTATGTTGTAAATTTGCATCGCGAAAAAATCTGTAAGAATCCGTCAACTATTATTAAACTGACTAATGATTCCCAGGTGAAAGTGATTAGAAAATAGAATTACGTTATTGTTTGCCATTTCGATGAAGAAGAAATGACAAAATACAGAAAATAAATGAACTACAAAGAATCCCTAAACAATAAAATTTTTGAAGTTATTTCTAAAGCATCCCAAGAACTAAATATTGAAAGTTATGTTATCGGGGGCTTCGTAAGAGATTTAATTTTAAAGAGAGACTTTAAAAAAGATATCGATATTGTTGCCGTAGGCAGCGGCATTGAACTCGCTTTGAAAGTTTCTGAATTACTTCCAAAAAAGCCAAAAGTACAGGTTTTCAAAACCTACGGGACAGCCATGTTACGTTTTGAAGATACTGAAATCGAGTTTGTGGGCGCTAGAAAAGAGTCTTACACCCACGACAGCAGGAATCCCATTGTAGAAAACGGAACATTGGAAGACGACCAAAACCGTCGTGATTTTACCATAAATGCACTGGCATTATCTTTAAGCGAAAACAATTTTGGAGAACTATTAGATCCTTTTGGAGGTTCAACCGATATCGAAAACAAAATTCTAAAAACTCCATTAGATCCTGACATCACCTTCTCTGATGATCCGTTGCGAATGTTGAGAGCAATCCGTTTTGCAACACAATTAAATTTCGACATTGAAGAAAATTCTTTTCAATCCATCGCAAAAAATGCCGAAAGAATCAAAATCATTTCGGGAGAACGTATCGTAGATGAACTGAACAAAATCCTTTCGACAGACAAACCATCGATTGGATTTCTATTGCTTTATAAAACAGGACTTTTGGATATTATTTTACCGGAATTGACCGCTTTAAATCAGGTAGAAGAAATAGAAGGACATACCCATAAAAATAATTTCTACCACACCTTAGAGGTAGTTGACAACATTTGCCCCAATACAGATGATGTTTGGTTGCGTTGGGCTGCATTGTTACACGACATCGGGAAAGCACCAACCAAACGATTCAATAAAAAACAGGGATGGACTTTTCACGGACACGAATTCCTGGGCGGAAAAATGGTTAAAAAACTATTTGAACGTTTGCACATGCCATTGAACCAAAAAATGAAATTTGTACAAAAAATGGTCATGATGAGTTCAAGACCTATTGTTTTATCACAAGACATCGTTACTGACTCGGCTGTTCGCAGACTGGTTTTTGATGCCGGTGAAGATGTCGAAGATTTAATGACACTTTGCGAAGCCGACATCACAACCAAAAACCCGAATAAATTCAAAAAATACCACAATAATTTTGTCATTGTACGCCAAAAAATAGTTGAAGTTGAGGAAAAAGACTCCATCCGTAATTTTCAACCTCCCATTTCAGGCGAACAAATTATGGGAATTTTTGACCTAAAACCATCCCGGGAAATTGGCATCCTCAAAGAAGCAGTAAAAGAAGCTATTCTTGAAGGAGAAATCCCTAATGAATATGAGGCTGCCTATAATTTTGTATTGAAACGAGCCGAAAAATTGGGATTAAATAAAGTTACAAAATAGCAGATTTAATAAAAATGAAAAAAGAAGACAAATCAGTTATCATTTGGTTACTATCAGGATGTTTCCTTTTATTTTTAATGGTTACCGTAGGCGGAATCACACGCTTAACCAACTCCGGATTATCTATGACCGATTGGCATTTGATAACAGACACGTTCCCTCCTCTGACGGAAGAAAAATGGAATGCGGCTTTTGAAGAATACAAAAAATTCCCGGAATACCAAAAAATCAACGTTCACAATGATTTTCAACTCTCTGATTATAAATTTATTTATTTCTGGGAGTGGTTTCATCGCTTTATCGGACGTATTATAGGACTGATTTTCATCCTTCCTTTTATTTATTTTTTAATCAAAAAAAGACTTTCTCGCGAAACCATCCAAAAATGTATCGTGCTTTTAGCCATGGGCGGTTTCCAGGGATTTTTGGGTTGGTTTATGGTACGAAGCGGTTTGATTGACAATCCGGATGTGAGTCATTTTAGACTTTCACTTCATTTGACTTTTGCTTTTATCACCTTTGCCTATACACTTTGGGTAGCTTTGGACTTGATATACCCAAACAAGTCAGCAGTTATAATTCCACTTCGAAAACTGGCTCGCATTGCATTAGTTTTTTTACTGTTACAAATTATCTACGGAGGTTTTGTCGCAGGTTTAAATGCGGGCTTGATACACAATCATTGGCCTTTGATGAGTGACGGACAATTGATTCACGAAAGTGTTTTTATCGAACAAAAAACAGTATTCTTAAATCTTGTTGAAGGAAAAAGTGGCGTTCAGTTTGTACACCGAACCATGGCTTATGTCGTAGTGGGACTAATTCTTGCTTTATATTTCAAAAGCAAAAAATATACACTCGCGGCAACGCAGCAAAAAGGCATCAACATTTTGGTAATCATTGTGTTTTTACAATTTGGCTTAGGGGTCTTCACTTTATTGTACAGCGTACCATTATGGCTGGGTTTAGCACATCAAATTACGGCTTTCTTTTTACTTACGGCAATGACATTCACCTTGCATCGTTTGTCTAAATAATTTGTTTTGACTACATTTACGGCTGACTATATTGTCATATTTCATTGTCTATAAACATAAATGTCTAAACTTGCTGCCGAAGATAAATTTCTGGATTTATCAGATTACGGAAGACCCTTTGGAAGATTACTTGCCAATCTATTAAAAAACACCCGATTCACCCCGATTCATGTTACGCTTCTTTTTGGTGTTTCTGGTGTTATAGGTATTTATTGCATTCTTAGTAACCATTATTTTTGGGCAGGATTTTTTATACTTTTAAAATCCATCATTGACGCCGCTGATGGGGAATTGGCCCGTTTAAAAAACACACCGTCCTATACCGGAAGATACCTGGACAGTATTTTTGATATTATTCTGAACTTTTTATTCTTTATAACCATTTGTTATGTTTCTGTAACATCACTCTGGTTAACGTTACTGTCCTTTTTTTGCATCCAGTTGCAAGGGACTTTATACAATTATTATTATGTCATTTTAAGAAACAAATCTGTTGGCGGGGATTCGACCAGTAAAATTTTTGAATATAAATCTCCAAAAGCCCTTCCTGGGGAAAGTCAAAAATCTGTTGATTTTCTATTCCAAATCTACACCATTGTCTATGGAATTTTCGATAAAATAATTCACACTTTAGATCCTGAAGCTTACAAGGTAAAATCTTTCCCAAACTGGTTCATGACATTCGTTTCTTTGTATGGATTGGGATTTCAATTATTGCTGATTGCCGTACTACTACCTTTGGGTTGGATTGAAATGATTGTCCCTTTTTTTATAGCCTATTCGTTATTGATTTTTGTTTTAATAGGAATCCGGAAAACCTTCATCAAATAAAAAAGAGTAAAAACGAACTGTCTTTACTCTTTCTTTCTGGAATAGTAATTATCCGATTATTTTTTCACCTTAATCGAACAGCCAATTGCTTTTGTAGTTTCCGGTGAAGGTGTTTTCCCGCTTTCTAAAGCTGCAATGGCATTTTCAAGGTATTTTGCTTTTACGTTAGTGGCGCTATCCACATTGTCATCAATAGCACCGATGTATTTCACCACACGGTTTTTATCCAACAGAAAAGCATGAGGGGTTTTTGTTGCTCCATATTGAGGATAAATCTTTTGTCCCTCATCAAACAAATACGGAAATGCAAATCCTTTTTCTTTAGCCCTTACTTTCATCAGTTCAAAGCTATCTTGAGGTTGCGCTTCAGGATCGTTCGGATTTATAGCCAATAAAACATATCCTTTCGATTTGTATTTTTTTGCCAAATCATTGATTCTGTCTTCATATTTTACCGCAAAAGGACAATGATTACAGGTAAAAACTACTATAAAGCCTTTTGCGTCTTTGTAATCAGACATTCCATAAACTTTACCATCAACCGATTTTAATTTAAAATCAGTGGCTGTATCGCCAATTTTGTATGGTATTGGCACATTGGAAGTAAACGCCACCGTAAAAAAAACAGAGACAAATAACAAAAGAGCAGATAATATTTTCATATATGTAAAAGTTGTTTTTTTAGCGGTCATATATGGTATCGCTTTTTATTTATTGGTGTTTGCTCGCGCAAACTTGTTGTTAATGGCGATTTCATAATATAAATGATTTTAGTTGATACTATTGTTTACATATTCATTGAGTTCTTCATAACTGGAAAAAATTCTTTCTGCAAAAACTTTCTTCCCGTTTTTTATAATTAAGGTAGCCGGAATAGAACCTGACCAGTCTTTATCCACTTGTGGCAACCAGGTATTATAATCTTTATCCGTAAGCAAAACAACTTCAGACGCAATAGCTTTCTTTTTCAAATAAGGCAGTAATTTAGACTCATATTGGTCTTTAAAATCCAAACTTACCAATACCACTTTAACTTTTTTATTCTCGGAATTCAATTGTTCAAAATGGGGTAATTCCTTCACGCAAGGAGCGCACCAGGTTGCCCAAAAGTTCACTACATAAGTAGTGTTTATATCGTTCAAAACCGCTTTTTCCAAAGTAGTATAACTGTCGTAAACCACTAGCTTTTGTGCCAAAATTGCATTAGAAAACAAAAAAGAGAAAATGATATAAAATAAATATTTCATAGAATTTGTGATTATATCCAGTGCGACGAATTTACAATCTTTACGTTAGTATCTTAAAATGATTAACAAAAAATTATTAGTTGTGGCAAGACAAACCTTCCTCAAAACCAATCCATTTTTCACCACACAAATCACCTCTTCTTCTTTTTAAAAGAATCAAAAAAACTCAACCAAACGAGTCATTTTTAAGGAGTCCCAAAGAGCTGTTAAAAACCCAATGCCATTTCCAAAACACCCCAAAAAAAGATTCAAAAAAAAGAATTTGAATTCGTCATCAGAGTCCAAAATATTTGTTTTATTTGCACGGAAGAAATGTTCTGTTTCTTCTTTTGAAATTAAATTGTGTTCACATTTCATTTTGGTATCAGTTCTTTTTTTATGATTAAAAAAAACACTGAATGTCAATTTTTGAGTCGGTTCAAAATTCAAATCTTCACTTCTTATTTTTATCAAAAAGGTATTTAAAAGCAAAAAAACTCACCATAGACATAATCTATTACTGACACAAAAACACAACATTACCAGTATTTTAAACTTAATCACCTCACCAAACACTTAAATAAAAATAAATCTCAATTATTTTCTTTTAAAGTCATTTTGTTTCATCACTTTCTATTATGCTTACCTGTTTTTAAAAATAAAAACACCTTGTAATCATCCTCTTTTTAAAGTACATTTACTGACCAAATTTTCAAAATTTATGAAAACCGAAAAAGAGAAAATGATTGCCGGAGAACTCTATCTTTCCGGAGGTGAAGATTTAAAAAAAGACCGTCGCAGAGCAAAAAATTTACTGCATCGGTTGAATGTTATTGAATACCGAATAACCAAAAAAGCACGACTGATTTTAGAAGAACTACTCCCTAATACAGGTAAAAATTTATACATCGAACCACCTTTTTTTTGTGACTATGGCTATAATATTTTTTGTGGCGACAATGTCTATTTTAATGTCAACTGTGTAGTTTTAGACAGCACCAAAGTCACCATAGGTTCTAATGTTTTATTTGCTCCCGGAGTACAATTATACACCGCCACCCACCCACTCGATATAGAAACCCGACGCACTCACGAACTGGCCAAACCCATAACTATTGGCGATGATTGCTGGATTGGCGGCAATGCCATTATTTGTCCCGGCGTTACCATTGGAAATGGCTGTATAATTGGTACCGGATCAGTAGTCACAAAAGACATTCCCGACCACTCCATGGCGGTAGGCAATCCTGCAAAAGTAATCAAGAAACTAATTACCAAATAACACCATGCTTCAACTGAACAAAATACACCACATCGCCATCATTGTTTCCGACTATGAAAAATCGAAACATTTTTACACTGAAATCTTAGGACTGAACATCATACGGGAAATTTACAGGGAGGAACGGGAGTCCTATAAACTGGATTTGTCGTTGAATGGAAATTTTGTCATCGAACTTTTTTCCTTTCCCAATCCTCCCAAAAGGGTTTCCAGCCCGGAAGCCTGCGGTTTACGTCATTTGGCTTTTGAAGTAAACGATATAAAACTAACACACAACACTTTAGTTTCTAAAGAAATAAGTTGTGAAACCATTCGAACCGACATCCATACAGACAAACGCTATTTTTTTATTGCCGATCCGGACGGGCTTCCTGTAGAATTTTACGAAATTTAGCTAAAAATGTTAAAATTATAACAATTTAAGTTTTGATTTTATAGCTTTGCTTCCATTTTTCGAACACTGTTTTTAAAATTAAATTGCAGTCAGCAATTCTAAACCATCATGCCTGTCCAAAAATTAAAGCGTAGCTATCGTAAAACACGTTACATTCTGTATAAAGAAACTTTGGTTGATTGGAAAGAACATTTTTGGTCTTTCTTGGGGTCATTTGTTGGTATTGGAATTTTAGCCTACATTCAATCCATTCATTTTTCCGGGAATGATGCGGTATATTTAATCGGCTCTTTTGGAGCCTCAAGTGTATTGATTTACGGCATTATCCAAAGTCCGTTTTCGCAACCTCGAAACTTGGTTGGCGGCCACCTAATTTCAGCATTTATAGGTATCACTGTTCACAAAACAGCTCCGGATATTGTTTGGATTGCCGCTCCTTTGGCCGTTTCGCTTTCCATTGTTTGTATGCAAATCACTAAAACCTTACATCCACCGGGAGGGGCAACGGCTCTTATTGCCATTATTGGTTCGGATAAAATAAAAACACTTGGTTATATTTATATTGTTTCCCCTGTATTGATTGGTGTTCTGATTCTGCTTCTTACCGCTTTAATTTTCAATAACATCACAGAAAAAAGAAGTTATCCAGACAACAACAGGATACATGAAAAATATCATCTTTTCAGAAAAAGGCTTACTTCAAAATAATAATGATTTGATTTTGTTACATTACAAATTTTATTAACAAATCATCATTCTTAAAACTGAAATCTAAAATTAAATTTTACCTTTGAACTTTCAATAAAATAACGATTATGGTTTACAAATTCAGAGTAATTCTTGATGCCGAAGAAGATGTCTTCAGAGATATTGCGATACTTGACGATGATACTTTAGAAGATTTACACAACGCTATATTCAATGCTTTCGGATTTGATGGCATGGAAGTCGCCTCATTTTATACTTGTGATGAAACCTGGAATCAAGAAGACGAAATTCCGCTTTTTGATGTTGGAGACGTTCCCGGTGAACAACGAATCATGAGCGATTATAAACTTTCGGATATTTTAGACCAGGAAAACACTAAAATCATCTATGTTTATGATTTTATCAATATGTGGACTTTCCTTGTCGAACTGGCAGCTATTGAAGAACAAACCGCAGGTAACATCTACCCTGAAACCTTATTCTCTCACGGAGAAATGCCTGACGAAGCGATTGAGAAAAATTTTGAAGCAGATAATGCCGATGATTTTTATGATGATTTTGAAGACGGTTTAGACGAAGATGACCTTGACATGTTTGAAGGGGACAATAATTTCGAAGATTATGGATTTGAAGAGAATTGGAATTAATTTTAAGGTTCTAAGATTCTAAGTCCAAAAGACAAAAAGTTTTTTTGTGCTGAAATAAATTACTTACTTTTAATTGAACTTAAATTTAAGAAAAAATGAGCACATTTAGAGACCTTTTGATTTGGCAAAAATCTATGACCTTAACAACACAAATTTACCACTTCACCAGTAATTTCCCAAAAGAAGAAGTCTACGGATTGACTTCACAAATAAGAAGAAGTTCCATTTCAATTCCAAGTAATATTGCCGAAGGATATGGAAGAGAAAGTGATAAAGAATTTTTACGCTTTTTAAGCATTTCAATTGGTTCTTTATTTGAAATGCAAACCCAACTTGAAATTGCAAAAAACATTGCATACCTAAACGAAGCCCAATTTAATAACTTATATGAGAATAGCCGTGAAGTAGAAAGAATGATTGTTTCTTTTATTAAAAAAATAAAAGAACGTAATTAAGACCTTAGTACCTTAGCGACTCAAAACCTCAGCACCTTGTAAAAATGATCAATTTATTCAACACACACATTGATACGCTTTCTATTCACCGGGTAGGAAATAAAAGCCGCAATGAAGCTATCTTTTTATCGGAGCAGCCTTTTAATCTCCAAGATGAAATTGTACCACTTATAAAAGAATTTTTCTTAAAACCTTTTAGGGAAAAAGAGGAAAACTATTATCAGTTTGCACACGAAGTAGATTTAGACTACAATGACATGTATAAATTTGCTACCGAGATTTTTACCAATCCCGGTAATTTACACGAGGTTTCCCAAAAAATAACCAAACATTTATTCGAACAATCAAACCATCCGCATATCAAAAACGGAGAAGTTTATGTTGCCTATTTGACCAATGTAAATATTGACAACAATGTCGTAGATGCGATTGGGATTTTTAAAAGCGAATTACAATCCGACTTTTTACAGTTTGAAGAAAAAGACACCCATCTGGAAATGATTTTACAGCAAGGGATCAATTTGAACAAACTAGACAAAGGCTGTTTGATCTTCAATCATAAAAAAGAAGAAGGATACAAAATCCTGACTGTTGACAGCAACCGTTATGATACCAGATATTGGCTGGAACATTTCCTTTCTGTCGATGCCTTTGAAGACGAAAATTTCATCACCAAAAAATATTTGAAATTCTGTCAAAACTTTGCCAAAGATGTTGTTTTCCCTGCCGAGGACAAAAAAGAAGAGGTGATGTTCATGAACCGATCTGTGAATTATTTTGCCAAAAATGACCAATTTGAAGAAAGCAATTTCCTGAATGAAGTTCTTGACAATCCTGATTTGATTCCGGAATTCAAAAACTACAAAGTAGATAAAGGGGAAAAATACAGCATTGAGGATGTAACCTCATTCCCAATTGCCAATGCCGCTGTTTCTGATGCCCGTAAATCAATTAAAAACGTCATCAATTTAGATACGAACATCCAAATTAAAATGGATTTTATCAATCCGGAAAGTGCAGAGAAATATGTAGAAAAAGGATGGGATGAAGAAAAACAAATGTATTATTACTTAGTTTATTTCAACAAGGAACAAAAAAGCTAATTACTGCATTTCCTTTTAAATACTAATCTCCAATGGCATAAGTCGTTGGAGATTTTTTTTCATACCTATATCAAATTCGAAACTCATAATTGTAATTTTATAAGAATTACACTATTTTAAAATCAAAATACACCACTTAATCGATTTTATTTTACAGATTGACGATAATTAAGTAGGTTTAGCATTACCAAATCTAATCCCTTAATTATGAGTACAATTGAATTCAAAGAAAAATACCTAAATAAAATTCTGTGTTCTCTTTTTGGACATAAAATCGTCACTACCAGAAATGTAACCAATCATTTCAAAGAATATAAATGCACCGTGTGTAATCTTGAATTGACTAACGATGAAAAAGGCCATAAAATATCCCTAACTCCTGAACTAAAAGAAATAAACGACACTTTGATTGGTTTCTGCAAAAAAAGACTTCATTCTGCATAAATTTACTTTCTGATTTTCAAAACATTGGTTCAAAAACATACCGGATTAAAGGGGGCTAAATTAAAAAACCAATTTACACGCTATTCACTTTTGTTTTATTCGTAAATTTGATTACCGGTAAAGCAAGAAAAATGAATCATAATTTTTTCAAAGAAAGTCCATTCAAAACCCTAATTTCCTTTCATAAACTCATTGAGAGCCTTGAGGAAATTGCACAGACCAATGTAGATTATCGGGCAAATTATGCCAAAGCTTTACTCAAAGAAATTGAGCCATTCCCTGAATTTAGAACCGGGGTTGAAGATTTGAATTTGATTTTGGAACAACAAACATTAATCAAACATCTCCTCGCCGACTTATTCCCTACCGCTTTAACCCATAATGAAATTAAGGCGGTTACAATTCCGTTTCAGAATTTTACTTTTAATTATACCGAACGATTCAAAAAAATTGTCAAAAATGCCGGTGTGGAATTTGATATGGCCATCCGTGATTTTGATGAGCATCAATTCTATATTATGAGCTGTACGCTCATTTTAAACGAATTTTACGGACAAAAAATTCATTTCAACAAGCCATTATTCTATGACATCCCCGATGCAGAAGGCATCATGAATCAGTATCGCATCTTGTACAATGCCGATTTCATGGAAATCATCCCTACCCAGAAAGCTCCGGAATTAACTCCGGACGATATCGATTTATTGATGGATAATTACGACAACATCGATTTATGGAAAGAAAAATTCCCGGTTGAAAGTTGGATCCTGAAAGGATTTGGCATCGTAATTCTTTTTGATACCACCACCGAAAGTTCGATTTCAAAATTAAAAAGCAATCTGTTAAAACCCGAAAAAGAACGAATCTCATTAAATGAAAACTTTGAGGCTATTTTTCGTTCTGTTTTTAAAATTCCCGATTTAAGAATTGGTTTAATCATTCATGATCATGAAAATGATAAATTTATAAAACCGAATTTTCACAATAAAAGTTTAGGCAGTTTTCTTCTCCATATTGAAAATGAAATAGAATGTAAAAATATCATGTTGGGTTGTTCCTTCAATAATTTTTTAGAAAACAAAAAAACTATCGTAATTTCTAATGTTGAGAAATTTGCTTTATCAGCAGGGAACGAAAAATTAGGATCTTCTTTATTGAAACAGAACATTCATAGCTGTATTTTTGCTCCAATCATAAAAGACGATATTATTTTGGGGGTAATCGAATTGGTTTCGGCAAATCCAAGAACACTAAACAGTATCAATGCAAACAAACTCGATTTGATTTTACCTTATTTAATTGATACCGCCGAACGCTACAACACCGACAAGCAAAATCAGATTGAAGCTATAATCCAAAGAGAATACACCGCCATTCATCCGAGTGTGTATTGGAAATTTCGTAGAGAAGCCTTGAAATATTTTGAAATAAACAATCAAAACAAAGACTATATTTTCAAAGAAATCGTCTTCAAGGAAGTATATCCTTTGTATGGCCAGATTGACATCAAAGGGTCTTCCATTCATCGAAATGAAACGGTAAAAGAGGATTTAAAAAACCAGATCACTGCCCTGCTACAAATCTTTGAAAGTCAAAATTCAAATGCCAATCTTGTTTTATTGGAACAACGGAAATTTGAATTACAATCATTGTACGAGCAATTGGAATTGCCCCTGAAAGCAGATACAGAACAACAAATTCAACTGTATATTGAAAATGAAATTCATCCTATTTTAAGAAATACCAAAACAGATTCCGCCGGCCGGACACTAGAACAAAATTATTTTGAAAAATTGGATGAGAAATCAGGCATGTTTTATCAATCCAGAAAGAGATTTGATAATGCGATGTCTATCATCAATAAAAAACTGGCGGCCATTCTTGATAAAAAACAACTGGAAGCCCAAAAAATTTACCCCCATTATTACGAACGTTTCAAAACGGATGGTGTCGAACATAACCTTTACATTGGTGCTTCAATCACACCCAATCAGGATTTCAACATGATGTATCTTCATAATTTGCGGTTGTGGCAATTACAAACCCTGTGTGAAATGGAATTGGTACATCATCAATTCAAAGCCTCTTTGCCTTATCAATTGGATGTCACTTCATTAATTTTAGTATTCAGCTCCCCTATTTCGATACGTTTCAGAATGGATGAAAAACGTTTTGATGTTGACGGGACATACAATGCCCGTTACGAAGTTGTTAAAAAACGTATTGATAAAGCCAATATAAAAGGGACCAAACATCGGATTACCGAGAAAGAAAAAATCACGATTGTCTATTCCCACAACAATGAGGAAACTGAATATTTGAATTATATCAAATTTTTACAATTCAAAAAAATACTGGAACCTACCATCGAACAATTTGAAGTTGAGGAATTACAAGGCGTTTCCGGACTCAGGGCTATCAGGGTAAAAATAATCAACAATGCTACAGAAGAAACACCCGAAAATTACTCCTATCAAGATTTACTGGATGAATTGAATTAGGCACCGATCATTTTGAAAGCGATTACAAAAGCTATAACCGATAAAACAATCCCTACCATAAATAAATTGTAAGCAATACGCAATAATCGGTATTTTTTTTCGAGAACGATTCCCAGAAAATACAAATCCTTAATCATCGAATTATAAAGATATTCCCGGTTTTTCATCATTTCATTCATAGCCCATTGGTACTCATCCAGAGGCATTTTATAAAAATTACCAAAAAACAGTAAATTAACTTTTTTATCTTCAATATCCTGTCTGGTAAAAATCCCTTTGGTCACCTTTGGCCGTGTAGAAAGAATGGCAAAAATAATTGTCGTGACACTGGAAATCAACAAAACGAAAGTAGGAACCATCAGGTGCACATTTTTGGGACTGTCTAATTTAGGGATTAACGTAGAGAGTGCTATCGAAATGATAATCGCATTCACCGAAAGTAATATATTGGCTTTACTATCCGCAATACCACTCAAACGGGTATGATTCCCCAGAGTTACCCTAAATAAAGTATCAATTCCGCGATCCGGTTTTTCTTCCTTTGATTTTTTTTTGTTGCCGTTTTCTATTTCTTCGTTTGCAATCAAACTCATTTTTTTTATTTTTTTCTGAAGGCGTTTTATATTTTTCTCTTTTAAGGGTTGCCAATTTTCCAGGGCATAATCCGTATAAAAACGATGCTTATGCATTAAAAAATTCAAGTTTTCTTTCATCCAATTTTCATCTGTAAAAGATTTTCCTTCAATATTTTCCCATTCTTTTCTTAAACCTTCACAACTAAAAAGATAATCGGCACTCAAAATATGGTAATAATCAGCATCTTTGATTATCTTTTCAAAAAGTGTTTGCGGAATATATTCCATTTTGGTCGCTTTAATTAAAGCGGTGACTTGGGCGATATACTCCCCTGACTTTCCTTTTTCTTTTAAAAATTGCGCAACAATCTCCCCACTTGATTCTTCGTGATTATTACAGCCTTTGATATATCCCACATCATGAAACCAAGCAGATATACACAGAATCTCTTTATCAGAAGGGCTTAATTTTTCACTTTCACATAATGTTTCAACGGAGCGAACCACTCCAAGGGTGTGATTAAAATTATGATAGGTATATGAGGCAGAAAGTTTATCTTTGAGTAATTTACCAACAAATTTTTCAGCTTCTTCTATAAGATTCATAAACAAATTTTTATACGACTAAATTATGAAATTGTTTTCGGATAATCATTTTATTAGCTTAAATAAAACCTTTTTGCTATCTATTCTAATTGAACTTCTTTTTCAATCGTGTGCCACGCATCATTCACAACTTGGAAAAAACTACACCAATCCGATATCCCAAAACGCTACGGACAGTTTAAAAATTGCCCATACTTTCTATTTAATCGGGGATGCCGGAAATGCTGATAAGGAGGATGCACGACAAACATTAGGGTTACTCAAGAACAGATTGCAAAAATCGGATAAAAACAGTACTCTTCTATTTTTAGGCGATAATATTTATCCCAAAGGATTTCCTGACACCAAAATTCCTGAAGAAAAAATTACAGCTGAAACCAAACTTACCCATCAACTTCAATTATCCAAAAATTTCAAAGGCAACACCATTTTTATCCCCGGAAATCACGATTGGTACAGCGGTATCAAAGGATTGGAAAACCAGGCAAAATTTATTACCGATTACCTGCAAGACAAAAAATCGTTTTTACCCCGAAAAAGTTGTGCCATTGAAGATGTGAAAATAAATGATGAAATCATGTTGATCACCGTAGACAGCCAATGGTTTTTAGAAGATTGGGACAACAATCCGACTATTAATGACAACTGCGACATCAAAACCCGGGAGGCTTTTTTTGGGGAACTGGAAAATCTCTTAAACAAAAATCAGGATAAAACCGTTCTTTTGGCCATGCACCACCCTCTAATGAGCAACGGAACCCATGGCGGCCAATTTTCATTCGAAAAACAACTCTTCCCGTTAGAACAAAAAATTCCGCTTCCCGTAATTGGTTCTTTCCTCAATCTCATCCGAAAAACTGCCGGAGCGAGTCCACAGGATATCCAGAACAAACAGTACACTCTTTTCATAAAACGAATAAAAACACTATTGCAAGGCCAGGACAATGTGATTGTGATTTCGGGTCACGACCATAGTTTACAATACATTGACAAAGACAATATCAAACAGATTATCAGTGGTGCCGGTTCAAAATCAGAAGCTGCAAAAGCCGTTTTTCCTAATGATTTTTCCTATGGAAGAAATGGTTATGCGGCATTAGCCGTATATGAAAATGGGGCCGCGAGTATTTCTTTTTTTGGTAATGAAAACAACACGGAGAAATTACTATTCAATCAATTTATATTTACTGCAAAAGACAAGTACAGCACTAAAAATTTTCCCAAATCATTTGCCAAAAGCACGACTACAGCTATTTATTCGGAAAAACAAACCCATAAAAACCTATTTTACAAATTCCTTTTTGGGAACCATTATCGAAAACTATACAGCACACCAATCGAAATTCAAAATGCCACACTTGATACTTTATTTGGTGGCTTACAACCGAAACGTGCCGGAGGCGGACACCAGTCCAAATCATTACAGCTTGTGGATAAAACCGGGAAAGAATACATAATGCGGGCCTTGAGAAAAAGTGCCTCCCGCTTTTTGCAATCCGTAGCGTTTAAAGACCAATTTGTCGAAAATGAATTTGAAGCAACCTATGCCGAGAATTTCCTGTTTGATTTCTATACCACATCGCATCCCTATACTCCTTTCGCCGTTGGGAATTTAGCCGAAAAAATTGGTGTTGCACATACCAATCCCGTATTGTATTATATCCCAAAACACAAAGCGTTAAAAGAATTCAATGCCAATTTTGGTGATGAATTGTATATGGTAGAAGAACGCCCAACCGATAGCCAGACAGCCGTAAAAAGTTTTGGACAGCCCTCCTCTATTATTGGCACCGATGATCTATTAAAGAATCTTCAAAAAGACGAAAAATACGCTGTTGACGAAAGTGCTTATATCAAGGCCCGATTATTTGACATGCTCATTGGCGATTGGGACAGACACGAAGATCAATGGCGCTGGGGCGAATATAAAGTCGGGGGCCAAATAATCTACAGGCCGATTCCCCGTGACAGAGACCAGGCGTTTACAAAATATGACGGTGCATTGCTGTCACTGTTGATGAATATGCCGTCATTGCGACACATGCAAACTTTCAAAGAAGAAATTAAAAATGTAAAATGGCTCAACCGGGAACCTTACCCACTGGATCTCGCTTTTTTAAAAACTGCCGATGAAAAAGAGTGGTTAGCCCAAGCCCAATACATTCAGGAAAACCTTTCGGATGCTGCCATAGACAGTGCTTTCCGTAATTTACCGTTAGCCGTTCAGGATGCAACCATCGAAAACATTAAACGCACATTAAAAGCACGAAGACCCCATTTGCAAGACTATGCCTCTGAATATTATGACGTATTACAAAAAACCGTTTTGCTGGTCGGAACCGATAAAAAAGATAAATTCATCATTCAACATAAAGCAAAAAATAAACTTGGAATAGCAGTATACCGTTTGAAAAAAGAAGGAGATGAATTAGTATACACTAAAGATTTTTATGCCGGAAAAACCAAAAATATCTGGGTTTACGGTTTGGATGACGAGGATGTTTTTGAAGTGAAAGGAAATTCAAAAGCAGCCATAAACATTCGATTAATCGGGGGACAAAACAACGATTCATATATAGTGGAAAATGGGAAAAAAGTAAAAATTTATGATTTTAAATCCAAAGAAAACAGCTACACATTAGATTCTAAAACCAAAACGGTCATAACGGACGACTACGAAACCAATCTTTATGATTATAAAAAACCGAAATACAACGCTTTTTCAGGATTGCCTTTTGGAGGATTCAACCCGGATGACGGCGTAAAATTGGGCTTTATTATTAATTATACCGTAAACAAATTCCATCAAAATCCGTATACCCAAAAACATTCTTTAATAGCCAATTATTTTTTTGCCACCAATGGATATGAACTAATTTACAACGCAAATTTCCCAAAATCTGTAGGTAAATGGGATTTTGATTTAGAATCCCGATTTACAAGTCCGAATTTCACCATTAACTATTTTGGTTTCGGTAATGAAACCGTTAATAATGACCAAATTTTCGGTATGGATTACAATCGGGTTCGCATCCAAATGCTGAAAATTATGCCGTCCATCAAAAAAGTGGGGCGATATGGAAGTGCGATACTTTTTCAAACTTCATTTGAAAGAATAAAGGTTGAAGAAACCAACAATCGTTTTATAAGCCTTCCCGGAATTGTTAATCCGGATAGTTTTAAAGATCAAAATTTTGCAGGAGCAACACTCGAATACAGTTTTGAAAATTATGACATCCCCTCTTTTCCAACCATGGGAATGGGATTTTCTATAGCGGGAAGTTGGAAAATGAATATGGATAATGCCAAAAGAAATTTTCCTTCCGTAGAAAGCAAACTTAGTTTCAACCATAAAATAGATGCTGATGGTAAAATCGTTTTGGCGACCCTTTTGAAAGCTAAAATGCTCTTGAATGACCATTACGAATTCTATCAGGGAGCTGCTTTGGGAGGTGATTATGATTTAAGAGGCTTTAGAAACGAACGCTTTTTAGGAAAACAATCGTTCTATCAGAGCAGTGATATCCGTTGGAATTTAGGAAAAATAAAACGGAGTATTATACCGATGTCCTACGGAATTTTAGGAGGTTTTGATTATGGCAGGGTTTGGAGAACCGATGATACTTCCAACAAATGGCACCAATCCCTCGGAGGCGGATTATGGCTCAATGGACTTAACGTAATTACAGCGCGAATCACCTATTTTAAAAGTAGGGATGAAGAAGCCCGGATTGCTTTTGGATTAGGGTTTGGATTTTAGCTTTTTGATGCTCATAGTATAAACATTCCCACCAACACTTTTAGTTTTTTCATCGGCGATAATCAAGAGTTCATTATCCTTAAAACAAACCGCTTCCTTCTGCGAAAAATGGTCTAAATCAAGATTTTCCCTTTTGCCTTGTAGAAACCTGTCCCCTTGAAAATTCTCAAAGGCAATCATTTTGTCGTGACAAAGAACAACCACCTTAGATGCATCGGGACTGATGGCGGCGCTGGTAATGGCACAATGATTGTAATTGTCGCAAGTATTGAATTCACCTATGAATTGCGCCTCATGAAAACCGGGAGTATTGGGAATCTTATACAAAAAAGCCGTTCCGTCAAATCCTTTGCTCCTGTTCTTGGTAAACAAATAGAAATTATTTTTGAATTCAAAAAATCCCTCAACATCATAGAATAATTCGGTCTTCTTTGGAGGAAAATCTTTCTGTTCAGGGTAGGTAAATGTTATTTTGTAAGCAGGTGTTACATCTTCTTGATTCAAGGAATTTGCATCAATTTTATAAATACACAAATCTTTTCTCAAATTGTCATTGTTCCCAAAATCACCAATATACAAATTTCCTTCCTGGTCTTTTGTGATGTCTTCCCAATCAATATTTTCGGTACCGGTTATGATGATGCTTTTTTCTATTTTTCCGTTTTCAAAATTCAACCCATAAACCGCATTCGCATTACCACTGTCTTCCAATGCCCAAAGCAGATTGTCCTTGGCTGCATAAATAATTCCTGAAACTTCTTTGAGTTTTTTAGGCAAAGAATAAAGGGTATCCAAGGATTCTGATTTTTGTTGGCAGGCAAAAAACATAAAACCCAACAAAACCAATATAAGCTTTTTTATATCGAATGTAGTAAAATCAATGCGCATAGAAAACGACAATTCAGGATTAAATAAAATTAACATTCTTGAAATTACGGGTAATAAATTCAAAAGCGGCACTCATTACGTCTCCCATTGATTTTGCTTTTTTAAAATTATTGTCATTGGTATATCGATACAGTTCTAATTTCAATTGATTCAAATGTTCCACAGGGGCAATACTGTCATTACTCATGATTGCGAGTAATTTTTTCACTCGGTTTTCAGAGGAATGAATTCTTTTGGCCAAAACTGCCCGTTCTTCATTTTTATATTGTTCAATGGAACTGTCTTGAAGTTTTCCTTTGACTAAACTTATCATTGGAAAATTTTCTTTGAAAAATTGGGGACGGTAAATTTTAAAATTCCCTTCATAACACTGTTGATCAAAATCAATCGGACGAATTTTATACACCACCTGGTCAAAATCATGGATAGGGACAATTACATAATTATAGGCTCTCATATCACCTAAAAGCCGAATCATACATCGCTCATTAAACTTTACAAATTCTTTTGCAATTTGGGCTTTCTCGGTTTCAGTACAATTATTCAAAAAATCATTCATAAACACATCGCCTGGAATTCCGATGATATGTTCCTCAATCAACGTATCATTATGAACTAAAAAGTTAATCTTATCGGGAGATAAAATATGCTCCAATTCAAGACCATATATGCGGGAAGCATCTGCTTTTTTTACATAAAAATGGGTATAATTGTCATTCAGAATATTTCTCACCTTTACCCGAAACGGTCTTGAATTCCCAAAAGTGCAATAATCTATGGAGTCAACATTTAAAAATTTGATAATATCCAAATTCCCGTCAGAATGCAGCAGGGAATAGATTTTTTTCAGATTCAAATCAATTTCGTTTCTTTCATATTCACTATAATACACACGGGTCCATAGGGTATCCTTATCCAGTTTGTCATACACATTGATTGAGCCTGAAAACCGCAATAAATCATCATAACAGATAGACACTTTAGAAATACGGTCAAATCGCTGTAAATAATCAAACAGTGGATT
>JAKFBW010000091.1:0-1995 GCA_036676965.1 Flavobacterium sp. | reverse complement strand
TCCTTGTTAGATTTCTCAAAAACTATAAGCGCTACAACAATCAATATAGTTCCTTATTTAATTCATATTACAAAGCATTAGGAAGACATACTATTCAGCCTAATCGGGGGAATCTATCAAGACCAACTGTTACAGAGATTAATCAATATCGAACCTATGTTGATCGTCACCTTCTTGACCTTATAAGCCAGAATGTTTTATCAAATGAAATATCAAGTGAAATGCTATTTTTAATTGAAACTGGGATTCATCATGAGCAGCAACATCAAGAGCTACTCTACATGGATATCAAATATATTCTTGGGGTCAATGAACTAGAAACGACTTATTCAAAAGCTTTACTCAAAGATGCGCCAACGCCAAAAATCGGCTGGTCAGAATTTAAAGAAGGTATTTATGAAGTTGGATTCGACGGAGAAAAATTTGCCTATGACAATGAAAAACCTCGACATAAAAATTATCTCTACCCTTTTGCAATAAGCCAAACATTAGTGACGAATGGGGAGTTCTTAGAGTTTATTGAAGATCATGGTTATTCGAAACCTCAGTATTGGCTGAGCCAAGGATGGGACTGGATAAATGAGCAACAAATAGAACAGCCCTTATACTGGTCAAAGCGAGGTGGCATTTGGCATGAATATACTTTACATGGATTAATACCTATAGATTTGAATAGGCCACTAGTACATATAAGCTACTTTGAAGCGGATGCCTTTGCGAATTGGAAAAAACTTAGACTGCCCACAGAGCAAGAATTAGAAGTTTATTTAAACAATTCAAAAATGAAGAGAACTTTGGAAGATGACATGTCACTAGAAGATGATGTACTACTTCATCCCAATGATTCGTCGTCTTCCAGTGGGCAGGTCTGGTGTTGGACTAGAAGCCAATATGCACCATATCCAAGATTTAAGGCATTTGATGGTTTATTAAATGAATATAACGGCAAGTTTATGTGCAATCAATTTGTTTTGAAGGGTGGCTGTATCGCTACGCCGAATAATCATTATCGCCATACCTATAGAAATTTCTATCAGCCTCAACAGCGCTGGATGTTTTCAGGCATTAGATTAGCTAAGGATGTCATTTGAAAATAACTAACTTAATACTTGCTAATCAGACTACAGAACATACAGAAGAATTTAAGGCTGATGTATTAATTGGACTTAGTACTAATCCAAAGACTATTGCCGAGAAATACTTCTATGATGATATTGGTAGTGAGTTGTTTCAAAAAATCTCACAACATCGTGACTACTACTTAACTAAAACTGAGTTTTCAATTCTTGAAACACATGGCGCCGCCCTTGCAAACAAAATTAACGAGGCAGAGATAGACATTATTGAATTGGGTGCAGGAGATGGTCACAAGAGCAAATTAGTCATCAATAGCTTTCTAAATAGGGGTACTAAAGTTAACTTTTACCCAATAGATATTTCTGAAAAGGCAATGAGGTTATTATCCGAAAACTTAGCGGTTGGAGGACTTTTAGATATTCATGGCATCGTTGCAGACTACTTTCATGGGCTTAACCATTTAAAACAAATATCCAATAATAAGAAATTAGTACTCTTCTTGGGTTCCAATATTGGCAACTTTAGTAAATCGCAAACCACGGAATTTCTCAAAAAACTCTGGCTATCGCTAAACGTTAATGATCATGTATTGATTGGATATGACTTAAAAAAAGATACAGAAATATTGAATAAGGCTTATAACGATTCTGATGGGCTTACTAGAAACTTTAATTTAAATCTTCTTAATAGAATGAATTTTGAATTAGGTGCCAATTTTGATTTAGCAAAATTTCAACATTATGGATTCTATAATCCCCTATTAGGAGCGATGGAGAGTTACATCATTTCCTTGGAAGACCAATTAATTTATATACCGGTGCTAGAAAAGAGTTTTCACTTTGAAAGGTTTGAGCCGCTTCACTTAGAATATTCATTTAAGTTTTCTGAGGCAGACATCAATTATCTTGCTAGTCATTC
>JAKFBW010000090.1:0-10774 GCA_036676965.1 Flavobacterium sp. | reverse complement strand
AAACATCCTGATATTCAGGATGTTTTTTTTGGCATGCTATTTGAAATATTTTGTTTATCTTTACTAAACAAAATCAGAACTAATGAAAAAAAACTACTTTTATACTATTCTCTTACTGGTTTTTTTCTTTTCTACAGCTCTTTCCGCCCAGGAAAACAAATCGCAACTAAATCCGCAGGCAAGCTCCGTAATTGAAGATTTAAACCTGTACCCTAATCCTGTAAGCAACGGAAAAGTATACATTTCCACAAAAAATGATGCCAATAAGGAAATTATCATTTTTGATGTCTTAGGGAAAAAGGTTTTACAAGCAACGCTGAACTCCAGAGAACTTAATGTTTCCAGTCTTTCTCCTGGTGTGTACATTATCAAAATAAACGAGAATGATGCCTCTGCAACCAGAAAGCTGATTGTGAGATAGTATTATCAATCGACATTACTCTAAAAACTCCAACCGCCACTGGAGTTTTTTTATTTGAATACATCGCCCGGCTCAAAAAAGCAAAAGCGTTATTAAATATTTATACCTTTGTCAAAAACAAATCATTGATTACCGCAACTGATATATTTACCATTTCCAGTCAAAAGCAATTCGAAAAAATAGCTTTAAAAGTATTTCGTTTCCAACACGAAAACAACTTGGTATATCGGGAATTTTGCGATTTTCTAAAAGTCGATGTACAAAAGGTAAAATCACTACAACAGATTCCGTTTCTTCCCATTCAGTTTTTCAAAAGCCACGATGTCGTTTCCAATACGGATGCCGTGGAAGAGACCTTTACCAGCAGCGGAACCACAGGAATGCTAACCAGCAAACATTTGGTAACAGATGCTTCCGTATACGAAGAAAGCTATCGCAAAGGATTCTCCCAATTTTATGGAAATATCGAAAATTACGCAATTTTGGCACTGCTCCCCTCTTATCTGGAAAGAGAAGGATCCTCATTAATTTATATGGTCGAGGATTTAATCCAATTATCCAATCATCCGGAAAGTGGTTTTTACCTGCACAACCATGGAGAGCTCATCAAAAAATTACTCGAATTGGAAGATGCCGGACAAGATGTCATTTTAATTGGTGTCACCTATGCCCTACTCGACTTAATCGAAAAAGAAAAGTTCAACCTCCAAAACACCATCATCATGGAAACCGGCGGTATGAAAGGCAAACGCAAAGAAATGATTCGGGAAGAATTGCACCAGCAATTGTGTAAAGGTTTTGGCGTTTCTGCCATCCATTCGGAGTACGGCATGACCGAATTATTGTCTCAGGCCTATTCTTTAGGAAATGGCGTATTTGAATGCCCTTCCTGGATGCAAATCCTCATCCGGGATACCGAAGATCCTCTGACCTATATTGCAAACGGAAAAACAGGTGGTATCAACGTAATCGATTTGGCCAACATCAATTCCTGTTCTTTTATTGCCACCCAGGATTTGGGCAAAAAAAATCCCAACAACTCTTTCGAGGTATTGGGACGTTTTGATAATTCTGATATTCGGGGCTGTAATTTGATGGTGATATAATAACCAAGTCCAAATTTCGTTATTTTTGTACAAATACTATTTTATGCGCTTCCTATATTCCTTCATTTTGATGTTTTCAATTGTTACTTTTTCTCAAAACAAATTAATTGAGCTAAAAATTGACACCATTATGACCGATAATTCAAATCCTAAGGAACGGAAATTCACCATTAATTATCACATAAAAAATCTAACCGAAAAACCCGTTACTTTTATATTAAATACCAAATCAATAATTCCAATTAGTACTGGATCATTGAAATACATTCCCTATTATAAATTATTTGAAGAAAACACGTCAATTGACATTCTTATATTTAACAATGGAATTAATAAAAAATTCGATATCAATAGCATTCTGGATTCAAGAAAAGAAAAAGACACAACAGTTAAATCTATTGAAAAATACTTAGAAAAAATCCAAAAAGCGAATAACGAAATCCCAGTAAATAGTATAACAAAAATTGATGTAAATGA
Source organism: Flavobacterium sp. (assembly GCA_036676965.1). GTDB lineage: Bacteria > Bacteroidota > Bacteroidia > Flavobacteriales > Flavobacteriaceae > Flavobacterium. The sequence goes on along the minus strand of JAKFBW010000090.1, from coordinate 8,770 downwards.
ATCAAAAAAATATACCATCACACTGTTTTGGAATAAAGAAAGATACCAAAAACAAGACGACTTTGAATATTATTTAGACGAAAAACTTAAACACTATTTCGAAATCTCCATTCATTTAATGAAAGAAGAATTGAAAGAGAAATTCACGACCGAACAATTTAAAACCATCATTGATGATAAAACCTTTATCAAAGGCTGGTTTACATCCAATAAAGTAGAAATTGATTTATAATCATGAAAAAATCCCAACAACTCTTTCGAGCTATTGGGACGTTTTGACAATAATGATATTCGGGGCTGTAATTTGATTTTTATAAAGTTTAATTGTTGATTTGTTTAATCGGTTAACCGATGTTTTGATTAAACAAATAACCGATTAAGCAGTTAAACAATCCTCAATACAAAATAATTTTTCTTTCCGCTTTGCAACAAAACAAACTGATTGTTGATTAAGTCTTTGGTAGAAAGTTCAAAATCTTCTTTCACTTTTTCTCTGTTCACCGAAATAGAATTAGCCGTCAAAGCTCTTCTTGCTTCCCCGTTCGATTTCATGAATCCTGTTTTTTCGTTCAAAACAGTTACAATATCAATTGCGTTTTCGATATCGCTTTTGGCAATTTCTGCTTGGGGAACTCCATCAAAAACTTCTAAGAAAGTAGCCTCATCCAATTGTTTCAAATCATCGGCAGTGGCATTTCCGAAAAGGATATTCGACGCTTTGATTGCATTATCTAAATCTTCTTTTGAATGAACCATCACCGTAATTTCTTCGGCCAAACGTTTTTGCAACAAACGCAAATGCGGCGCTTCTCTATGTTCGATTGTTAAAGATTCTATTTCTTCTTTGGACAAAAAAGTAAAAATCTTAATGTATTTTTCGGCATCAACATCCGAAGTATTCAACCAATATTGGTAGAATTTGTATGGTGATGTTCTCGCTGCGTCCAACCAAATATTCCCTCCTTCTGATTTACCAAACTTGGTTCCATCGGCTTTGGTAATCAACGGACAAGTTAATGCATAGGCTTTTCCGCTGGCTATTCTTCGTACCAATTCGGTTCCCGTGGTGATATTCCCCCACTGATCACTTCCACCCATTTGAAGGGTACATTTTTTATCCCTGTACAAATGCAAAAAGTCATATCCCTGAACCAATTGATACGTAAACTCCGTGAATGACATTCCTTCGGCCGATTCAGACGACAATCGTTTCTTTACAGAATCTTTCGCCATCATATAGTTTACCGTAATATGTTTCCCTACATCACGAATGAAATCAAGAAAGGAGAAATTCTTCATCCAGTCGTAATTGTTCACCAGCTCTGCCGCATTCGGTGCCGCTGAGGTAAAATCCAGAAAACGGGACAACTGTCCTTTTATCGCTTCCTGATTGTGACGTAAAGTGGCTTCGTCCAATAAATTTCTCTCATTAGATTTTCCTGACGGATCTCCAATCATTCCTGTGGCACCGCCCACCAATGCCAATGGTTTGTGTCCAGCTATTTGAAAATGTTTCAACAACATCACTCCAACCAAATGTCCTATATGCAATGAATCTGCTGTTGGGTCAATCCCCACATACGCCACACGCATTTGTTCCATCAAATGTTCTTCTGTGCCGGGCATAACATCGTGGAGCATTCCTCTCCAAGTCACTTCTTCAATAAAATTTTTCATCTTTCAAACAATTTGCGCAAAGATAACTTTAATTATACAATTTGAAAATTTGAAAATATACCAATTTAAAAAAACATCTAAATTGCCAATTGCTGCCTTAAAAAATTGATAAATTACTACATTTGCAATCTATGATTTTAGTTACAGGAGGAACAGGTTTAGTCGGTGCGCACGTATTGCTTCATTTAACAGAAAATGGAGAGCATGTTCGCGCAATGTATCGCGATAAAAAAAATATCACCAAGACTAAAAACCTATTTGGTTTATATCAAAAAAATGATTTATTCAATCGTATCGAATGGGTTCCGGCTGACATTACCGACGTTCCTGCTTTGGAAAAAGTTTTTGAAGGCATTGATTATGTCTACCATTGTGCCGCCTTGATTTCCTTTGACCCAAAAGACGAAGAACTCCTGCGAAAAATTAATATCGAAGGAACAGCCAATATCGTTAACTTTTGCCTTGTTAAGGGAATAAAGAAATTGTGTTATGTGAGTTCTGTCGCCGCACTTGGTGACTTAGCACCCAACGAAACTACTATCTCCGAAAAAAACGATTGGAATCCCGAAAAACCCCATAGTGATTATGCGATTTCGAAATACGGTGCCGAAATGGAAATTTGGCGCGGGCAACAGGAAGGGTTAGACGTCATCATTGTAAATCCCGGAATCATCATCGGTCCCGGATTTGATGAACAGGGCAGCGGACAATTATTTTCTAAAGTAGCCAAAGGCATATCTTTTTACACCAAAGGAATTACCGGTTTTGTAGCTATCCCCGATGTCATTAAACCTATGGTCGAATTGATGAAAAGCGAAATTAAAAACGAACGTTTCACCCTGGTGGCAGAAAACATCGCTTTTCGCGAAATCCTAAATACTATGGCTGATGCCTTAAAAGTAAAACGGCCCACTATTCATGCCAAACCCTGGATGCTGGAATTGGGATGGAGAATAAACGGCTTGCTCAGTTTACTGTTTCGAAAAGAAAGAAAATTAACCAAAACTACCGCAAGAGCAGCTTATCGCATTCAACAGTATTCGAATGAAAAAATAAAATCGGTTTTGAAAACCGATTTTACAGACGTGAAAGAATACATCACAGTTATTTCAAATTTATCGATCTAGACGATTCATTCTTTTCTTCAGTAAAGAATCTTTCTTCTTCGATGCTAAAGTTTGTTTTTTCTTAAGCTCTAATTTCTTTTTAACCTTCAACAAAGAGTCTTTTTTCTTCAAGGCCAAAGAATCCTTTTTCTTGAGTGCTAATTTTTTCTTGATTTTCAACAAGGAATCTTTTTTCTTCAAAGCGGCCTTCTTCAATTTCAAAGCATCGCGCTTTTTCTGCTTCTTTTTTTCAATTTTTATTATCGAATCAACTTGCGTTTTCTGGGTACTAATCCGCTTGCTGATTTTTTCAAACATCTCTTCATATTCAATATAATTAGAGGCGTAATAAATATTGCTTTGAGCCAGCTGAAGACTGTCGACCTTGTATTTTTTATAAATATACTCCGAAGGATTATTACTGTATTTTTCTGAAATGGCAGAATTCTGAAACTTTGAAGCTTCCAAAATTGCCAGATCATACATAATATTGATCATCTTCCCTTTCTCTATAAGCCGATCCGGTTCTTCAACCACTTCTTTCTTACAGCCCACAAACAGGATTACTATCGCTAAAAGTGAAAGTATTTTTCTCATCGGTTTTTCTCTTTATCGATCAAACAACAATCGTTTCCCTGCCCGGATATTTTTTACTTTGAAAGCGTTATACACCAATTGTCCGTTTACAAAGGTATGGGTAACTCTCGATTTGAACGTGTATCCTTCAAATGGGGACCAACCGCATTTAGCCAAGATATTCTCTTTCTTCACACTCCATGGCAATCCTGCATTGATAATCACCAAATCGGCGTAATAGCCTTCTTTTACAAAACCGCGTTTTTCAATCTTGAAAATCTTGGCCGGATTGTGACACATTTTCTCCACAATCTTCTCGATACTGATTTTCCCTTGATGATAAGCCTCAAACATCGCTACCACCGAATGTTGTACCAAAGGCCCTCCAGAAGGTGCTTTCAGGTACGATTGTTTTTTCTCTTCGAGCGTGTGAGGCGCATGATCTGTCGCAATGACATCTATGCGATCATCTACCAAGGCTTCCCAAAGTGCTTTTCTGTCATTGGCTGTTTTCACCGCCGGATTCCATTTAATCAAGTTGCCTTTGGTTTTATAATCCTCATCCGTAAACCACAGATGATGTACGCAAACTTCGGCAGTGATTTTCTTTTGTTCCAAAGGGATTTTGTTGGTAAACAAATCCATTTCCTTGGCAGTGGAAAGATGAAAAATATGCAAGCGGGCACCTGTTTTCTTTGCCAAAGCCACAGCCTTAGAAGACGAAAGATAGCACGCCTCTTCACTTCGAATCAGATGATGCGCCGTAACCGGAACCTCATCACCATATTCATTTTTATATTTTTCCAGATTATTTTGAATGGTAGTCTCATCCTCACAATGTACTGCGATAAGCATCGGCGTACTGGAAAATATTTTTTCCAGGGTAGCCTCATTGTCTACCAACATATTTCCGGTTGAAGAACCTAAAAATATTTTTATTCCGGCAACATTCTTTGGATTGGTTTTCAATACTTCATCCAGATTATCATTGGTTGCCCCCATCATAAACGAATAGTTCGCATAGGATTTCTCGGCGGCAAGCTGATATTTTTGTTCTAGTATTTCCTGGGTAACGGCATTGGGCACCGTATTAGGTTGCTCAATATATGAGGTAACACCACCGGCAACGGCAGCTTTAGATTCCGATTCGATATCCCCTTTATGGGTCAGACCCGGTTCTCTAAAATGCACCTGATCGTCAATAGCACCCGGTATCAAATAATTCCCTTCGGCATTAACAATTAAGGTGTCCGATGATTTCGCACTTATGCTTTCTGAAATTTCAACAATTAAGTCATTCTCAATTAAAACATCGCCCTCAAAAATTACCCCCTCATTTACTATTTTGGCATTCTTAATTAAAACCTTATTCATTGTACTTGTATTATAAACTATTAAATAATTTTTTCAATCGAAGTGAAATTACCCCAAAAACGGCCTCCACAATAATAGAATTACTCATTTTGGACTGTCCCTTGGTTCTGTCGGTAAAAATTATAGGAATTTCGACAATGGTAAACTTTTTACAAAAAGTCCTGTATTTCATTTCTATCTGAAACGCATACCCAACAAATCGAATTTTATCTAATTGTATGGCTTCAAGCACCTCCCGTTTGTAGCAGACGAATCCTGCGGTGGCATCATGAATTTTCATACCGGTAATCATCCGGACATAAACGGAGGCAAAATACGATAACAACACCCGGTTCAAAGGCCAGTTGACCACATTTACCCCGGTAACATATCGGGAACCAATGGCCAAATCGGCTGTACCGAAATGACACGCATTATACAATTTTTCCAAATCATTCGGATTATGGGAAAAATCGGCGTCCATTTCGAAAATATAATCATACTTGTGCGCCAATGCCCATTTAAAACCGTAAACATAAGCTGTACCTAATCCTGATTTCTTTTCTCTTTTTTCTAAAAACAGACGGTCCTCAAATTCAGTTTGCAACAGCAAAACCTTATCTGCAGTATGATCCGGAGAATTATCATCAATAATTAAAATATGAAAATGCTTGTGTTGAGAAAGCACCGCTCTGATAATACTTTCTATATTTTCAATTTCGTTATAGGTAGGAATTATAACAATACTGTCGCTCATATTTCTAATAATTTCACCGCAAAAGTAACCTTTTTATGCCATTCGATTCATAATAAATTTATAATAAAAAGATTGATACAAAAAATTTGTAATTTTGTCCCGCTATGATTGAATATGTACTGCATCCGAGAATTACCGAAAACAAAGACTGGGCAACCGTTTTGTTTGTCTTATCTTTTGCTATCATTGCCTTTACCAAAGCCGCTTATGAAAACCGGTTTGCTGATTTTATGGGTTTACTTTTCTCTGACAAGTACTCCAAAGTGTATCGTGACAGCAGCCATTTGAAAAGTGGCTTTACCATTTCCCTGTTTTTTGCCCAAGTCATTTCTTTTGCCTTTTTCATTCAGATTTCATTGAGCATTTTTGGTTATTCCGCCAAAACAGATTGGATTCTTTACATCCAGATAACAACCTTTCTCGTTTTCTTTATTTTATCCAAATTTTTGATAGAAAAAATCATCGCAACGGCATTTGATATCGAAGAGTTCGTATCACAATTCAACCTCCAAAAAATCACCTACCGAACCTATATCGGCCTGATAATCCTGCCAATCAACATTATTCTGTATTATTATGACACGGTTTCGAAAAATATTCCGATAATAATCATTTGCACCATATTGATATTAAGCGTCTTATCTTATTTAATTTCAATAAAAAACTACCAAAGCGCAATATTCAGTAAGTTGTTTTATTTTATTTTATATCTTTGCACTCTCGAAATAGCACCCTATTTTTTCATGTATTATTTGTTTACAAAAGGGAGCGCTTAGAAAATGTTAAAATATGAAAGTGAAAACAATTTTGGTGTCACAACCTGAGCCTAAAGTGGAGAATTCTCCTTATTTTGAACTTCAACATAAGCATAAAATAAAAATTGATTTCAGGCCTTTTATCCACATAGAAGGTGTTAGCGCCAAAGAAATTAGACTTCAAAAAATAGACCTCAACAATTATACGGCAATCATTTTAACGAGCAGAAATGCCGTTGATCATTTTTTCAGGGTTGCCGAAGAAATGCGTTTTAAAGTACCGGAAGGATTGAAATATTTCTGCCAATCGGAAGCTGTTGCGTTTTACCTGCAAAAATATGTGGTGTACAGAAAACGTAAAATCTATGTTGGTCCAAAGGATTTCGCCGATTTGTCCCCATTGATTAAAAAATACAAGGACGAAAAATTCTTATTACCTGCTTCAGACCAACTGAATGCCGAAGCGCCAATTACCCTAAACACATTAAAAGTAGACTGGACTCAGGCTGTTTTTTACAGAACCGTGATGAGTGACCTGTCTGATTTGGCCGATGTGTATTATGATGTTTTGGCTTTCTTCAGCCCGACAGGTATTAAATCCTTGTTTAAAAACTTCCCTGATTTCAAACAAAACAATACCCGAATTGCAGTTTTTGGAAGCACCACCCAAAAAGAGGCTTTGGAACACGGATTACGTATAGACATTATGGCTCCAACACCGGAAACCCCTTCGATGACCATGGCATTAGAAAAATACATCAACGAGGCTAACAAAGGAAAATAAGTTAGCATCCCGTTTTTTATACAATTACAAAAGACTGCAAATATATTGCGGTCTTTTTTTTGTTTCTGTTTTGAAATTAAATCAGCCCCCTACTCTATCCCAAATCAATTTTTATGTATTTTAAATTTACATTTACAATCAAATTGACCCACAAATCCAACTTTAACTAGAGAAACAAAAATTAAAGACGCGAAAAAAATCAAAATTACCCTCTCATAATGCTTCCTTTCACTATTGTTTTAATGAATGGCAACTCCAAAAAAAAGATACCGAATACACCTCCGCAAAGAAAAAATCAAGCTACAACAAAGACATTAAACCCATTATTGAAACCAGTTGCACCCCTTGCCATATCCCGCCTCAAGAAAAAAAAGAACCTTTAGAAAACTACATTCATGTGAAAGAAAATATCGGTTCCATTATCGAACGTGTGAAACTACCGCAAGAGGATCGAAAATTCATGCCTCCAAGAAACAAAAAACCGGCATTAAATGACAGCTTAATTGCCGCTTTGGTAAAATGGGAGCAACAAAATATGCCTGAATAAAACCAATAGCAATAGCAATATTCAATAAAAAATTCCAAACTCCAATAACACTTCGACAAGCTCAGTGTGACAATTGGAATTTGGAATTTTATTTATTTCCTTTCAATCCCATAATTACCATTGATTTTTGAAATTGAATTTTTGCCATTGCTATTGAATTTAATCTCTTCGGCTTCCTCCCAAATAAAGCGACACATAATACAATAAGGTAGCGATAGACCCCAAAGCCGCTACAACATAGGTTCTGGCAGCCCATTTCAAAGAATCTTCGGCACCGTCATATTCTGCACGGTTCAGCATATTTTTAGTTTTCAACCAAGCCAGGGCGCGATTACTCGCATCATATTCTACCGGCAGGGTAATAATCGAAAACAGAGTTGTGACAGCAAACAATACAATCCCGAACAACAACAAGCCCGGAAATGTTTTCAGCATCAAAATCCCACCCAGTAAAATCCATTGCATATAGGATGAAGCCACATTTACGAACGGCACCAGTTTAGAACGCATCGTCAACCACTCATAACCTACGGCATGTTGCACCGCGTGACCGCATTCGTGCGCCGCAACTGCCGCCGCAGCAGCATTACGCTGATTGTAGACCGCCTCACTCAAATTGACGGTTTTATCCAACGGATTGTAATGATCCGTCAGTTGTCCCGGGGTTGAAATCACGCGTACATCGTAAATCCCATTATCGATGAGCATTTTTTGGGCAATCTCAGCACCGGACATCCCGTTTTGCAAATGCAATTTAGAATAATGCTCAAATTTGCTTTTTAGTCTTGAACTTATCAACCAGCTAAACAGCATAATAGCCCCAGCAAGAATTAAATAACCCATTCCCATATTTTGTGTTTTTTAGATTTAAAATTTGAATTGAAGTCATCAAAATGCGCACCATTTTTAAAAAATGCCAAATTGGCATCCGTTAAAAATGTATTAAAAAATGGCAATAGCAATTACAATGGTCAATGGCAATAAAAAAATCCAAACCCCAACAACACTTCGACAAGCTCAGTGTGACAATTGGAATTTGGAATTTTTAAATTGGGATTTATTTACTCACTTCAACTTCATCATTGCTATTGAAATTGATTTTTGAAATTGCTGTTGAACTTTTTATCCAACCAAATTAATGATTTTCCCCGGAACAATAATCACTTTGTTTGGCGTTCTGCCGTCTAATTGTTTCTGGGTTCTTTCGTCTTTCAT
>JAKFBW010000089.1:0-21269 GCA_036676965.1 Flavobacterium sp. | reverse complement strand
AATATTGGATAATGTTAAAAATAAAACCTATTTGTTTGAAGGTTCCAATGGTGGTACCAATGGGATGATTGATTCTCAAAGTGATGTCGGTGGTTGGCCGGAACTAAAAAGCACCACAGCTCCCTTGGATACTGATGGGGATGGAATGCCGGATGAGTGGGAAATAGAAAAAAAATTAAATCCGAATGTTAAAAATTCGAATAATAGGGATTTAAGTTCGGCTTATGATAATATAGAAGTGTATTTGAATAGTATTGTGCATACGGTGAATGCCGGGCAGTACGATTAATTTTTAATAAAAATAAGTCCCAGTTTAGGAATGATTGAATATTAATAAAACCCATTGGGTGTAATTATTAAAAACGTCAATTCGAGTGTTTTTTGTGTAGTAAAACGGAGCAAAACTTCTCGATACGCTTCGCACTCGAAGTGACGTGTATCGAGAATCGTTTTTAATGAAATTTTTCTTGTTCTCGATACGATCCCGCCCAAAAGCGGGATCACCCGAACTGACGAAAAATTATCATCAAAAACTAATTACACCCAACGGCTTAACAAAACAAAATTTAAAAAATATGAACTCAAAATTAGTTAAAACATGTATAGGATTGTTCTCGATATTTTTGTTTAATTGTTCTGCGGCAAATCCGGAAGAGGAAGTGGTAGATGTATCTAAGCAGTATGATATCGTTGTCGATGCCAAAGGAACCGGGGATTTTACCACGGTACAAGCGGCAATCAATTCGGTGGTATTCTTAAAAACGATCGAGACTAAAATTTATATCAAGAACGGTATTTATAAAGAAAAACTGGAATTACCCCAAAACAAGAACAATATAACTTTGGTTGGGGAAAGTAAGGAGAATGTCATTCTTACCTATGACGATTATGCGTCTAAAAAAAATAGTACTGGACAGGATATCGGAACTTCGGGTTCTGCCAGTTTTATCATAGCAGGGAGTAGCTTTAAAGCCGAAAACATCACATTCGAAAATTCATCGGGCAATGTCGGTCAGGCGGTTGCGGTACGAATTGATGGGGACAAAGTCATTTTTAATAATTGTAAATTTCTAGGTTTTCAGGATACACTATATCCCCGGGGAAGCAGCAGCAGACAATATTATAAAAATTGTTATATAGAAGGGGCAACCGATTTTATTTTTGGAGGCTCAACCGCTATTTTTGACCAATGCGAAATTTTTGCTAAAAAGGGAGGCTATTATATAACTGCGGCCAATACACCACAAGCGAATCCGTATGGATTTGTATTTCTTAACTGTAAATTGACCACCGATTCGGGAAACAGTACTTATTACTTAGGGAGACCATGGGGAAATTACGCTCGGACTGTATTTGTAAAATGCGAAATGGCTAATCATATTAAGTCTGAAGGCTGGCATAATTGGGGCAAGACAGAAGCCGAGGCCACCACATTCTATGGAGAATACCAATCTACAGGTTTGGGTGGCGGAACTGCCTCGCGCGTAAGCTGGGCCCATTTACTTACTGCGGAACAATATGCAGCCGATTATACGATGGCAAAAATATTCAAGGATTGGATTCCGGTGTTGTAAGCACAAAAAAGAAAAAGGATGGAAAATTGAGTTCCATCCTTTTTTGTATATAAAGTTTTTTTAGTCTACGATTGCATAGTTAATTCCAGACCATGTTCTAATCCTCTTAATTCCGCGAGGCCTCTTAATCTTCCGATACAAGAATAACCCGGATTTGTTTTTTTATTTAAATCGTCCAACATCTGATGTCCGTGATCCGGACGCATCGGAATGCTGCAATCCAATCTTCCTTCAATACTTCTTTTGTTTTGTTCAATTAAGATTTCTTTCACGACACTGAACATATCCACATTTCCTTCCAAATGATTGGCTTCGTAAAAGTTCCCGAACTCATCGCGTTGGGTACTTCTCAAATGGATGAAATGCACTCTGTTGGCAAATCGTCTGAACATTTGCGGCAAGTTGTTCTCCGGGATTACGCCAAGGGAACCGGTACAAAACGTAATGCCATTGCTTAAACTTGGCACTTGTTCAAAAATATGTGCATAATCGGATTCGGTGCTTACAACCCTTGGTAAACCTAATATTTGGTAAGGTGGGTCATCAGGATGAATACACATTAATACCTTGTTTTGTTCAGCAACCGGAATGATTTCTTCTAAAAAGGAAACCAAATGCGCTTTAAGTTTTGCGGCATCAATGTTGGTATAGGTATCCAAAACCGTTTGAAACTGCTCTAGGGTATAGCCTTCTTCGGCTCCCGGTAAACCGGCAATAATGTTTCGAATCAGTTTTGTTTTATCGTCTTCTGATAAAGAGTCTAAATATTCTTTGGCCTTGTTTTTTTGTGTTTCGGTGTATTCCTTTTCTGCATTCGGTCTTTTTAACAGGTGCATGTCAAAAGTGGCAAAGGCAGTCGTGTCAAAAAGTAATGCTTTCGATCCGTCTTCCACTTCATAATCCAGCGAAGTTCTGGTCCAGTCTAAAACCGGCATGAAGTTATAGCATACGATATGAATGCCACAGCTCGCTAAATTTTTAATACTCTGTTTGTAGTTCTCGATGTATTCTTTGTAATTCCCTGTTCGTGTTTTGATGTTTTCATGAACCGGAACAGATTCAACCACAGACCAGATTAATCCGCTTTGTTCTATTTCTTCTTTTCTTTTGATGATTTCGGCAACAGGCCATACCTGTCCGTTTGGAATATGGTGTAGGGCTGTAACAATTCCTGTTGCCCCGGTTTGTTTGATGTCTTTTAGTGTAATTGGATCATTGGGTCCGTACCATCTCCAAGTTTGTGTCATTTTCATAATGAATGTTTTTTATTTAAAATTAAACGCCGCTGAATGAACTGAATCCGCCGTCAATAGGCAGTACAATTCCGGTAATGAATTTTGCTGCATCGCTGCATAAAAAATGGATGGCTCCATTCAATTCATCGGCTTCACCAAATCGTTTCATTGGGGTGTTATTGATGATGGTTTCGCCTCTTTGCGTATAAGATCCGTCAGCATTGGTCAATAATTGTCTGTTTTGGTTGCTGATAAAGAAACCCGGTGCAATGGCATTTACGCGGATTTTATCTCCAAATTTAGTTGCCATTTCAACAGCCATCCAGCGGGTAAAGTTTTCCATGGCGGCTTTAGAGGCAGAGTAGCCCACCACGCGGGTAACGGCTCTGTCTACGGTCATCGAAGAGAAGTTAATCATGATGCCTTCTTTTTGTTTGGCCATTACCTCGCCAAAAACGATAGAAGGGATTACCGTACCATTCAAATTTAATTCATTGACTTTTTGAAAATCACTCATCGATAAATCAAAAATAGTTTGGTCTACCCCGATAGTAGCTCCCGGTTGATTCCCACCGGCTGCATTGAGAAGCACATCGATTCTTGGGTAGTGTTGCAAAATAAAATCTTTGGCTTTTACGATAGATTCTTTATCGAGTACATTTGCAGCAACTCCAATAGCTTCCCCGCCATTTTTTATAAGTTGCGCCACTTTTTCATCTATTAAGGCTTGGTTTCGGCCTAAAATTACAATTTTGGCTCCTGCTTGTGATAAGCTGTCAGCGACAGCACTTCCAAGGACGCCTGTTCCCCCGGTAATAACAATGACTTTACCTGAGATATTAAATGGATTCATAGTTTGTATTGTTTTTGGTTTTTTTTACGGTTTCCAAAAATAGAAAAAATAATGCAACTCAGGGAGTTAGATTTCATTATTTAACGTCATTCAACCAAATAAAATGACCATTTTTTCGGGAATGGTAATTCTTAAATAAATTGTTTTATTGACTCTTATTTTAGCTTGGGTAAGTGGAGATTCTAAAAAGGGGATTCTGTTTTTATTTATACAATCTGTTTTCTGATTTCATTTGTTGGGTTGTGAATATCAGTTTTTAGTTAGTTGTGGTAGTCTACTTGTGCTGAATGTGATGTTGCGGCTAAAATTCTTTCGGGAATCATTTCTTTTGATTTAAAAAAAAGAATACTCTATCCTGAATTAAAACCTTTTTTGTGTATCGTTTTAGGGGGTGACTTTATTCCGTAAAAAAAGCTCCAGATTTCTCTGAAGCTTTTCTAGTAGTCCACCGTGGCGGATATGAGCCTTCCGTTACAAGTTTTGAATTAATTTTTTGATAAATTCCCTGCCGACTCCTGTTTTTAAATATTTTTCTCTTTTTATCGCCTCAGATTTAGAATGAAAGAATTTGACATGAATCACTATCCAAGGTCTGTACTTCATGGTGTGTCCTTTTGTTGCTAACAGGTTGTGGGATTTGAAACGTTCAATAATATTGGAAGTGTATCCAGTGTAATTTTTGTTGAACTTTTTAGAATATAAAATATAAACCACAAATTCTTCCATAGAAAAAGCCTTTAAAATGAAAAAGCTCCAGATTTCTCTGAAGCTTTTCTAGTAGCCCCAACCGAACAAATGTCGAACCACTTTATAGAGGATTTGGAGCGACTCAACTCCTTAAATTACAAAGTTACTGGTGGTGAATATTAAATTAATTTTAGACCAATCGTTTTTCCAATTGTCCTTTCCATATTATAAAACTTTTATTGATGTCAGAGTAATGGTCAACGATTTTTGAAAATTTTGAGACTTGTCACCTAATAGGCTTGCAGTCCTTTTTCTTCAAATAGTATTCAGATTTTGTCGATTAGTTTAATTGTGTCAATCAGTACCGATTTACTTTTGTCTGTACCCCAAATATAGGTTGCCTCCTAAGGGTATAAATTTATAGATTAATTTTTTCTTTGCAAAAAATAGGATATAACTGCAAAAATGTAATTATTGCAACAAATGAAGCAGTATTTTGACACAAAAGAATACCATGAAGCTATAGAGTTTTAAAGACATTTGTGACTATAATTTTTTATTGAATTAATAAGAATGAAAAAAAACAGTACTTTTTTTAATATTTACTTTAATTAAGATGGTAATAACGCATTAAATAATCATTTTAACAAGAAGTTTTATTTTCTAAATATCTTGTGTGAAATTTACTAGATACTTTGATTTAAATTGGGATAATTTTACTGTAAATTTATTTATCTAAGTCATTATTCTGTTAAGTTTTATTCAAAATACATTTTAACTAACATATTTAAAATCAAATTAGCGCAATCTAAAAGACATGGATTGGAGTAAATTAACTTTGAAAGTTTTTGCAGCAGATAATACAAATTCAGTTACAGCCAAAGTGTATTTGCCAGAAGGGGATGATTTACAAACCATTACAATTCCTAAAAAAGGAGCTGATATTGAAGTTGCTCCAAACACATTGAGCAAGACAATTTTAAAACTAGAATGGATTAAATAGGGTTAGTTTGCTCCTAAGCTGGGGAGTTTTAATAGTCTCCCTAGCTTTTTTTATTTTTTAACAATAAAACAAATGATACAAAAAAAAATAATAACATTTTTATTTTTTGCTACAATTTCTGGATTTGGCCAAAGCAAAAAGAATAGTTATGAAGTAGTTTCGCCTGATGGTAACAACAAAATAAAATTTGAGTTAGTAAAGAATGCTCCTAAATATGCTGTTTCACATGGAAAAACCGAAGTGATTACTCTATCAGATTTGGGTTTTTTATTAAAAGATAATGAAAACTTAAGTACTGATTTCGAAATCAAAAATGTAAAAAAAAACACTTTTGATGAAACCTGGGAACAAGTTTGGGGAGAAAAGAAAAACATCAGAAACAACTACAATGAGTTAGTAGTTGAATTACAGCAAAAAGGCAAAAATAAACGTAAACTAGAGATTCAGTTTCGTGCTTTTGATGACGGAGTTGCTTTTAGCTATGTGTATCCAAAACAAAATGTAAAAGACAGTATTTTCATTATGGATGAAAAAACTACTTTTAATTTGAAAGAGGATGGAAAAGCATGGTGGATTCCTGCTTACCGCGAACACCGTTACGAATATTTACATGAAAATTCTCCAGTAAGTACTTTAGACATTGTTCACACGCTATTGAGAGCAAAAGCGAATTAAAATTAAGTTTTCACGAAGCAAATCTAACTAAAATTATATGAAATCGTCATTAACAAGTTGTTTGTTGCAAACAAACACCGATATATAAAAGGCGATACATAATAAGACCGATGACAAATAATTTTTACATATATGAAAAGAAATAAAATATGCTTAAGTCTAATTACCGGATTAGTATTAGCATCATGCGCTACTAAACATTACGAAAAAACGAATGATGGTATAATTGTAAACATAAGCCATGCTAAAGACGCAGCATTAAGCAAATTACGCTTGCAAGTTTTAGGGAATGATTTAATACATGTCTCTGCAACACCAGATAACGCATTTCCAAAAGATTCCAGTTTAATTATTGTGCCTAATATTGGGACTGTTCCGTTTAACGTTACCGAAGTAAAAGATTCTATCAAATTAGCTACCGAAACTTTAAATGTTATGATTTCGTCAAAAGACGGAGGTGTTAAGTTTAAAGATAAAAACGGGAAAATTATTTTGGCTGAAAGTTCCGGTGGAGGTAAGACATTTAGTCCAATAGAAGTAGCAGGAACCAAAGGATATTCAATTCGTCAAATTTTTGAATCTCCAAAAGATGAAGCTTTTTATGGTTTAGGACAACATCAATCAGACGAGTTTAATTACAAAGACAAAAGTGAAGAATTGTTTCAATACAATACTAAAGTTTCTGTGCCATTTATTGTTTCAAATAAAGATTATGGTCTTTTATGGGATAGTTATTCATTAAGCCGTTTTGGAGATAGCCGTCCTTTTGAACAATTAAATGCTGTTTTTAAATTATACGATAAAAATGGTGAACCTAATAATTTAACAGGTACTTATATTACGCCTGATAATGGAAATATACAATTAGTTCGCAAAGAAGCATCTATTTTCTTTGAGGATATTAAAAGTTTTAAAAACTTACCGGAAAACTTTCCTTTAAAGAATGCTAACGTTACTTATGAAGGTGATATTGAAGCACCACAAAATGGAGAATATAAATTTACTTTATATTATTCAGGCTATGTTAAAGTCTATTTGAACAATCAATTAGTCGTTCCAGAGCGTTGGAGAACAGCTTGGAATCCTAATAGTTACAAGTTTTCAATGCATTTAGAGGCAGGTAAACGAGTTCCTTTACGAATAGAATGGAAACCAAATGGAGGAACATCATACTGTGGATTAAGAGTAAGGACACCTCAATTAATTGAAGAAAAGAGCAACCAAGTGTGGTGGAGTGAAATGAATAAAAAATTAGATTATTATTTTGTTCATGGCAATTCTATGGATGAAATTGTTAAAGGATATCGTACCCTGACAGGAAAAGCTCAAATTATGCCAAAATGGGCAATGGGCTATTGGCAAAGTCGTGAACGCTATAAAACTCAAGATGAAATTCTAAGCAATTTAAAAGAATTTAGAGAGCGTAAGATTCCTATAGATAATATAGTACTGGATTGGAATTATTGGGAAGAAGATTCTTGGGGGAGTCATAAATTTGATCCAAAACGTTTTCCTGATCCAAAAGGAATGGTAGATTCTATCCATGCGATGAATGGTAAAATGATGATTTCGGTATGGCCTAAGTTTTATAAAACAACAGAACATTTTAAAGAATTTGACAGAAAAGGATGGATGTATCAACAAGCTATAAAAGATAATGTTCGTGACTGGGTTGGTTCTGGCTATGTAGGTTCTTTCTATGATGCTTATTCGGGTGGTGCACGAAAACTATTTTGGAAACAAATTTATGAAAATTTATATCCAACAGGAATTGATGCCTGGTGGATGGATGCCAGTGAACCAAACGTATTAGATTGTACAGATATTGACTATCGTAAATCCTTGCAAGGTCCAACAGCTTTAGGATCAGCAACAGAATATTTCAATACTTATGCTTTAATGAATGCCGAAGCCATTTATGATGGACAACGTAGTGTAGATCCAAATAAACGTGTGTTTTTATTAACCAGATCAGGCTTTGCAGGATTACAACGCTATTCAACCGCAACATGGAGTGGTGACATTGCAACACGTTGGGAAGATTTGAAAGCACAAATTTCGGCAGGTTTAAACTTTGCCATTAGCGGTATTCCATATTGGACTATGGACATTGGTGGATTCTGTGTTGAAGATCGCTATGTAGATGCGCAAATGGAATTTGACAAAAATGGAAAAGAAAATGCCGATAATAAAGAATGGAGAGAACTAAATACACGTTGGCATCAATTTGGTGTCTTCGCACCATTATACAGATCACACGGGCAGTTCCCATATCGTGAACCATGGAATATAGCTCCTAAAGGACATCCGGCTTATGAGTCTATTTTATTTTATGATAATTTGCGTTATCGATTAATGCCTTACATCTACAGTATGGCTGGGATGACCCATTTTGACGATTATACGATTATGCGTCCATTAGTAATGGATTTTTCTAACGATAAAAACGTTGTAAACAGTAATGATCAATTTATGTTTGGTTCAAATTTTATGGTTTGTCCAGTTTATAATTATGGAGTTCGCAAAAGAGAGGTTTATTTTCCTGTAGGAACTAATTGGTATGATTTTAATACAGCTAAATATATTAAGGGAGGTCAAACTTTATCAGAAGAGGCACCATACGGTCGTATTCCATTATTTATTCCAGAAGGTGCTATTATTCCGGTAGGACCAGAAATACAATATACTGATGAAAAACCAGCAGATACTATTGTTCTTTATGTCTACAAAGGAAAAAACGGAAGCTTTAATTTATATGAAGATGAAGGTGTAAATTATAATTATGAAAAAGGATTCCATTCCAGTATTGCATTCAGTTATAATGAAACAAACGGTGTTTTAACTATTGGAGAGCGAAAAGGAGAATTTAAAGGAATGTTAAAAAAACGAAAATTTGTTATTGTTCCCGTGAGTAAAGAAAATCCTAAAGCATTTGTATATGATGCTCAAGGACAAGTAGTCAATTATGACGGGCATCTACAAACTATTACATTAAAATAATAACAAAACCGTAAAGTAAAAATAACCAAAATGAAAAATAAAATAATCACTTTATCCTTTTTTTCAATGTTGCTGTTTACAAACTATCAAGCTAATTCTCAAACAGCAAAAAGCAAAAAATCGAAAGTAACTACAGCAAAAGCACTAACTTCAAAATACGATGTCCAAATAGACAAATTGGTTGCTCAAATGACACTGGAGGAAAAAATAGGAATGTTGCATGGCAATAGCATGTTTTCTACTGGTGGTGTAAAACGTTTAGGAATACCAGAATTAAAAATGGCCGATGGTCCTTTGGGTGTACGTGAAGAAATTTCACGTGATAGTTGGGCTCCTGCCGGATTAACAAATGATTTTGCTACTTATTATCCAGCTGCAGGTGCTTTGGCTGCGACTTTTAATCAAGAGATGGCTTATACTTTTGGGAATAGCGTTGGGCAGGAAATGCGTGCCAGAGATAAAGATATGTTGCTTTCACCAGCTATCAACATTGTGAGAACGCCACTTGGAGGAAGAACGTATGAATACATGACGGAAGATCCTTTTTTAAATAAAAAATTGACAGTACCAATGGTAATTGGTTTACAAGATAATGATGTAATGGCTTGTGTTAAACATTTTGCAGCCAATAATCAAGAAACCAATCGTGATTTTTATGATGTTCAAATGGACGAAAGAACCTTGCGTGAAATTTATTTGCCAGGATTCGAAGCAGCCGTAAAAGAAGCCAAAGCGTATAGCATAATGGGTGCTTACAACAAGTTTAGAGGCGAATATTTATGCGAGAACGATTATATGCTCAATACCATTTTGCGTGACGAATGGGGATTTAAAGGGATAGTCGTATCTGATTGGGCAGCCGTACATTCTACCGTAAAAACCTTGAAAAACGGATTGGATATCGAAATGGGAACACCAAAACCTTTCAACGAATTTTTCTTGGCCGATAAATTAATCGCTGTAGCAAAGGCAGGCGAAATCTCGGAAGCAGAAATCAACAAACACGTTAAAAGAATTTTACATGTCTTGTTCCAAGTGAAAGCAATGGGAGGCAAAGACCGAGTAAAAGGTAGTATTGCCACTGAGGCACATTACCAAGATGCCTACAAAATTGCATCTGAAGCAGTAGTTCTATTGAAAAACGAGAAAAATATGTTGCCTTTAAAGCTAGATGGTGTGAAATCCATTGCCGTAATCGGGAACAATGCGACCAAGAAAAATGCCTTGGGAGGATTTGGCGCAGGCGTAAAAACCAAAAGAGAAATTACGCCTTTGGAAGGTTTAAAAAATAAATTGCCGGCATCCATCAAAATCAATTATGCCGAAGGCTATTTGGAGCGTTATGAGGAAAAAAAGACAGGAAAACTAGGCGATATCACCTTGAACGGCCCTGTAACCATTGACCAATTGAATCCGGCTAAATTGCAGGAAGCCATCGAGGCAGCCAAAAATTCGGATATGGCCATCGTTTTTGCAGGTTCCAACCGTGATTATGAAACCGAAGCTTCCGACAGAAGAAATTTGAATCTCCCTTTCGGACAAGAAGAATTGATTAACAAAGTTAGAGCCGTCAATCCAAATACAATTGTGGTATTGATTGCCGGAGCTCCTTTTGACATTGTTGATTTGAGTCAAAAATCGCCAAACTTGGTTTGGAGTTGGTTCAACGGTTCCGAAGGCGGAAATGCTTTGGCCGACGTATTGTTGGGAAAAATAAACCCATCCGGAAAACTGCCTTGGACAATGCCCAAAAAGATTGAAGATTCTCCAGCACACGCCACAAACAGCTTTCCCGGTGATAAAACAGTTACTTATGCTGAAGGAATTTTGGTGGGTTATCGTTGGTTTGATACCAAAAACATCGAGCCTCTTTATCCTTTTGGCTACGGATTGTCATACACCACTTTTGCTTTCGAAAATGCCAAAACAGACAAGAAATCGTATGCAACTAATGATACAATAGCAGTTTCAGTGACAGTTAAGAATACTGGAAAATTTGATGGTAAAGAAGTGGTACAATTGTATTCTTCTAAATCTGATTCGAAAATTAGTCGTGCTGCCCAGGAGTTGAAAGGATTTGAAAAAGTATTGATTGCTGCAGGAAAATCTGAAACCATAACCATTCAAGTTCCAGTAAAAGAATTGGCCTATTATAATGTTGAAACTAAAAAATGGACAGTTGAACCAGGAAATTATACTTTGAAATTAGGAAGTTCGTCTAGGGATATTAAAAAGGAAATCACAATAACTATTAAGTAGCGAATAAGGGTTAGATATATAATTTTGTTGGTTTTTACGAAGACCTAACAGGTTTTTAAAACCTGTTAGGTCTAATCAGAAGAATAATAGTATTTTATTTCAACCATTGATTCGCTTAAATAAGTAATTTGGATTTTAAATAAATTGACTTCGGCTTAAGCTGAAGTCAATTTAAATTTAGGTTAAATAAAATAAAGAAGCATCAATATTATGCAATCAAACCATTTCAGTAAACTACTATTAATTTTTGTTTTTTTTTCTTTTGAAGGAATAGTTTCTGCCCAATCAGACCATATTCTTTGGTACAAACAGTCTGCCGATTATTTTGAGGAAAGCCTAGTTTTGGGCAATGGAAAAATGGGAGCAACTGTTTTTGGAGGTGTCGATTCGGACAAGATTTACTTGAACGACATCACGCTCTGGTCAGGCGAACCCGTAAATGTCAACATGAATCCAGAGGCTTGTAAAAATTTACCCACTATTCGAGAAGCATTAAAAAACGAAAATTATAAACTAGCGGAAGAATTGAATAGAAAAATTCAAGGCAAAGACTCAGAGTCTTTTGCGCCACTAGGAACGATCAATATTGACAATCATCACGCCGGAAAAGCTGCCAATTATTACAGGGAATTGGATATTTCCAAAGCCATTTCCAAAGTGAGTTATGAAATTGATGGTGTCAAATTTAACCGCGAATACTTTGTTTCGGCAGCTGACCAAATTATGGTAATCAGGCTGACCAGCAGCAAGAAAGGAGCATTGAATTTTGATATTAATTCCAGTAGTTTATTAAAATTCAAAAAGGAAATCAAGAATAATGTGATTTCAATGAATGGTGTGGCACCCATTCACGAAAACCCGGGTTATACCGTTCCACCTGCATTTCTGTTAGAAAAAGAAAGAGGAACACGATTTACCTCTTTGATAAAAATTAAAAATACGGATGGTACGATTGTAAGTTCCAATGCGAGTTTGGGATTAAAAAATGCCACCGAAGCCTTGATTTATGTTTCCGTTGCGACCAGCTTTAACGGTTTTGACAAAAATCCAGCCACCGAAGGATTGAATAACAAAGCCATTGCATTGGAAAATTTGAACAAGGCATTTTCTAATTCTTTTGAAAAACTAAAACAATCCCACCTAGCCGATTACCAAAAATTCTACAATCGAGTGACCTTGAATTTAGGAAAAACGGAAGCTCCGAATTTGCCAACTGACGAACGTTTGTTGCGCTATGCAGATGGAAAAGAAGACAAGAGTCTTGAAATTTTGTATTTCCAATACGGCCGTTATTTGCTCATCAGCAGTTCCAGAACGATTGGCGTTCCTGCCAATTTGCAAGGGATTTGGAATCCATACCTCAATCCGCCTTGGAGGAGTAATTACACAACGAACATCAATCTCGAGGAGAATTATTGGTTGGCCGAAAACACCAATCTTTCGGAAATGCACACCCCTCTTTTGAGTTTCATCAAAAACCTTTCGGTAACCGGAAAAGTGTCTGCAAAGACTTTTTATGGAGTTAATGAAGGTTGGTCTGTGGCTCACAATTCAGATATTTGGGCGATGACGAATCCCGTTGGTGTTTTTGGAAAAGAAGAACCGATGTGGGCGTGTTGGAATATGGGAGGAGCGTGGTTGAGTACCCATATTTGGGAACACTATGCTTTTACCCAAGACAACAATTACCTCAAAAATGAGGGTTACGAAATTATGCGTGGCGCAGCGCAGTTTTGCTTGAAATGGTTGGTTGAAGACAAAAATGGAAATTTAATCACATCGCCCTCTACCTCTCCAGAGAATCAATATCTTGCTCCAGATGGTTTTGTGGGAGCCACAATGTATGGTGGAACAGCCGATTTGGCGATGATTCGAGAATGTTTCGACAAAACCATCAAAGCTTCGAAAGTATTGAATGTGGATGCGGAATTTAGGGCAAAACTAGAAACCGCACTTTCAAAATTACATCCCTACCAAATTGGAAAAAAAGGAAACTTGCAAGAATGGTATTTTGACTGGAATGATAAAGATCCTAGACACCGTCATCAATCGCATTTGTTTGGGCTTTTTCCGGGAAATCATATCACGCCTTTGCTAACGCCAGAATTAGCCGAAGCTTGCCAAAAAACATTGGAGATAAAAGGAGATGAAACCACGGGTTGGTCAAAAGGTTGGCGCATCAATCTTTGGGCAAGACTTTGGGATGGCAATCGTGCCTATAAAATGTTTCGTGAACTCCTTCGCTATGTTGATCCTGACGGAAAGAAAACGGAGAAACCAAGACGAGGAGGAGGGACATATCCCAACTTGTTCGATGCACATCCGCCGTTTCAAATTGACGGAAATTTTGGAGGAGCTGCAGCAGTTGCTGAAATGCTAGTTCAGTCTAACGAAAATGAAATCAGATTATTACCTGCTTTACCAGATGCTTGGGAAAGCGGTTCGGTAAAAGGAATTTGTGCCAGAGGAGGATTTGAAATTGCGATGGAATGGAATGCTAAAACCTTAAAAAAATTGACTATTTTTTCTAAAAATGGAGGAAAAACAACCCTTATTTCTGGCAATAGTAAAAAAGCAATTACTTTGAAAAAAGGACAGAAAATGGAAATTAATTGGTAAAACCAAAATGAAATAAGGCATTTTCTCCCTATGATAATAAAATTATAAAAATGAAAAAAATAATCGTATTCCTGTTTTTATGCTTTAGTATCTATTCTAATGCCAATGTAAAATTACCACAGTTGTTTAATGACGGCATGGTTTTACAGCGCAATAAATCTATTCCTGTATGGGGTTGGGCTAGTGCTAATGAGAAAGTGGAAATTCATTTCAAGAAACAAATTGTAAAAACAAAAGCCGATAAAGATGGAAAGTGGACAGTAAATTTGAAAGCTGAAAAAGCTGGTGGTCCATTTGAATTGGTCGTCAAAGGAAATAATACCATTACTTTAAAAAATGTTTTGGTAGGGGAGGTTTGGATATGCAGTGGGCAATCAAACATGGAATTTACGGTTAAACAAGCAATGAATGCCGAACAAGAGATTAACAATGCCGATTTTCCATTGATTCGTCAATTTTTGGTTGAAAAAGAGGTGAGTTCCACTCCTAAGGAAGATCTAAAATCAGCAAAATGGGAGGTGTGTAATACTTCAACTGTAGGCGGTTTTACAGCTGTTGGTTACTTTTTTGCCAAGAAATTATATAACGAATTAAAAATTCCTATTGGAATTATAAACTCTTCTTGGGGAGGCACCTGTTCAGAAACTTGGACAAGTCGTGAAGCCTTTGAAAAAAGTGATGAGTTTAAAGACATAATTGCAAGAGTTCCAAAAGCAGATATGGATTCGCTGGCTGAAAACCAAAGGAAGACAATTATCGATAGAGTAGAAAACATTCAAGGGTCAAAAATAAAAGTTCATGCAGATTCGCAATTTAGAGACCCCGCTTTTGATGATTCCAATTGGCCCAAAATGCAAATTCCATCGCTATGGGAGAATCAGCAATTGCCTAATTTAGATGGTGTGGTTTGGATGCGAAAGTCGGTTATCATTTCAAAAGCAGATGCCGGAAAAGAAGCACGTATTGAGTTGGCAAAAATTGACGACCAAGATGTTACTTATATAAATGGCGTTGAAATAGGTACCACCAATAAATATGATGAAAAAAGAGTTTATAAAGTTCCTGCAGGTGTTTTAAAAGAAGGCAATAACGTTATTGCGGTAAAAGTTATGGATTATAGTGGCGGCGGCGGTATTTGGGGAGATGAAGCCGATTTAAAGCTCACTTTGCAGAATACGGTTATCCCACTATCCGGTGCATGGAAGTTTAACGTGATTGAAATAAAAACTGGAATATCTCCAAATGATTATCCTTCATTACTGTACAATGCCATGATAAACCCATTAGTGCCGTATGCATTTCAAGGTGTTTTATGGTATCAAGGCGAAGCGAATGTAAACAGAGCAGAACAATATAAGAAAGCATTTCCGCTGATGATAAAAGATTGGAGAACAAGATGGAATCAAGGCGATTTCCCTTTCTATTTTGTTCAATTATCAACTTTTAATGAATTTGGTGGAAATAGTACTATAGGAAGTAAATGGGCTGAACTAAGGGAAGCACAAACTTATACATTACAAACAGTTGCTAATACTGGTATGGCCGTCACCACAGATGTTGGAAATGCCAAGGATATTCATCCCATTAATAAACAAGATGTTGGGAAACGATTAGCAGCGATTGCCTTAAATAAGGTTTACGATAAGAAAGTTGTTTTTAGTGGGCCAACTTATAAATCTCAAGAAATTAAAGAAAACGAAATGATCCTGACTTTTGACAACATTGGCAGCGGTCTATCTAAATCGGACAAAAATGAAATTTTAAAAGGTTTTGAAATTGCGGGAGCTGATAAAGTATTTCATTATGCAAAAGCGATAATTAAAAACAATAATATAATCCTTTCCAGCGAAAAAGTACCAAACCCAGTAGCTGTTCGTTACGGTTGGGCGGATGACGATACGGAAATCAATCTTTTTAACAAAGAAGGATTCCCTGCATCGCCTTTCAGAACCGATAATTGGGATATGATAACAAAAGGCGTTAAATACATGGTTCAATAAGTTTTTGAGATTAGGCTAAAATGATAGTAATCGATACATGAGGTATGAAAATAAATTATTACTTCCATGTTTTATCCTTTACTTGGATGAATTTAGAAGTGTTTTATTTAATTAAATCATATAAAAAAATAAAATAATAGAAGTATATTTATATCTGAATGAGTCTTAATAAGAAGTCCAAAATTTAATTGATTTATAAGTTTTTTATTATATAAATTAAAGAATATTAATAATTTTTTAGCTATCCAAAAGTTGAAATAAACTATTTTACATGAAAAAAAATAAAGGATTCTTATATTTATTAAGTACAGTATTTTTGATAGTTACTTTTCAAAGTATTTTTTGGCAGTCTCCCTATGTTTTTCATCATTTAGAGACTAATGAAGGTCTTTCAAATAATAATGTAAAAACTATTCTGAGAGATAGTTACGGATTTCTTTGGATAGGTACAGAGTCTGGACTAAATAGATATGACGGATATGGATTTAAGGTTTATAAAATGCATCCCGGTGTGTCTAATGCTCTGTCTTCAAATAATATAGTTGAATTGCAGGAAGATGGCCTGGGTAATATCTGGATAGACTTAGGGTACTCTTACATGGTATATAAAAGAGATAAAGATTCTTTTTCAGACACAAAACTGTTGTTGCTCAATCTGGGGATAGAGCCGGATCTTAATGCTAAAATTTTTGTCGATAAAAATCGTAATCTCTGGGTGCTAAACAAAAAGAAGGTGTTTTTTTATAATATTAAGAAAAAAAAAACTTCTGTATTCCAATTAAAAACTCCTTTAAAAGAGGAGATTTCTATTGCTGATAATGGTAAATTTCTGTACGCAATTCAATATGATTCCGGGGTTTTCTGGAAACTGGATAAAAATTCCGGGGTTTTAACCTTCATAGAATTACCTGACTTTATAAAACAGAATGCTATTAATGCCACTAATATAATTTATATAGACAGCAATAATGGGCTGTGGATTTGTTCGGATAAAAGTGAACAGGTTTTTTACAAAAAAAATTCAATTGAAGAGTGGAAAAGATTAGAATTGCCTTCAAAATTAAAAACTGAAGCCAATCATATAACAAGTATTATTGAAAATCAACCGGGGCAAATCTGGATTGGAACAGACCACAAAGGATTGTTTATCTATGACAAAGGAAAAGATTTGTTTAAAAATGTAGTATCTGATCCATGGGTGGAGACAGACCCATCATCGAACAGTGTAAAGTGTCTGTACAAAGATAACAATGAGACTATCTGGATTGGATACAATAAAAAGGGACTTTCGTTTTATCATGAAAGTTTCCGAAATTTCATCAATTTCCGACACCCTGAATGTTCCGATATTATGTCTATAATGGAAGACCATCATGGAAATATTTGGTTGGGAACAGATGGAAACGGGTTATATATAAAAGAAAAGAACTCAGAGACCATCAGGAAACTCCCGGTTCCAAACATCGCGATAATATCTATACTGGAAGACAGGAAAAATCGTATTTGGATTGGGACCTATCAAAAAGGACTTTTTTGTTATGAAAATGGCAAAATGATTCAGTATACTACAAAGAACAGTAAACTAACCAGTAATAGTATTTGGAATTTAAAAGAAGACAGGTATGGAAATCTATGGATAGGATCATTAGGTGGAAAAATTCAGGTATTACAATCAGACTCGGATAATTTTAATGCTGTGATTACCCCATTTGATGATATTGTTTATGCGTTGGATATGTCTTATGATGGCGGTGATAAAATGTATGTTGGTACTGTATTTGGCCTTTTGGTAATTGATATTACGAATTACAAAAAGACTTTATATCTTGGCAATAAGAAAGGAAATCAAACTTTTCCGCAACCTCTGATTTCAAATGTCTATAAAGATAAACGTGGTATTATATGGTTAGGCAGTAATGAAGGACTGATCATCTGGAATCAAAAAAAGGACACTATTTATTATTTTAATAAAGAAAATGGATTGTGCGATAATTCAATTAAAGGTATAACAGAAGATAATCTCAATAATATTTGGGTAACAACAAGTAATGGGCTTTCAATACTTACTGTTAGACCGGCATCAAACGGAGGATTTACTTTTTCAAGTAAAAATTACTCAGTCAAAGATGGCCTCATGAATAATTATTTTAATGATCGCGCTGTTTGCAAACTACAAAATAGTGATATTCTGCTTGGTAATGTAGAAGGATATACTATTTTGAATCCGAATAAAATGTCTGAAAAAGACCAATCTACACCAAAAGTTATATTTACTGAATTGGCAGTGGGTAATAATACTATTCAGGTAGACTCCTATTATGATGGACGAAAGCTGCTCGAACACCCAATGCAATTAACCTCAGAGCTAAATTTCAGGCATGATGATAAACTTATCTCCTTACAGTTTACAACAGGAAATTTACTGAATGCTGATAAAGTAAAATATATTTATCAAATAGAAGGTTTTGATACACAATGGATACCTACTCAAAAAAATAAAATAGAAATATCTTCACTTCCAACCGGTAATTACAGACTTTTAATTAAAGCACGTAATGGTGATGGTGTTTGGAACAATGTTCCTACAGAATTATTTATAAATGTAATGCCTCCTTTCTATTTTTCAATTTGGGCTTTTATCATATATGCAATTTTAATTATTAGTGTGCTGACATTTTTTGTTCGCAGAACAAAAGAAAAACATGTTGTAAAATTGGAACAGCAGCGTATACAAATGGATCACGAGAAGGAAATACATATTAATGAGATAAAATTAAGGTTTTTTACCAATATCAGCCATGATTTGCGCACACCACTTACGCTCATTATTACCCCTTTACAGATTTTATTGAAAGACGCTGCTAACGAAAGCATGAGAAAAAAACTGAGTGTTATGTATAAAAATGCACAACAGCTAATGGCATTAATAAACTCACTGCTTGATTTTCATAAACTGGATGTTGGTGTAGAAAGGCTGAATTTAAAGTCCGGCGATTTTGTTAGTTTTATTAATGAAATTTACACTTCATTTTGTGTTTATGCAGAAGAACGTAAAATTAATTTATTGTTGTTCACTGATATAGAGAGTTTAACAATGTCATTTGATCGGGATAAAGTTCAAAAGATACTTACAAACATACTTTCAAATGCATTCAAGTATACTTTAGATGGCGGTACTATCCGTATCCATATAAAACGAGCAAATGATACTGTTTCTGTAAGTGTTTCTGACACAGGATCTGGTATTACCAATAAAGAAAAAGAACATATTTTTGAACGGTTTTATCAGGCTCAGCAGGAACAGGAAAAAACAGGAGCAGGTTTAGGATTACATATTGTACATGAATATGTCAATCTTCACGGAGGAACAATAAATGTTACAGATAATGTGCCACATGGTAGTGTTTTTACCTTCCGGATTCCAATCACAATGGCTGATTTAGGTACAGCAGAGGAATATTCAGCAGAAAATCTTTCAGACAAATTTGCTATTGAGGAAGAGGAAGGAACAAATATCATTACAAATAAAAAAATATTATTATTTGTAGATGACAATAATGATTTTTGTGAATTTATTAAAGATAATCTGGAGGATGAATATTATGTAATAACTGCCAATAATGGAGAAGAGGCCCTGCAATTGTTGAATAAGTTTAACGTAACCATTATTGTAAGTGATGTAATGATGCCTGTTATGAACGGAATAGAACTTTGCAGACAAATAAAAACTAATATTTATTGGTCTCATATCCCGGTTATCCTATTGACGGCACGTACCGCCGAAGAACATGTAATGGAAGGCTTGGAACTAGGCGCTGATGATTATATAACCAAACCTTTTAATTTTGACTTGCTAAAACTACGCATTCAAAAATTCGTGGAATGGACAGAGAAAAGTCATGTCTCGTTTAGCCAGAAATTAGATGTCTCTCCTGCAGAAATTACGATAACCTCTTTGGATGAAGCCCTGATAGCCAAGGCTATTAAGGTGGTAGAAGAACATATAAGCGACATTGAGTTTTCTGTAGAAGCCCTTAGCATAGCTTTAGGACTAAGCCGTGGTCATTTATACAAAAAATTAATTGCCATTACCGGTAAAGGACCAATCGAATTTATTCGAACCATACGATTAAAACGTGGACGCCAGCTTCTTGAAAAAAGCCAAATGCAAATTGCCGAAATAGCATATGAAGTAGGGTTTAATTCCCCAAAAAGATTTGCCAAGTACTTCAGAGAAGAATTTGGGTCCTTACCTTCTGAATATTTGCGCATATATAAACAGCAATAATAGCTGTTGAGAGCAATTACTAAACACCTATATCCTAAAAAAGTGATACAGGATTAAATAAATACAAGTATAATTTTAGAGAGTAGTAACTTAGGTTTACTACTTTTTTTTCTTCTTATTTTTAATCTGGTCAATGAATTATACTATTTCCAAATTTTATTGACATAATTCCATAAAATTTCAGATTGATTTATAAATGTATTTGATATAGGTTTTCATTTAATACAATTGGCGTACTTTTTAGATACAAAAGGAAACGTTGTATGGCCTTGTTTTCTTGTTATTTTGTTTACTGAAAACATTTATAAACTATCGACCAATTTTTAAATTATGAGAAAAAACATCAAGCCTATTTTAACCTTCGTTGTTTTGCTTGTTCAGGCCGTTGCTTTGGCGCAAGCCACTAACCCCATTATTTTTGCTGATGTGCCTGATATATCGATAATCAGGGTTGGTAAAAATTATTATATGGCCAGTACAACAATGCACATGACTCCGGGTGTACCCATTATGAAATCGACCGATCTTGTCAATTGGAAACTGATTAACTATGCCTATGATACTTTGGCAGACTTGCCTGCTTTAAATTTGACAGAAGGAAAAAACATCTATAGCAGAGGTTCATGGGCAAGTAGTTTGCGCTACGACAAGGGTATGTATTATCTAACCACTTTTGCACATGACATACCAGGTGAAACCTATATTTTTAAAACAAAAGATATAGAAAAAGGAAATTGGCAAAGGGTTTCTTTTAAACCATCCCTACATGACAGTTCTTTGTTTTTTGATGATGATGGCAAGGTATATATGATTCATGGCGGGGATCTACTAAAAATTGTTGAATTAAATGACAATCTAACAGGTATTAAACAAGGCGTTCCGGAGAGAGTTCTCATCGAAAACGCCAGCGCACCAACAGGAAAAGAAGTAGGCCTTGCAGCTGAAGGATCTCAATTATTTAAAGTAAAAGGCAAATATTATCTATTTAATATTTGCGCGCCACGCGGTGAAATGCGAACTGTACTTATACATAGGGCAGATAATATCAACGGTCCCTGGGAAGGAAGAGTTGCCTT
>JAKFBW010000088.1:0-22445 GCA_036676965.1 Flavobacterium sp. | reverse complement strand
ACGGAAGTACATTTTATTAAAAAAAAATGTATCGTAAATTAAGAACCGCCTTGGTAC
Source organism: Flavobacterium sp. (assembly GCA_036676965.1). Taxonomy (GTDB): domain Bacteria; phylum Bacteroidota; class Bacteroidia; order Flavobacteriales; family Flavobacteriaceae; genus Flavobacterium. The sequence goes on along the minus strand of JAKFBW010000088.1, from coordinate 22,388 downwards.
GGATCCGTATGCCGGGTGGTGTGGAAGGTCGCCTAGGGAAATAATCCCTAGGCTCCTATCCGATTGATTCTAAAAAATTAGTATCTATATACAAAAGCATTGATATTCATTCCAGCACCTACAGAGGCAAAAATAAGGATATCCCCTTTGTTGATTTCGTGGTTTTCAATTTTTCCTTGCAAGATTAAGTCAAACAAAGTAGGAACCGTGGCCACACTGCTGTTCCCTAAATCATGAATACTCATCGGCATGATATCGGCAGGGGCGGTTTTGTCGTAGAGTTTGTAAAAACGGTCTATGATGGCTTCGTCCATTTTTTCGTTGGCCTGATGAATCAGGATTTTTTTGACATCGTCTATCGCGATACCGCTTTTGTCCAGACAGCTTTTCATCGCCATAGGCACATTGCTTAAAGCAAATTCATAAATTTTTCGGCCATACATCTTGATGTATTTGGTGTCCGGGTCTAAACCGGGATGGTAGGATTTTCCGAAAAATAAATAACCCGCCTCGTCTTCGGCATAGGTTGCACTTTCATAAGACAGCATTCCCGATTCGTCATCGGAAGCTTCAATGATGGTTGCACCCGCACCATCCGAATAAATCATCGAATCACGGTCGTGGTCGTCAACGACTCTCGACAGCGTTTCCGCTCCGATAACCAGACAGCGTTTGGCCATGCCTGATTTGATAAAAGCATTGGCTTGCATGACTCCTTCAATCCAACCCGGACAGCCAAAAAGGATATCATAGGCCACACATTTCGGGTTTTTAATTCTTAATTTGTTTTTCACACGGGTCGCTAAACTCGGCAGTATATCCGATTGGATGGTGCCAAATTTCACATCACCAAAATTGTGGGCAAAAATGATATAGTCGATGGTTTCAGCATCTATTCGGGCATTGGCAATAGCCTTTTGCGAAGCGAAAAAAGCTAAATCCGAAGTGTTATATTGGTTTTCGGCATAACGTCTTTGCTCGATTCCGGTTATCGCTTTGAATTTGTTAATGATAATCTCATTCGATTGTTTAATGGGAGTACCGTCTTCGTTTAAGAATTGATGACGGGCAAAGTCTTTGTCAGAGATTATTTTCTCGGGAATATAGCTCCCTGTTCCGGTTATTTTTATTTTCATGGGGTAATTTTTCAAAAAAATCAGGCTATTAATAAACAGAATCAGAAATGAAATTCACCGTGTTCACAATAGGGAGATTCCAATTTCAGATAGTAAACAAAAATATTGATTATTTTATTATGAATGGCAAATCAACCGTTCTATTTATGGCCAAATTGTTATATATAGTAAAAAAGTATTTTTTTGTTTCTATAAAAAATGTCCCGATTTTGTCGAGACATTTTTTGTGAAATATAGTACAATCTTAGTGTTCCATGTAGGCTTCAATCGGTGCGCAAGAACAAACCAGGTTTCGATCCCCAAAAGCATCGTCTGCTCTGCGAACGCTTGGCCAGAATTTGTTTTCAGCAACGTATTCCAATGGGAAAGCCGCTTGTTCTCTGGTATATGGGAAATCCCAAGTTTCCGAAGTCAGCATCGCTAAAGTATGCGGTGCATTTTTCAACACATTGTTTTTGTCTTCGATAGAAGCAGCTTCAATTTCTTCTCTAATTGAAATCATGGCATCGCAAAAACGATCCAGTTCTTCTAAGTTTTCACTTTCTGTCGGCTCAATCATTAAAGTTCCAGCCACTGGGAAAGAAACCGTTGGAGCGTGAAAACCGTAATCCATTAAACGTTTGGCGATATCAGTTACTTCGATTCCTTTTTGTTTGAAAGGGCGACATTCTAAAATCATTTCGTGTGCTGCACGACCCATTTCTCCGGAATATAAAGTGTCGTAATGACCGCTTAATTTTTCTTTGATATAATTCGCATTCAAAATAGCGTGTTCCGTAGCTGATTTTAAACCTTCGGCACCTAGCATTTTAATGTATCCATAAGAAATCAAACATACTAAAGCTGAACCCCAAGGAGCAGCAGAAATGGCAGTAATCGCAGTTGAACCACCTGTAGGAACTATTGGATTTGTTGGTAAAAATGGAGCTAATTGTGGTGCCACACAAATAGGTCCCACGCCAGGTCCACCACCACCGTGAGGGATAGCGAAGGTTTTGTGTAAGTTCAGGTGACAAACGTCAGCACCAATAGTCGCTGGGTTTGTTAAACCTACCTGAGCGTTCATATTGGCGCCATCCATATAGACCTGACCACCATTATCGTGAATGATTTTAGTGATTTCTTTGATGGCACTTTCATAAACACCGTGAGTCGATGGATAGGTAATCATCACACAAGATAAATTGTCTTTGTGTAAAATGGCTTTTTCACGTAAATCTTCTACGTCAATATTTCCGTTTTCTAGCGTTTTTGTAACCACGACTTTCATTCCTGCCATAGCAGCTGATGCCGGATTCGTTCCATGGGCAGAAGCTGGAATCAAAGCAATGTTTCTGTGGTGGTCTCCTCTGGATTGGTGGTACGCTTGAATAACCATTAATCCTGCATATTCTCCTTGTGCACCAGAATTAGGTTGTAAAGTGGTTGCTGCAAAACCGGTAATCTCGTTTAATTGCTCTTCCAGTTTAGAAAGCATTTCCTGGTATCCTTGAGCTTGATTTAGAGGTGCAAATGGGTGAATGCTGTTCCAGCTTGGTGCACTTAACGGCAACATTTCGGCAGCGGCGTTCAGTTTCATCGTACAAGAACCTAACGAAATCATTGAGTGATTTAAGGCTAAATCTTTGCGCTCTAGCATTTTGATGTAACGCATCAAAGCGGTTTCTGAATGGTATTTGTTGAAAACTTCGTGTTGTAAAAACGATGAAGTTCTTACTAAACTTTCTGGAAAATGATTCGTTTCAGATAATTCATCGATGATGATTGTTTCTACTCCTTTTGCAGCAGCAAAAATAGAAACTACTTTATTCAAATCGGCAAAACCAATGGTTTCATTCAACGAAATAGAAACTGAATTTTCGTTTGGATAGAAGAAATTTACCTCGTTTGCTTCGGCGATTTCTTTTATTTTCTTGGCATCTGCTTTTAAGACGATGGTATCAAAAAAAGCGGTATTCGTTTGTTCGAATCCTAATTTTTCTAAAGTATTTGCCAAAGTCACAGCCGAAGCATGTACTTTGTTAGCAATGTATTTTAATCCTCTCGGGCCATGATAAACAGCATACATACTCGCCATAACCGACAGTAAAACTTGTGCCGTACAGATGTTTGAGGTTGCTTTATCACGTTTAATGTGTTGTTCACGTGTTTGTAATGCCATGCGTAGTGCACGATTTCCATCAGTATCAACAGTTACCCCAATGATTCTTCCGGGCATCGAGCGTTTGTATTCTTCTTTGGTGGCAAAATAAGCGGCATGAGGGCCACCGTAACCTAACGGAATTCCGAAACGTTGTGTAGTTCCCAGTGCCACCGCAGCACCCATGTCTCCTGGAGGCGTTAATTTGGCTAAACTTAAAATATCGGCAGCAACGGCTACTTTTATGTCGTTTTCGGCTGCTTTTGCAATAAAATCGGTATAGTCATTTACCTGTCCAAATTTCCCAGGATATTGAAGAATTGCCCCAAAGAATTCAGCAGAAAAATCAAAAGTTTCGTGATTTCCTATTACTAATTCCACACCAATTGGTGTAGAACGGGTTTGTAAAACCGATAAGGTTTGTGGTAAAATTTCCTCGGAAACAAAGAATTTGCAAACATTGGCTTTCTTTTGGTCTCTTGTTCTTACGTCAAACAATAAAGCCATAGCTTCTGCCGCTGCAGTACCTTCGTCAAGTAGCGAAGCATTGGCAATTTCCATTCCGGTCAATTCGATAACCATGGTTTGAAAATTCAAAATAGCTTCCAGACGACCTTGAGCAATTTCGGCTTGGTAAGGCGTGTAAGCCGTGTACCAACCTGGGTTTTCAAACACATTTCTTTGAATAACCGCAGGAACGATGGCTTGGTTGTAGCCTAAACCAATGTAGGTTTTAAACATTTTATTTTTATTTCCTAAAAGGGTAATATGCTTTAAATATTCATATTCCGTCATTTCAGGATCTAAATTCAGAGGTGCTTTTAGGCGAATATCATCCGGAAGCGTTTCATATACAAGTTGTTCAATAGAATCAACTCCAATAGTTTTCAACATATGTTGAAGGTCATTCTCTCTTGGCCCAATGTGTCTTAAAGCAAAAGCATCTGTTTTCATACTAGAAATAAAATAGAATAAGTGTCGTTTTTTTGTGGTGCAAAAATAAGTATAAATAACAATTTACAGCCGATTTTGATAGCCAATTATTGTGAAATTTTCAACTAAATGGTTGAGTTGTTCGTAATTGACTAAATTTGCGGTATGAAATGGTTTAAAAAGCTTTTCGATTTTTATATCAATGGCAGTATTCACGTGGCTTTGTCTGTGTATGCGCTGGTTCGGATGACCCATTTTATGTTTCACATTGCCACCGATGTTGCGATGGCTAATTTTGCTTTTTTCGGGACTATTGTGGGGTATAATTTCGTGAAATACGATGCTTTGGCCAGAGCAAAGCGCAAAGAAATGCGTAAGGAATTGAAAATCATCGCTATTTTGAGTTCTGTTTCTTTTGTTGGAGTCGGCTTTTATTTCTTTCAATTACAGCTGATTACCCAGTTGGTTTCTGTGGGTGTCCTCGCACTGACGTTATTGTATACCCTGCCTTTTTTTCCGAACAGAAAGAATGCCCGGAATTGGGCGGGAGTCAAAATTTATATGGTTTCCTTGTGTTGGGTGGGAGTTACGGTGGTACTTCCTGTTTTGAATGCCGAAATTCCTATTACCGCTGATTTTTATCTGAAATGTGTGCAACGATTTATCCTGATTTTTGTTTTGATTCTCATCTTTGAAATTCTTGATTTGACCCATGATGACCCGCATCTGAAAACCGTTCCACAGCAAATAGGGGTGAAGTGGACGAAAATTTCGGGATACTTTTTGTTAATGATTTTTTGCGCATTGGAACTTTTAAATAGCCATATCAATAGCAATTTCAATTTCCAATTTTTACCATTGCAATTGGTGTTGATTTTTGCCATTGCCATTCTCGTCGCTTTATTTTTGGTTTTCGCCAATGCAAACCGTTCCAAGTATTATACTTGTTTTTGGGCAGAAAGCGTGCCGATTTTATGGTGGTTTTTTTGTAGTATTGCTTTAAAAATTCTAATATTGGTGAATATAATCACCAAATAATACCTTAAATTGGTGAATATGTTCACCGAATAATACCTTAAATTGGTGAATATAAATATTTTTTTGTATTTTTGTTTAAAATTAAAGGGTGATAAACAGATTTTTAATATCAAATATAGAAGAAAGGCTCAATAAAGGAAAGGTTATTGTACTTGTTGGTCCACGTCAAGTGGGGAAAACAACTATGGTTCAAAGCCTGTTGAAGGGTATTCCTTTTCTGTTTCTTGATGGAGATGATTCCGTTGTGGTGGAAACGCTATCAAATGCTAATACTGAAACGCTTAAAAATATTATTGGGGATTATAAGTATGTTTTTATTGATGAGGTACAACGCATTCCGAATATTGGTTTGAAATTGAAGATTATCGTAGATCAAATCAAGGATGTTCAGGTTATTGTGAGTGGTTCGTCGGCTTTTGATATCAACCATGTTACTCAGGAACCGCTTACGGGTAGAAAATTTGAATACCATCTGTATCCTATTTCCTGGAATGAATTTGAGAAAAATGTAGGGTATATGAAAGCCCAACAGCAATTAGAAGTGCGTTTGTTGTATGGTATGTATCCTGATGTTATCAATAATTTAGGGAACGAATATGAAATACTGAAAAATCTCGTGTCGAGTTATTTGTATAAAGATATTTTGAGTTTGGCTGGTATTCGCAAATCGGAAGTTTTAGAGAAAATTTTGCAGGCATTGGCTTTTCAAATCGGGAGTGAGGTGAGTTATAATGAAATTGCCCAACTGGTTGGTGTGGATAAAAATACGGTCAGTAATTATATTGATTTGCTTGAAAAAAGCTTCGTGGTTTTTAGATTGAACAGCTTTAGTCGCAATCATCGAAATGAAATTAAAGCCAATAAAAAAATCTATTTTTATGACAATGGCGTACGCAATATGTTGATAGGGAATTTTAATTTTTTAGACTTCAGACAAGACAAAGGAGCGCTTTGGGAAAATTTTTTAATTTCCGAAAGGATGAAATTGTTAAGTTATGAAAACAGAAATGCCAAACCCTATTTCTGGCGAACTACCCAGCAACAAGAATTGGATTATATAGAAGTTGTTGCCGATGAAGTAAATGCCTTTGAAATTAAATGGAAAGTTAAAAAGGCCAAGTTACCCAAGCCTTTTTCAGATAATTATACGGGGAGTTTTACCATAGTAACTGCCGATAATTTTAGGGAGTTTTTGAAATAGAATAGAATAATAACCCTATCTCCTCAACAAGGCATCTGGTTTTTGTTCCTGTCCTCTGAAATTTTCTTTTATACCGATTTGTTTTCAATATAGTCCAATAAATTGAACTGTTTTCAGACTATATAGGCATAATGCAATAAAAATTCAGGTTAATTTATAAATGTGTTTGGTATTAGTCGGTAGACAGTAAATAAGTATTACAATATTCCCCGAGCTTTTATTTCAAGGTATTTGTTAATGGTTTCAAGGCTAAGGTTTTCAGGAGTGGTAAGCACACTGTGAATTCCATATTTTTTGAGTTCCTGGGCGATTAGACGTTTTTCGAACATGAATTTATTGGCAACGACTTTGTCATAAATATCCTGAATGGTTTCCGATTTTTTGTTAATGATGTTATTGAGTTCGGTGTTGTTAAAAAATACGACTACCAGAAGGTGGCTTTTTGCAATTCCTTTCAGGTAAGGCAATTGTCGGTAAAGGCCATCCATAGTGTCAAAATTGGTATACAGAATGATAAGGCTTCGCTGGTTGATATTTTTCTTGATATCAGCATAAAGATGACTGTAGTCGCTCTCGAAAAAATTCGTTTTGATGTTGTATAAGGTTTCGAGAATTTTTTGCATTTGAGAAGTTCTTCTTTCGGCAAACACCCTGTTTTCCACTTTTTTGGAGAAAGTAAAAAGTCCGGTTTTATCCTGTTTTTTCAGAATTACATTTGATAAAACAAGTGTTGAATTGATCGCATAGTCCAGTAAACTTAATCCTTCAAAAGGCATTTGCATCATTCGCCCTTTATCAATAGCTAAATAGACAGATTGTGATTTTTCGTCCTGAAACTGATTGACCATCAAGGTGTTTTTCTTTGCGGTAGCTTTCCAGTTCAAAGTTCGAATGTCATCTCCCTGCACGTATTCTTTGATTTGTTCAAATTCCATGGTATGCCCAATACGGCGAATTTTTTTTATTCCGTATTGCGATAAATTGTTCGAAAAAGCAATCAAATCGTATTTCCTTAATTGAATATACGATGGATAAGTCGGAACCATTTGGTTATTATCAAAAGTGAATCGACGTGAAATTAGTCTTAAAGGGGAACTGACATAGATGTTCAGATTGCCAAAAAAGTATTCGCCGCGTTCTGTGGGACGCAAATCATAATTAAATTCATCGGCCGTATTGGCTTTTATTTTTCGAATGATCTCAAAATTTCGTACCTGAAATTGAAACGGAATTTCATCAATTATTTTGGTGCTAACCGGGAAAGTATAGTTGTTGCTGATGCTGATTTTTATCGGATTGGCATCTCCATTGGATAGTTTTACGGGAGTTGTACGAGCCGCTTGAACTGTGTTCTTAGACAAAAACAGCAACATAATGTCAAAACCTAAAAATGCTATCAGAATGATAACGATAAACCAAACCGCATGGTACAGATTTGGAAAAATAAAGGCACAAACAAAAAGTCCTATAATGCCCAAAAGCAAATAGAAAAAGAAATTGTTTAAGTATAATTGTTTGATGAATTTCAATTCGTCAGTATTTATGATTATTGCAATTTTTATCTCGGAATTTCTACCGTTTCAATGATTTGTTTGATGATTGCTACGCTGCTGATGCCTTCCATTTCCCTTTCCGGGGTCACGATTACGCGATGTTGTAACACAGGTATGGCAGCTTCTTTAATATCTTCAGGAGTTACAAAATCGCGGCCTCTGATTGCTGCAAAACCTTTGGCGGCATTCAAAATTGCGATAGACGCACGTGGTGAAGCTCCCAAGTACAAAAAGGCATTTTCACGGGTGTTGACAACAATTCGGGCAATGTATTCCAACAAGTTTTGCTCCACAATAATTTGTTTGATGATACCCTGGTATTTTCTAATTTCTTCGGCGGAAAGAATCGTTTGTATCGCTTCTAATTTATCCTGATTTTGCAACAAATGCTCTCTTTGAATGATACTGATTTCTTCATCAAGTTTAGGGTAATCAATGGTGATTTTGAAAAGAAAACGGTCCAGTTGCGCCTCCGGTAATCGATAGGTTCCTTCCTGTTCTATAGGGTTTTGGGTGGCAATAACCAGAAAAGGGGTTTCGAGTTGGAAAGTTCTCCCGTCAATAGAAATTTGACGTTCTTCCATCACTTCAAAAAGGGCCGCCTGGGTTTTGGCAGGGGCACGGTTGATTTCGTCAATCAGAATCAAATTTGAAAAAATAGGTCCTTTTTTAAATTCAAATTCAGAATTTTTTAGATTAAAAATGGAAGTCCCTAAAATGTCCGAGGGCATCAAATCGGGTGTAAATTGAATTCGGCTAAAGCCAATGTTTAGGGTTTTGGAGAGTAATTTTGCCGTAATTGTTTTGGCAACTCCCGGAACTCCTTCCAGCAATACGTGCCCGTTAGACAAAATAGCAACAAGAAGTTGGTCAATCATTTTGTGTTGTCCCACAATTACGGTTTCCAGTTCTTGCTTTATGCTGTTAATGTGCGCTAATAACGGAACCAGATCCAGTCTGGTTTCAAAATTTACATTTTCATTTATGGTGTTAGAATCATTCATGGTGATTGATGTTTTTTAAAATATTAGTTTAAAATTTTTTCGATGGCGCTGTTGATTCGTATTAAGTCATATTCTACACTATCATAATAACTTTTTCGATAATCAATAATAAGTTGCACCAGATTTTTAATGTCGGCTTTGTTTTTTCCGGATTTGTGATGTAATTTATTTATAAATTCTTCGTCAAGTTTGGTGGTGTCCAGCAAGTATTCGTTGCGGATTTTTTCGAGGAAATAAATAATTTTTTTATCAATTATACTGTTGTGGTCCCCTTCCTGGTAATATAAGTTACCAATTGTTTTAGTGAAGTCTACGGTCAAATTTGGCAAAGATTTGATGATGGGAACAACCCGTTGCTTTCGTTTGGCATTAAATAGGATAAAAATCAAAGTCCCTGTTAAAAAGAAATACCAGGCCCATTTTAAGGCAGGTTGTCCCAGAATATAGCGCAATGGGGAGTCAGAAATGTTTTCTGTGTTTCCGGGTTTCATGTACCAAAAAACGCTTTCTTTAGGGATGTAGGATAAAATCTTTTCGGCATACTGGTGATGATTGGCTTTTAATAAATGAAAATTAGTAAAAACAGCAGGTTGGGTATGCAAATAGAAATGCCCGTTTGAATATGGAACTTTAATGAAGTTGATTCTGTTCGTATTGTCTTTATTGCCTTGATAACCCAGCACAGTAGTATTTAAGGTGTCTATTCGGGAGAAATAATAATCGCCCATTCCCTCTACGAAATCATATTTTTGTGTTCCAAGAGTTGTATTGGCCAGCCACACCGAACTGTTGTTAGAATAGTTAAAATCAGTGCGGTAATCTAATTTTAAACTGTCTAATAAAGATTGCGGGAACGTTTTCATGCTCAAAAAAGCAGCATTTCCATGGGAAACAAAATAGAAAATCTCTTTTATGGACTGATCATCGATTGCTGCAAATTCTGAAATGTTTAAAAGGGTTCCTTTTACGGTATATGTTTTTAACAAAGGGTTTGCGTCGTATTTTGAATTCAAAAATTCATAAGGTGTAACGGTTGCTAAGCGTTCTATTTTTTGATTTTTTAAAATTCCACCAATTTCTTTGTCAAAAACATAAAGTCCAAAAGGAATTTTGTCATTGATCGAATAGCAGGGTCTCCAATCAATAGGTTTGGGACGATTGTAGTCGGCAATTAGTATCAATACGAATACGAGTGCCAAAAAAGCAATGTATATTTTGATGGTTTTATTCATTGCCAAAAGTTTTTAATGCATTCTTGAATCGGTTTTGGGTATTTTGAAAACTGTTATCGTCCATGTCGAATTCGCCATACCAAATATAATTATACAGATACGATAAGTACGTAAACTCGTCTTTAAGCGGTTTGTTTTGGAGTTCGTACAGGTAATCGGTATTGGTTTTGTCAACATGCCAATCTATAAAATTATTTTCGGCCATAACTTTTAAAAGCCATAAATAATAATACCGTACACACAGTCTTTTTTTACCTTGTTCAAGGCTTTCACGGATTAGTTTTTCAAAATCGACGAGATGGATGTTTTTTTCAATATCATAATAGTCTATTTTCTTTTTGTTTGAATTGGTTCCAAAAATCCATCGTCCTTCTTTGTTTATTATCGCTTTGGTAATGAGATAAATTACAAATAAGAGGATTAGAACCCCCAAAATTTTTATGACCAAAATTGAAGTTTTAGCATCGCCCAATTGGAAAAAATCAATGAGTAAACTCACAAGCCATTCTTTAAACCGATCCCAGGCATTTTTTTCAACGGCTTGGTATTCATAGATGTAATCCGTGTCTGAATATTTTTGTTTGTAATTTTTTGAAAAGGTTTTTAATGCAATTGGATCAGCATCTACGATAATCTCTTTTTCCTGTGATTTGGTTGTAGCTACAGCTGTTTTTTGGACTATAGCCAATGTGTCCTGAGCATTTGTTGTGCCTAAGAAAAAGAGAAAGAATATGACGATGAAAATTTTATTCATGGTCTATACCTATTAATTCGATTTGACTTTCAGAACTATTGTTCTCGGTTTCTTCTCTCAAACTATAATAGATAATTCCTTGGTTTACAATAATCAGATTGTTGAATAAGGCACTCATTAGAACGATGAAAATGAAAATAAAAGAGGTAAAAAAGCCAATATGATTAATGGCTTCTGGTGTTCCGGCATTTGTAGAAGTAAAAAACAAAACAGTCCCAAAGAAATAAGGGATCATCGTAATGATTGTTTGGATAAACTGTATAAGAAGCAGCATGATGAATGTAGCTCCCACAACAGTCCAAAATTGTTGTTTAAGCAATGAATATCCCTTTTTTAGCGAAGTGAAAAAACGCAATTGTTCTGTAAGATAGGTGTAGAAACTTAAGGTTAGCCATGCTAAAAATGCCGGTCCTGCCATCATTAGCATCGGTATTCCAATAATGATAACACAGAGTAAAAACAGCAACATGAAAATAATCATCATAATTGGCATGATGATAAAAATAAATCCGATGGAGAATTTCAGCATTCTGCCAATATTGTCTTTTAGGCTGTCTATAATTTCTGCGGTTGTGAATTCGGCTCCTTTTTTGCTGTCCAATAGCTGTAAGTACAACACCGGATAGGCTACATTGAGTAAGGATATGACAATAATCAGTAGCAGGAAAAATGAAAATGTACCGGCAAACAAACCCATATTATTGTTGAAGTATTGGGAAAGGTAATTTGCCCGTAGCGTACCGGAACCGGCAAATGAGGCTTCAAAATAAATTTTGAAAACAAAATAAAGCAATGCACAAAACAGCACTAATAAACCTCCATTGATAAGGAAATAATTCCTAAAAAAGTGTTTGCCGTTAGTTTTAAAAAACGCAAAGGTGTCTGAGATGAGATCACTAAAGTCTCTTTTTTTGAAAAGTACAAACATTATATAGCAGTTATTTTTTTGTGAACAATAAATGGATAGACCAGGTAATAAAATGAAATGATTCCAAGTGTAACTAATATAATAAAACTACTCAGCCAGATAGGCATATCTATGGAATAGCGGGTAATAAAACCTTCAAGAAATCCGGCACTAATAGTGAAAGGAAGCGTGCTTAAAAATATTTTGAAGCTGTTTTTGAAACCCATTTTAAAGGAATTCATTCTCGAATAGGTTTTGGGAAAAAGAATTGAAGCGCCCAAAATAAAACCGGCCGAGCTCTCGATTACAATTGCAAATATCTCCATAGAACCATGAATCCAAATACCACGGACACTTTTCCAAAATACACCATGTTCGTAAAAAAAATACTGAAAAGAGCCTAACATTAAAGAGTTTTGCAAAAAGATATAAAAAGTTCCGATTCCTCCAAAAAGACCATAAACATAACATCTTGCCCCAACATAAATATTGTTTAAAGTTATCGTGATAAAACTGCCCCAATTGCTTCCGGAGCCATAAACAGCCATTGGGTTTCCTTTTTTGATATTCTCCAGAGTCATATTGACATAACCATCGCCAAGAATTAACCGGACAAAATTGGTGTCGTATTTTGCGGAGATTACTCCCATGGCAACAGTGGCAAAAAACAACACAAACGCATACAATAGATATCGTTTGTATTCATAAACCACTAAAGGGACTTCGGTTTTAAAGAATTCCAGAATCCTGTTTTTGTCTTCCCTTTTGGTTTTGTAAATTTTTTGATAGCTCAAGGAAGCCAGGTGATTCAGGTAGACAACGGTTTTGCTTTTTGGGTAATACGTACGGACATAAGATAAATCATTCATTAATTGAATGTATAAATTGGCTAAATCATCAGTATTTTTTTTAGCTTTACCAAAAATAGCCAGTTCAAATTCCAGCCATTTTTCTTTATTTTGTTTTATGAATGCTATTTCTCTCATGGATTGCTAAAATATAAAATATGTCAGAATTATCTATAAATACAACACAAAATGTTCTCATAAATTTCAAAACGGCTTCCGTAGGTGAACGTGTGCAATCGTATTTGATTGATTTAATCATTAAAATCGCCTATGGGATTACTGTTTACGGCGTTTTTTTTTATGGGTTGGGATTCAGTAGATTGTTGGGTACTTTAGACGGTTGGTCTTTTATAGCATTGATTTTACTGTTTTATTTTCCCATAGTGATTTATACCATCGCCTTAGAAACCTTATTTGAAGGACAAACTATAGGAAAAAAAGTAGTGAAGATAAAAGTAGTCAAGGTAGAGGGATATCAAGCCGGATTTGGGGATTATTTGATGCGCTGGTTTTTTCGTCTGGTGGACATTTCTATTTTTAGTGGCCTTTGTGGTTTTATAGCGATAGTTTCCAGTAAAAAGAACCAACGGTTAGGGGATATGGTTGCCGGGACAGCAGTGATTTCTTTAAAAAATGAGATAAATATAAGTCATACTATTCTGGAGGAAATTGGTCATGAATACGAACCAAAGTATCCTTCCGTGATTAAGTTTTCGGATAACGACATGCGTATCATTAAAGAAAATTTTCAACGGGCTGAGGCGATAAATGATTATGAGACTATAAGTAAATTAGTGGATAAAATCGAAAGCTTTTCAGGGATTAAAAATGAATCTGGAGGAAAGATAGCATTCATTGCTACCATTTTAAAAGACTATAATTATTACACTCAAAATATGTAAAAAAACCGAAGCTCTCACTTCGGTTTCTATTTGTATTGCTTCACCAGTTGGTTTTCGCTTGGGTCTAAAATCTAGGTTTTACTATTTTATATCAATCCCGCTCTTTTCAATAAAGCATCCGGGCTTGGTTCCTGTCCTCTGAAACGTTTGTACAATTCCATTGGCAATTCGGTTCCTCCTTTGGAAAGGATGTTTTCCTTAAATTTGGTAGCGACTTCTTTGTTGAAAATTCCTTTTTCCTGAAAATAAGCAAAAGCATCGGCGTCTAAAACTTCTGCCCATTTGTAACTGTAATAACCCGAAGAATAGCCACCTTGAAAGATGTGTGAAAACGAAACGCTCATACAGTTTTCGGCAACATCAGGATATAGGGTAGTGCCTTCAAAAGCGGCTTTTTCAAACGCTTTGATATCGGTAATTCCTGTTGGGTTATTGCTGTGAAAAGCCATATCCAACAAACCAAAACTCAATTGACGAAGTGTAGCCATTCCTTCCTGGAAACTCGCACTTTCTTTTATTTTTTCTACATATTCTTGCGGAATAATTTCGCCTGTTTCATAATGCGTTGCGAACAAAGCCAAAGCTTCAGGTTCGTAACACCAGTTTTCCATGACCTGGCTTGGCAATTCTACAAAATCCCAGTATACTGAGGTTCCCGACAAACTAGGGTAGGTGGTGTTGGCTAACATGCCATGTAATCCGTGGCCAAATTCGTGAAACAAAGTAGTTACTTCGTTAAAAGTTAATAACGATGGTTTCGTTTCTGTTGGTTTGGTAAAGTTGCAAACGTTAGAAATGTGCGGTCTTTCGTTTTTGCCGTCTTTGATATATTGCGATTTAAACGAAGTCATCCAGGCGCCGTTGCGTTTGCCTTTTCTTGGGAAAAAATCGGCGTAGAAAATAGCAACGAGTTCGCCGAATTCATCTCTGACTTCGTAAGTCGTCACTTCTTCGTGGTATTTATCGATATCGAAGATTTCAGTAAAGCTAAGCCCGTATAGTTTTCCGGCAATGGTAAAAGCGCCTTCGAGAACTTTTTCCAATTGAAAATAGGGTTTTAGTTTTTCATCATCCAAATTGAACAATTCTTGCTTCAATTTCTCCGAATAATAGGCACCATCCCATTTCTCCAATTGTTCGATGCCGTCCAGTTTTTTGGCGAAAGCCGTCAGTTCGGCAAATTCTCTTAAAGCAGCCGGTTTTGCTTTGGCCAGTAAATCATTCAAAAACGATTTTACTTTCTCGGGATTTTGAGCCATTCTTTCTTCTAAAACAAAATGGGAATGGGTTTCGTATCCTAACAAATTGGCTCTTTCGTGGCGTAATCGGGCAATTTTTAAACTGATCTCTTTGTTGTCGAATTCATTTCCCTGAAACGCTTTTTTGCCGGCAGCAATGGCTATCTCTTTTCGCAATTCGCGATTATCGGCGTAGGTGACAAACGGGATATAACTCGGGAAATCCAAGGTGAAAATCCAGCCTTCTAGTTCTTTTGATTTGGCTAACGAGCGGGCCGCTTCAATAGTACCTTCCGGCAACCCTTTTAAATCTTTTTCGTCGGTGAGGTGTAATTGATAATTGTTGGTTTCTGCCAATACATTTTCGCCAAAAGTCAGTTTTAGTTTGGCTAATTCGGTATCAATTTCCCGTAGTTTTGATTTTTTATCTTCGGCCAATAAGGCTCCGTTTCTGGAGAAATTTTTAAATTTTTTATCTAACAGAGTGGCCTGTTCAGCAGTTAGGTTTAAAGCGTCTTTTTGTTCATAAACCGCTTTTACCCTTTTGAATAAGTCCTCGTTTAGCGTAATATCATTGCTGAATTCGGTTAAGATTGGCGACACTTTTTGTGCAATTTTTTGCATTTCGTCACAGGTTTCGGCCGAATTCAAGTTGAAGAAAATAGACGACAGGCGGTCTAAAAGATTTCCTGAAAAATCCAGGGCAGCAATGGTGTTTTCAAAAGTTGGTGCTTCCGGATTATTGATTATTGCATCAATTTCTGCTTTTGCAGTAGCGATGTTCTCAATGAAAGCGGGTTCGTAATCCTCCAATTGTATTTGTGAAAATGGAGCCGTATCGTATTTGGTATTGAAATGTTGGGTTAAGATGCTCATAATGAATTATAAATATTTAAAATATGAAATTAGAAAAATCATAATTTGAATTTTTCTAAATCTTGAAAATTATTCCAAAACCGAAGTAATTGGATAGTGTGGTTTTCTATTCGATAATAAAGTGAAATGTGTTTTGTAATGACAATTTTATAAACATTTTTGTAGTTGGTTTTTATAAATAAAACATTGTCATTTTTTAAAAGAGCTATTGAGGTATCTACTTTTTCAATAAAATTTGCTGCAACTTTTACAGACCATTCGGCTTCTAAATAGTCAATATTGTTCCAAAAGTCTTTTTTAGCTTGTGGAGACCAAATTACAGTCATTATTTGAAATATTTAGAATAGCGATTTTTGGTTTCTTCCATTACGGTATCATGTGAAATGCCCTCGTTATTTTCTAAAGAATAAATGGCTGCGTTTATTCGCTCTTTTTGTTCGTCTGAAAGACTTTTTTTTGATTGAATGAAGTCAATGATTTCCTGAATGAAGTCGGGATTGTCTATGTCTAAAATAATTTTAGCCAGTTCTATTTTAGAGGATTGAATGTTCATTTCGCTTTTTTATCAAAGTTAAGTTTTTCTTTGCTTAATTTAAAAAATTAGTTTCACAAAGATTCGCTAAAAAAATAGAGATTCACAAAAAGAGCAAAATGGTAGTGAGTTTTTGCGTCTACTTTGGGAATCTCTGTGTGCTACTTATTTTTTTAAACTTTCTGAAGCAGCGATTACCGTATCTTTCAATCCGGTTTTGTAGGCTATGATTTTCTCTAAAACACTTTTGTTGGAGCTTCCGATAATTTGAGCGGCCAGAATTCCGGCATTTTTGGCGCCATTAAGCGCTACTGTGGCTACGGGAACTCCGCCCGGCATTTGAAGGATAGATAAAACAGAATCCCAACCATCAATAGAATTGCTTGATTTTACCGGAACTCCAATGACAGGAAGTGGCGACATCGAAGCGACCATTCCCGGTAAATGAGCTGCACCACCGGCACCGGCAATAATTACCGAAATACCTCTTTTGTGTGCATTGTTACTGAAATCGAATAATTTTTCCGGTGTACGGTGAGCCGATACAATGTCAACTTCTGTTTCTATATCAAATCCTTTTAGGATGTCTATGGCTTCTTGCATTACGGGCATATCGGAGATACTTCCCATGATTACGGCTACTTTCATTTATTTATTTTTTGTTTCGAGTTTAAGATTTAAAGTTGTTTGAAGAATTTGTAAATTAAAAATAAAATTCCAAAAATTAACGCAATATAACAAAAGGTCAAAATTATAAAGCTTAATATTCTTTCTCCTATATATTCATTATTGTCTGTGAATCTTTTAAAATAAATTTTAAGCAAATTTGAATTATTAGTTACATTAAAAAAGTTGATTATTGCATCTAAAAAATCCATTTTATTTGTTTTGAAAATTTGATTGTAAACTGCGACAGATTACTGACCACTGATTACTCTTATTGTATTCTTCACGTCTTCGGCAATGCGTCTTGCTTCGTTCATGTCTTGGTTTACGATGGTTACGTGTCCCATTTTTCTAAAGGGACGTGTTTCTTTTTTACCGTAAATATGTGGCGTAACTCCGTCCCAACCTAAAATAGTTTCGATGTTTTGATAGACTACCTCACCGGAAAACCCTTCGGCTCCAACCAAATTGACCATCACACCGGCAACCTTGCTGTCGGTATTTCCCAAAGGTAAATCGAGAATGGCACGCAAATGATTTTCAAATTGTGAAGTGAAACTGGCTTCGATAGAATAATGTCCAGAATTATGAGGGCGTGGAGCCACTTCGTTTACCAGGATTTCATCGTCTTCCGTCTGGAACATTTCTACTGCCAAAAGTCCGACATGATTGAATTTTTCGGAAGCATTCAAGGCAATTGCTCTTGCTTTTTCGGCTACTTTTTCGTCAATTCGGGCAGGACAAATCACATATTCTACCTGATTGGCTTCGGGATGGAATTCCATCTCCACTACCGGATAGGTTTTCATTTCACCGGAAGGATTGCGACAAACGATAACCGCCAATTCATTCTTGAACGGAATCATGTCTTCGGCAATACATTCTACATTAGGGAGGGTCTCAAAATCGGAGGTGGCGCGAATTACTTTTACGCCATTCCCGTCATAACCAAATTCGGTGCATTTCCAGATAAACGGGATAAGGATTTCTTCTCTTTCGACTGCTTTTTGAAGCGCTTTTAAATTTTCAAAACGCGTATACGCTGCCGTTGGGATATTGTTTTTACTGTAAAAATCTTTCTGGATTCCTTTGTTTTGGATGAGTTGTAATGTTTTTGGCGAAGGATACACTTTTAATC
This sequence comes from Flavobacterium sp., assembly GCA_036676965.1. Lineage (GTDB taxonomy): Bacteria > Bacteroidota > Bacteroidia > Flavobacteriales > Flavobacteriaceae > Flavobacterium. The sequence goes on along the minus strand of JAKFBW010000088.1, from coordinate 4,290 downwards.
CCTCTTCTTCCAGTTTTATCAGTGCTTCGAGATTCACGAGTTCGATTTCGAAAGTCAGTACGTCCACTTGTTTTCCAAAGTCGTAAACGGTTTCAAAATCCATTAAATCTCCTTGGACGAATTTATTACAGGCGATTCGGCTTGGTGCTTCCTCACTTGGGTCTAAAACATAGGTTTGAATATCGAATTTTCGGGTGTCAAATAATAACATTTTGCCCAGTTGACCGCCTCCTAAAATTCCTAATTTAAAATCAGAAGAAAAATAATTCATTTGTATTGCCAATTTATTGGAAGCAAAGATACTTTATAATGCTTGAATAGGAAAATGCTATTTTAGTTTCCTGTTATTTTCTCTTTCCATTTTAGTTAAACAAAGATTTTTTTAAGATGTAAATACTTAAAAATACAAATTACGAATTGATTATCAATTCTCAAATCCGAATTCAGTATCTTTGCCCATTATTTAAAATGCGTAAATAGTGATTCAACTTCACGATAAACAATTTGTTCCGTTTATTTCTGCCCAGGAAATAGCCTTTGCGATAAGCCAATTAGCAGAGCAGGTAGCAGCTGATTTTGAGGATGAAATACCCTTGTTTGTGGGAGTTTTGAATGGTTCGTTTATGGTGGTTTCCGATTTTTTGAAACAGTATAAAAATCCCTGTGAAGTGTCTTTCATCAAAATGGCTTCCTATGAAGGAACCGCCTCCACGAATGAGGTGAAAGAATTGATTGGGTTGAATCAGGATCTTACCGGGCGCACCGTTGTGGTGATCGAAGATATTATAGATACCGGAAATACGCTGGCCGAGTTAAAAGCACTTTTCAAAAAGCAAGAGGTTAAGCATTTTAAAATAGCAACACTTTTTTTGAAGCCTGAGGCATACAAAAAAGACATTAAAATAGATTATGTTGGAATTCGGATTCCGAATAAGTTTATAGTAGGTTTTGGCTTGGATTATGATGGTCTTGGTCGAAATTTACCCGAAGTATATCAATTAAAGGATTAAAAATTTAAAAATTAAAAGATTAAAAAATGATTAACATTGTTTTATTTGGAAAACCAGGTGCAGGAAAAGGAACTCAAGCAGAGTTCTTAAAAGGGAAATACAATTTGACACACCTTTCTACAGGAGATATCTTTAGGTTTAATATCAAAAATGAAACGGAATTAGGGAAATTGGCCAAAACCTATATCGATAATGGTGATTTGGTTCCTGATGAAGTTACGATTCAAATGTTGCAAAGTGAAGTGGATAACAATCCAGATTCTGCCGGTTTTTTATTTGATGGTTTTCCAAGAACAATTGCACAGGCACAAGCTTTGGATGCTTTTTTGACAACGAAAAACGAAAAAATTACCGCTACGATTGCATTGGAAGCCGATGACGAAATTTTAGTGGCCCGTTTGTTGGAAAGAGGTAAAACAAGCGGAAGATCTGACGATCAGGACGAAGAGAAAATTCGTAACCGTTACCAGGAATACAACGAAAAAACGGCTCCATTAATGGACTATTATAGTGCGCAAAACAAATTTTACGCAGTAAACGGAATTGGATCTATTGCAGAAATTACGGAGCGTTTAAGCAGCGTTATTGATAATTTATAATCGCATCCACTTTAAAAAAGGGTATAAAATAACATGGAAATAGTAATCATACTTTTTCTGATTTTGTTGAACGGGCTTTTTTCCATGTCGGAAATCGCCTTGATTTCTGCCAGAAAGAGTAGATTAGAGACGGCAGCAAAAAAAGGAAACAAAAACGCTCAAACGGCATTGGATTTGGCCAATTCGCCAAACAAATTTTTGTCTACCGTACAAATAGGAATCACCCTTATCGGAATTCTGACGGGTATTTACAGCGGCGATAAAATCACTATGGATGTGGAACTTTTTGTGAGTTCGTTTGCTGTTCTAAAACCCTATGCCCCTACTGTTGCGGTAGGAATCGTGGTGATGGTTTTGACCTTTTTTTCTTTGGTTTTGGGAGAGTTGTTACCCAAAAGAATTGGATTAAATTATCCTGAAACGATTGCCAAAGCTGTGGCCATTCCAATGAAAATGGTGTCAATTGTTACGGCACCTTTTATTTGGGCGTTAACCCATTCGACAGAATTTTTGTTGAAGATTTTGCAAATAAAACCTTCTGCCGATGGTAAAGTGACCGAAGAGGAAATCAAGGCCATTATCAAGGAAGGAACCGAAGTTGGGGAAGTTCAGGAAATTGAGCAGGACATTGTGGAGCGCGTGTTTCACATCGGGGACCGGAAAATAAATTCGTTGATGACGCACAGGAAGTCGGTGGTGATGTTGCCATTAGCATCGGATAAAAGTCAAGTCAAAGAATTTATGCTTAAAGAATTACATTCTGTTTATCCTGTTTATAAGGACAATTACGATGAGATTGTTGGAGTGGTAAATTTGAAAAATATTTTCGCCCATATTGATGACGAAAATTTCAATTTGCCGGATATCATGACCGAAGCACCTTTCCTGATGGAGCAGACTACGGCATACAAAGCTCTGGAAAAATTTAAGAAAACAGGCATTCATTATGCTTTTGTGGCAGATGAATACGGAATTTTTCAAGGGATAATCACCTTAAATGATATTTTGGAAGCTCTGGTTGGGAATGCTTCCGATTTTTATAAGGAGGATTTTCAATTAATCGAAAGGGAAGACGGAACATGGTTAGTAGACGGGCATTATTCGTTGCATGACTTTCTTACCTATTTTGAATTGGATGAATTAATCAGTGATTACGAAGTGACTACGGTCAGTGGCTTGATAATGACCGAACTTTCACATATTCCAAAGCAGGGTGAAAAACTGTTTTGGCATCATTTCGAATTGGAAGTTATTGATATGGACGGCGTGAAGATTGATAAAGTAATGGTGAAAGCCTTAAAATAAAATAGTTTTCAGTTGCAGTTTTCAGTCGCAGTCAGCACTGAAAATTGCGACTGTGACTGAATACTAAAAATTATGACAGAGGATTTGAAATCAAAAGGAGGACAGCCGTTGGCTGTCAGGTATTTTTTTGAATTTTTTGTAAAATAAAAGGAATTATGACAGAGGGGAATTTTGTAGATTACGTAAAAATATTTGTTTCTTCAGGAAAAGGGGGAAAAGGATCTACGCATTTACACAGGGAGAAATTTATTGAAAAAGGTGGTCCGGATGGTGGAGACGGTGGACGTGGTGGACACGTGATTTTGGTGGGAAATAAAGGACTTTGGACTTTGTTTCACCTGAAATTTGCCCGTCATATCAAAGCAGGTCACGGAGGTGATGGTGGAGGTGACCGAAGTACCGGTGCTGACGGTGAAGATAAATTCATCGAAGTGCCGTTGGGAACTGTGGTGAAAGATAAAGAAACAGGCGAAGTCTTGTTTGAAATTACAGAGCATGGCGAAAAAAGAATTCTTTCCCGTGGCGGTAAAGGAGGATTAGGAAACTGGCATTTTAGAAGTTCGACCAATCAAACACCTCGATACGCGCAACCGGGTTTACCGGGGGTAGAGATGGATGTGATTTTAGAATTGAAAGTCCTGGCCGATGTGGGATTGGTAGGTTTTCCTAATGCGGGGAAATCGACTTTATTGTCTGTATTGACATCTGCCAAACCTAAAATTGCCGATTATCCGTTTACGACTTTAAAACCGAATTTAGGAATTGTAGCCTACCGGGATTTTCAATCTTTCGTTATTGCCGATATTCCGGGGATTATTGAAGGTGCAGCCGAAGGAAAAGGCTTGGGGCATTATTTCTTGCGCCATATTGAACGTAACTCAACCTTGTTGTTTCTTGTTCCTGTTGACACGCCAGACATCAAAGCCGAGTATGATATTTTGGTTAACGAATTGACTAAATACAATCCTGAGATGTTAGACAAAGAACGCCTTTTGGTAATCTCAAAATGTGATATGCTGGACGATGAATTGAAAGCCGAATTGAAAACAGAGCTGGATGTTTCGTTCAAAGACATTCCTTATCTATTTATTTCTTCTGTTGCCCAACAAGGATTGACAGAATTGAAAGACAAACTTTGGAAAATGTTGAATGATTAAAAAATAAATTTTTTAAAAATAGCAACCCTTTCAGAGTTCAAAACTCTGAAAGGGTTTTTTGTTGTGTGCCCAGCATGGGCGGTAACTCTAGGGTGTAAGTCCCGAACACGCCTTTACAGTGGGAAGTGTTAGCTAAATGCAAGGGTGTCCATTGTGAGGTGGAATCTGAAGGAAGCAGTAGGCAAACTCTTGACCTGACGAACAGAAACTATATATAAG
>JAKFBW010000087.1:0-14817 GCA_036676965.1 Flavobacterium sp. | reverse complement strand
ATTCACCGTAAAACCGGAACAAAACAATCACGGATTGTTGCAGGTGGAGTTCCAAAACAAACAAGGATTGCCTGCGATTCGCATCGTTTTCGATTCGGATGGAGAAATAAAAGTGAAACACGGCGCCCGTTTTGGTGGAATCACGAAATACGAAGCCGGAAAAGAATATACGCTTACAGTCAATTTGGATGTTACTTCACGTTCTTATACAGTGAAAGTGAATGACAGCAAAGAGACCTTTAAGATATTCTATGCTCCGGTTGATGGTATTTCGCGCATTATGTTCCGCACAGGTGATCAGCGTTACACACCAAATCCAGATACAGAACCAGATACGCCTGATTTTACCGATTTGCCGGATACAGGAAAATTAATCCCGGAAGCGGTTTTTAATATTAAATCATTGATTACAAAAAAGTTATAGATGTGTTTTTTTAAATCCATATTGTTTTTCATTTGTCTGTTAGCGACTTTTAGTTCTAATGGACAGATTTCCATTGAGCATTTAAGATGCGAAATGGTTGAAAACCCATTGGCTGTAATTCAAAATCAGCCGAGATTAAGCTGGCAATTGGTTTCGACAGCATCGAATGTAACGCAAAAAGCGTATGAGATTTTAGTCGCTTCATCGGAAGAAAAATTGAAGAAAAATGCAGCCGATATTTGGAACAGTGGAAAAGTGGTTTCCAATAAAAATCTTCAAATAACATATAGCGGAACTCCATTAAAAAACGAAACCAAATATTTCTGGAAAGTAAAAGTCTGGAATCAAAAAGACAAAGCTTCCAATTGGAGCAAACCAGCTTCTTTCAGAATCGCACCTTTCGATTTGAATCCGACTTGGATTGGAGCTATTACAAAAGCCGACAGTCATTTGCCGGAAGGAAGAAATTACCATACCGCCACTTTCAACAAAGAGAAAAAATCGTCATTAATCAATGCTTCCGATTCATTGTCACGTAGAAGTATTATGCTTCGCAAACCTTTTACGATAAACAAAGAAATCAAAGAAGCCACTGTTTATATTTCAGGTTTGGGACATTATGAATTAACAATTAACGGAAAGAAAATCGGCAACAGCGAATTTGCGCCTTTGTGGACAGATTATGACAAAACGGTCAATTATAATACCTATGAATTATCGGCTGATGAATTGCAAAACGGCGAAAATGTAATTGGAGTTCTGTTAGGAAACGGAATGTACAACACGCTTGCTGAACGCTATTCGAAATTTTACGTAAGTTTTGGTCCGCCAACTTTGTTTTTCAAAATGAAAATTACTTACAAAGACGGTTCGGAGGAAATCGTGAAATCGGATGAAAGCTGGAAATACAGCAAAAGTCCGATTACCTATAACAGTATTTTTGGAGGCGAAGATTACAACGCCAATTTAGAACAAAAAGGTTGGAACGCAAAAGGATTCAACGATGCCAATTGGAAAAAAGTAGTCGTTCAGGAAGCGCCAAAAGGTGTTTTAAGACCACAGACTACAACACCAGTTACGATTCAAAAACGATACGAAGTTAAGGAAGCCAAAGAGCTTAAACCTAATTTTTACATTTTTAATATGGGGCAAAACCTTTCTGGATTTACCACCATAAAAGTCAAAGGAAAAAAAGGGCAAACCGTTCGTGTTTGGGTGGGCGAAAGCCTGAACGAAGACGGAACGGTGAGTCAGGGAAAAACCGGAAAACCCTATTATTACGACTATACGCTGAAAGGCGAAGGCGTTGAAGAATGGCAACCGAAATTCAGTTATTATGGTTTTCAATATGTTCAATTGGAGAACATCAATTATAAAGAAACCAAGAATGAAAATCTACCGACATTAGTAGACTTAAAATCAAATTTTATTTACAATTCGGCAGGAGAAGCAGGAACTTTTGAATCTTCCAATGACATTTTCAATAAAACACATTTATTGATTAACAATGCGATCAAAAGTAATTTTCAAAGTGTTTTCACCGATTGCCCACAACGCGAAAAGTTAGGCTGGTTAGAGGAAATTCATTTAAACGGTCCCGGATTAATGTTCAATTACAATCTGGAAAGTTTTATTCCGGCAACAATGCAAAACATCTCCGATTCGCAAAGAGATAACGGTTTAATCCCAACCATCGTTCCAGAATATGTAGTTTTTGGAGGAGATTTCACCGACTCCCCGGAATGGGGTGTGACAGGCGTGATTCTCCCTTGGATGTATTACGAATATTACGGCGATGCTTCGTTAATCAAAAAATATTATCCCGTAATGAAAAGATATGTGGATTATTTAGGAACGAAAGCAAATAATAATATCGTTTCGCACGGATTGGGCGATTGGTACGATTATGGGACGCATGCAGCGGGATATTCGAAAAACAGTCCGATTGCACTTTCGGCAACTTCACATTATTTTTATGGAGCAAGTTTGGTTGCAAAAGCCGCAAAGTTGTTGAACAAAACGGATGATATTTCTAAATATGAAACCCTGACTTCGGATATAAAAAAGTCATTTAACGATAAATTTTTCAATCCCGAAACCAAACAATACGGAACCAGCAGTCAGTTTAGCAATGCCGTTCCCATTTTTATGGATATCGTAGAACCGCAATACAAACAGGCGGTAATGCAAAATTTATTGGCAGACATCAAAGTAAAAGGCGACCGACTAACGACTGGCGATGTTGGGAACCGTTATTTGTTTCAGGCGTTGGCACGAAATGGCGAAAACGAAACGATGTTTAAAATGAACAATCATTATGATGCGCCGGGATATGGTTTCCAAATTAAATTTGGATTGACGACTTTAACCGAGCAATGGGATCCGCGTAAAGGAAATTCGTGGAATCATTTTATGATGGGGCAAATTGAAGAATGGTTTTACCAAAGCCTGGCCGGAATTGTTTCAGATGAAGCGAATCCTGGTTTCAAACATTTCTTCATTCAGCCGGAAATTGTGGGCGACATGACTTTCGTAAAAGCAACTTATAAATCGATTTACGGAAACATTGCTTCGGCTTGGGAGAAAAAAGATGGAAAGTTAATCCTGAAAATTGAAATTCCTGCCAATACATCGGTGACAGTAAAATTGCCTGTTCCCCAAAATACAGAAATAACAGTAAACGGGAAATCCTTGGAAAAACTGAACCTGGATTTGGGCTATGATGCCAATCAAAAGAAATCTACTTTGAAATTAGGTTCGGGAATTTATACAATTGAATACAAATAATAAGATTTAAGAAAATGATTAAGATTAAAAAAATACGGTTTGCTTTTTTGATTTCAATTTTTGCATTGACGCTTTCCAACGCGCAATGCACTTCCGATACTAATTTTAGGAAACCGGTTATGGAAACCATCAAAAAGATTGAAACCATTTTTCATATCACCATTACTGACGACAGAGGTTTGCTGAAAGGAAAGGAACTGGATTATGCCGATTGGCGCATTGAACAGGGCAATCTGGAAGTTTCTTTGGCCAATGTTTTGGTGCCTTTTGAGTTGACTTATTTTAAGCAACCTGATGGAACTTATCTAATTCGAAAATTCGAAAATCATAAAGTATCTGTTGATAAAGGTAAAGAACGTCTGGATTTTTTGAGTAATTTGTACCCAAAGTTATCCGATTGGGAAGCGCGAAAAAAAGAGTTGAAAGCCTGTATGATCACCTCATTTGGTTTAGACAAAGCACCGCCAATGCCAAAATCAAAACCGATTTTGACTCCAAAAAGAGTTTACAAAGATTATAGCATTGAAAATATTGGACTGGAAATCCTTCCGGGTGTTTACGTAACCGGTTCGATATACAAACCCTATCCTTTAAACAAAAAAGCGGCTATTATTTTAACGCCTGATGGGCATTTCGGGGATGGAAGATACAGAAAAGACGAGCAGTACCGTTGCGCGATGATGGCCAAAATGGGTGCCATTGTGGTAGGTTACGATTTGTTTGCCTGGGGAGAATCCTTGCTTCAGTTTCCAGCAGAAACACACCGCAACAGCATCGCATCAACCGTTCAGGTGTTAAGCGGAATCCGATTATTGGATTATTTATCCACATTGAAATATGCCGATGTTTCCCGTGTTGGGGTTACAGGCGGTTCTGGTGGCGGTTCGCACACGATGTTTTTGGCCGCTTTGGATGATCGTATCAAAGTTTCGGCTCCGGTGGTTATGGTTTCTTCGCATTTTTCGGGAGGCTGCCCATGCGAGAGCGGTCGCGGAATTCACCTTTGCGGAAACGGAACCAATAATGCAGAAATCTCCGCAATGATGGCGCCAAAACCACAGTTAATCGTTTCCGACGGAAAAGACTGGACCTTGGCCGTTCCCGAACTGGAATTCCCTTTTATCCAAAGAACTTACGAATTGTACGGTAAAAAAAATGGGGTAGAAAATGCCCATTTTGCCAAGGAAGGTCACGATTTTGGCGTTTCAAAACGTATGGCGTTGTACCCGTTTATGGCGAAATATTTAGGTCTGGATCTGAACAAAGTGAAGAACGAAAAAGGCGAAATCGACGAATCGACTTGTGTGATTGAGCCTTACGATAAATTATATGTTTTTGGCAACAAAGCCGAAAATTTGCCTAAAAATGCCCTCAAAGGCATCAACAAATTATATGAAATGTTCGGAGAAAAAAATCTTAAAGCATATGAAGTTAAGAAGTAAAATTACAGCAATCTGTTTCGGAATTGTTTCATTTGCCACAATAGCGCAAAGCAAAAGTGAACTAAAATTGTGGTACGACAAACCCGCAACCATCTGGAACGAAGCTTTGCCTTTGGGTAACGGCCGTTTGGGTGCAATGGTTTTTGGCGACCCGGCGGTGGAGCGTTTACAATTGAACGAAGAAACGATTTGGGCAGGTTCGCCAAACAGCAACGCGCACACCAAGTCAATAGACGCTTTGCCAAAAGTAAGAAAGTTGGTTTTCGAAGGGAAATTTGATGAAGCACAGGCTTTGGCAACACAGGATATTATGTCGCAAACCAACGACGGAATGCCGTACCAGACTTTTGGAAGTGCTTATATTTCGTTTCCGGGACATCAAAAATACACCAATTATTACCGTGATTTGGATATTGAAAACGCTACAGCAAAAGTAAAATACACGGTAAACGGAGTAGAATTTACCAGAGAAATACTGACTTCGTTTTCGGATCAGGTGATTGTCGTAAAATTATCGGCAAGTCAGCCCGGACAGATTACGGCGAATGTTTTTATGAATAGCCCAATTGACAAAACGGTTCCTTCAACGGAAGGTAACCAGATTTTACTTTCAGGAATTGGAACTAATTTCGAGGGCGTAAAAGGTAAAGTTGAATTTCAAGGTAGAATTGAAGCTAAAAATAAAGGAGGAGAAGTTTCGGCAAGCAACGGAATCCTTAGCATCAACAAAGCCGATGAGGTAACGTTGTATATTTCGATAGCGACCAATTTTAAAAACTATCAGGACATTACCGAAGACGAAGTGGCGAAAAGCAAATCATTTTTGGAGAAAGCCATTTCGAAAGATTTTGAAACCATAAAAAAAGCACACGTAGCTTATTATCAAAAATTCTTTAACAGGGTTTCATTGGATTTAGGTAAAAATGATTTGGTCGCCAAACCTACAAACGAAAGAATCCGCGATTTTTCTAAACAATTCGATCCACAATTAGCGAGTTTGTATTTTCAATTTGGACGTTATTTGTTGATTTCGAGTTCACAGCCGGGAGGTCAGCCTGCCAATTTACAGGGAATTTGGAACGACATGGTAACCCCTCCTTGGGACAGTAAATACACGACAAACATCAACGCCGAGATGAATTATTGGCCAGCCGAGGTAACCAATCTTTCGGAAATGCACGAGCCTTTTATCCAGATGGTAAAAGAATTGAGCGTTACGGGAGCTGAAACTGCGAAGATGATGTACAACGCCAACGGCTGGGTTTTGCATCACAACACTGACATTTGGCGTATTACAGGGCCGGTAGATCAGGCAGCATCAGGAATGTGGCCTACTGGTGGCGCCTGGGTTTGTCAGGATTTATGGGAACGCTATTTATATACAGGGGATAAAAATTATTTAAAGGAAATTTATCCGGTAATGAAAGGAGCCGCGGATTTCTTTTTGGATTTTATGGTTATGGATCCTAACACAGGATATTTGGTAGTGGTACCATCCAGTTCTCCTGAAAACACACACGCTGGAAGTAATGGAAAATCAACGATTGCCTCTGGTACGACTATGGACAATCAATTGGTTTTTGATTTGTTTTCGAATGTGATTAAAGCATCAAAACTGGTTGCTCCGAATGAAAATTACACTAAAAAATTAAGCGACGCTTTGGCTAAAATGCCTCCGATGAAAATTGGAAAACACAGTCAGTTGCAGGAATGGCAGGACGATTGGGACAACCCGAAAGACAATCACCGACACGTTTCGCATTTGTACGGATTGTTTCCGAGTAACCAGATTTCGCCAATCAAAACACCGGAATTATTTGAAGGAGCCAAACAATCATTAATTTACAGAACAGACGAATCGACAGGCTGGTCAATGGGTTGGAAAGTGAATTTATGGGCTCGATTGTTAGACGGAAATCACGCTTATAAATTGATTCAGGATCAATTGCATTTGGTAACTGCTGATCAAAGAAAAGGCGGTGGGACATACCCAAATATGCTCGATGCGCACCAACCGTTCCAGATTGATGGAAATTTTGGTTGCACCGCAGGAATTGCCGAAATGTTGATGCAAAGTCAGGAAGATGCGATTCATTTATTGCCTGCTTTGCCAAGCGTCTGGGCAGCCGGAAGCATCAAAGGTTTGGTGACCCGAGGCGGTTTTGTAATTGATATGACCTGGAAAAATAACAAAGTTTCGACTTTGAAAATTTATTCAAAAATTGGAGGAAACTGCCGATTGAAATTGGAAAACACCTTGAAAGCAGACAAAGGAATTGCGCTTAAAAAAGCAAAAGGGAAAAACCCGAATCCGTTGTTTTATGATGTGGAAGTGAAGAAACCAATTATTTCTAAAGAAGCAAAATTGCCTAAAGTGCAATTGCCAAAGTACAATGAATACGATGTGGAAATGAAAGCGGGGCAGACGTATAGTTTTTCTGCGAATTGATTATTGACCATATAAGTTTAGTTTGTCATTGCGAGGAACGAGGAATCTCCGTTGCAAGATCGACAAAGATTGAGGATTTTGATTGTAGAGTTACTTGCGGAGATTCCTCGTTCCTCGGAATGAACAAAACTGTGAGAAAAAATAGAATCAAACCTGCAAGGTTTTTGCAAATCTTGCATGAGTAGGAATTAGTAAAAGTTATTGTTAGTCCGCGTGAGTGATGGCAGTGGAGCTCTTTTTTTGAGAGGCTTTTTTCAGCCGAACAAAAAAAAGCGGGAACGTACAGCACGACCCGAAGTTGCGAGGAGGAACGACGAAGCAATCTGAAGGGTCACGCCCAAAAAATTAAAATAATTTGAATATGTTACATCAATTTAAATACAAAATAATCGCTTTTGTAATCCTGATTGCAGCTTTAAGTAGTTGTAAATCAGCAGCGGTACATTCTGAAAAAGGAACGGCTGTTATTTTGAAAGCCGATGATTTTAAGCATTATGTTGATTATTTCAACACGATGGAAGATGAGAATTTGAAATTCGCGATTCCGAATGACAGTGCCTGGACTTGGATGGAAAAGAATATTCCGTTGTTTGAATGTCCACAACAAAATTTTGAGGAGATTTATTATTTCCGTTGGTGGAGTGCGCGCAAACACATCAAGAAAACACCGCAGGGCTTTGCGATTACGGAGTTTTTGGTGGACCGTTCGTATGCCGATAAATACAATATGATTAGTTGTGCGTTAGGGCATCACATCAATGAATTCCGATGGGTTCACGATCCGCAGTATATCGAGCAGGACGTGCATTTGTGGTTTCGGGGGAATGATGGCAAGCCGATGAAAAAGTTGAGAACTTTTAGCAGTTGGACGGCCGATGCGTTGTACAACCGTTATTTGGTGAACAAAGACGACAAGTTTTTGCTGGATATGTATCCGGATTTGGAGGCTGAATATTCGGCTTGGGAAGGCGACCGAAAACGAAAAGACGGATTGTTTTGGCAGTTTGACGTAAAAGACGGAATGGAAGAATCGTTGAGCGGGGCAAGGAAATTCAGAAATGCGCGTCCTACGATTAACAGTTATATGTTTGGAAATGCTCAAGCTTTGGCGAAAATGGCGAAGCTGAAAGGCGATGCCAATCAGGAAAGTTATTTCTTGGCAAAAGCGGATACTTTACAAAAATTAGTGGAAACGAAATTATGGAATCCGAAAAGTGAATTCTTTGAAACGTTTACGGAGAAAGATACTTTGGCTCAAGTAAGGGAAGCCATCGGATTTATTCCTTGGTATTTTAATTTGCCACAAAAAGACAAAGGTTTCGAAAAAGCCTGGGAACAGATTAAGGATGAAAAAGGGTTTTCGGCGCCTTTTGGATTGACAACTGCCGAACGCAGAAGTCCGCGTTTTAGAACCCACGGAACCGGAACTTGCGAATGGGATGGAGCGATTTGGCCTTTTGCGACAGCGCAAACCTTGACGGCTTTGGCGAATGTTTTGAATAATTACAATCAGAATTTCGTTGCCAAAACTGATTATTTCAAGCAGATGGATTTGTATGTGCAATCGCAATATTACCGAGGGAAACCGTATGTGGGCGAATATCTGGACGAAACTACGGGCTATTGGCTGATGGGCGACAGAGAACGCAGCCGTTATTACAACCATTCGACTTTCAATGATTTGATGATTACGGGATTGGTTGGTTTACGTCCGAGAGCTGATGAAAAAATAGAGGTAAATCCGTTGATTCCACAGGAAAAATGGGATTGGTTTTGTCTGGATAACGTTTTGTATCACGGGAATATCATCACGATTCTTTGGGATAAAACAGGGGAGAAATATGGTAAAGGAAAAGGTTTTAGGATTTTTAAAAACGGGGCAGCAATTGCGGTTTCAGAAAAATTGGAGAAATTAGTATCGGAATAGAATATTTAGAGATTACGTCTAGTTTGTCATTCCGAGGGACGAGGAATCTCCGCAAGAAACTAACACAAAGTTTATTTAGCATGTCGAGCTACTAACGGGGATTCTTCCTTCGTCAGAATGACAAAAATGAGAAAAAAATCTGCTCGATCTGCCAAATCTGCGTGAGAAAAAATTATAGCAAATCAGCTTAAAAAACAAAACAATGAAAAAGTTTTTTTTACATCTTACATTCATCATTATAACCTTGATTTCACTTTCGGCGGAAGCCCAAACAAAAATCAGTGTAACCAATCTGCAATGCGAAATGCTTAACAATCCGGAAGGAATTGATGTGGTGCAACCGCGTTTGAGCTGGCAGATAAAGTCGGATGTGAACGATGTAAAACAAACGGCCTATCAAATTATGGTCGCTTCGACTTTGGAAAATCTAAACGCTAACAAAGCTGATTTATGGGATAGCGAAAAAGTTGAAAGCAACGAATCTGTCAATGTTATTTACAACGGAAAAAAGTTGGGAGACCGACAAAATGCGTTTTGGAAAGTAACCGTTTTTACCAATAAAGGTGAAATTAAATCGGCTACAACTGCCCATTTTAGCATCGGGATTTTGACTTATGCCGACTGGAAATCGACACGCTGGATTGGCTACGAAAAATTGTCGAAAGATGATAGTGTTTCTCAATATTCGAGATTGTCAGCACGTTATTTGAGAAAAGAAATTGATTTGAAAAAACAAGTCAAAAGCGCCAAAGTGTATATTATGGGAATGGGCTTGTACGAGTTATACATCAACGGAAATAAAATTGGCGACCAGGTTTTGGCACCCGTTCCTACGGATTACACAAAAAACGTAAAATACAATGTTTTTGATGTGACTTCGCAATTGAAAGAAGGCAAAAATATGCTGGGAACAATTTTAGGAAACGGACGTTTTTTTGCGATGCGCCAGGACTATAAACCGTATAAAATCAAATCATTTGGTCTGCCGAAAATGGCTTTACAGTTGTTTGTGGAGTATACCGATGGAACCAGCGAAGTAATCCGAACAGATGATACCTGGAAACTGACTACTGACGGGCCAATCTTGTCCAACAACGAATATGATGGTGAAGAATATGATGCCCGCAAGGAAATGAAAGGTTGGAATACTACCAATTTTGACGACAAAAACTGGGTATATGCCCGATATGTTCAGGAACCGGGCGGTTTTTATGAAGCGCAAATGTCGCCGAATATGAAAATAATGGGCGAGATAAAACCGATTTCTATTAAAGCGACTGCAAAAGGAACTTACATTTTGGATATGGGTCAGAATATGGTGGGCTGGTTGCAACTGAAAGTAAAAGGAAAGAGTGGCGACCAAATCACGATGAAATTTGCCGAATCTTTGCAGGCTGATGGCTCATTGTATATTGCCAATTTGCGTGATGCGAAAACTACTGATGTTTACACTTTAAAAGGCGAGGGCGAAGAAATCTGGGAACCTCGTTTTATATTTCACGGTTTCCGATTTGTAGAAATTTCGGGTTTTCCTACCAAGCCAACATTGGATAATTTTATCGGGAAAGTGGTTTATGACGACATCAAAACGACAGGAACATTTGAATCTTCGGATGCGACGATGAACCATATTTTTAAAAATGCCTGGTGGGGAATCAGCGGAAATTACAAAGGAATGCCAATCGACTGTCCGCAACGAAACGAGCGTCAGCCTTGGTTGGGAGACCGAACAACAGGTGCCTATGGCGAAAGTTTTCTATTTGATAATCAGACTTTGTATGCCAAATGGCTGGATGATATCAAATATTCGCAAACTCAGGATGGAGGATTGCCAGATGTAGCACCGGCATTTTGGCGTTATTATGGCGATAATGTGACCTGGCCGGGAACTTATATCACGGTAGGCGATATGCTGTACCAACAATTTGGTGATGCAGAAGTGATCAAAAAACAATATCCATCGATGAAAAAATGGATGGTGTATATGGAAGAGAATTATTTGAAAGACGATTTAATGGACAAGGACAAATACGGTGATTGGTGCGTTCCGCCGGAATCATTAGAACTGATTCGTTCCAAAGATCCTGCCCGTTTAACAGATGGACAATTGTTGTCGAGTGCGTTTTATTATCAGCTTTTGGGCATAATGAAAAAGTTTGCCAAAATAGCAAATGCCGATGCCGATGTTGCACATTATGATGATTTGACTGTGAGAATCAAAAAAGCATTCAATGCCAAATATTTGAATACTGCGACAAACAGCTACGCCAATAATACCGTAACGGCAAACGTATTGCCTTTGGCTTTCGGGATGGTTCCTGAAAATCTAATAGGCAAGGTTTTCCAGAATATGGTTCACGAAGTTGAGGTCACTAAAAAAGGACATATCAGCACAGGAGTTATTGGAACCCAATTTTTGATGCGAACGCTGACGAATTTTGGAAGAGGAGATTTAGCTTTCAAACTGGCTTCCAATAAGACCTATCCAAGTTGGGGTTATATGGTTGAAAATGGAGCCACCACCATTTGGGAATTATGGAACGGAAACACTGCGGATCCAACAATGAATTCGCAAAATCACGTGATGCTTTTGGGCGATTTACTGATTTGGTATTACGAAAATATGGCGGGAATCAAGAGCAATCCTGAAACTCCTGGTTTCAAACAAATTATTATGAAACCTGATTTCAATGCGGGATTGACTTTTGTAAATGCTTCTTATGAATCGATTTACGGTCTGATTAAAAGTGATTGGAAGAAAAACAAAAATACTTTAGAATGGAAAATTACCATACCGGCCAATTCATTGGCATTGGTGTATTTGCCAACAACAACTGCTTCGGAAGTAAAAGTGAATAAAGGAAAAGTATCGAAAAACTATAAAATAGAAAATAACAATTTGGTTCTTGAATTGCCTTCAGGAACTTATCAAATGAATGTAAATAATATAAAACAATAATGATGAAATGAGCATATTCAATAATTGGTCGCAATTGAAAATCATCGAATACCAAAATATAACAATAACCGATGAGATAAACGCTAATAATGATATGCGAATTACATATGACCTTAAAAAAACAATAAATATTAACATATGAAAACCTTAAAGACAAGCCTCCTCGTTTTAACCGTAATACTTTTTGCAAGTTGTAAATCAGCTTTAGAGAAAAAAACATGGAAAGAAGGAATTTTAGTAGACGAATTTATATATGATAAAGCACCTTATCCTTCTTGTCATGCCGTAACTATTGTGGAAGCAACTAATGGTGATTTAGTATCGTCTTGGTTTGGAGGAACACATGAAAGACATCCTGATGTTTGTATTTATGTAAGTAGAAAACCAAAAGGAAGCGACAAATGGACTGAAGGAATTATGGTTGCCGATGGAGTAATGAAAGATGGGCCAAGATTACCAACATGGAATCCGGTTTTGTACCAAATTCCAGGTGGCGATTTGATGTTGTTTTACAAAATTGGTCCAAAACCATCTGAATGGTGGGGAATGTTGAGAAGGTCTTCTGATGGTGGAAAAACTTGGTCGGAAGCGGAGAAAATGCCTGACGGATTCTTGGGGCCTATCAAAAATAAACCAGTATTACTAAGCAACGGAACACTATTGCTTCCTTCAAGTATTGAAGGTGATGGCTGGCGTTTGCGTATGGAATCGACTCCAGATTTCGGTAAAACCTGGGTTATGGGTGATACTTTATCCAGAGGAAAACAAAAAATCAACGCCATTCAGCCAAGTATCTTGTTTCATAAAGACGGAAGTATTCAGGCCATTGGAAGAACCAGAAACAGAGCTATTTTCAGCACGTTTTCTAAAGACAATGGAAAAACCTGGTCAGATGTGGAATTAATTGGTTTGCCAAATAACAATTCAGGAACCGATGCGGTAACGCTTAAAAACGGAAAGCATTTATTGGTTTATAATCACGTTTTGCCTCCGGGAACAGAAGCTAAAGGCCCAAGAACACCTTTGAATGTTTCTATTTCTAAAGACGGAATTCATTGGAACGCTGCCTTAGTTTTGGAAGATTCAAAAATCAGTCAATATTCCTATCCTTCGATGATTCAAAGTAAAGATGGAATGGTTCATATCGTTTACACTTGGAGAAGAGAAAAACTGAAATACGTAAAAATAGACCCTAGCAAAATAGTGGCTTTACCAATTAAAAACGGAGTTTGGCCTGGGGATGAAGGTAAGGAAGTGAAAGCGGTTAAAGCGGAAGAAGAGTAAATGTTTTAAACCATATAAATCATATAAGTTTCATTTAAGCTTTTCTAAATAAATTAACTTATATGGTAAAAAAAAGAATTATGAAGAATAATATAAGTTTCATCAAAACTACTGCTTTGGTTATGGTAATGATTTTTGCAGGAACATTCAATAGCGAAGTTTCAGCTCAATCATCAAAAAAGCAACGTTACAAAGTGGCCGTTTGCGATTGGATGATTTTAAAAAGACAAAAACTGGGTTCTTTTGCTTTGGCTGCCGAAATAAAAGCAGACGGAATCGAACTCGATATGGGCGGTTTAGGAAACAGACCAACTTTTGACAGCAAATTAGGCGACCCGATCGAGAGACAAAAGTTTCTGGATAAATCCAAAGAATTAAATATTGGAATCAGTTCCATTGCGATGTCCGGATTTTATGCACAGTCTTTTGCCAAAAGAGAATCGATAACGCTGATGATTGAAGATTGTGTAAAGGCAATGAAAAATATGAAGGTGAAAGTGGCTTATTTACCTCTTGGTACAGAAAGCGATTTGAATAAAAATCCTGAATTACGTCCGATAGTAATCGAAAGATTAAAATGGGCTGGGAAACAAGTCGGTAAAATTGGCGGTGTTATTGCCATTGAAACTTCATTAAACGCTACCGATGAGAAAAAACTATTGAAAGAAATCGGCTGTAAACACATTAAAAGCTCGTTCAATTTCGCCAATGCAGTAGATAATGGAAGAGATATCGCCACCGAATTAAAGATTTTAGGCAAAAAACATTTGGCACAAATTCACGCTTCAACAACAGATAGCGTTTGGTTGGAAAACGATAAAAATGTTGATATGCCAAAAATCAAAAAAACGTTGGACGATATGAACTGGAAAGGCTGGCTAATTGTAGAACGTTCCCGTGACGTGACACAAGTACATAATGTAAAAGCCAATTATGGAGCAAATGTGGCTTATTTGAAGCGTGTTTTTCAGAATTAAAAAAACATTTTCTCATTTTTGTCATCCCGAGGGACGAGGGATCTCCGCAAAGTGAGTCAAGTATTGTGGATTCAGCGTACGGAGATTTGCTTCGCCTGTTCACTATCGCTCGGGTCTCCTTCGTCGAAATGACAAACTAGACGGAATTAGATTTCAATAAAATAACAATACAAATGAAATATTTAAGTTTACTTTTTTTAGGCTTGTGTGTAACTTTTGCGTCAGCGCAAAAGCTCACCATTGTTCGTGATTCGAAAGCACCAAGAGCACAATATGGAGCCGAAAAACTATCAGAAACAGCAATTTCTAAAGGATTCAAAGTAGTTTTTACAGACAAAACACCTAAAAAATCAAAAGACAAGGTAATCGTCATTGGCGAAAAAGGAAGCGATTTTTGGAAACAAAATTCAAAAAGCGTTAAAATTGACGACAGTAAATTAACCAGGAAAGAAGGCTTTCAAATCCGCACACAAAAAAATATCATTTTCATTGAAGGAACTGATGCAACCGGAGCTTTGTACGGCGCTATGGAATTGGCAGACCGAATCAAAACTTCAGGCGAAATTCC
>JAKFBW010000086.1:0-3047 GCA_036676965.1 Flavobacterium sp. | reverse complement strand
TGCTCTCCCAGCTGAGCTAAGCGCCCATATATGGTGACCCGTAGGGGATTCGAACCCCTGAATGCATGCGTGAAAGGCATGTGAGTTAAGCCGCTTCTCCAACGGGCCATATTAAAAGCGACAGCTGTAAATATACCATGGGATTTCAATCTTATCAAGTAGAAATTTATGTATTTTACTTCATAATACTTTTCCTAAAAATAACCTCTATCTCCTATTTGAAATTAACCACTTAAGATTTTGACCTATAGTACAATAAATGTACTCTATTATTTTATTTCTCTTTGTCATAGAAGAAGGAGGGGGACACTATGAACAAAAAGGAGGCAACAAGTCTACTAAATGACTTAACTAGAGAAATTGAAGAAAGTACAAGACAACTTGGAACAGACAACATATCAGACTTACCTACTATAAAATTAGAACTTCAGCATAAATTAACAGCCGCTGCTAATCATTTAAAAGAAATTGACAAGAAAATCTTAAATTACTTAGAAAAGCAGATCGAACTAACCAACCATCCCCATTTTACAATTAAAAAAGCTATATTACAGGAAACAAAAAAGTTAAAATGGGAACTTTACCGACATCATAAAGACCCCATTGAACGCCAATCGGTTAAAGTTTTCTCCGCAGCAAGCAAAAGAAAAGAAGATAATACGCATCATCAAATCCCTGCTCTTCAATTTTTATCTGAACCATTGCGTGTTCAAAAAGAAGATATGTTAATTGAATATCATACTGGTGAAATTTTATCTACAATGGATCAAAAGGTGTTTATCGGATTACAAAACCTCTGGAAAGCAAAAGGGGAGAAACAACGAGTTATTTTTACTTATTACGAATTGGCAAACCTAATTGGGTTTCCTACTAAAGGAAGTGGATATAGATTAATTGATGAAGCATTAAATTCTCTTTTTAATACTCGTATTTTCGTTTATCAGACAGAACAAACCGAAAAACTTGAGGTAGAAAAACAAGGAATGTATCGATTAATTTCTTTGATTGAAAAAACAAATTTTAAAAAAGGAGATAGCAATGCTCAATATTATGAAGTTTGTTTAGGAGATTTAGTATATGAAAGTCTAAAACAAGGATTTTACTCTTACATAAGCATGCCTTTAATTAGAGATCTCCAATCAAACACAGCCCAAATTCTTTATGTTTTATTATGCAGCTTAGCTCCAAAACAAAAAAACATTGAACAGGAACTAACATACTTTGTCGACATGCTCGGAATGAGTGTTGCTCGTCCCGCTATTCAAAAAAATATTTTAGAAAATGCTATTAAAGAATTAGTAGAAAACAAAATTCTTGAAGGGTATGAAATTATAAATGAGGGTCGAGGAAAATATCTTTTCCGTTTATCCTTATCAGAGGTTATTACAGCCAAAAAGCTTTTACGTGATCCCCTTCAACAACAAATCTAAACTCTACTTTTCCTTCAAAATAAAAAAATAGATCACTTGAAATATGAAAAGAAAAGTATTCAAGTATTTTTCTAATGTAAAGTGTAGGTAAGTAAATGATTGCATATCAAAACTTAAAGTGAGCACAAGCTAGCATATTTGGATTGTTTGATATCCAACGTAAACTGTAGGTAAGTAATGCCTATTTTTCATTCCTATGCTAAAGTAGATATGGGTTTTTTAAGATGAATAATATTAAAAGCGGACAGCTTTTTAAAATAAAAAAACGAGAAAAGACGCCCCGAATTAGCTGGCCAGCTAAAGCGTCTTTTCTTGTCTAATCAAAAAGTCATACGGTGAAGTATGCTTCTTTGCTATGCGATTATGCTGTATCCATTCTATCACGCATAGTCTTAGATGGGCAATACTTCTCCTCCCGACTTAAAAAAGGAGAAAATGATAATGAAAGAATTTTTACAAGATAATTTGAGAGTATTCGTAGTTCCAGTAGATATTATGGATATCCCTAATTTAGATATTTACGAGCAAATGGTTTATATTGTTCTACGTTCATTCGCTAGTCCTCGAGAAGCTACAGCTTTCCCTTCTTACAATACAATTGCCAAATTAGGACGTATGAGTCGTAGAAAAGCAATAGATTGTGTAACAAGCCTGGTTGAAAAAGGACTTTTAAAAAAAGAAATACGTTTAGATATAACAAAAAACAGAAAAATCAGAAATACATCAAATTTATATACTGTTGAATCACCAGGGGTAGTGCACAGTGTGCACCGGGGTAGTGCACAGTGTGCACCAGGGGTAGTGCACAGTGTGCACCGGGGTAGTGCACAGTGTGCACCCGAATATAATTATTTAACAAAATCATTAAGAACAAAATTATTAAATAATAAAAACAACAACAACAAAGAAATAAAAGATGATGATAATGTTGTTGTTGTTTCATCCAATAAAATTAAAAATTTATTGTCTAAATATGGAATTGTAGTTAACGATAAAACAATTCAAAAATGGAATGCGCTAGACAGTAAAGAAAATATTCTTGAAGCAATTACCCAAACCTTAAAACGGCCGGAAATCAAAAATGTAGTTGGATATGTAACTCGAATACTTGAAGCAGGATTTACTCCTGTAGAATTATCACAGAAAAACCAACAATTACCTAGTTATATTATTGATCAAATTAACAAAGAAGAAAAAACAGTTGCAATTCCCATAAATCGCGAACAGCAAAAAGAAGTTTTAGATTTGTTATTTAAATTAGGTGAAATAGACCAAGAATCATATAAAAAACAACTTAAAGAATTAGAAGAAAACAGACCCTGCTTCTAACGAATATAAAGCGGTGTTATAGCGTTTTATATTAAAAGATGATAATTTACCCGTAAGAACAGAAAAAACCTCTGTATACCGCTTGTAGAGGCTTTAAAAAGGATATTAAAAGATGATGCAGGTTGCCAGGTTAAATAAAAAACCTCTCATCTTAAGATGAGAGGTTTTTTATTTAACCTGGCAACGTCCTACTCTCCCAGGGCATTCGCCCAAGTACCATTGGCGCTGAAGAGCTTAACTTCCGTGTTCGGGATGGGAACGGGTGTGACCTCTTCGCCATCATCACCA
>JAKFBW010000085.1:0-3787 GCA_036676965.1 Flavobacterium sp. | reverse complement strand
GTGGCTGAAATATGCCCTGCAGAATGTCATGAGCATTAATCACAAAAACATTCGCGACCTGTACCCCCAGAATTATAAGAAATTAATCGAAACTCAAAAGATGTAGTTGCTCGGGCGGATACGGATGGGAGACATTTTATATACAGTAACAGGCTCCTTTGGAATTCCAATCTTAGTAGATTTTGATAAACAATTCTGTTTTCAGAGACACATTGGATTAATTCGACCCAAGGGGAAAATAGTAAGCACTTATCTCTTTTATTATTTACAAACTCCCAATGTCTTTTCTCAAGCAAATAAGGCTGCAACCGGAATGGCACAAAAAACTGTTTCTTTAACCTCACTCCGTCAATTTGTTATTCCACTTCCACCGCTTGAAACACAACGTCAAATTGTTGCAAGAATCCAAAAGGAACAGGAATTAGTCAACGCCAACAAGCAACTCATTCAAATCTTTGAGCAAAAAATAAAGGATAGAATTGCTAAAGTGTGGGGACCGGAAAAGGAGAAGGACGAAAGTTTTAGTATAGCTGCAGAACCAGAGGCCTGAAATTCTTCCTTACCGTATTTGAGAGTACTTTCTTCTCTCATTAATTACATTTCTTTAGCTGTTATTGGGCTTTTCATTGTTACTTAGGTCGAGTTTTAGTATATATCTGAATCTTTCCGTCTTTCGGGTCTGCTTTTGTCACAAAATATCGCTTATCTCGTAATGCGTAAAGTAATCGACCTGTTTCCAGACTTTCTTCTATCTTCGGGTTCTTATAATCGGCTATCTCTTTGAACTTTCCACCTATCGCCGACAATAATGGTCCGGTTTCGTGTTCGCTTAGCCTATTAAGATATTTTAGCAACAATCGCTCCTTTAACTTCACATCATTCGAATGAGCAAAAACTCCGGACAAAAGGTTTATATCAATTTCTTCCATAAAACCCGTACGCTCAAGTAACTTGCCCAAACTATTAGCTAGCCCATTATCAGTATCCAAAAGCACTATATCCATCCGCTCAATCAACATTTTACGTAAGTCATCCACTATTTTATCTGAATCAAATAATAGCTTGTAGTCAGTCGCATTCAATGTTAATTCGTCGATCTTCTCAAAAAATGCATCTATGTCATTTTCAATATAAATAATTTGTAGGCCATTATGATGTTGCTGAATTTGTTCATAAATACTTACTTCCATGTATAGGCGATCATGTTCTAAAATAAGCTTGACATGCTCTCTAGTTAAGTCCTGCAAGTTAGCTTCATCGAAATATAATTCATTATAGCTGTTTAACAAATGATCTAGGCTTGCTGCAGTGATTGTCTTATTAAACATGATGGCCTTACCCAAAGGCTCAAATTCCTCACTAGTAATTCCATTATCGTCTGAGATTACTGATTTACTTAATTCCTCATAATTTTCAGGCATATTCAAATAAGTAATAAGCTCAGGAGTAAGTTGGTCTGCTTCCTTAAAAATGGTGTATATATTGAACCATGATCCTTCCATACGTGAGTTTTGCAGTACTTCCGGTCGAATATCTTGGTTAACTTTACTAATGTCTGTAAGCCTGATTTCCGTTTTTTGTAACACTTGTTGTTTTTCTTCTTTGCTAAGTTGTTCATTGTTGATGAGTAACAACACTGCGGCTTCGTCCTCCTGAGTATTTTCGGGCAACTTCATGAAAACATGTTCAATATAATAGCTTAAATTATTATTAATATAACTTACCAGTTCTGGTAGATCAGCTTTCAAAATTGTGCTTAAATTGGCCTTATTTAACTGTTCCGATAAAACATTTTTACTCTTTAATCTTAGAATAAAAGAGATCATGTGTGAATTAATATCAAAGTGATTGTACCTATAGATAAAATCGAAAATATTACCCTTCGGATCAATATCATCAAGATTTTTGAAGTAAAGATTCAACTCCTCAATAATTCGTATTATGCGGTCGTTATCTATAGTTTCAGACGCCCAGTTAATAAAATCAGCCATAAGCTCAATTTCATCGGACAATAAGTGTTTTTGATCGAGAATTTTCATGTCGTTGATATTGCAATTCTCAAGAATCAATCTTAAATATTGCAGTTGTTGGTCAGGCGGTAAATTAGCCTCCACCTTTACCCAGGCCCAAAGTTTATCCCATTTATTTCCAAGTAGTTCAATGAATTTGCCAGGTTGTTTGCCTATACGTAAATATTGCTGAATGAAAGAAACCGATTTTGGATTATTATTGGCTATAACCAATATGAGCTGATCAAGTTTATCTGGATGATCACGATCATACAGTAAATGATCAACTAGATTATTATTCAGAATATTCACTGTGGAAAAATCACGAAGTTGAAACCGCTTGAGCAGTTCTCCTATTTTTTCTAGTTGATAATCGAATGGTAGATCTTTCTTCTCTTTAACGCTGAAAAAGAAATCCATATCCTGTCGGGTAAGACTACCAGGGTAAAAATATGATAGATAGTAATTGTAATCTTCTGTAATATATCCGTTTGTTACTAAATAAGTAAGTAAGCCATTTTTGGCAAGAACTGGGTCTAATTTATCAAGACTTCGATGAGCAAAAATATCTTGAAGATTGTATTGTCGAAGTTTATCAATAGATCGTTGTACATCTTGCAATTCTGTTTCCAATTGGCCAGTGCGCAATTCGTATTTAATTTTGATGTCGTCTTCACGTTTTTTGTACCCAAGGGTTGCATCAACTTCGGTTTCAATGGTACTAAATGTAATGTTAGCATTACTATTTCCTCCAGTGTTCCTCACATATCTAATTGTTTTTTCAGCAACTAAAAGCTCGATATTTTCGTCTTTATCAAGATCTTTTAAATTAATATTCTTGCTATTTGTAGCAATTTCAGATACGTTATCTGGTAATTTGCTAATCAACTTATAAATATAAACAGCTCTTAGTTCTTGAACATTTTTGAGAAAAATTTGTCCATTTCGTTTTATATTTTCTTCAAGTGCTGCCTTTTGTTCTTCTAAGTGAACCGATAAAAGACTAATGAAGGTTTCTTTGCCGTGAAGTATTTGATAAGCGAGTCCTTTTCTTCTTTGTAGTTTTGCAAAAAGATCAGGATACTTATTTTTAAAAACCATCATTGCTAGCAAACGCACATAGCTTTCCGTTGAGCCTTGTAATCTATTTCGATACAGATCAAATTCGTTTAGTGTGTTAATTAGCAAACGCATATCACCTATATAAAAGGAAATATCTGAAATGAACTCGCTAGGTATTTCATTGTTGGCCAATCCCATTTCGCTTAAACGGCTACTTAGCTTTTCCCTGGAGTTTTTATTGTCGATAACTGGTATTACCGGAATTATATAGTCGAAAAATTTGGTACGCTTTTCATCTTTGAACACATCATCTTTAAGCGCATAAATAAAGGTAATTTTTCGATTTACTTGTTTTGAGTTATTGATAAGAGAGTTGAGTTCTCGCAAATGAGTGAATATTTCAGGGTCATTGAAACGCTCAAGGTCTTCTATTATCAATACATTGTATTCAGTTGCCTCGAAAAAATATATAAGTTCATCTAAATGCCTGTTGAGTATTGACAGCTCATTATCTGGAGCAATCTCCACTTCCCCGCTCGTGAGATTTAGTTTGTGGAACTTTGAATTATTATAAATCCTGAAGACTATATAGCAGTATCCGCCCGAGCAACTACATCTTTTGAGTTTCGATTAATTTCTTATAATTCTGGGGGTACAGGTCGCGAATGTTTTTGTGATTAATGCTCATGACATTCTGCAGGGCATATTTCAGCCAC
>JAKFBW010000084.1:0-25907 GCA_036676965.1 Flavobacterium sp. | reverse complement strand
GCCATGTCGTCCGTAGTGTTCCCGGTAGTAATTCTGCCGGAAAATTTTTGGTGGTATATAGGGGATGGTTTTGATTTCAAGGCATTGCTTAAATGGTCGTTCACCAAACGGTTTCGAACAATTTTACTTTCCAGAGTAAGTCCTTTTTGAACTTGCTTCGCCAGTTCGCTATCGCTCGGGTCAGCTTCGGTAAGTTCATTTGGAACGATATCGAGAAGCAAAACTTCGACTCCAATATTAGCAAAATGGCAAGCAATCCCTGAGCCCATTATTCCGGAACCGATTACTGCAACTTTTTTAATGGTACGTTTCATGTGTAGTTACTATTTTTTAGAATTAGTTATCACTATGTTTTATGATTTCTTTAGAAATGGAATCACAACTTTTCTTTTTCTGTTTGATTGAATATTCTTTTATCTTGAATCAATTCATGGATGATTTCGGCAACTTCCATAAAATGGTTTAATTTTTCTTCCGGGATATGTTGCTTGATGGTTTCGTTAAATTTTATAACCGTGTTTTTTGAAAGCTCCCTTTTTTCTTTACCATAATCGGTGAGGTAGAGTAACACGCCGCGGCCATCAAAAGGATTTTTCTCCCGATAGATGAGCCCTTTGTCTTCCATGGTTTTTAAGGTCCTGGTCAGGCTGGTTGCCTCCATTCCCATTCTGGGGCCAAGGGCTGTTGAGGGTGTTCCATTCTCCTTATCCATACTCAATAAAACGAACCCGGTGGCCATAGTTCCGCCAAATTTTGCAGCTTCTTCATTATACATGCGGGATACCGCCTGCCAAGTCGCTCTTAATGCATAATCTAAAGTTTTCTCTTTCATAATCGCAGGATCTATTCTCAAATATAATAAAATATATTATGCCTGCATAACAATACAATGTTTTTTTTTAGTTTAAATTTTTGATATTAATAAAAAAGAGTGTGGTATTTTGGGAATAATGGTTTTGTACGCTGGATAAGTTTATTTTGGGCGTGTTCGCCGCGGCGAATCGGGCTATTCGCTATATCTTTTATTTCGCTACGCTTCTTAAAAGGATATCGCTGCTATCCCTCACGCGAGAAATTACAGTTTTGGGGCACGAGCCTTTTTATTGAGCTAATTTTATTGTAAAATTTAATGGCAGAAAAAAAAATGGACATATAAACTAGGTTATATATCCACTTAAAATCATTATTTGTATTGTAAACAGCCCTGCTAATTGGAAGGAAGATAAATTTTATGGAACAAATCAATATATTTCTCCATGATGGCGCTTCGTTTCAATTTTAGGGTGGGAGTCAGCTGTCCGCCTTCGATAGACCAAACATCGGGGGTGAGTTCAAAGCGTTTGATTTTTTCCCAATTCCCGAATTTCTCATTGATGTGATCCACTTCTTTCTGAATTCGGTCAATAACCTGTTGGTTGCTGCTGATTTCCTGATACGTTTGCCCGGTCTCTATTTTGTTCTTGACAGCCCATTCTTTTATAAAGGCAAAATTAGGTTGAATAAAGGCGGCAGGCATTTTTTGCCCGTCTCCAATCACCATGATTTGTTCGATAAATCGGGATTGTTTCATGGTGTTTTCAATGATTTGTGGTGCAATGTATTTTCCTCCGGACGTTTTAAATATTTCTTTTTTACGGTCGGTAATTTTTAAGAAACCATCCGGGTCTAAAACGCCAATATCACCGGTATGAAAATAGCCGTCGGTAATCACTTCGGAGGTCAGTTTTTCATCTTTAAAGTAGCCCATCATGACATTAGGCCCTTTGCAAAGGATTTCACCATCTTCGGCAATTACCACTTCTACGTTATTAATTACTTTTCCAACAGTCCCGATTCTAAAACCGTGATTTCTCATGTCATTTACCGCGATTACAGGAGAGGTTTCGGTCAATCCATAACCTTCCATTACCGGGATTTCGGCCGCAGCAAAAATTCGGGAGAGTCTGGTTTGTAAGGCGGCACTTCCGGAAACCATCAATTCTATTTTGCCTCCCAAACCTTCTTTCCATTTGCTGAAAATCAGTTTGCGGGCAATTTTGAGTTGGAATTCATACCAGAAGCCATTCGCCCCATAAGGTTCGTAACAGAGTCCCAAATTGATTGCCCAAAAGAATAATTTCTTTTTGATGCCGGTCAGTTGGGTTCCTTTTTCATAAATTTTGTCGTATACTTTTTCTATAAGTCTCGGCACGGCCGTGATAACCGTGGGCTGTACTTCTTTTATGTTTTCTCCAATTTTTTCGATCGATTCTCCAAAATAAATCGAAACGCCATAAAACTGGTAGAGATACAATACCATTCGTTCAAAAATATGACAAATAGGAAGGAAGCTCAAAGCACGGCTTTTCCCTTCGGCAAACGGAATTCGGGACGCGCTGTCTAAAACGTTCGATACAATATTTTGGTGTGAAAGCATTACGCCTTTTGGTTTTCCTGTTGTTCCCGAAGTATAAATAATGGTGGCTAAATCCTCGGTTTTGACGTTGTTTTTGCGGTCTTCAACTTCGTTTTGATTGCTTGGGTCTTCACCAAGAACAAGTAATTCTTTCCAGTTTTTGCAACCTTTAATTTCGTTGAAGCAATAGACTTCTTTAAGTGTTGGCACTTTGTCCCTGATTAGGTTTATTTTTCTGAACACCTCTTCATCGGATACAAAGCAATACATGGCGCCGGAATGGCTCAAGATGTATTCATAATCATTTTCAGAAATGGTAGGGTAAATCGGGACGTTTTGTGCGCCGGTTTGCAGTACTCCAATATCCAGAATATGCCATTCCGTCCTGTTGTTGGAAGAGATGACGGCAATTTTATCGTCTTTTTTGATTCCCATTCGCAACAAGGCTCTTGAAATGGCATTGGCCTTGTCAAGGTATTCTTGCGTGCTTGTTTTGATCCAAGTGCCATTCTCTTTGCTCACTAAGGCATCCGGAATTGCATTGAATTTTTTTAGCTGATAATATGGGAAATCAAAAAGTCGTGTGATTGGAGCCATCGTTTATTGGAATTGAGTTGTACTGCAAATTATAAAAAAAATGCTGATTTTTTTAATAATTTACTCCTAATGTCAAAAAAAACAGGAATTAAAATGGAGATATAAAGTAATTGTTTGTTTTGGAATTGATTAAGGAAAGGCGTCATAGCGAAGATTACAGCTAATGTGATTTTTATATAACAAAAAACGCCTCCAATTGGAAGCGTTTTTCTACGTATTTCAAATAAAAATTATTTTTTTTCCAGCCATTTTCTGGCGTTCACAAAAGCTTCGTGCCAAGGTGTTACTTCGTCATTACGGTCTGATGGATAATGCGCCCAGTGCCATTGGAAAACAGAACGCTCAATGTGTGGCATCATCACTAAATGTCTTCCTGTTGTATCACACATCATAGCGGTGTTATAATCAGAACCATTTGGATTGGCAGGATAACCTTCGTAACCGTATTTACCCACAATGTTGTAATGCTCTTCGGCCATTGGCTTGCTGAATTTACCTTCACCGTGCGAAACCCAAACTCCAAGCGTTGCACCTGCAAGTGTTGATAGCATCACCGAATTGTTTTCCTGTATTGTTACAGAAGTAAAGATGCTCTCATGCTTTTGGCTCTCGTTGTGGAGCATTTTTGGTTTTTGTTTGTGTTCTGGGTTGATTAATCCTAATTCGATGAATAATTGACAACCGTTACAAATTCCAACAGAAAGTGTATCTTCTCTTTTGAAGAAATTGTCCAAAGCTGTTTTGGCTTTTTCATTGTATAAAAAGGCTCCGGCCCAACCTTTGGCAGAACCCAAAACATCCGAGTTAGAGAATCCGCCTACCGCACCAATAAACTGAATGTCTTCCAAGTTTTCACGACCTGAAATCAAATCGGTCATGTGGACGTCTTTTACATCAAAACCGGCTAAGTACATTGCATTGGCCATTTCACGCTCTGAGTTACTTCCTTTTTCACGGATGATAGCTGCTTTCGGTCTCTCGACTGCGCTCGGGATGACAGGTTTTTTACCTGTGAAGTGAGCAGGGAAAGTATAGTCTAACGCTTGGTTTTTATAATTGTCATAACGGGCTTGAGCTGTTCCGTTCTTCGATTGTTTTTGGTCTAATAAGAATGAAGTTTTAAACCAGATGTCTCTGTATTTGGCAATGTCTAATGCACAAGGACCAAAGTCTAAAGTCGCTGTATTTATTACTGTTCCCAGTTTATGGAAAGCAACTCCGTTAGCCTTCAATTTGCTTTCAACTGCGGCATCGTCTTTGGCTTGGAAAACCACCGCGATATTTTCAGCAAAAAGGTATTTGATGATGTCTTTTTCTTCAAAAACAGAGAAATCGATTTTCGCTCCCAAATTTACATCAGCAAAACACATTTCCAGTAAAGTGGTAATCAAACCACCACTTCCTATATCATGTCCAGCCAAGATTTGATTGTCTAAAATTAATTCTTGGATGGTGTTGAATGCTTTTTTGAAAAAAGCGGCATCTTTAATCGTTGGTGCTTCATTTCCAATAGTATTCAAGGTTTGCGCCAATGAAGAACCTCCTAATTTGAAGTCATCTTGTGATAAATTGATGTAATAGATAGAACCACCGTCTTTTTGTAAAACAGGTTCTACCACTTTTCGAATATCAGTACAATTTCCGGCTGCCGAAATAATAACCGTTCCCGGAGCAATTACTTCGTCGTTTGGATATTTTTGTTTCATCGAAAGCGAGTCTTTTCCTGTTGGAATATTGATTCCCAATTCGATAGCGAAGTCAGAACAAGCTTCAACGGCTGCGTACAAACGAGCGTCTTCCCCTTCGTTTTTACACGCCCACATCCAGTTGGCAGACAATGAAATCCCTTTTATTCCGTCTTTTATTGGAGCCCAAACGATATTTGATAACGATTCGGCAATGGCTGTTCTTGTTCCAGCCACTGGGTCAATTAAGGACGCAATAGGAGAGTGCCCAATAGAGGTGGCAATTCCTTCTTTTCCTTGGTAATCCAAGGCTACCACACCACAGTTGTTCAATGGCAATTGTAATGGCCCTGCTGTTTGTTGTTTGGCCACTTTTCCGCCCACACAACGGTCTACTTTATTGGTTAACCAGTCTTTACAAGCCACGGCTTCCAATTGCAATACTTGCTCTAAATAAGTAGATATATTTTTTACGCTATATTCTAATGCTGGGTAGTTGTAAGCAACAGTTTTATCTGTCATAACTGTTTTTGGTGAACTTCCGAAGAAATCTTCCAATGCGTAATCCATCGGTTTGGCACCAGTTGTTTTTGACTCGAAAGTAAAACGGTGATCGGCTGTAACGTCTCCCACTTGATACATCGGAGAACGCTCACGGTCTGCAATTTTTTGAAGTAAATCAATATCTTTTTGACCAATAACCAATCCCATTCTTTCCTGAGATTCGTTACCTATGATTTCTTTAGCAGAAAGAGTAGGGTCACCTACAGGCAATTTATCCAAATCGATTAATCCTCCAGTATCTTCCACTAATTCCGAAAGACAGTTCAGGTGTCCACCAGCACCGTGATCGTGAATAGAAACGATAGGGTTGTTGTCACTTTCTACCAAACCACGAATGGCATTGGCAGCACGTTTTTGCATCTCAGGGTTCGAACGTTGTACGGCATTCAACTCAATTCCAGAACTCATGGCTCCAGTATCGGCAGATGAAACCGCTGCACCGCCCATTCCGATTCTATAATTCTCTCCACCCAGGATAACGATTTTATCACCTTCCTGTGGTTTGTGTTTTATGGCTTGATCCAATTTTCCGTAACCAATTCCACCCGCTTGCATGATTACTTTATCGTAACCTAACTTTCTACCGGTTGCACCAAGAGTGTCGAAGTGTTCGTGTTCGAAAGTAAGCAAGGAACCGGTGATTAACGGCTGCCCGAATTTATTTCCGAAATCAGAGGCTCCGTTAGACGCTTTAATTAAAATATCCATTGGAGTCTGGTACAACCATTTTCTTTCTTCAACAGCGTTTTCCCAATTCCTATCCTCGGCTAAACGAGAATAAGAAGTCATGTAAACAGCAGTTCCTGCCAATGGCAATGAACCTTGTCCTCCGGCCAAACGGTCACGAATTTCTCCTCCTGAACCTGTAGCGGCTCCGTTGAAAGGCTCTACAGTAGTTGGGAAATTGTGTGTTTCTGCTTTTAAGGAAATAACTGAATCAAATTCTTTTATTTCATAAAAATCAGGTTTGTCGGCAGTTTTTGGAGCAAATTGTTGCACTCTTGGGCCTTTTACAAAAGCCACGTTGTCTTTGTAAGCCGAAACAATATTGTTAGGGTTTTCCTGAGACGTTTTTTTAATCAATTTGAAAAGAGAAGTTTCTTTTTCTTCACCGTCAATTACGAAAGTTCCGTTGAAAATTTTGTGACGACAGTGCTCTGAATTGGCTTGTGAGAAAGCAAAAATTTCAGAATCCGTCAGTTTCCTGTCTAATTTGGCGGCTAAATTATTCAAGTAGTCCACTTCTTCGTCACTTAATGACAAACCTTCGGATTTATTGTAAGCCGCAATATCATCAATATTCAATATCGGTTCCGGTTGAATATTAATGGTGAAAATATCTTGATTTAATTCGCTGTATTTTTGGGATAGCATTGGGTCAAAATCGGTGAAATCTTCCGTTGCTTTGTAAAATTCTTCGATTCTAATGATTCCGGGAATCCCCATGTTTTGAGTGATTTCTACGGCATTGGTACTCCAAGGCGTAATCATCGTGGCGCGAGGACCAACAAAAAAATCCGACAATACGGATTTCTCTATTTTATTTGCATTGGCAAAAAGCCAGTTCAATTTAGAAATGTCTTCAGCTGAAATTTCGTTTTGCGTTTGAACGGCAAAAACAGCTTTGCTTTGGTTTTCAAAGAAATGAATCATTGTTTTGTGTTTGTTGAATTGCGATGCAAATTTAGTTTAAATATATAGTAAGAGCAAATGTGAAATGCAAAGTATTTGACAAAATCAAAGAATTAAAAAAATACTGCAAATTCGCCAATTTTCATTGATTCTAAACGAATATAATTTGCGAATTTGCGGTCTTCTTTTTTTTAGTTTTCGCTTTTTACAGAGGTTTATTTTATAAAAGGTTCACTTTGGTAAGCCCCTAAATCAGGAGGTAAAGTTCTGGTCTTTCCTAAAATGTCTAACGGAATTACATAAGCCGGATTCCCTTTTGCGAAAGCGGGAGAACTGGCGTCGATATTGAGTTTGTTTTGAGAGATGCACTCAAATTTTGGGTTTTGGTTTAAAATAATACCGGTGTAATGGTTGGTGTCTGTTGTAAATTGATAATCGGGATCCGTGGAGGAACCATTATATTTGAGTAGGCAATTGTTGAATTGGTATTCAAATGCAGCTCCTGTTTTTTTATTTAGGCTGAACGCATTGAAGTTTGAACCGTAAATGATACAATTGTTGAAGGTTGCCGTTGTCAGATCCTTGGTTTCTGTGGTGGTTCCTGTTTTAAGATTTGCGATAGCAACCGAAATTTGGGTGGAGCTGTTCCAGTTATTGTTGAAAGTACAATGGGTAAAAGTGTAATGACCGCCATAGGAACAGCTTAAACCCGCCTGACCGGCAGTGTTGATGACGATATTCTCGCCATTAATTTTGGCGTTTTCTGCCAGAATACCATAATTAGCCGAGTTGTAAATTTGAGTGTTTTTGATGTTTACCGTGGTATTGTCACTGTTTTTAAATAATAAACCGATGGTGGCATTTTTGATGGTGAGATGATTGATGCTATTGTTAGTGCTTCCGTTTAGGAAATAAATGGTTCCCCATTGTCCCGGAACATCAGAGTATTCAGGTTCGAGGCGATCGCCTTCTAAAATTACTTCCTTTTCCAGTTTGTTCGTTGTAGAAACTGCTCCGTTAACATTTAGCGAAGCATTATCGGTAACGATAAGTCCTGAATTGTCGTGAAAATAAACCCGGCTTCCGGCATCCAAAATTAGGGTTTTACCTTCGGGAACAGCGGCATAGCCATAAATGACATAGGGTTTTTGATTGGTGAAATGGAGCTCATTTTCATTTATAGGATCATTCTCATCCAAATAAAATCCCTCTATTTTTTCGGCTCCAATAGGAAGATTTTCTGTGGTTCCGTTTTCAAAACGTTTGGGATAGATAAAATAAGCATCCTGTATCAGGGTTACTAAATGTATTTCTTGTAGATTATTGCCTCCGTCAAATTGAATTTCATCGGTATATAAAAAATCGGTTGGGTTCGTGTCAGTACTATTTGCCGTAGTTTCAATGAAAATATACAGACTGTCTTTGGCTAATAATGTGATATTGTTGAAAATTTTCCCATCGGTTCCCTGCATTCCGTCAACGGTCATACGGTATTTAGAATTCAATCCTTTTTTGAATTGTATGCTTGGGATGTTGATGTCGTTTTTGCTGCGGTTGTATACTTTTAAACTGTAGGTGCTCGAACTGATGCCGGTAAATACAGTGTCTAAATAGACAGTGTCTTTGGAGAATTCCAGTTTTCCTGAACTTGCCATTGTTTCGAAATCGGAACGGCAAGAGCAGATGATGAGTAAAATAAAAAAAGACAGTAATGTTATGGGACGCATTAGGATGGTTTTTTGGTAAAAATAGGGAAAATCTAATTTGAATGGGAATCAATTTAAAATTTCAATTCAGAATAAGCCTGTGATTTCCTCATTTGTGTATTATCTTTTATTTATTTTTACACTCTTTAAAAAGAAAAAAACATGAGTTTCGATAAAGATAAGATACTAGACTACTGTAATACAATTTCAAAAAACACCTTGATGGAAACCTTAAACATCAAATATGTTGATGCCGGTGAAGGTTTTCTGGTGGCCACGATGCCGGTAAATCCATCTGTTCATCAACCTATGGGTTTGTTGCATGGGGGTGCTTCGGTAGCCTTGGCAGAAAGTGTGGGTAGTGCGGCTTCTTTTATATTTATCAATCCGGAGCACAGTGAAGTGCGCGGTATCGAAATCTCGGCGAATCACTTAAAATCCAAACGTGAGGGAGTAGTGACGGCAACCGCTAAAATTATTCACCAAGGTGCGAGCATTCATCTTTGGGAAATTCGCATCGTAGATGAAAGAGACAATCTCATTTCGCTTTGTAAATTGACCAATATGGTTTTGCCAAAAAGAAAGAAAACGAGCTAGATTTTATTCGGAAAAACTAACCTTTTAATACAAAAATGTATGATTGATTTTTTTATAAAAGTGAAGCAACAAGAAGCCCAAAAATTACCTTTTGTAATTTATAGTAAACCCTATAAAACAGAAGTGAGAGGTTTTTTTCAAAAAAATGATCATTTGTATTTTGCAGAAACCTTAGACGAAACAGGTTTTGTCTTTGCGCCATTTCATGGCAATCAGATGATATTAATTCCAAAAAAACAATCGGTTATTTGGGAGGCAGATATTACTTCATTTGATGAAAATCAATCGGAAAATTTAGCTAATTCGGAAAATCAACAGGAAAAAGAACGTTTTGAGAATCTTATTCAAAAGGCAACAGATGCTATCGAAGATGGTGTTTTTAACAAGGTGGTTTTGTCACGAAAAGAAACTTTAGAAGTGCCCAATTTCGATTTGGTTGCTGTTTTTACAAGATTAATTCAGCGTTTTCCAACGGTTTTCTGTTATTGTTGGTATCATCCTAAAATAGGGTTGTGGATGGGAGCTACACCTGAACGATTGTTAAAAGCAAGCCGAAAAAAGTTTTGTACGATGGCATTGGCCGGAACACAAAATTTTAATGGTACTACCGATGTAGTTTGGGAACCAAAAGAAATAAAGGAACAGCAATTTGTTACCGATTTTATATTGGAAAACCTGAAAGGATTAACCTCTGAAGTGGCTATTTCCAGTCCCTACACCGTTCAGGCGGGAAATGTGTTGCATATTAAGACGGATATTGAAGGGGTAATCAATAAGACTTCAAAATTGAATCAGGTGGTTTCGGTTTTACACCCCACACCAGCTGTTTGTGGTTTGCCTAAACAAAGTGCCAAAGAATTTATTTTAGACAATGAAGGCTATGATAGGGAATATTATACCGGTTTTTTAGGCGAATTAAACAAAAAAGATTTTGCCGAGAAAAAACAAAAATCTGATTTGTATGTTAATTTGCGCTGCATGCAAATAAAAGAAAAACAAGCGCATTTGTATATGGGCTGCGGAATTACAAAGGAAAGTATTCCAGAGAAAGAATGGAATGAAAGTGTGAATAAATCCTTTACGATGAAAAGTGTTCTTTAAAGTTAGAGGTTAGAAGTTAGAAATGAGAGGTTAGAAATGAGAGGTTAGAAATGAGAGGTTAGGAATGAGAGGTTAGGAATGAGAAGTTAGGAATGAGAAGTTAGGAATGAGAGGTTAGAAATGAGAGGTTAGAAATGAGAAGTTAGAAATGAGAGGTTAGAAATGAGAGGTTAGAAATGAGAGGTTAGGAATGAGAGGTTAGGAATGAGAAGTTAGGAATGAGAAGTTAGGAATGAGAAGTTAGGAATGAGAAGTTAGGAATGAGAAGTTAGAAATGAGAGGTTAGGAATGAGAGGTTAGGAATGAGAGGTTAGAAATGAGAGGTTAGGAATGAGAGGTTAGGAATGAGAGGTTAGGAATGAGAGGTTAGGAATGAGAGGTTAGGAATGAGAGGTTAGGAATGAGAGGTTAGAAATGAGAAGTTAGAAATGAGAAGTTAGAAATGAGAGGTTAGGAATGAGAGGTTAGAAATGAGAGGTTAGAAATGAGGATACAGAAATTAGTGTAGAGATAAAATAAAGTAACTCCGTACAGTCTGCCCCTCCTTTGGAGGGGGCGGGGGAGGAAAAAACAATAATAATGAAACTAGATATATTAGCTTTTGGAGCGCATCCTGATGATGTAGAGTTGGGGTGTTCCGGTACGATTTTAAAAGAAATTTCATTGGGGAAATCAGTCGGAATCGTTGATTTGACCCGTGGTGAATTAGGAACCCGTGGTTCGGCCGAGATTAGAGATCAGGAAGCTATTGCTGCTGCAAAAATATTAGGGGTTTCCGTTCGTGAAAATCTGGGGATGTGTGACGGTTTTTTTGTCAATGATGAAAAACACCAATTGGAAATCATCAAAATGATTCGGAAATACAAACCGGAAATCGTTTTGTGCAATGCCATTGATGACCGCCATATCGATCACGGCAAAGGGAGTAAATTGGTTTCAGATGCCTGTTTTTTATCAGGATTGATGAAAATAGAAACGGAGTTGGCAGGGGAGAAGCAAGTAGCCTGGAGGCCGAAGGTAGTGTATCACTACATCCAGTGGAAAAACATAGAGCCGGATTTTGTGGTGGATATTACCGGATTTACCGATAAAAAGATTGAATCTATTTTAGCCTATCGTTCGCAGTTTTATGATCCCAATTCTAATGAACCGGAATCTCCAATCACCAGTAAAAACTTCTTTGAAAGCCTTAATTATCGTTCCAGGGATTTAGGAAGGCTTGTAGGCTTAGATTATGCCGAAGGTTTTACCGTAGAAAGATGTTTGGCTGTCAATAGCTTAGGAAATTTGCTTTAAAATTCCTGTAATTTTTTTTAAAAATCTTTTGGAGAAGTAAAGTTATGTTGTATATTTGCAACCGCTAAGCAAATGGTGGTTGTAGCTCAGCTGGTTAGAGCATCGGTTTGTGGTACCGAGGGTCGCCGGTTCGAACCCGGTCATCCACCCAGAAAGTCAAAAGCCTTGAAGAAATTCAAGGCTTTTTTTGTGGGGTAAAGTTTCTCGAAAATCCTCTTAAAAACGGATCAGGAACAAAAGGGGATGCTTAAAAACCTAAAAATTGAGAATTAGATAAAAGTGTAGGTTTTTCTTTTTTTTTGTAGTAAAATTTACAAATTGACCAAGATTAGAAAAAGTTTTTAGAATTTTTTTTATTTGATGTATGGTTCTGTTTATAGGTTTACCTTCTAAACAGATTATATTTTATCGATGATGTATTCAAGCATCGAGGTTGTGATGGGTTTAGGAAGGAAATCAATAACGGCAGGGTATTTTTCTGCTTTTTTTAGGTCTTCGGGGTCGATTGTAGAGGAAAGAATAATTATTTTTACGGAATTGAAATTAGAGTAGTTTTCGTTGTTGAAACTGTCTAAAAATTCCCATCCTCCCATTATAGGCATGTTTAAGTCCAGAAAAATCAGTTGTGGAACTTTTTTTTCATTGTTCTGTTTCAATTCATCAAAATAGTGAAGTGCTTCCTCGCCATTTTTAGCTGTAATAATTTCATTTGAAAACGATGCCTTGTTAATTACTTTTTTGCATAACATAAGAGTTATCGGGTCGTCATCTACGCATAAAATTAGGTCTAACATTGTTTTTTATTTGTTTTTGAATATTAAAGTAAATTCGGTTCCCTTATTTACCTCGCTTTTGATGTTAATGCTTCCTCCCATGGCTTCAACCTGTGATTTTACAAGGTATAAGCCCAGTCCTTTGCTGTCAGGATGATTATGGAATCTTTGGTAAAGTCCGAAAACTTTGTCTTTGTTTCTTTCCATGTCAATTCCGATTCCGTTGTCTTTAAAGATTAAAACGACAGTTTCTTCTTCCTGATGTGCTGTGATGGATATTCTTAATGTTCTGTCTTCCGCACTGTATTTTAACGCATTGGTCAGAAGATTTAATAGAATGCTTTCTATGTATGATTTGTTTATGTTTAAAACGGAAACTTTTTCGAAATTGATTCTGAGGATAGGTTTGTGTGACTCAATTTGAAAGGTAAGTTGGCTGAAAACGTTTTCAAATACTTCATTTAGGGATACGTTTTCTTTTTGGATAGAAGTATTGTCTTTGATGATCATTACTTTGGTTAAGTCATCAATGGTTTCGTTTAGTAGATGTGTTGATTTGTTGAAGCCTTGAATAATGTCTCTTAATTCAGGGTTCTCAACTTCAATGTCTTCGATTAAATTTAATAAGCCGGTTAAGTTAGATAAAGGAGCTCTAAGGTTGTGTGAAGTAATATACGAAAACTGTTTGAGGTCTTTATTGTTCAATGTCAGTTCCCGAATAAGTTGTTCTTTTTCTTTTTCTTGTTTTTTCTCTTCAGTAACATCTCTTTGTATGGACACCCAGTGCGAAAGTTCATTTTCTGAATTGAAAACAGGAACCATGGAGAAACGAACCCAGAATTCTTCCCTGTTTTTTTTGTAGCTAATAGTTTCGACCAGACATTCTTCCTGATTGTTTAATGAGGTGATCAGTTTTTTGTATTCCTGCTTGTCTGAATTTGGTCCTATGAAGATATTAGGAGTTTTTCCAATAATTTCATCGAATTTATAACCGGACATGATGGAAAATGCCGGGTTAACATAAATTATTTTTGGAATCTGCGAGTTTACGGAATTAGCTTCGGTAATCATTATGGAATCTTTCGATTGTGTAATTACGGTTTCTAATAATTTAAGTCGCTGTTCTTCTTCTTTTTGTTTGGTGATGTCCTGTATGGCTCCAATCATTCTTACGGCTTTTCCATTTTCGTCTTTAAGAAGAAATCCCCTGTCGAGAACATATTTATAGGAGTTGTCGGCACATTTGAATCGGTATTGATCTTGCCACTTTTCTGTTTTTTGTTCAATAAAGGAGTAGAGTTTTATGGACATTTTGATGCTGTCCTCAGGATGAATTTTGTCAAACCACCAGGTAGAACTATCGCCAACCTGGTCTTGGCTATAGCCAAAAACATTTTCGATTCCTTTGTTCCAGGACATGTTGTCTTCTTGTATTTTCCAATCCCAAATAGTGTCACTGGTTGCTTTGGCAACAATGTCGTATTTTTCGTTTGATTCTTTAATTCCTTTGTTGGTGTCCCTTAATTTTTCAAAAACGGCTTTATTTCTATTGTCATTTTTTGATAATATGTATTTGAATAATAAGGCTGTTAAAAAGATTAAGAAGATGTCTTTAGAGAAATTAAAAACGTGGTAATTTGATGGATGTAAGTAACTTATGGATATTTTATGAAAAAAAATAGCCGCAAACAAAGCTATGAGCAGATAGATTAGAATGATTTGGGTCGTTTTATTTTTCATTAACCAAATATAATTATTTATTGTGAATATTAAAATAACCTTAAAAACTTATTTTTAAGCCGTTTTTTATGTTGCTTTTGGGTGTCTAAAAGGTTAAGAATGGGGAATCTATTGTTTAAATATTTTTTATATCAAAATAAAGTGTACCTTTGCACCCATTAAAAATCACAGATGGAATCTATTAGAAACATTGCAATTATTGCCCACGTCGATCACGGTAAAACAACTTTGGTTGATAAAATTATGTATCACTGTCAATTATTTCGTGACAACGAAAACACAGGTGATTTAATTCTTGATAACAACGATTTAGAGCGTGAAAGAGGTATTACTATTACTTCTAAAAACGTATCAGTTCAATATAAAGGAACAAAAATCAATATTATCGATACCCCTGGCCACGCCGATTTTGGTGGAGAAGTGGAACGTGTATTGAACATGGCCGATGGTGTATGTTTGCTAGTGGATGCTTTTGAGGGACCAATGCCACAAACTCGTTTTGTTTTGCAAAAAGCAATCGATTTGGGATTGAAACCTTGCGTAGTAATCAATAAAGTAGATAAAGAAAACTGTACTCCTGAAGAAGTTCACGAAAAAGTTTTTGACTTAATGTTTGAATTAGGTGCTGAAGAATGGCAATTAGATTTTCCAACTGTTTACGGTTCTGCTAAAAATAACTGGATGTCTGATCATTGGGAAAACGTAACTGATAATGTTGAAGCATTATTGGATATGGTTGTTGAAAATGTACCAGCTCCTAAAGTTTCTGAAGGAACACCACAAATGTTGATTACTTCTTTAGATTTCTCTGCATTTACTGGTCGTATTGCTATTGGTCGTTTGGAAAGAGGAGTTTTGAATGAAGGTATGCCAATCTCACTAGTAAAAAGAGATGGTACTATCACTAAATCACGTATCAAAGAACTTCATACTTTTGAAGGACTTGGCCGTAAAAAAGTACAACAAGTAATTGCTGGAGATATTTGTGCTATTATTGGAGTTGAAGGTTTTGAAATTGGAGATACTATCGCTGATTTTGAAAGCCCTGAGGCTTTGAAAACAATTGATATCGACGAGCCTACTATGAGTATGTTGTTTACAATTAATGACTCTCCTTTCTTTGGAAAAGAGGGTAAATTTGTAACTTCTCGTCATATTAGAGAGCGTTTGACAAAAGAATTGGAGAAAAACTTGGCAATGAAATTGGGTGAAACTGATTCTGCTGATAAGTTTATGGTTTTTGGTCGTGGTGTACTTCACTTGTCTGTTCTTATTGAAACAATGAGAAGAGAAGGGTATGAGTTGCAAATCGGTCAGCCACAAGTTATCATCAAAGAAATTGACGGTAAAAAATGTGAGCCAATTGAGGAATTGACAATTGATTTACCAGAAACTCTTTCAGGTAGAGCGGTTGAGTTCGTTACTATGCGTAAAGGTGAAATGCTGAGTATGGAAACTAAAGGTGAACGTATGATTGTAAAATTTAATATTCCATCACGTGGAATTATTGGATTGCGTAACCAATTGTTGACTGCAACAGCTGGTGAGGCTATTATGGCACACCGTTTTATAGGATATGAGCCTTACAAAGGAGAAATTGCTGGACGTAACAAAGGTTCATTGATTTCTATGGAAAAAGGAAAAGCTATTCCTTATTCTATCGATAAATTGCAAGATCGTGGTAAGTTTTTCGTTGAACCAAATGCCGAAATTTACGAAGGTCAGGTAATTGGAGAAAACTCCCGTAGTGATGATATGTGTGTAAACGTAACTAAAGAGAAAAAACAGT
This sequence comes from Flavobacterium sp., assembly GCA_036676965.1. Classification (GTDB taxonomy): domain Bacteria; phylum Bacteroidota; class Bacteroidia; order Flavobacteriales; family Flavobacteriaceae; genus Flavobacterium. Next base: position 10,032 of record JAKFBW010000084.1, on the reverse strand, counting down.
CTAACGTTCGTTCTTCTGGAAATGATGAAAAAGCAAGGATTATTCCTCCGATTATTTTCTCATTAGAGGAAGCTTTAGAATACATTCAAAAAGATGAATATGTTGAAGTAACTCCAAAATCGATTCGTCTGAGAAAAATATATTTGACAGAAACAGATAGAAAAAGATTTAAAATCTAAATTTCTTAAAATTTCAATATTTAAAATCCCAAATTCCAATAGGAGTTTGGGATTTTTCCTTTTCTAAGAAATTGGAATTTCCTTTTAGTTTTATCTTTTTAAGCTGAAATGTCCTTTTGCCTCTCTGCCGTCTTCCAGTTTTATCATATACCAATAATCATCTGAGGGTAAAGGACGACCATTCATTGTTCCGTCCCAACCCGGGCTTGAAGCTGTAATTTGCTTAATCAATTTTCCGTAACGGTCAAAAATGATAATGCTGGAATTGCTGTTAAAATCACTGCTGACGCCTTTTACATTCCAATAATCATTATAACCGTCACCATTTGGTGTGAAGAATTTCGGTATTCCAATAATGGAGATTTTTTGACTCAGGGTTCCACAATTATTTTCATCATTTACATATACTATATGGAATCCCGCAGAAACATTTTCGAAGAAATTTGACGATTGAAAAGGACCGTTGGGTTCGTCTAAACTATAGGTGTAATTGCCTATTCCGGTAACGCTAACGGTAACCGAATTGGAATCGGCTAAATCAACAATGTCAATATTTTGTATATGTGCTATATCTGAAGTGGCAACATTTATGGTTCTAATCCTGCTGCATCCATGAACATTGGTTACTTCAACGGTATAGATTCCCGCTGTATTTACGTCTAAAGTTGGTGCGGTTTTATTTGACAATACCGTTCCGTCTTTTGTCCAAATATAGGTATAGTTGCTTGTTGGGGAACCGTCAACTATTCCTGAATTAAGTTGTGCAAAATAGTTTGGAAGATTCAAACATACAAATTCATCATCGGTTTGGTCTTCATTGGTATTTATATTTGGTTTTGCATTTACAATTAACTGAACATGCGGGCCTAAACCATAGCAGGCATTGTCTGAAGTACTTTCTACCCTAACCCAAATAGCTTGCTGATTAGGATAACCATCATTCCTGTAATCATTGCTATTGCTGATTTCATTTTTTTCTGAAAGGGCATCGGCTTCATTTTTATAATATTTTATCATATAGGATGAAGTTGGAGCGGGAAGCATGGCAAGGATGTCTGAAGTTGTAGTACTAAAATCAAATGTGGCTATTCCGTCTATGTCATTATGGATATCGTCTATGTAATCATCGCATACAGAAAATATTTTACTGAATGAAGTTGGAATTTGTGTGGTTGACACGGATAGAAGTAGTGAAGTAATATTAAAACAACCGTTAGTGTTTTCTACTCTGACCCAGATAGTATTGTTTCCACTATGATACACAGTTGGATTAGTTATTTTGGCAGCTGTGTCGGCATTAGTTGCCCCTGCTTGTGTGGTATAGTAAGTAAATGTTTCATTGGCATAATTGGCAGATATAAAACTATTTTTTTCGGTTAAATTGAAATCAGAGATGCCATCGATATCATCATCACATTGTTTCAGGGTTGTGATATTAAGAGCCGGTAATACATAAACCGTTAAAGAGGTTTCTGCAGATAATAAACCACAAGAATTCCCATTTTTGTTGATAAAGACACGGTATTTATACCCATTCATGGTATTTGTGACACGGTTAATCGTAAGGTTTTTTGTTGTAGCTCCGGAATATGTGATGTTGTCGATAATAGAATTCCATGTTGTTCCATCAGTCGAAAGTTGCCATTGGTAGCTGTCACTGTTTGCTGTAATTGAAACGGAGGTGTTTTGTAAATCACAGGTTGGAGGAACAACAGGCTGGCTGCCAATTACTATTGGCGCGGAGATGATATAGTTGTTATTTGGTGCGGTATACCCAATACCACTGCTAACTTGCCCGTTTATATTTATTATTGGCGGTGTAATTGCACCTAATATTCCATCAGTATTGCTGTCCATAAAACCAGCTTCAATGACGTCACTACATAGATCATTATCACTATCAAGGTCTCTGTAATTTTTTATGCCATCATTATCGGTATCAGTGTTGTTGCTTCCCGTTTCTACAACATCATAAATTCCGTCATTATCGCTGTCTAAATCTAAATAATCAGGGATACCGTCATTATCCGTGTCTACAGGAGTAAATCCAGTTCCAAACGAATTGTCCAGTCCGTCATTATTAATGTCGGAATTTGATAAAGCAACTGCAACATTTCCTTGAGATTCGATGGTGTCTGGTATGCCGTCATTGTCACTGTCTGAATCCAAATGGTCTGCAATTCCATCACTATCTGTGTCTTTTGGAACACATGCGGCAAAGAATCGTAAGCTGCTTTTGTTGTTATTGGTGTCTGATAAATTGATATGGGTAAAACGAATCGAGTTGGTTAAATAGGTCAAAAATTGGAAAGTCCCAGTTCCTGCCGCCAATGGAGTCGTGTTGTTTAGCCTGAATCGTATTTCAAAAGAAGAAAATTGTGTAACGCCACTTTCATAAATGCCATCATAATTGGTGTCAATCAGCAATTGATTGTTCGGATTGAGTACCGTCATCGTTTTATCAATGTCTGAATTAACGACGTACTCTGCTTCGCTATTCAATAAATCGGATATATTGGCATTGGAAATATATTCCATTCCGATACTTATCGGTTGGGCAAAACTCATTTGATAGCTTACCGAATTATTTTTTCCTGCCGGAATTTCAGTGATAAAACTACCATCCATACTTCCTGCAAAAGGAATTGGACTGGCGATTGATGATGCAGTAACATTTCCGGTAAAAGAATTCGAATAATTACCAATGACTAGATTTCCGTTGGAAAGATTAGATGTGTTGATGTTTTGATTGCCATACGATTCGGTGCAATTGGTAATCCCATCATTATCGTTGTCAATATCAATATTGTCAATAGTTAGATCATTATCCAAATCGGTAGCACAATTACTAACGGGAATTTTATCTGAAAAAACAGAAAGACAACCGGGAATACTTCCTTTTACTTGATAATAACCGGGCTGGGTTGGAACATAAGAATTGATATTTGAATTGGGTATGGCTACATCATTAAAAAACCATTCGAAGATAGTGAATGGGGAAATAGCACTGACCTTTAATTCTATGTTAGGGATACAAGAGGTATTGTCGATATTTATTTTATTGCTTCCAATCTCCGGTTTGCTATCAAATCCGGAATAATAGCCACCATAAGTTGCGGCTCCATTAGTCCCAAAATAAGAAACATATACTTGTCTGGTAGATTTAACAGCTATGTTTCCCGTTAAACCATTGATTGTATATCTCACAAAATCTGGATTTCCTGTTATTTCAACGGGAGTAACTGTGATTGGAGTATTGTTAATGGAAACCGTTGCACCAGTTTCGGTAACAATATTTAGACCTCCGTTAAATGTTATGTCTCCAATGGATTCAATATCTGGAATGTTGTCTACACTGTTTGGCGTGGCACAATTTAAAGGCGGAACAAAAAAGAGGTTTTGATTGGCAGGAGGATTGTTGGTGGGTAAGCCGTTATTAGGATTAAAAGTGGGAGCTAAACCGCCAATACTTTGATAAGCGAATACTTTTTCAGAAGTAGTGACATATAAATTGCCATTACTGAACTGACTTCCGTCGATAACCACATAATCGCCAGCATTGACCAGAGTTGTGTACGGCGTAGTACTACCGTTTATATATACTATGGTATTTGCATTATGGGCAATCAGTAAAACACGTTCCAGTTCATTAGTGCCAACCCCTTTTACAAAGATATATGCCGTGCCTGTTTTTTCAAAAGGAACAATCTGGTCAAATCCTACGTCTCTTCCTGTTGGATTTCCATTACTTAGCAGGGTACTGTTACTTCCTGCAAATGAACCGGAATTGACCACTACCGGTTTGTCTGATTCGACCAATGCTCCAATCATCTTGGAACTGTTTGATATAGTGTTATTGGTGTTTTCTAAAGCCAAAACATAACTTTCGTTTTTATTTAAAGTAGCGGTTATAGGGCCGGTTACTATTGTCCCATTAGAAAGAATTGTTCCGGTAGGGATGTTTGAAATGGTAATTTTCGTTCCGTTTTCAGTTGATAAGATGCTGGCAAAATTTAATAACGAACCGTCAAAAAGAGGATTTAGCATAGCACCCAGTCTGAATTCTTTTCCTAAGGCACTATTCCCTTTAGAAACCAATCCGCCGGCATGATTGTATGAATTGTTATTATTGTTACGAGAAGAATTCAGCCGAATACTTACATAGATTAAGTCTTCGGCTTCTATGGTGTATCCCTTGTTGCTGATTATCCCAATTTGTGTTTTTGGGGTAATTAATCGGGTGGTATTCCCTGTGCCAATGCTGTATCGATACGGATTTGTATTGTTGACGGTTCCGGTAATTACAGCACCACCATTTTCAATAATTTTGAAATTTACATTGGATAGGCTGGGTGTGGAGATGTATATGTACTGATCTTCAGCTAATGTGTTTTGACAAACTATAGGCGGGATATAATGCGTTTTGCTAAATTGTGCGAAACCATTCAGCGTTATTAATGTAAGTAATAATAAGAGTATAGATTTTTTCATATATGTAAAAGTTGTTTTTTTAGCGGTCATATATGTTATCGCCTTTTTATTTATTGGTGTTTGCTTGCGCAAACTTGTTGTTAATGGCGATTTCATTTTTAAAAAATAGCAAAATTTTAATTATCGTTTTAAGCTGAAATGGCCTTTGATGATTCTCCCGTCTTCAAATATCAATTGAAACCAATAATCAGTAGCGGGTAATTCCTGCCCATTATAGGTGCCGTTCCAACCCATTTCTGTAGCGTTTAATTGTTTCAGTAATTTACCATACCGGTCAAAAATGGTTATCGTAGATTTTGGCAATACATCAAGATTTTTAATTTGCCAAGTATCATTATAACCATCACCGTTTGGAGTGAAATAACGCGGGTAATCTAAAACATAAACTTGAAATGGGGCAATCTGTCCACAACCATTTTTATCGCGAACGGAAACAAAATGTGCTCCGGCTGCAACTCCTTCAAATAAAGGACTGTCTTGAAAAAAGGAGTTATCTATAGAAAATTCGTAATCCCCTGAGCCGGTATATTCAATGAGTATTGAATTTTTGGTTCCTTTCAGATCATTAACTTTTACTCCTGTAATTGTAGCAGGTTCGGAAACGCTTACATTAAAAGTTTGGGTGGCTTCACATCCGTTCGGATTGGTGATTTTTACCGTGTAAATACCTTCAATATTGACAGTAATGGAATTGGTAGTGGCTCCCGTGCTCCATAAATATTGATAATTTGGCAGGCCTTGATTGATGGTAATTAATAAGTAGTCACGATCACATAAAATAAAATTTTGATCTACCGGTGCTCTATACGTATTAATAATTAAATCAATAGGGGTGATGTCATAACAGTTGGAACCATTTACGATTCGGGCGTAAATGGTTTGCTGATTAGGAATAGTGTTGTAAAATAGATTTGGCAATGGATTATTTTGGGTAATCGCATCATTTGCATTCAAATAATATTCAACGGTCAGTCCAAGGGGTAATCCGGTTAAAATTTGTGGCGTTACCTCTGAATTAAGGTCAAAAAAGTATAAGCCGTCTTGTGTGATATCGCTATCACAAGTCGCTACTGGATTTTGACTTGCGATAGATGCGTTTGAAATTTGAAGTGACAGTTCGGCATAGTTTACACAATTATAAGAATTGGTAACCCGTGCGTAAACAATTTGGTTAACCGATTTATTTTGGTAATTGGTTGCATTGGTGATTGGGTTCAGTTGGCCTTGTGCATTGGCTAAAGACTCATAATAAGTGACAGCACTCAAACTGGTATTGTTGTTTTTGATTGTATTATCTGCTTTGGTCAAGTTAAAAAAAGAAAAACCATCTGCATTGTCATCGCATTGTACCAATGTGGTATTGCTCAACAGAATTTCGGGGGTGTATTCTATTTTAACTTCGTTTTCTACAAGGCATGTGGTAGGATTTAAGGTAATTACTACTTTGTAGGTTCCGGCATCGCTAACTTCGTAGGAAGGGGAGTTGGCTCCTGGAATTACGGTATTATTTTTATACCATTGGTAAGCGTAACTGGAAGGAAGTTTGGTGTCGATGAGGTATTTTTCCCCGTAACAAATGGCATTGTTGGTAGTCAATAATCGATTGGAACCCAAATCTATTTCTGAGATAAAGCTCTTGGCTTTTAGAAAAACAGCTGAATCAAAATCATTTTTTTTATCATCGGCAATAACCAGTTTGATGTGGTATGGTTTTCCGGCAATGACTTCTGTTTGTGCCGTCATTACAATAGTTTGGCCTGCATAATTGATAGGACTTGTATTTGTGGGGCTTGTATTTAAACTGCCAAAATAAGCGGGGTTTATGGCCGCACACTGGGTTTTAATTCCAAAACTATCAGTATAGTTTATTGCAGGATGAATGTTGGTTGAAGAAACGGGGGTCGTGGTTCCGGGAATTACAGCTAAATTTTTGTAACCCGAAGGACTGCTATTTTCCTTAATTAAAAAAGCAAATCCATCCGAATATTCACAGGGATAAGCATCTTGATATTCATTGGATGCGAAAATATAATCAAAACTGATAAAATTTGTCAGCGGAATAAAATCGAATTCTAATACGGTCGCATTGATAGATTGAATGCCTAAGGCCTGATTTAAATCGGCGTCGCCTAACCAGGAAGTGCTTCCTCCACCATTGTCCCTTACAAAAGGCCCAACTGAATTAGAACTGCTCCAAGTGCTTAGCACAATACCCTCACTAAAAGGAAAACTGCCGCCTTGATTATTAAAATAGGCGTAACTTTTTTTTCCAACGGTAAAAGTATCCCCTGTGGCATTTTCATTGGAAACGATGACACAGGAAACGCTGTTGGTTAATATTCCGGCAAGTTCTGTTGCGCTTTTTGTGTCGTCAACACGAATGGTTTGCGCAGATATTACAGCAATATTGCAGCAGATATAAAAACAAAGAAAAATAGATTTTAAGCACTTCATAACCATGTAAAGATAGTATAAATCTCTTTTTCTTAATAAATTAAGAATTATTTATACCAAACAAATACAGCTCACTTAATGCTAAGTAAGGGTGGTAAATAAGTCATTTGGAAGTGAAATCAGAATCTTTCTTTTTTCATGGAATGGATTGAGGCTGATTTAGGTTCTTGAAAGATATAATTGTTTATGAGTTTGAGATAAATTGAAATAGCGAATCAAATTGATAATGTATCGTCTGTACTGACTAAAATATTTTTAATCGCGTTTAATTTTTCGGCATTAATTGGTTTTACAATATAGCTTTTTACCATAGCATATTTTTTTGCCATTTCTTTATCGGCAGGGTCGATGGAAGAAGTGATAATGAAAATTGGAATTTCTTTTTTTAGGGGTAAAAGAATAAACTCGTCCAGAAATTGCCAACCGTCAAGAATAGGCATATTCAAATCAAGCAGAATAATATCCGGAAGATTTGTAATGGTATCGTAATTTTCTTTAAGTTCAGCTAAAGCCGTTTGAGGATTAATAAATGAATTTATTTTTTCACAAAATTCATTTCTAAGGATTAGCATACTCATCAATTTGATAGACAATTTGTCATCATCAATAATATAGATCATCTTAATTTATTATTTAAATAGATTTTAAAAGTAGAGCCTTTTCCTTCTTCACTTTCGACTTCAATTTTACCATTCATGGCTTCGATTTGATTTTTAATGATAAATAATCCGATTCCTCTGGCGTCTTCATTACCATGAAAAGTTTTGTACATACCAAATATTTTATGTTTGTTCTTATTTAAATTAATGCCTAATCCGTTGTCTTTGAAATTAATGATGGTGTAATCAGGGTCGATTTCATAATCAATTTCTAAAATAGCTTCCCGGTCTTTAAAACGATATTTTATTGCATTTGTAAACAGGTTGAGTAAAATGCTGTCCAGATATTGAGGAACAGCATTTACCGTGAGCTCTTCAGGAATGGAATGGATTATTTTTAGTTGACTTTTGGATATTTTTGAACTGAGTGATTTTTTTATTTTCTCAATTTCTTCTTTTAAGCCAATTTTCTCTTTTTTAATATTGGTGTTTTCCTGTATGGTAATGATTTCATTCAGGTACTCGATAGTTTCTAATAATTTATCTGTTCCTTCTTTCAACATTTCCACAAAAGAAAGTTTTTCATCCTTATCCTCGGTGCCTTCCATGACGTCTAAAACCAAAGACAAATTACTGGTGTGCGAACGGATATTATGTGATACGATATGGGCAAAATTAAAGAGTTTGTTATTTTGCTGACTGGTAACCTCTAATACTCTGTTTAGTTCTAACTCTTTTTCTTTTTTGGCAGTGACATCTCTGCCAACACCTACAAATTTGGTACAATTGCCGTGGTTGTCAAATACCGGGGTGATGTTTAATTCGAACCAATATTTCTGTCTCTTTTTGTTGTAATTCAGAATACTGACATTTATTCCCTCTTTATTTTTAATGGCTTCACGCATTCGATTAGTCGTTTCTACATCTGTTTCCGGACCTTTTGATAAATAACCGGGTTTTTTCCCGATTATTTCTTCAGAACTAAGCCCTGTCAATTTTTTATAGGCTTCATTTGCCCAGATGGCTATGCCTTCTGCATTTGTTATTAAAATAGTATCAGTGGTTTCAGAAGCTACGAGCGATAACATACTGAGATTCTCTTCCGCATTTTTTCGTTTTCTGATATCTCTTAAAAAGCAAACCAAATAAATGTTTTCTTTGACTTTAAATTTTTTACCGGAGGCAACTTCAACCGGAATTATAGTTCCATTTTTTGTTTTTATATACGTCTCCTTGACAAAGTAATTGTCTTTTTTTAATTGATTTGAAAGAAAGAATCTTACATCTTTTCTGGTCTTTACAGGAAATAGCACTGAATTGTGTAAGCCTATCAATTCAGTATATTCGTACTCTGTGAGTTCATGCGTTCTGGGGTTGCAATCCGTAATGAATCCTGTTGATGAATCGATAATGATTATCGAATCATTAGCACTGGAAAATACAGAAGAGAATTTCTCCACGTTTAATTGAAGCTTGTTAATGAGATTTTGTTCTGTGGTAATATCATGAAGAGTACCAAAAAGTTTACTCGGTTTTCCATTTTTATATTTGACGTAACCGATGCTTTTTATATGTTTTACATTTTTTTTGGCAGAAAGGATTTGGAATTGTTCTTCAAACGAAAGCCCTTTTTTACAGGCTCTTTCTACAAAGAATTTAATTTTATCTCTGTTGTCTCCCTCAATATAGAAATTCATTGCATTTTCAAAGTCTGGAATGAATTCAGGATCAACTTCATGAATGTTTTTGGTAACAATATCCCAATAAATTAATTTAGTTTCAAAATTCAATTCCCATATGCCAATTTTAGCGGATTGCGCTGCTTTGAAATAGAGCTCATGCTTATTTGTCATAAATTAGTAATTAATAAATTTGAAGGCTTTTTTTTTATCTTTTCTTTTCAAATGTATTAAAAAATACGATAAAAGGAAAATAATGACGATTAAATGCATTTTTATTTTAAATTAATAATTTAAACTTTATAAAAAAAAATATAAAGAGAGGGTTTGCATTTTAAAATTTCTAAAAAAATGAAACTCTTTTTTTCAATAATGTATTCAGTAAGTGTCGAATAACTTGTTGTTTCTTTATATGTTTAAAGTATATTTTGGCGTAAATTTGTAATAAATACAATCCCGATGAGCGAGCCTTTAATGCAGTTTAAAAAACCAAGCTATCCTATAATTAATCCACTGTTTGATTATTTACAGCGATTTGACCGTATTTCTAAAGTGTCTATCTGTTATGATGATTTATTGCGGTTTTCAGGCTCAATCAATGTGTATGACAAACTGGATAAGGATACCCTA
>JAKFBW010000083.1:0-29929 GCA_036676965.1 Flavobacterium sp. | reverse complement strand
TGCTCAGCAAACATTCTGATAGATTGGTTGTTAAAATTAAAAAAAGGAAGTCTCACAACTAAAACAGTTGTCGAAAATTAAAAAACGTAATGATTAACTATTATAAGGGCTTCCGATGATTTTGGAAGCCTTTTTTAGTGTAAAATTTTGATTTCCAATGTTAAGCTTTTGTTTAATGTTGCTAAATTGTTATCAAATTGTTTTTTTAACGTAAATAGATTTTTATTTTTGTTAAAGAACTATCAAAATATTTGTATTATGAAAAAATATATAATAATCGTTGCAGTGTTGTTTTCAGGAATAATTTTTGCAAACAATGAAAAACCAAAATTAGAAGCTGTTGGTAGCCTGGTAAAAGTAACCTATCTTCATGAAAATGGGCAGATTCGACAAGAAGGTTTTTATAAAAACGGAAAGTTGCAAGGCCAGTGGGTTTCTTATGATACAAACGGAAATAAAACCGCTATTGCCGAATATAATAAAGGGCAAAAAGTTGGGAAATGGTACTTTTGGAATGACTCCGTTTTAAGTGAGGTGGATTATTCAGCCAACAGAATCGTTTCTGTGAAAAACTTGAAACAGGATGCAATAGTAAATGCTTTTTAAAACAAATTGTTAATTATTAAAAGGGAAGTTTTCGTTTACGGAAGCTTCCCTTTTTTTGTGCGTTATTCGTGTGTCTGGGTAGATTGGAACAGAGTTTCTTTATTGAGATTTATATTGCCGGCAACAAAAAGGTTTCATAATTATCAGGTGAAACGATTTTTGATGTTACATTGGCGTAGTTTGCCGAAAAAGTTACAGGAATTTTATACTTGTCTTTAGCGTTCCATTTTATTTCACAAGCCAAAATAGCGTTGTCGTTTTTTTCAATATAATCTATTTCCTGTTGCTGAGTCGTTCTCCAAAAATAAGAGTTGGTTTCATCTTGTTGGATGTTCAGGTATTTGATGCGCTCGCTTATGATATAGTTCTCCCACAAACTGCCAATATCCGTTCTTTGTGCCAAAGAGTTGAAATTCCCTGTAGCGGCATTAATGATTCCATTGTCATAAAAATAGATTTTTTTGCCTTTTTTTATTTCGTTTCGAACATTGTTCGATAAAGCGGGAAGTTTAAAAATCACGAATGCCTTTTCGAGCAGGTCGATGTATTTTTCGACGGTTTTGTTGTCTATTTGAATGAGTTTACCCAATTCGTTATAATTAACCTCGCTGCCCACTTGCAGCGCCAAAGCTTTCACTATTTTTTGAAGCAATACCGGCTTTGATATTTGCTCCAGCAGGAACAAGTCTTTATACAAGTAACTGTTGGCAATCAATTTTATGTGTTCTTTGGCGTCTATCGGATTGGTGACTATTTCTGGATAATTTCCGTAGATAAGGCGTTGCTCTAAAGCTCTTTTTTCTTCCAATAATCCGCTGTGGGTGACCATTTCTGAAAATGCAATTGGAAACAAAAACATTTCATATTTTCTTCCCGTTAAGGGTTCGTTCAGTTTGTTGGCCAGTTCAAAACTGGAAGAACCTGTGGCGATAACTTGCACGGTTTTAATCTGGTCGACAATAATTTTAAGTACAATCCCAATGTTTGTAATGCGTTGCGCTTCATCAATGACGAGAATTTCGTTGTCGCCGATGATATTTTTAAGTTTGCTGACGTTTGGACTTTCGAATAAAACAAGCACATCCGATTCGTCTCCGTTCAGGAAAAGTGTTTTTTTGTTTAAGTCGGCGATTAAGTTTTGGACAAAAGTTGTTTTTCCCACTTGTCTTGGCCCAAAAACCAGCAGTGCTTTCCCTTTGAATAAGCGTGCTTTGGCGTAGGCTGTTTGTCCTCTTCTTATCATAAAGAATTGATTTTGAGAAAACAAAAGTACTTAATTTAGGTTTTATTCCAAAATTATTATGTTTTTTTTGGATTTTATTCCAAAATTATTATGTTTTTTTTGGATTTTATTCCAAAATAATTATGTTTTTGGTGTTGTTTGTTCCTGATTGAGGGAAAATAGTTCCGAAGTATCGTTTTGGATGGGAATGGAACGAAGTCAGGAGATATTCACACAGTATCTGTTTTTAATACTGGTTTGTTTTTTTAAGAAGATTTTTGGAGCGGGTTTGTTTTTCAGCTTCACTTGAATAAATCGCTATTACTTTATTTATAAACTTTCAGTTTTATATTTAGAAATTACTTTTTCGATTTGTTCTTTCCAAGTTTCTCTTTTATTTACAACAAATTCTTCCATTAAGTTGTCTTTAGTTTTTATGAATAGTCCATTATTTATAAAACCTAATGTTTTTCTAAAATCCGTTTGGTCAATTTCGTTTAGTTCAATTATTTTTTGGTGTCTTTTTGCAAAATTTATCACATTTGTTTGAAAAACAATTTTATTTTCGAGCAAATACAAAGTTCCTCCAATTGAAATATCGTCTTTAAAATGATTTGCTAATCCTGAATAAATAATTGATTTTTTGTCTATTTTTTCAAACTCTTCACTAAAATCTATTTTGGAAAACATCTTGAAATATGAAATAATACTAAATGTTATGAAACAAAAAATCGATAATACAATTGCAATTTCCTCTTTGTTTGTTGTATAACAATATATTCCAACAATAATTCCAAAAACTAATCCTGATAAAAGTGAATATTTAATTTTTTTCATTTATTATCTATTTATGTTTAATATTTTAGTTTTTTAGTATGACGGTTAGTTGCTGTTTGTTTTTTCATGATAAATTATATATTTCTTCCATTTGAACTCATAGATTTCATTATTCATTTTTAATGAAATAAAAGAATCGTTTCTCTTAATGATTTCATATTGGGCTGTGTCAGTATATCCTTTGAGTAACAAATATTGGCCAGTCTTAGTTTCTTTTTGTCCAGCTTTTCGAATTGAATCAATTATAGAATAGTGACAAATATTATCATCTGAGAATTGCATTTTTTTAAAGAACGCAATTTTATCTTCTCGGACACTAATTCCAGATAAACTATCTTTCGTGTCAAACCATTCGCCGGGTTTTATATTTTGCTCTTTATTAAGTTTGGACAATTTGACTTCTTTAGTACAAGAAATAGATATTGCAGTAAGTAGTGTGAGAATAATTATTTTTTTCATTCGCTGTTTTTTGGAAGTTTTGCACACAACTTTCATATATGCCTGACAAAATCACACAAAGCCACCCAATTTTGGGTAGATAGATAGGACATAAGTAATAAGCATCATATAATGTCGTACTTTATTTTTTCGAAGTTGGCTACAACTAGTATTTATACAGCGAATTAATGAATTCTATTATACGACAGCAAAACATTCTGATTACTTACGTCATTTTATTTCTGCTAATATAAACATTCCATTCCTACAAAAACAAGAAACCACCCAAAATCAAATTTCGGGTGGTTTCTTGATTAGTATTTGAAAAAAATTATATTTCGGCAGCAGCTTCTTTAGCGGCTCTGGCCAGTCTTCGGTCACGCAACCAGTATTTGGTTCTTTTTACCAGGTAGAACATTACCGGTACCATCACCAGGGTCAATACCGTGGCATAGGTCAATCCGAAGATAATGGTCCAAGCCAACGGTCCCCAGAAAACTACGTTGTCCCCGCCCATGAAGAAGTGCGGATTAAAATCGGTAACCAGGGAGAAGAAGTCAAAGTTCAACCCGATAGCCAGCGGAATCAATCCCAATACTGCCGTCAATGCCGTCAATAATACCGGACGTAATCTTGATTTTCCGGACTCGATAATCACTTCTTTGATTTCCTCCAAGGTTAAATCGTCATGGCTTTCCACTTGTTTTTCGGCTACTTTTTGGTCTAATAACAAGACGAAAAAGTCCATCAGTACAATTCCGTTTTTCACCACAATTCCGGCAAGGGAAATAATTCCCATCATCGTCATCAAGATGATGAAATCCATATTGGCAATCACATAACCATAGAAAACACCACTGAAACTCAGCAATACGGTAAACAAAATCACCATCGATTTTGAAACTGAATTAAACTGTAAAACAATGATTAACGTAATACCGGCCAAGGCAAGAAACAAGGCAAACATTAAGAAACTCTGATTTTTCCCTTGCTCTTCCTGAACTCCCGAAAAGGAATAGCTTATTGACTTTGGTAATTGATAACTCTTTAAATCAGACGCAATTTGTTTGGTGATCTCATCTCCATTGTAACCCGTCAGGACATTCGAATACACCGTCATGATGCGTTTGTGGTTCTTTCTTTTGATTTGGTTGTAGGTCGTGGTTTTTTCTGTTTCGGAGATGGCCGAAACGGGAATCTGCACAATCTGACCATTATTCTGATTTCTGAAAGTCAACGACTGGTTGAACAACACATTTTCATTTTTGCGTTGGTCCTCCTGCATACGCATGGTGATGTTGTAATCATCATCGCCTTCTTTATAGGTGGAAATTTCCTGCCCATAAACCGAACGGCGTAAGGTAAAACCAAGCTGGCCTGTAGATACGCCCATACTTCCCGCATTAACACGGTCAACGGTTACTTCGAGCTCCGGACTTTCTTTATTAACATCAACACTCAATCGCTCAATACCCGGAATGTTTTTCGAATTGATGTAAGCGATCATCTTGTCGGCTTCTTTGAGCATCACATCATAATCTGTTCCGGTCAATTGGATACTGATCGGGTAACCGGCCGGTGGCCCGTTGGCATCTTTTTCTACGGTAACGGTCGCCCCTGCAATACCGGTAACTTTCTGGCGGATTTCTTCCAGGATATCGGTGGTATTAATGCCTTTACGGAATTTAAACTCCGAAAAACTTACCGTCACCTTCCCTTTGAAAGGTGTTTCCGAGGCAGAGCCCGCATCGACATTCGGATTTCCGGCACCTACACCCACTTGGGATACGATAGATTCTGCCATGAAATTTTCATTCGTTTTCGGATCTACATATTTGTTTAAAATCGTAATGATCTGTTTCTCCACAAATAGGGTGGCCTTGTTCGTTTTCTGGATATCGGTACCTTGGGGGTATTCGATATAAGCGATTACCTGATTCGGAATATTGTCCGGGAAGAACAACACTTTTCTAGGGAAAATTCCCAACAGCACAAAGGAGAAAAACAACAGTCCTATAATCCCTGCCAGGGCATACCAGGATCTTCTTTTCGTCAGGATTTTTGCCAAAAAGTTTTTGTAGCTGTCTTCCATTTTTGGAAAAAAGTTATGCTGGAAATCCTGTGTCCATTGGTATAATTTTATTTTATACAACCACATTAATGCAAGTGATATAATCGATAAGTGACCAATTGCCCTTGCTAATTTTGAGTCGTAAATGTTTCCAATCAGAACAAAAATAACCGCGATTATTGTAAAAATAATGGAATATGTTTTTGCCGATTTTTTAGTCACATTTTTGTCTTCAATATCCATGGAACCTCCGGTCATGGCGGCATTCACCACCATAGCGACAAACAAGGAAGCCGTTAGGGTGATTGTTAAAGTGATTGGGAAATATTTCATGAATTTCCCCATCGTTCCCGGCCATAAGGCAAATGGTAAAAAGGCCATCAGGGTGGTGGCTGTAGAAGAAATTACCGGCCAGGCAATTTCGCCAATACCAACTTTGGACGCCTGTACACGGTTCATGCCTTTTCTCATATTGGCAAATACGTTGTCGACCACCACAATACCGTCATCAACCAGCATTCCCAGTCCCATTACCAATCCGAAAAGAACCATGGTGTTCAAGGTTAATCCAAATGCCGAAAGTATCGCAAAGGCCATTAACATCGATAACGGAATCGCTGCTCCCACGAATAAGGAGTTACGCAATCCCATGGTAAACATCAAAACAATCATTACTAATATGATTCCGAAGATGATATGATTAGACAATTCATCTACCTGGTGTTCTACGCGTGAAGATTGATCGTTGGTCAGTTCCAGTTTTAAATTTTTAGGCAAATAACTGGCTTTGGCTTCTTCTATTTTCTCTTTTACCTGCTCGATGGCAGAAATCATGTTTTGTCCCGAACGTTTTTTTACGTTGAGCATCACCACTTCCTTTCCTTTTTCACGGGCATAGGTTGTTTTTTCTTTTTCCTTGAAAGCAATGGTGGCAATGTCTTTTAGATAGACTGCCCCACCAAAGGATTTAACGATGATGTTTTCTAATTCCTGTGGATTTTTAATTTCCCCCACAATTCGGATATTGTTTCTGGAACCTTGGGAAATCAAATTTCCTCCGGAAAGCGTCATGTTCTCGTTCTTAACCGCATTCTGGATTTCATCAAATGTAACCTGGGCGGCTGTCATTTTGAAGATGTCAACCGCAATTTCCACCTCTTTGTCGTCAACACCTAAAATGTCTACTTTTTTCACTTCGGCAATTTCTTCGATGTCGTCCTGAAGTAATTCCCCGTATTTTTTAAGTTGTTGGGTTGTGTAATTTCCTTGCAGGTTAATGTTCAAAATAGGGACTTCCTCGGATATGTTCAATTCAAAAACATTCGGTTCTACCTTGCTGCCGTTGTCTAAGTTCGGCCAATCGGTGTCGGCTTTGGCATTGTCTACTTTGTCTTTGATTCTGGTTTTGGCCTCTTCAACAGTAACGTCATCTGAAAATTCGGCGATAATCATTCCGTAATCCTGAAAAGAGCTTGAAGTTACCTTTTCGACCCCACTGATGTTTTTGATTTCTTTTTCTAAAGGTTTTATAACCAGTTTTTCGACATCCTCGGCTGAATTTCCAGGGAAAACAGAAGATATGTATATTTTGTTTTCGATAATTTCAGGGAAATCCTCCCTTGGCATGGTGATGTAGGCGGTTAAACCTAAAATTACGATGAGAAGGGTGACGATGTAAACGGTAACCCGGTTGTCTACCGCCCAACTCGATATTCCGAATTCTTTATTTTGGTGTGACATATTAGCCCCCTAACCCCCTGAAGGGGGAACTCCTATTAGGGGTAAATAGGTGTTTAAAGATTAAAAAAATATTCAAAAATGTTTCCAGTTACAACTTTTATAAGTTGCTAATTCCCCCTTCAGGGGGCTAGGGGGTTAGAAATTCAATTTCATTCCGTCTGAAATCGTATTTACCCCTTCGGTAACGATGATGTCATCCGCCGATAACCCGCTTAGAATTTCTGTTACGTTATTAGAAGATTGACCCAATTCTACCAATACTTTTTTGGCAATTCCGGTGGTTCCTTTTGTATTCGTAACAATGAAAACAAATTTGTTTTTATCTCCGTCTTCCTGAACTACATTCGTCGGGACAACGATAGCGTTTTTAGCGGTATAATCTACGATTCTAAGTTTGGCCACTTGATTTGGTCTCAATAAATTTTCTTTATTTGGAACAGAAACTTCAATCGTGAACGTTCTGTTGTTTGGATTGATGTTGTTGGCCACCTGACGGATTTTACCGGAGTAGTTTTTATCCAAAGATGTTAGATAAACATCAACTGAGGTTCCCACTTTTAGTTTTCCGATGTAGGTTTCCGGAACTGATGTAGAAACATACATGTTGTTTAGGTTTACGATACGCATCAATCCCTGACCCGGAGCGACCACTTGGCCTCTTTCAATCAATGTTTCGTCAATTACACCTGAAAATGGAGCGACAATTTTGGTTTTGGCCAGTTGCGCTTTAATTTGTGAAACCATTTTCTGTTGGCTAACCATATTGGTTTGTGCTTGCAGGTATTGTATTTCTGAACCAATTTTTTGATCCCATAAACGTTTTTGTCTTTCAAAAGTGGTTTTTGCCAAATCCAATTGCGATTGTGCCTGAGCCAATTGTTGGCTTAATCCACCGTCATCAATCATTCCCAGTAATTGTCCTTTGCTTACTTTTTGACCGGAAACCACGTTCAGTGAAGTCAGGATTCCGGAAAATTGCGGATAGATGATCAGGTTTTCTTTCGTTTGCACATTTCCTTGTACTTCAAGATAGTGGCTAAAAACGGTGTCTTTAACGGTCATTACTGATACTAAGGCTTCTTCCACTTTAGTGTCTAAACTCGCTATCGCTTCATCCAGTTTGGTGATTTGGGTTTGCAATTCGGCTCTTTTGGCTTTGATTGAAGCCAAATTTTTAGAGGCGATTAAAGTGTCCGTATCTGTATTGTTTTCTTTATTGGAACAGGAAAATAAGAAAATCGACAGGGCTGTAAATAATAGTATTCGTTTACTCATATTGGTCTTATTTATTTTTCGGAATTCGTATATAATTGATTTCATTGCTAAATAGTTATAGTGTTGTTATATTTTGTTAATGACCTTTTCCAGACTGGCTTTTTTGTTTATGATTTCAACCATAGACTGTAAGTATTTTTGTTGCGCATCATAAAGCTGTCTTTGTGCGTCATTAAAATCAAAACTGGTTGATAATCCTTCCGTAAATTTTGTTTGTTGTTTTTTCTCAATTCGTTCGGCCAGTTTCAAATTTTCTTTGGCTGTTTCATATTCTTCAATGCTGAATTCGTAATCGCTTTTGGCACTGGCGTACTGTAATTTGAGTTTTTGCTCGGTTTCCGTTAGTTGCGTTTTGGCTTGTTCCAAAGCTATTTTAGCCTGTTGGGTGCGGGATGTTCTGGCTAAACTGCTAAAAATTGGTACGTTTAGTGTCATGCCCAGGTTGGAATAATTCAGCCATTTTTGGTTTCTGGTAAAAAATTCAAATTGGTTTCCAAAGGCGTTATACCCAAAATTCATGTTGGCAGTTAAAGTGGGAAGCGCTTTGCTTTTTTGTAATTTCAATTCCAATTCTCTTTGTTCCTCAAAGTTCAGGGCCATTTGATAATTGATATTATTATTTACATTAAATCCGTCCTGATTGAAAGTAAGGTCTAAATTGCTGATGGTTAAATTGTCCAGTTTGTCCGTCAGTTTCAAATCGTCATTAATGTCGATTCCTAAGGTGATTTTCAACATTTTATAGGAAATGTCCAAAAGTCTCTTGTTGTAATTTAGATTACTGACGATAGATGTCAGCGTGATTTGAAGTTGTTCTACATTTTCCTCTTCAATCAAACCGCTTTTGAAAGTTTCTTTGGTATCAAATAAGGTTTTTTCCAGGGTTGCTTTATTCTTTTCCAAAATGGCAATTCCTTCCTCAGCCAATAATACGTTTCCGTAGGCGTTGATGACCATTTCCTTGGTTTCAACCTGCGTTTTTTGTTTCGCGTTTTCGTAAAATTTCAGGTAGGTTTTTGAGGCTTGAAGTGCTACAATATAGGAGCCGTCAAAAATCAACTGGCTTAGGGTGGCCCTTGCGGTCATATTGTGTTTGGTTCCAAAAGCCACTTCGGCGAATTCGCCTTTATTTCCTCCAAAAAACTCGGCAGGAATCAGGGATTTTTGCAATTCAAAATTGTTTGTGTAATCTAAACTGGTATTGACTTGTGGCAATCCCATGGCAGTGGTTTCCCATTTTTTCTTCTTGGCGGCATCAATATCCCTACTGGCGTTTATTGCGGTATAATTATTGACTAAAGCATGATTTATGGCCTCTACTAAACTAAATGCATAATACTGCTTTGTTCGTTCTGCAGTATTCGATTCTTGTGCATTTGCGGCAATCGCAAAAATTAAGAAAGTGATTGAAATTATTTTTTTCATATATGGCTGTTTATATATTAAATTGATGGAGTTGTTTTTCCAGTTCTTCTATTCCTTTTGGGGTGGCCATGGCTCTGGTGTGGTATTCCAGTGCCTCCAGTTCCAACCTTTTTGCTTCTTTCTCGGAACTTGTGTTTTCATTAATGCTGAAGATGAGTGTGTAATAAAAGCCGACATACGTTTCAATATCCAGATTTTCTCGGTACAGTTCCTGTTGTATCCCTTTTTCTATATTTTGTCTGAAACAATGATTGCATTTTTCAATTTCATTGGTCATTATCTTTTCGTAGATTCCGGGATAATATTTTTTTAATTGAAAAATTGGTGAAGCATCGGTTGCTTGAAACATTTCTTTGAACATTTTTCTGATTTCAAAATTTTCTGCGATGGCATTATGCTTTTTGGCTATAATGTTGTCGATAATCTCATGTACTTCTTTGTGAATTAAAGCGGTGCTTTCCTCAATGAGGATTTCTTTGTTGCAGAAGTATTTGTATATCGTTTTTTTGGAAATACACATTTCGCAGGCAATATCATCCATAGTGATGCTCTTAAACCCTAATTTTAAAAATAGTTCACTGGCTTTTTTAATTATTTTCTCTTTCATTTTTCTTTTTAATAATAATCGTTCGCGTTTGATGTATGTTATGCTGAAAACTCTAAATTGGCAATAAGTTTAATGTCCTGCCCGATAGAGAGTCCACCATTTTGGGTAAACGAATTATAGTTGAGATTAAAATCCTTACGGCTGATTTGTCCGGTGATTTCAAAGGCGGCTTTGTCTTCGCCGTCGCTATTTTTGACATCGATTAATTCGGCGTCCAATTCAACTACTTTGGTGATATTTTTAATGGTTAAATATCCTTTTATAAAATTAATGTTATTATTTACTTTTTGAAAAGAAGTCGATGTAAAACTGATGATAGGATACTCATTAATATCAAAAAAATCATTTAATTGTAGTTGAGTGTCAATGTGTTCCAGTTTGGTGTCCCTGTTGTTTACGTTCAATGAGAAAGTTAATGAAGCATCTTCGATTTCATTGTTTTTAAGGTCGATGTGTCCTTTGAATTTGTTGTTTTCGCCTGATAAATACGCAACGATAGAATGTCTGGCTTTGATAAGGACATCTGATTGACTTGAGATAATATTCCATTTTTTTGTCATGATCGTATAGGGTTGTATTTATTATTGAGTGAAATAAAAAACAGTGAAATTGTAGGTAAATAAATTCTGGGCAAATGTAGGAAGGAAACTTTGAATACAAAAATAGTTTCCGTTGTATTTGTATTTATTTAACATTTCGTTAAGATATGTGGTTTGTTATCCAGTGCGAAAGCCTTAATTTAGCCAAAAATTACTTTTATGCATGCCATTCACCAGTATCAGGATTTCTTCACAGCCTATTTAGAAAATCAAAAGATTACGAAAGAGCCTAAGAATCTATATGAGCCTATTGATTATATTGTTGGTTTAGGAGGGAAGCGGATGCGTCCGGTATTGACATTAATGGCGTCCGAAGTTTTTGATGTGGATTATACCAAAGCGCTTCCGGCAGCCATGGCGGTAGAGGTTTTTCATAATTTCTCCCTGGTGCATGATGATATTATGGATGATGCGCCGTTGCGAAGAGGCAAGGAAACCGTACATGAAAAATGGAACATCAATACCGGAATTTTATCGGGTGACGCCATGCTGATTTTGGCGTATCAATATTTTGAACAATACGAACCGGTTATTTTCAGGGATTTGGCCAAGTTATTCAGTAAAACGGCATTGGAAGTTTGTGAAGGCCAACAATGGGATGTTGATTTTGAAACCAGATTCGATGTCACGATTCCGGAATACTTGAAAATGATTGAATATAAAACGGCTGTTTTGGTGGCGGCAGCCATGAAAATGGGTGCCATTATCGCAGAAACTTCCGATAAAAACGCCAATCTGATTTATGAATTTGGACTCAATTTGGGGTTGGCGTTTCAGTTGCAAGACGATTATTTGGATGCTTTCGGGGATCCTGGGACTTTTGGGAAACAGCTAGGCGGCGATATCATCGAAAACAAGAAAACCTATTTGTACCTGAAAGCATTGGCCTTTTCGGAAAAAGAAAAAGCAGAGGAATTGAAAAACTTGTTTTCGGTTCAGTTGGAAGATAATTCAGCGAAAATCGATGCCGTAAAAGCAATTTTTAATCATTCCGGTGCCTCAAAAGCCACCCGGGAAGCGATTCAGGAATACACTTTTAAGGCATTCGAGACTTTGAATAAAATGGGTATCGACGGAAAAAAGAAAGAAATTCTGAGGTCTTTCGGTGAAAATTTAATGGGAAGAAAAGTGTGATAAATGGCAATATCAATTTCAATATTCAATCTCAATAATGTAATCGAGTATTGAAATTTTCATTGTTATTTTGCCATTGCCATTGAATTTTGTAATTGCTATTGAAATTAAAAATTATGTTTATAGCTCCAAAAAATACCGATTTATTACTGACCGAGGCAGAAAATGAATCCTTGTATCCAAAGTTAATCGAGCAGATTAACAAAGATTTTAATTTGGCCAATGAAGGAATTGATTTTCCGATGAGTGTCACTCCCAACGAATTGAAAATTCAATTGCACGAAAAAATATACCGGATGATCCAGTATAAATTTGCCGAATACCTGAATCTGCTGTATATCATTGATGTTTCTGAAGATGAAATAAAAAAACTCGACGGTTCGGATTTAGTGGTTCTGGCAGAACAAGTCGCTTTTTTAATCCTGAAGAGAGAATGGCAAAAAGTGTGGTTTAGGAATAATTTTAAATAGGAGCTGAGTGACTAAGGCTTTGAGCTACTAAGTTATATTTCGCTCCAATTAAAAAATAGTGTATTTTAAAACTTAGGATCTTAACGCCTCAGAACCTCAGTCCCTTTTTTTAAAAATAAAACCGAACAAAAGGCATAAAAGCATCACTGTAAGCTCCTTTGTTTTCTTTGTGTAAAACATTGTAGCGGGCGCCTATGGTTACATTACCGCTACGGTATCCGGCTCCCAAGAACAAACCTGTATTCCAAAAGTCGTTACTGAAATTGCTGTCGTCTATCCTTTTGACGTTGACTCTTAATTGTTCGAGTTCTGCCGAAAGTTGGATTTCAGGAATGGGGTTGAATAAGGTAATTAAACTGCCCCCGTATAAATTGGAATTATATAAGTTTTTTTGTTTTACATAGGCGTATTGGGCGCCAAGACCTACTGCAAAATATTCGTTGACATTGTAAATAGCACTTGGGGCAACCGAGATATCAGTGTATCCAGTGCCAAAACTGAGGCCTAATCCTCCTCCGAATTGTATATTTTGCCAAAAATCATCCTGAGTTTTTACTGAATTGTATTGTTGTTGTGGGAAGGTAAAACAGGAAAAAAATAAGAGGATTAAAATTAAAAAACGGCTGAACTTGCCTAAAAGATAAATTTCTTTCATGGTTTATGTGTTTTTTTAACAAATTTTTACGTAAAAGTACGTAAAATATTGATTTATATATAACGGATTATTGTATTTTTGCCGAACTATTTTAACAACAGTACATTCACTAATATTATGGATAGGTTTTCATTTCTAAACGCAGCACATACCGATTTTTTTGCTCAATTATACGATCAATACACACAAAATCCAGATAGCGTAGAGCCAAGCTGGAGAAGTTTTTTTCAAGGTTTCGATTTCGGAATGGAAACGTATAACGACGAAAATCCAATTCAATACAGCAGAGAAGTAGCTCCGGTATCTTCAGTGTCTTCGGCTCCTGCAGATAACAGTAAAATATCAGAGCAGCTTCACAAAGAATTCAACGTTGTAAAATTGATTGAAGGCTATCGTTCCAGAGGTCATTTGTTTACTAAAACAAACCCGGTTAGAGAGCGTAGGACTTTTTCTCCAACTTTAGATTTAGAAAACTTTGGTCTTACTTCCGCTGATTTGAGTACTGTTTTTGATGCTGCAAAAATATTAGGTTTACAACCTTCTACTTTGTCTCAAATTATCAATCATTTGACTACTGTTTATTGTCAGCATATTGGTATTGAATACATGTATATTCGCAGGCCGGAAGTTGTAGAATGGATTCAAGAGCGATTGAATGTGAATGAAAATCGTCCCACTTTTACAGCTGATGAGAAAAAAGGAATTTTAAATAAATTAAATCAAGCGGTTTCTTTCGAGAACTTCTTGCATACTAAATATGTAGGTCAGAAACGTTTCTCTCTTGAAGGAGGGGAAACTATTATTCCGGCTTTGGACGCTTTAATTGAAAGAGCTGCCGAAAAAGGGGTAGAACAATTCGTAATGGGAATGGCTCACCGTGGTCGTTTGAACGTTTTGGCCAATATTTTTGGCAAATCTACCCAGGATATTTTCTCTGAATTTGACGGAAAAGACTACGATCAGGAATATTTTGACGGTGACGTAAAATACCATTTGGGACTTACCGCTGACAAAATCACAAAGTCAGGTAAAAAAATTAACATCAACTTAGCTCCAAACCCTTCGCATCTTGAAACTGTAGGTGCCGTTATCGAAGGGATTACCAGAGCAAAACAAGATAAATATTTTGCAGATGATTTTTCTAAAGTATTGCCTATAGCCGTTCACGGTGACGCCGCTATTGCAGGACAGGGTATTCTTTATGAAATCATTCAAATGGCTCAATTAGATGGATACAAAACGGGTGGTACCATTCATATTGTAATCAATAACCAAGTTGGTTTTACAACCAATTACTTGGATGCACGTTCTTCTACTTATTGTACTGACGTTGCTAAGGTTACTTTGTCACCGGTATTACACGTAAATGCTGATGACGCCGAGTCTGTAGTACACGCGATGCAATTTGCATTGGATTTCAGAATGCAATTTGGCCGTGACGTATTTATTGACTTATTAGGGTATAGAAAATACGGACATAATGAAGGGGATGAACCTCGTTTCACACAACCCGTTTTATATAAAATTATTGCTAAGCATAGAAATCCAAGAGATATTTATGCTGAAAAATTATTGTCTGAAGGAATTATCGATGCTAATTTGGTAAAGACTTTAGAAAAAGAATACAAAGACGATCTAGATCATAATTTAGAAGCTTCCCGTAAAAAAGATTTGACTATCATTACTCCATTTATGCAAAATGAATGGAAAGGATTTGAGCAGGTTTCTGATGATGGAATGTTGAAAAAAGTAAATACTGCTGTTGATAAATCGACTTTAGATTCTATCATTTCAACAGTATCAAGTTTGCCGTCTGACAAGAAATTCATTAACAAAATCACCAAAATTGTTACGGATAGAAAAACAGGATACGACAACAATACTATCGATTGGGGTACAGCTGAAACATTAGCTTACGGGTCGCTATTGACTGAAGGTTTTGATGTGCGTGTTTCAGGTCAGGACGTAGAGCGTGGGACTTTCTCGCACCGTCATGCAGTTGTAAAAGTAGAAGATTCTGAAGAAGAAGTTATTTTGTTAAATCATATCGAAAACAAAAAAGGAAACTTCCACATCTTTAACTCTTTCTTATCAGAATACGGAGTATTAGGATTTGATTACGGTTATGCTTTGGCAAATCCAAATGCTTTGACAATTTGGGAAGCACAATTTGGAGATTTTTCTAATGGTGCCCAAATTATGATTGACCAATACATCTCTTGTGGTGAAGATAAATGGAACAATCAAAACGGAATTGTGATGTTGTTGCCACACGGATATGAAGGTCAAGGTGCTGAGCACTCTTCGGCACGTATGGAGCGTTACTTACAATTATGCGCACGTCACAATATGTATGTTGCCGATTGTACAACGCCAGCTAACTTCTTCCACTTGTTGAGAAGACAAATGAAAACGAAATTCCGTAAACCATTGGTTGTTTTTTCTCCAAAAAGTTTGTTGCGTGATCCAAGATGTGTGTCAACAGTAGAAGAATTAGCAAGCGGAGAATTCCAGGAAACGATTGACGATACAACAGTAAACAAGAAAGACGTAAAAACATTAGTTTTCTGTACCGGTAAATTCTACTATGATATTACTGCCGAAAGAGAAAACAACGGTAGAAAAGATGTTGCTGTGGTACGAATCGAACAATTGTTCCCATTACCGGTAGAGCAATTAAAAGCGATTATTGCACAATATCCAAATGCCGATGATTATGTTTGGGCACAGGAAGAGCCTAAAAACATGGGGGCTTACACCTATATGTTAGCTAACTTTGACTTGGTAAAATGGAGATTGGCTTCGTTGAAAGCGTATGCAGCACCAGCGGCAGGAAGTTATACAAGAGCAAAACGCCGTCATGCCGATGCCATCAGAATGGTATTTGATAAAAATTTATTTAGATAAAAAATTAGTTTAACGTTTAAGGTTGGTAATAACATTCCTTCTTTAAACAATATAAACCTTAAACAAAAAAAAGATGATTTTAGAAATGAAAGTTCCTTCACCAGGGGAATCAATAAAAGAAGTTGAAATTGCAACTTGGTTAGTAAAAGACGGAGATTATGTAGAAAAAGACCAAGCGATTGCTGAGGTTGATTCTGATAAAGCGACACTGGAATTGCCGGCAGAAGCAAGTGGAATCATCACTTTGAAAGCAGAAGAAGGTGACGCAGTAGCAGTAGGGGCAGTAGTTTGTCATATTGATACGGCAGCAGCCAAGCCATCGGGTTCAGCTCCTGCACCAGCAGCAGCTCCTGTAGCTGAAGCGCCAAAAGCGGCTCCGGTAGCGGCTCCTACTCCGGTAGCGGCAGCACCAGCGCCAACTTATGCTTCAGGAACTCCATCTCCTGCAGCAAGAAAAATATTAGACGAGAAAAACATCGCTCCGGCAGCCGTTACAGGAACTGGGAAAGGTGGAAGAATAACTAAGGATGATGCAGTAAATGCAGTGCCATCTATGGGAACTCCTACAGGGGGTAACCGTGGGGTAGAGCGTACTAAATTGTCGATGTTGCGTCGTAAAGTAGCTGAAAGATTAGTGGCTGCTAAAAACGAAACAGCGATGTTGACTACTTTCAACGAAGTAAACATGACGCCAATTAACCAATTGCGTAATGAATACAAAGACGCCTTCAAGGCAAAACACGGTGGTGTAGGTTTAGGATATATGTCATTCTTTACAAAAGCGGTAACAAGAGCTTTAGAATTGTTCCCTGATGTAAACTCTATGATGGATGGTGATCACAAAATTGCTTATGATTTTGCTGATATCTCTATCGCTGTTTCCGGACCAAAAGGATTAATGGTTCCTGTGGTTCGTAATGCTGAAAACTTAACTTTCCGTGGAATTGAAGCGGAAATCAAAAGATTGGCCATCAAAGCTCGTGACGGTCAAATCACTGTGGATGATATGACAGGTGGAACTTTTACCATCACTAATGGTGGAGTTTTCGGTTCTATGTTGTCTACGCCAATCATCAACCCTCCTCAATCAGGAATCTTGGGAATGCATAACATTATTGAGCGTCCGATTGCTGTAAACGGTAAAGTGGAAATTCACCCAATGATGTATGTGGCTTTATCTTATGACCACAGAATTATCGATGGCCGTGAGTCTGTTGGTTTCTTAGTTGCTGTAAAAGAAGCTTTGGAAAACCCGGTAGAATTGCTTTGCGGTGGAAACCCTAAAAAAGCATTTGAATTGTAGTAAAAAACAAATTCCAAAATAATCCTGCAAGGTTTTTAAAACCTTGTAGGTGTAATATAAAATCCCAAATCCCAAATTTCATGGAGTTTGGGATTTTTTTATTGTGAACTTTGCGAAAACTTTATGAAAAAGTAAATGGGATTAATTGCTCTTATATTCCACATAATCAAAAAGAGCGTAATTTTTGGTGTAAGGAATATGGTCACCTATAAAAGTCAGGTTTTCGACACTGCAAAAGATTTTAAACTTCGATTTGGTGCCGTAATTAAGGGGTGTGGCCCCGAAAATTTCGTTGTTGATTTTCCAGGTGGCATTGTATTTACGGCTTGAATTTAAGGCCAATTCGATAGTTAAAGTATACCATTGTTCCCTTTTGATGGTTTTGCGGTAGGATTGAAACGGATTTCCCTGTGAGGTCATGTATACTAAAAGATCGTCGGATGCTGCATTCAAGGCCGCTCTTTCCGTTTGTTTTCCGTAACCGATTTCAAAATCGAGTTCATGGGTATCGTCCGTGTATAAAAAAGCACCGATACTGGCCATGTCGCCGACGCCCATTTCAGGTACATATACCCTCCAGCTGTAGGTTCCGGTGGTATAGGTGGAGATTGATTTTATTTTAGTTCTTTCATAAGTGTAGGCGTGAGTAAAAATGTTTAAATAGCCATTTTCGATGGTGTAATTGGGACTGCCCACCTGGGTTGCGTCTTCCCATTCATTCAAATTGTCGAAATTCCAAGTTTTTAAAGTAGCTGTATTTGACACTTTTTGTGTATTAGGATTGTAGATGGTTGTCGATTGATTTTCATCAAGTATATCTTCTGCCGAACAGGAAAATAAAAGCAATACTGAAGCCACACACAGTATTTTGAAAATGGTTTTCATTTTTTACAAAGTTTAAAAGGTTAACTTCTTATTGTAAATATAAGTAATAATTATAATAATCCACAATGGCTTTTCCTTTCATCAAAACATCAGCCCCAATGATGCCGTGAACGGGTTTGGCTTTGTATTGCCGTAAGGCTTCATTGACATGGGACAAGTCGAAAATCACCAGGTCAAAACCGCTACTTTTCCAGACACCCAGTTGTAAGGTGTTGTTCAAAGCGGTTTGGGTGTACATACCGGTAGCTCCCGCGCCCGAAGCTTTGGTTCTGGAATCTTGGGCCGTTAGTTGGAATAGCGCCACACCATCAAAGCCGATACAGCTGTTGGAAGCCCCGGTATCTAAGATGAAATTGCCCCAAACCCCGTTGATTTTGGCTTTTATCAAAAGATGCTGCGTTTTGGTCAACTTGAATTTTATCTTTTTGTAATTCTCCTTTTTAAGGATGTCGTGTAGGTTTTTCATCTGATATAATAGCCACGAAGGCACAAAGTCACGAAGGTTTATAATTTATTTAATTCGTTTTCGTAATTTAAAGTAGAGTAAAAATAATCCAATTATTCCAATACTAATCCCAATATACAATCCATAATTGGTTTTTTCCGATGTTTCGACAGCACCATAGTAGACAAAAGCACTCCAGTAATAAGGTGATTTTTTAGCATTTGGAATGGTTTTGTCCTTCAGGAAATCCAATTTGGCTTGTCTGTTGGCTTCAAAATAGGATTGATCGTTCTTGATGTTTTGGTAAAAATAATCCATGAAAACAGAGGTCGTATAATCATTGACTTTCCATAAAGAAAACAACAGGTTTTGCGCTCCGGCCAATTGAAATCCGCGGGCAATGCTCATGGCCCCTTCTGATTTATAGAGTTTGCCTATTCCGGTTTCACAGGCACTCAAAACGACCAAATCAGGATTGATGTTTAAGTGATATAGTTCTGAATACAAAATTTCCTTATCGTAAAATTTAATACTTGCCGGAGTAACTATATCACCAGCATCAGCATGAGTGGACAGATGTAAAATGCTATAGTCAGCTGCATTTTTTTTGAAATTATCGAAAGTCGCCTCCGCGTTTTCGAAATATTTTCCTTTAAAATTTTGCTGTATGGATTTCATTTCATCTTTTGAAAAGCGTAAAGCGTAATCGGTATTTTCGAAAACGGGAAAAATGCCCAATACCTTTTTTTCTTCCTTTGAAAAGGTTTTTTCATTCAGATAAAAACTCGCCGAATTGTTGTAAGCAATTGCATAATCATTGATAAGATAATGCATTTTGGCAAAATTAGTGGTATTGGATTCTTTGGTGATTAAGGCTTCAAAAGGCATGAAATTTAAAATTCCGTCTGGAATGATGATGAGGTTGCTGTAGTTTGATTTATTGGGTAATTGTAAGTAGCGATATGCCGAAAAAGCATCTTTTTTGTATAAATCAATGTAGTCTGTAATACTATTTGCATCATAAAAAAGACTTACATATCCTATTATTGATTCTCCACACATCGAACCGATACAAAATGATTTTAGGGAAATTTGATTGTTTTGTATCGTGAATGAATACAGGTTTTTGGAACCCCAAAAATATTCAACCATAATGGCATCGTCTTTTTCTAATTTGTCATACAAATCTTTTAAATTGATGTTATCATTCGATTTGTTTTCGATTTTTGATTGCGTTTGCTTTAAAAGCAACATCAATTCATTTTGCTTTTTAATGGCTTCGTTTATTTTACTAATGTCAGCTAAATCACCTTTTTGCTGTTCTTTGATTATAGTTGCGTTCCAGTTTTCGAATTGTTCCAAAATGAGTTTTTCTTTTCTTGAACTCTTTTGATTATTGATTAGTCGTTCTTTTAATACAATAGATTTTGTTTTTTCTACAAGTTGAAAAGCTTTTTCTAAGTAAAGCGAGTTGCTTTCTTTTTCAAATAATGATTGGTAAAGGACTATGCATTTTTCGATACGTTTTCGGTTTCTGGTTTGTGTAATGATTTTCGAATTTTCATATATTAACAGTGATTGAAATAACTCTTCAATGTGAAAAGCAAGCGCATAACTTTCCAGCGCTTTTTTAGCTTGGTTTTGTGCAGTAAATAAATCGGCTTGAAAATCTAAGGCATCCAGTAAAACGGTTTCTGCATAGAGGTCGTTTTCTTTCGGGAGAACTTCTTTCTGTTTAGAATAATTCGGAATTAAGGTTTTGAAAACGGTTTTGAGTATTGATTGAGCTTCGGTTAAATTATTTTGCCTTAGTAATAAATGAATTTTTTCTAAATAAAATTGGGCTTTGTTTCTTGGGCTTTTATTGGTTAGATTTTCAAAAATTACCCTTGCTTTTTCATAATAATTGAATGCTTCATTTCGAGGATAATTAATACTGAGTTTGTATAAATTGAGGTAGGTATTTAATAAATATTCCTGCTGGGATTTGTCTTTTTTTAATAATGGAATGGCGTCTAAAAAAACATTTTCAGCACTTAAAGCATCATCGTTTATACCTCTTAAAAGATAGCTATTTCCTAAATTATTTAATAAAATTCCTTTTTGACTAATCGACAATTTTTCGTTTCGAATCGTTTTTTCAAGTAAGTCAATAGCATGATGGTTTCTGCCTGAATTTTGCCAGACATTCGATAGATTAAGTATTGCCGCTATTTTTTGGGGCTGTTTTTTTTCGTGGTTGGCAATATAAAAATATTGTTTGATGGTGTTTTCGGCATTGTCGTAATCGCCCAAAATGGTGTATAAATTCCCCAGAGGTTTCAAACAATATTCTATAATGTCGTAATTATTGAGATGGTATTTTTGATAGGTTTTCCAAGCCTTTTCGTAACTGCTAATTGCCTCCTGGACTTTGTTGAATTGATTTTCATAATAGGCTTTGTTGCAATTTAAAACCACGATGGCCAACAATTCGTCTTTTGTTTTGGGTTTGGAATTTTTCCAGAATGCTTTTTCAACCGCAGACAGCTTTGGTAAATCCTCAGCGGATGGATGGGCTACAAAAGTATCAATGGTGTTGTAGATGTTATCTTCTTGGGTAAGTGGTTTTTGCCCGAAAACAATCAGGGGAGAAAAGAGAAGAAGATAGAAAAAAAGTTTTTTCATAAAGGGTTGTTTCACAAAGGTACTCAAAGTGTTTTATGAAGATTCACAAAGAGATTATTAAAAATTTGCCTTTTTCAGTAATACGTTTGTGAGATTAGCCCACAGATTTGAACAGATGTTACAGATTTTTACAGACAAAATAAAAAAACTGTGTCAATCCGTTTTATCCATATGATCTGTGTGCCATCAAACTAAAACTTCCATATGCCATATACTTGAAAATAATTAAAATTTTCTTTGAAATTCACCACATAGCGCGCTCCTAAACTCGGACCAATACGGGCGAATCCCAGTGTTAAGTCAAATAATAATCCTGTTTTTAAATTGGTAAATGAATCGGAAACGGAGTTGGATTGTTTGGTGGAACTAATCAGGAATTTATCGGTTATGCCCTCATAGGTGTCGGTTTTTTGATTTTGATCTTCTTGCTGTGAAATATTGATATTTGCCTGTAATCCTGCTCCAATCCCTACGAAGTTATTGATATTATAACGAATGAGTAGCGGAATTTCGGTATTGATATTCGAAAAAGAAGAAACTGAAGTCGTGCGTTGCAATTGGCGGACACCATTGGCATTTTGTACGAAGGCATCATTGACTGTTGTAGACGAATTATAGGATTGCGTGCTGTTCAAGAATTCGGCTTGCCAATAGAAACGATAGGATTTATACGGAGAAATGGTGGCACCCACAAAATAACTTCTGGATTTGTCTAAATTAGGGTAGTAATTATAACCCGCTTTGGCGCCAATGGAAATTCCGGGTAAGAATCGGGTGGTGGCATAGTTGGTTAAAATGGGTTCGTTTTTGTCGAAAATAATAGCGGTTCTGCTTCGGGTGTTTACTTTGTGAAAGTCTTTGTTGAATTTCATCGAGTATTTTACAAAACCTTTGGTGCTGTCTTTTTCTTTTACATTTTTTTGTTCGCTTCCCGGCAGATAGATGTTTTTGAACGTAAAAATGATTTGTTTTTGTTGGATGATGGTGTCCAGACAGCTGGTGGTAGGGATTTCGTCTTTAGGGCAAATTGGGCATTTGGGATACATGTCTTCGATTTGAAAGGTTTTCTTGTCGAACATATCCGGAATATCGGTTTCCAGGCGAATCGTTCTGGCCGGGCCTTCGCCATTGTTTTGAAAACGGGTTTTGAAATTCACTCTTTTGAAACGGACAAATCTATAATTCATAAAACTTCCGTTAGAGCCCATTTTGTTGGGGTCGTGCGAAGTGACGATTTCCATTTCCAGATTTTTTGTTTTGTGGTTTTTAAAACTCCTGTTTGGGACATAAATACCGCGCATGGTTACGGTGGCACTGGTGTCTTTGATCATTTCAGGAGTGGTCTTGAAAGTATAAAAAACATTGCGTGTTTCACTCGGATTGGCATCGTCGAATTCCAGAATAGAAACATTGTTGTAGGTCTCATGGGCTGTTTTTAAACTCGCATCCAAATCTTCTTCGGTGGTCGTGTTTGTGTATTTTTTGAGTGGAGCCAAAGTCTCGGTCGAAGCCAAGTAGGAAGCGGAGTTGTCTAGGTCATTTACGGCTGCGAGGCTGTTTTCCTTGATTTCGCGTTCGCCGGCATGGGTTCTGAAATCAAGCAATTCGAAGTTGTTGTTTTTGAATTGTTTTTCGTTGTAAAAAAGGTAGAGTTTGCCGTTGGTCACATAATTCTCCAGATTTTGATAGCTGAGGATGACAACCATTTCCTGTTCCGGAATCGGGTCGCAATTCTTTTGGATACTGAATCCGTTTTGGTCTTCTATCGAAGCAATGTCCTGGTAGATATCATCGGAGGTTTCGTTGATTGCTATTTTTTTGGGTCTGGTGGCCGGTGGTTTTCCGTTGTCGTAATTGTTGGTTACGGCCAATCGGGCGGTGTAGGTTCCTTTGGTTTTATAGACGTGTTTGGGTTCGGCGGCTTTGCTGTAGTGTCCGTCTCCCATTTCCCAAAGGTAGGAATAGCTTGGTTTGGGTGCCCCGGCAATGGGGATGAGTGGCGGTGTTACGGGTTTGAAAGAAACCTGTTTCCCTTTTTGTGTGTATTCGATAGTGGCTCTTCGGGTGACGGTGTCTTTTATTTTGGTTTGCGCATCGGAAAGCTCAGGATGACAGATAGAGAAGAGAAAAAAGAGAAGAGATACTGTTTTTTTCATAATCGATTCATTTTTAGCCCTGATGGGAGCGGCATACTCTTGTGGCGGGGTTCGGCACAAGAGATACAGCGGACAGCAGGAAGCAGCTCCTAAAAAGCGTTATATTGGATTAAAATAATTTTAAAAATAGAAAAAAGTGGTGAGCAAATCACCACTTTAGGTTAAAATCTATATTTTGTGTTTATTGAATCGCATTGATGGCTGCTACCAGTTGAGCTTCGGTACCTACTGTGGTTTCTCCCATAGTGAAGGTGTATACATCACCGGCTTGAACGGTTACGGCTTTGATGGCGTATCTCCATTGACCGTTATCCTCTGTGGCAAAAATCACGTGACAGGCTAAACCGATTGGGATTTGACCGTAATGTTCGCTGAATAATCCTTCGGCAGTATAGGTGTCCAGTTTGGCAAGTGCGTTCGTCCCTTCACCGTCATAAGACAAATAAATCGCGCTGTTGGTGTTGTCATATCCCTCAGGGGCATCGGCAAGAATAGTTGTTCTAGGTCTTGGGTCGCTGTAGAATTTATCCACATTGGTCCATCCGAAGTTTCCAAAAGACACGTAATAATTGTTCCCTTCGGCTTGTACTCCGCCTTTTCCATTGGTTCCTGCGGCATCACGGGCATTTTCCCAGGCTAGGTTTCCTTCGTCGTCGATGATTCCGTTCCATAAGGTCATGGCAGGGTCTATGCCATCCGTTAAACTCGCAGGCACTTTAAGATTGATGTTGCAGGTGGTGGCTAATTCCTGTCCGCCCTGTGTGGCTTTGATGAAGAATTCCCCTCCTGAGATTAACAAGTTTCTGTTTCCGTCTCCCATGATTCCCACGGTTGGTTTGTTGGTCACCAACATGTTGCCCTTGTCGAAAAGTTCTACAAATTCGATGTCGATGGCGCCTGTAACGGGATTGCCTCCTTTGGTCAGACAGTTTCCGTTTAGTGTTATGGTTACGCCTTTGGCAGAGGTTAAGATGATTTGTCCGGTTCCTGCTGTGGCAGTGAATTTTTGTGTTCGTGCTTCTAAAGCGGCTTCTCTAACGGCAGCGAATTCGGCTGCAGATGCTGGGGTTGCTATTGGTTCATCATTGTTACAGCTCACTAAAGCGATTGTTGCCAAGAATGAAAGTCCGATGTTTTTGAAATTTGTCTTCATGATTTCTAATTTTTTAAATTGTTTTTAATTTTTGTTTTTTTTACTGATAGATACTTTTTGTTTTGTAATTGTTACCCTTTAATCTGAATTTATTTCAGATTCTTTGGACTTCATTCTTATATCAACTGCCTTGTTATTTTGTTACCCCTTAATCTGAATTTATTTCAGATTCTTTTTTTCTGGGTTTAAATAATTTTAAGTTGTTTAATGAACGGTTACATTCCTATATCAACTGCCTTCTTATTTTGTTACCCTTCAATCTGAATTTATTTCAGATTCGTTAAATTTTTTTTCGGAGTTTAAATAATTTCAATTGCTTAAAGAACGATTACACCTCTATATCAACCTCGTTTTAGAATTGTTACCCCTCTAATCTGAATTTATTTCAGATTCTTTTTTACATTAGCCATAAAAAGTTTTTTATGGCTAATAATATGACCCATCCCGATCAGATGTATATTGAGGGACTTGCCAATAATAATTCGGCTATCATTCAATCTATTTATAAAAAGTTTGTTCCCAAAGTGGTTTCCTATATCAGGAACAATTCGGGTGACGAGGATCGGGCGCAGGATGTGGTGCAGGAAATCATGATTTTGCTGTTCAATCAGGCTAAAGCTAAAAAGTTGCAATTGAGTTGTCCTTTTGATGCGTACTTTTTTTTGTTGTGCAAAAGAAAATGGTTGAATGAATTGAAAAAATCATCCAGTAAAGGGGTAACAATCGACGAGGATTTTTTATCTGTAAATGAACCCACAGCAGAGATGGTCTCGCAAACGGAAATCTTTGATGAAAAGCAACAGCTTTTTGATGCGATGTTCCAGAAATTGGGCGAAAAATGCCAAGAGTTACTCAAACTGAGTTTTACCATTAAATCAATGGAAGAAGTGGCCGAGAAACTCCAGGTGACCTATGGTTATGTTCGCAAGAAAAAATCATTGTGTACCGGGCAATTGACGCAGTGGATTCAGGAAAGCAATCGTTTTAAATCTTTAAAAATCAACTAGCCATGAACGAGGAACGTTATATACTATTCGACCAATATCTTCAAGACGAGTTGTCTGCGGAGGAGAAACTAAAGTTCGAGAAAGACTTGTCTGAAGATGCGGAACTGGCTTCGGCATTTGCCATTTTCAAGGAACTGCAAGCACATTTGGAAAATAAATTCGGGAATGAAACGGAATTAAGCGCTTTCAAAGACAATCTGAAAACCATTTCGGGGGAACATTTTAAAGCGAAGAAACCGAAAGTGTTCCGGTTAAGACCTTGGCATTATGCGGCAGCGGCATCCATTACGCTGTTGTTTGGTTTGTTCTTGTTTAATGCCGATTCGAATCCGGATTTTGAAGATTACCATCAATACGAGAATGCCTATTTTACCGAAAGAGGAACTGTTGACGGTGATTTGAAACAGGCGGAAGAGGCTTTCAATGCCAAGCAATACGCAGCGGCGGTTCCGTTATTTGAGGCGGTTTTGAAAGAAACCAATACTCCGGAAATTAAATATTTTTATGGCGTTTCCTTATTGGAATCCAACAACATTGCAGCAGCCGAAATTGTTTTTGATGAATTGCAGTCAGGAGCCTCCATTTATAAAAATAAAGCGATTTGGAATTTGGCGATGGCCAAATTAAAACAGAAAGACTACAAATCCTGTAAGAAAATATTAAAGACAATTCCGGAGGATTACGAAGATTATGATCGTGTTCAGGAATTGCTGGAGGCATTGGATTAATTTTATTTCGGAAATAGTTTTTTCAAAGATTCGCAAAGTATTTTTATTCTTTGCGAATCTTTTTTTTCGGCTGGTTTTATTCTTGTAATTTTGTGTACTTAAAATTTACACTTGGAAACACAAATGATAATCACCGATACGCATACCCATTTATATTCGGAGGAATTTGACCAGGATCGAAATGAAATGATCCAACGGGCTATTGCGGCAGGTGTTTCCAGATTCTTTATTCCGGCGATTGATTCGAATACGACCCAGTCGATGTATGATTTAGAAAAAGAATTTCCCGACAATGTTTTTCTGATGATGGGCTTGCATCCCACTTATGTAAAAGAGAATTATCTGTTGGAGTTGCGGCACGTAGAACAGGAACTGGCCAAGAGAAAATTTTATGCCATAGGCGAAATCGGAATCGATTTGTATTGGGATAAAACACATCTGAAAGAACAACAAATCGCTTTTAGACGCCAAATTCAACTGGCGAAACACTATAAATTACCAATAGTAATCCATTGCCGGGAAGCTTTTGATGAGGTTTTTGAAATTTTGGAAGAAGAAAAGTCACCGGAGCTGTTCGGGATTTTCCATTGTTTTACGGGAACCCACGAACAGGCTTTGCAAGCTATATCTTATAATATGAAACTGGGAATAGGAGGGGTGGTGACCTATAAAAACGGGAAAATAGACCAGTTTTTATCTGTAATAGATTTGAGCCACATTGTTTTAGAAACCGATGCTCCGTATTTGGCACCCATTCCGTATCGCGGCAAACGAAATGAAAGCAGTTATTTAATCCCTATTATTGCTAAATTAGCCCAGATTTATAATCTTTCGACAGCAGAAATCGCCAGAATAACCACTTTAAATTCTAAAGCAATTTTTGGGATTTAAAGAGGAATTATGTAATAAATTAATATTTTTTTTGTTCATTTGCTTTTACCAAAAACTACTATAATGCAGAAATTTGACGCTATTCGTCCATTTTATGATTCCGAAATAAATGAAGCAATAAAAAAGGTGCTTCATCACCCGATGATGAAGTCTTTAATGAATTTTTCTTTCCCGGGAGTAGCCGATGAAGTTTGGAAAGAACAATTGACGAAAACACATTCTATCCGTGATTTTCAATGCAATTTTATTTATCAGTCGGTTCAAAAAGTATTAGAGAAAAGTTCGGAAGGATTGATGACTTCGGGTTTCGAAAATTTGGAGCCTAACACCTCCTATTTGTTTATTTCAAACCATCGTGATATTCTCTTGGATACCACTTTGTTGAATGCTACGTTGTTTGAGCACGGACTGGTGATGACGGCTTCGGCTATCGGGGATAATTTGGTAAAACAACCCTTTTTGAATGTTTTGGCGAAGTTGAACCGTAATTTTTTGGTGCAAAGGGGTTTGTCTCCCCGTGAGATGTTACAAAGTTCAAAAAATTTATCCGAGTATATCAGCCATTTGTTGCAACATGAAAATCGTTCGGTCTGGATTGCACAGCGGGAAGGAAGAACAAAAGACGGTAATGATGCCACCAATCCTGGAGTTTTGAAAATGCTCGGAATGGCTTCGGATGAGGCAAATCTGATGGATTATTTCAAAAAAATCAAGATTGTCCCGGTTTCGATTTCCTATGAATACGATCCTACCGATGCCTTAAAAATGCCGCAACTTATTGCCGAAGCGAATAATGAAGTCTACGTTAAAGAAGAAAACGAAGATTTCATGACCATTTTGAGTGGTGCTTTGGGACAAAAGAAAAGAATTTACATTCATATCGGGAAAGTGCTGGATACCGAAATTGATACGATTGTCGCTGAGAATGACAATGTAAACAAACAAATACAGGCATTGGCACAGGCTATTGATGATTCTATTTTAAGATATTACAAGTTGTGGCCAACGAATTACATCGCCTACGATTTATTGCATAAAACCAATGTTTACGCCAATCATTATACCGAAGAGGAAAAAGTTCTCTTTGAGCGCCGATTGGAAATGCGAATCGATAAATCAAACCCGATTGCCTTGCAGGGATTCCTGTGTATGTATGCTAATCCGGTGGTGAATAAATCCAAATATCAAAATGTCCTCTAGACGTAAAATACTTTTAATTTATACCGGTGGAACCATCGGTATGAGGAAGGATTTTGATACTGGTGCGCTGAAAGCCTTTAATTTTAGCAAACTCTTACAGAAAATACCGGAACTGAAACAGTTGGATTGTGCTATCGAAACGATTTCTTTTGAAACCCCGATAGATTCCTCTGATATGAATCCGGAAAAATGGGTGGCTATGACTTCGATTATCGAGGCGCATTATGCCGAATTTGATGGTTTTGTGGTGCTTCACGGTTCTGATACCATGTCGTATTCGGCCTCGGCCTTGAGTTTTATGCTCGGAAATTTATCTAAACCGGTTGTTTTTACAGGCTCGCAATTGCCTATTGGGGTTTTGCGTACCGATGCCAAAGAAAATCTGATTACGGCTATCCAAATCGCTTCGTTACAGGAAAACGGAGGGGCTGTTGTCCGGGAAGTCTGTCTGTATTTTGAATACAAATTATACCGCGGGAACCGAACCACCAAAATAAACGCAGAACATTTTAATGCTTTTGCGTCGCCCAATTATCCTGCAATGGCCCAGTCAGGGGTGCATTTAAAAATAAATTCCGAGTTACTTTTACCCATTTCAAGCGATACAACTTTAAAAGTTCATAAAAATCTGGATTGTCAGGTAGTCATCGTCAAGATGTTTCCGGGAATAAGTGAAACCGTTTTGTCGGCAATTTTTACTATCCCTGGTTTAAAAGGCGTTGTTTTGGAAACCTTTGGTTCGGGGAATGCCCCAACTGAGCTTTGGTTTTTGGAACTTTTACAACATGCTATCGATAGAGGAATCTATGTGGTGAATGTAACCCAATGTTCGGGAGGAAGTGTGAATATGGGACAATATGAAACCAGTACTGCCATGAAGTCGATGGGCGTTATTTCGGGAAAAGACATCACCACCGAAGCTGCAATAACCAAATTAATGTATTTATTGGGAAAAAATATAGCACCAAAAGATTTTAAAACTGCTTTTGAGACTTCTTTGCGAGGAGAAATGTCATAATAATTCAATTTTACTTTTCTAACTCGATTTTTTTTGTGTTATTTGCAGCCTCAAACAAAGAGAGGTGTCCGAGTGGTTGAAGGAGCTAGCCTGGAAAGCTAGTATGTGGGTAACTGCATCGAGGGTTCGAATCCCTTCCTCTCTGCTAAGAAATTAATGCTTCCTGAAAGGGGAGCATTTTTTGTTTTATAGTGTGGCAAACTTTTTGTTTGTCTAAGTGTATAAAACAAAAAAGATCAGGCATAAAATGCCAAGCATTGATTTCTTTGTGAGACGCCCCTCTTGGAATCAACGAAGTTAATCCCTTCCTCTCTGCTGATTTAAAATTCAAATGGTATCAAAACCTCGAAATTTCTAGGAATTTCGAGGTTTTTTGTTGTGTGCCCAGCATGGGCGGTAACTCTAGGGTGGAAGTCCCGAACACGCCTTTACAGTGGGAAGTGTTAGCTAAATGCAAGGGTGTCCATTGTGAGGTGGAATCTGAAGGAAG
>JAKFBW010000082.1:0-5033 GCA_036676965.1 Flavobacterium sp. | reverse complement strand
GATTGGAGATTTTATAAACAAAGAATTACTAAAAGAAAGCCGGGGAACCTATGGTGCAAAGATTCTTGCGACACTGTCACAAGAATTAATAAACTGCTGGACCAAAATGAAATCAAGGTTGCTTAATACTTGACAGAGCTACCTGGTAAAAGTTGGTTTGCTGATAAATTACATCGAGCAATGGAAATTGCTAAATTGAATCAAAAAACAGCTAAATTAGGTGAATCCGCTGCATCGTCAACTCCAAAACCGAAAACGACCTGATCGTGAAGCTGGTGGGAATGGGCGAACAGACCATCTACAAACTTGCCGATGTCGAATCCGTGACCCAACTCGACGAATCCCTGATGCCGAAGTTTCCACTTAGCGAGGCAGAATTGGTGGATCTAGTGAGTTATTTGGAAGGGTTGAGGAAATAGAAAACCTCAAACAAAGAAGGTGGATCATCGGTATACTGAAACAGCAGGCAAATTGTTAAACGGTTAATATATGAGTTTCTTTAGGCAGAAAATTTTTAAAGGACATATATGGACTATTGGAATTTCAATAGTCATCGTCACAGCAGGGCTGATACTTTATTTTAATCACTTTAATAAAAGCTATTCCAATAATTCAAATGAATGGGCTGATTTTGCAACATTTAATAGTTACTTCGTAAGCATTGTCAATCTAATCGTATTGGGATACATTTCCCTTATCACCTATGAAGCAACAAAAGCATTTAATAGGCTTCAAATACGACCTTTACTTTTCATCACACTTGACAAACCCGAACAAATACAAGGTGCATTTAAAGACAGTTGGTATGCGGTCAACGGCGCTAAACATCCTGCCTTGAATTTAATTGTTCGATACTCTACTGATAGAAATTCTAACTCATTTACAAAATGGGTATCTTGTACATCCCTTAATGAAAATCAGAGAATTGAATTATTTTGGGTCCATTGGGCTGATAAAATTGAAATTAGCTTCAGTGACTTGACAAGTCAAAAATTTTACAAGTTTGAGTTTATGGACTATTTCGGAAAGACAAAGGAAATTGAAAAAACAGAGTACTTTGAGTACCTAAAAAAAGCTGAAGATAACCGAGACAATAATGTTACACACCTACGCGACAAGTTTGAAAAACATTTAGCAAATGCTCGAGAAAATGGAATTGATGACCCCATGAAAAACTACACCATAGATTTTATCAAAAAGAATCTAACATAGGACAATTCTGCTGCAAGATGGAAAAGTATTCATTTTTTTCTACCTGTTATCAAAAAAGAGAAAGTAATTGAACCTCCCCAAGTAAGCCATTATTTAGAAAATAAAATTCATATGAAAGAATTTGAAAAAGAGCTAATTGCAAGTTTTGTGGATTTTGAAATATTAGCAGAAGTTTTCCATGAATTTAGTCTTAGTGAACTAGGATCGATAAAAATCAGAGATCTGAAAAAAAAGTTACTAGGTTCTAATATTCTTCAAAAATTTATTTCTGAAACAAGAAAAATTCAAAGCATTCCAGGCTCCGATGATTTTCTAGGTGCAATACATTCAAGTATTTCATTTATGTTCTCCAACGCTGAAACTGTGTCTACAGCATCAGTTTTTCTACTTATAAAATGGTGCAAGGAAGTCTATAATCCATATTTAAATAGCGATTTAGTAGAAAATAATCGAAAAATAGTACACCGATTTTTCAGTATTATTGAGAAAGGAGCGCGTTATAAGATTAACTTCAGTAGTCAAACAAGTTTTTCTAATCGTCTGTTTGAAGTAATTAAAAGGGACACTCTACCCTCTATTCTTCATCCGAAATTTGAGTTAAATAACGACTTTGAGATACGGCCGGAATTATTTTCAGCAATGAAAAACGACTTAAAGACAGAATTCAGATGTACCATAAATCTAGATTTAGTAAACAGGAGTCCAAACGAATGGGATTTTTGTAAAGCCAATTCTAATTCACACGTTAACTTTACACACTCCCCTACTGCTTTGAGTTTAGAAATAATATCGCCCTTCAAATTAGGACAAAAAATTTGTTTGAAAGACATAGAAGGTAATACCTGTAACGTAATAATTACATCCTTTTTCTTACAAAGAATTAAAGAAGTCAATAATAGAGATGCGATAAATGAGGGATATAGTTTTTTCTCTGAACAAATAGAGGAGATTTTTATAAACACACCTTATATGGATGCCGAACTATGCCTTTTCATCGATGATTGGAATATCCAATACCCTCTATCATACTACAAAAATGAATGGGTATTTGCATTTGAATTTAAAAAATACACTGAATCAAATATAAAAATTGGAGCAATAAAAAGTATTAATTTCACAAAACTCTCAGCTGAGCAACTAAAAGCCTTAGAATTAGAGGCATAATCAACAATCACGACTGAGCGTAGTTTATTCTATGATCGGTCGGTTACGAAATGAGCGTTGGACCTAGCGTAGTTTGCAACTATGATAAACTTTTGAAACGAATTTTCAATTCGCTAAAAATGACAACTCAGTATAAACTAGGCACATTTTCAGACTTT
Organism: Flavobacterium sp.; assembly: GCA_036676965.1. Lineage (GTDB taxonomy): Bacteria > Bacteroidota > Bacteroidia > Flavobacteriales > Flavobacteriaceae > Flavobacterium. Next base: position 2,499 of record JAKFBW010000082.1, on the reverse strand, counting down.
TGACTCTTCAATTTCAAAAGCGAATTTTTTAGTACTTCTTCCTACGAATCAATTATTTGTAAAAAAAAATAAAATATAAATTGATCGACTCAGCAACGATTGCTGCGATAACAATTTTCCAAATCCATTGTCTCTGATGGATGATTTGAAGTTGAAGGTTTTCGATTTCTAAGTCATATTTCTTGTCTTCGCGCTCTTCTTTTCTTTTTCTTTTCTCCGTTTCTTGGTTTTGATACTTTAAAAATTCTTGATAATTCTTAAAATTTATTGAGATAGGACTTGGAGTAATGTAGTTACTATTTCTCTTAGGCTCAGAATTTAATAGCCCCTGATAAACTAAAATCTCGATTATCATTTTGACATCTTTAATTCTCCTTGGATCATTTTGTTGATCAGATGTCAAAATATATTGGGCAAACATCAGGTCAGGTAAACCACCAGACTCTATTGCTTTTTCAAAAACCTTCTCTGCAATTTCAATTTGAAAATCATCCATATTCTAAAGCTACCAACTATTAATTAAAAAGAAAAATGTACCCCTTCACTAACCGAAGTCTACCCACCTGAGCGTAGTCTACTCTTTCACGATCAATCACCAAATAAGCATTGGACTAGGCGTAATTTGTCCCCACCTGAGCGTAGTCTACACTTTTCTCGATCTGTGACCAAATGAGCGCTGGACTAGGCGTAGTTTCCCGCCCTGCAAAACGAATTTGTATTTCGCTTTAAACGACGAACCTGAGTATCGTTAGCCAATTAAAAATTAATAGCAAGATTTGGGTGTAGTTTCTCCCGTACGGTTGTCGGGACTACACCCAGTCCAAACCATCATTTGACTACGCCGAGCGGGGATGCTTTTTTTTCTAGACGGAGAAAGGGAACTGACCGAAAAGAATTTATCGCCAACGACTACACCGAAGTAAAAGCCAGGCAGCGGTTCCGTACGTCCGGGCCCTCACTTCCGGGAAGACTGAATCCGTAAGTTTCAAGACAGTACAGGACAATTGCTGGCGGTAGTTTTGGTAACTATTGCTGTCCAATAATCCTGTCATGATAAAAATAACCAGTTTTTTACTTCTCCTGATTAACCTCCTCCTTCTTGAATTACAGCCACTGCTTGCCCAAGGGGGAAGTCGGGCAGTCGATCCGGATTCACCGGTAGTAAGCTTTGGACCTACGCCCAGGGAGGCCTTGCTGGTGGGAGAAAAGGCTGCGGGCCGTCTGGTGATTATCGATCCCGAAACACTTGAAATAGTTGCACGTATTCCGGCAGGAGGAAATCTTCATGAACTGGCAACCGATGGGCGGTATGTGTACATAGGATCCAATTTGCCCGGAATCACGGTGGTGGATGCGATTGCCCAAAAGCGGGTTGAGAGCATTGACATCAGCGCATTTGGAGACCGTCATGCCATTACTTTCGCTGGCATACACCTTTATCTGGGCCATGAGACCAACCGCGTGATCTCACGTTATGATCCGGCAAAAAAGAAGTTTGACGAGGTCATCGGACTTCCCGGTGGATCGCACCTACTCATCGTCACTCCCGATGAACAGCGTATCTTCACAGCAAGCAGCAATGGCAGTATCATCGCCATTGTCGATCGGGTAACAAATGAAAGAGGCCAGAAAAATTTAGCGTTCACTACTTTTCCCGGCGATACCCGCATGGAAGGCATGGCGCTTTCACCCGATGGGAACGAGTTTTGGGCCCTTCACATGAATGCGAAGAAAATATCGATCATCAGCGTGCCTGAGAAAAAACTTGTCAGCACAATTTCGTTTGAAGGCGGATTGAACAACCGGATTAAGTTTACGAATGACGGAAAATACGTATTGATGAATGAGCTTCAGGGCAACGAGCTACGTGTCTGGGATGTCGCTACACGCAAGGAGGTCAAACGTATAGACGTGGGTGCCGGTGGGGAAGGCATCTTCATCGATCCGGTACGTCCTCGGGCATACTATTCGGTGAGCGCCGGCAACAAGCTTGTCGTGATTGACACCAACACGATGACGGTAATCAAAGAAATACCCGACCTTCAGAACCCTGATGGGATGGATTGGTTTAGTGCGAAATAAATTTGAATGCGCTGGCAGTAAGCAGATTTTGAAAACAGCAGCCCACCCGAGCGTAGTCATCCAGTTTCCCCCTCTGAGCGTCTTCTACTCTTATCTCGATCAGTTACCACATGAGCGCTTGCCTAGGCGTAGTTTGTCCTCCCTGCTGACTGGCCTCTCGCTCAAAAACTTCTCTTCAGCTTTTCTAACGCTCGATCCTGCCTTCATATCAAAACGAATTTGTAATTCCCTTCTTCAATTTTTAACTTTTACTCATGGGCGAAGCATATCACCCCGATAGCTATCGGGGGAGACCAAGAAATGCCTTATTTTTTGACTTTTCAGGTCGTGGGCTGGGCTGATGTTTTTACAAGGAAAACCTATCGTGATTTCATTCTGGAAAATCTTACTTACTCCCGAAAAGAGAAATGTTTGTAT
>JAKFBW010000081.1:0-9267 GCA_036676965.1 Flavobacterium sp. | reverse complement strand
GGTAATAACCTCCGCAGTACTCATTCTAGGCTTTCTCTTTGGTTTATTCCCAATAATAAAAGATTCGGTTGTTTTTTCAAAATTTTTACAAAACTCATCGGTAACACAAAATATTTCAGTAATCTTATCAAAACAAATCATAAGGCAATTTTTAGTTAATTATTTAAAATTCAGTACTTTAAATATACTAATTCTTGCCTTTTTGTGCAAATTTTTCTACAAAAATATTAATCGAACTCAGGTATATCATAATATTGACGCATCAGATTAGAACGGAAAATTCCATCTGTTTGTTCTTGCCGAAATTTTGTGACGATAGTTTGCAATTTTTCAACAAATGTAAACCCTGGATGATAACAGATTATATCTATAGCCCGATTATCTATAATCTCAATCGTTTTATTTTCCTTTGCTTTTTCATAAGCCCAAGAGCTTATTGTCAGCGGAAAATTTGGTGTGACCCTATCAAATCCTGCTTCCAATAAAATACCGTCTTTAACCCCATTAATCGAATCCGTTTTGCTTTCATAATTCAACCTTACTCCCCCACTTCGGTACGAAATAACATCGTCAAATGCATAATCTCTTTCAACTGAAATAATTCCGTCAATTTTTATGGTTTCTGCTAGCCAATCATAAAATTTTCGTCTTGCTTCAACATTCTTGGGTTTATTATTTTTAGGATTTTCATTTATATTCATTTCCGCAGGAGGCTTGATGTGAATATCAATATCTTCCGAAAAACGGTCAATGATATGATACCCTTTGGACAACGAAGTTCCTCCTTTCAATTCAAATTGGAAGTTCAATTTTTTCAAGCCATACAAAGCATGCATAATCCAATAATCTTTTTCGACTAACCCCGATTGTATTCCGGTTTCATCTTCTATGATGCGGAGTAAATTGGAAAAATCTTTATGGTTGTGCAAGTAATCTGAAGGCATAGAGATTATTTAAGTGACAGTAAAGATTCGAATATTTTTTTCGTTTTGACATTGCCGTATTCCGCAATGGCCTGTTCCATTTTTTTGGCATCCATCATGCGAACCTTGGAGGATAGATTCTTTAAAACCTCTTTATGGTCTTCTGCCAGCGTCTCCAGATTATTGACCAAATCGACTACCAAAAATTCCGGTGTCAGCTTTTTGGGAAAATGGGGTTTCACCCGAAAAGAAAACTTTTTATTACCCAGTTTAAATTCACCGTGTCTTTTGTGATTGTAAACAATTCTTTGATTATACAGCTGTGTTGTGCCCACGCCTAAACTGTTATAAGCGTTGGGAGAAGTCAGTAAAAAACGATCATCTTTAAGAAAACTGCGCACCAATACCTCCTCTTCCGGTGGGGTTTTACCAAATGTGGTTTCCACAGGAAAATAATACAATCCTTGCGATAGTTTTTGCAAAGTTTTTTCTTTTAAAAGCACTTCCAAATGACGATCCACCGATTTGGACCATTTGGACAAATCAGACCGGCGATATACTTTACCCCGCTCTAAATGTTTTTTAAGTTCCTCTACTTTTGTCATAACTCCTTAATTTCTATACAAATGTACAATATAAAAAATTATATTGCATGAATTTTAAATAATAATTCATGCAAAAAAGTTATAATAAACCAAAATACAGGAAAATAAAAAACATTAAAAACCTTACATTTCAAAAATTTCTTTATTAGTGTTTGTAAAATAAAGTATACATTTAGCAGATTGAAAGAATCTTATATATATTTTTTTTGAAGACAAAAATTAAACAATCCATTATGGCAAAAGATAGAATATTCGAACTTATCCGAAAAGAAGAAGTAGTATTATTTGTGGGTGCAGGTATGTCTTTATACGCAGGATACCACCTAAGTCCCTGTACATATGAACTGCGGCGTTGAGTTGTTCTTTTTTGGTGGCTATCAACCCATTCTTAGTAAACTCAAAAAACAGTGTACCTTGAAACAAAATTTTACTGCGTTGGTATAATGTTCAACACTTTTTTACCTATTTTCACGCAAAAAAAATGTCTCAATACCATCTTGATTTACAATTCAACGCCATCAGGTATCAGGAAGAGGAACTCAATTTAAAGGAATTTGAATCCTGCATTTTCAACCATTGTGATTTTTCCCGGTGTAATTTTATTGGGGTGGTTTTTATCGATTGCACCTTCAACCATTGCAATTTCAATAATTCCCGTATCAATCATGTCGCGCTTAGAACCGTCAATTTTAACCATTGCAAAATCAGGGAAGTCAATTTTGCCATGTGCGACAAATTGATTTTTGAAATCACTTTCACCAATTGCATTTTAGATTTTTCGAAGTTTTACACCTTGAAAATGAAAGGGACTGCGTTTAACCATTGCAGCCTCATTGCAGTTGATTTTATGAGTGCTGACTTGACTGAAGCCCTTTTTGACGGTTGTGATTTGTACCGCTCGGAATTTGAAAAAGCCATTGCCAATAAAGCCGATTTCAGGACAAGTTACAATTACACCATAGATCCTGCAAAAACAAAACTTAAAAAAGCCCAGTTTTCATTGGAAGGCGTCAAAGGGTTGTTGTTCAAGCATGATATTGTGGTGGCATAAGTAGTACATGATGCATAGTTGTTGATTTCATGGCTATTATGGTTTTTAAATATTTTTATGGCATTACAAAAATTTAGTACAATGGATTTTGTATTTTAGCCCACCTTATTTTTACAAATAAATTAGTACAACATGGACTTGAACTTCAACAAAAACGAAGACCACAATAAACTTTTACTTTCTGATTTGAAACAAAAATTCTCTAAAATAAAATTAGGAGGAGGAGAAAAACGGATTCAGAAATTGCACAGCGAAGGAAAAATGACCGCCCGAGAGCGCATTGACTACCTGCTGGATGCCAATGCCAAAGCCATTGAAATTGGTGCTTTTGTTGGAGAAGGAATGTACAAGGAACACGGAGGCTGCCCTTCGGGAGGTGTTGTGGTAAAAATAGGTTATATCAAAGGAAAACAATGTGTTGTTGTGGCCAATGACGCCACCGTAAAGGCGGGTGCCTGGTTTCCCATCACGGCTAAGAAAAACCTACGCGCACAGGAAATCGCCATGGAAAACAAAATTCCCATTATTTATCTGGTAGACAGTGCCGGGGTATATTTGCCGTTGCAAGACGAAATCTTTCCCGATAAGGAACATTTCGGACGTATTTTTAGGAACAATGCCATCATGAGCAGCATGGGAATCACCCAAATTTCGGCCATTATGGGAAGTTGTGTTGCCGGTGGTGCCTACCTGCCTATCATGAGTGACGAAGCCATAATCGTTGACAAAACCGGGAGCATCTTTTTGGCCGGAAGTTATTTGGTCAAAGCAGCCATTGGCGAAACCATTGACAATGAAACTTTGGGTGGGGCCACCACCCATTGTGAAATCTCGGGGGTGACTGATTATAAGGCCAAGGACGACAAAGACGCCTTAGACAAAATAAAAAACATTGTCGATAAAATTGGGGATTATGACCATGCCGGTTTCAACCGAATCCAAGCCGCGAAACCTGCTTTAGATGAAAAGGAAATCTACGGTATTTTACCCAAAGCCCGAAACGAACAGTACGACATGATGGAAATCATCAATCGGCTGGTAGACGATTCGGAGTTTGAAGCCTATAAAGACGGCTACGGCCAAACCATCATTAGCGGTTACGCCCGCATTGACGGCTGGGCTGTGGGCATTGTAGCCAACCAGCGAAAAGTAGTCAAAACCAAAAAAGGCGAAATGCAGTTTGGCGGTGTCATCTACTCCGACAGTGCCGACAAAGCCACACGTTTTATAGCCAACTGCAACCAGAAAAAAATCCCCCTGGTATTCCTGCAAGACGTTACCGGATTTATGGTAGGTTCTAAATCGGAACAGGGCGGAATCATCAAAGACGGAGCCAAAATGGTCAATGCCGTGAGCAACTCGGTCGTACCCAAATTTACCGTGATTGTTGGAAATTCCTATGGTGCCGGAAACTACGCCATGTGTGGCAAAGCCTATGATCCCAGACTAATAGTCGCCTGGCCAAGTGCCGAACTCGCCGTAATGGGTGGCACACAAGCCGCCAAAGTCTTGGCACAAATAGAAGCCTCCTCCCTAAAAGCCAAAGGCGAAACAGTGGATGAAGCCAAAGAAGCCGAATTGTTTGCCAAAATAAAAGCGCGCTACGACGAGCAAACCTCTCCCTATTATGCCGCTTCCCGTTTATGGACCGATGCCATCATCGACCCCTTAGATACCCGCAACTGGATTTCGATGGGTATCGAAGCCGCCAACCACGCCCCTATCGAAAAAGCATTCAATCTCGGTGTGATTCAGGTTTAGCTTTTTTTTAGGAGCAGACCGTTTTCATTTTCATAACAAGAACAGTCCCGCTTTCGGCTTTATCTCTGCGTCCCAAAATTTTGGGACTACGAGGATATCGCCTCTACCTGCCTGTCGGCAGACAGGTCGGGGCTAAGAAAAAAATGTATTATTTTTATAATCACTTCCAGTTTTTGTAGTTTTTTTCTATATATTTGACAGAGCTAAATTTAACATTTATCATACGTATTCATCTCAAATTAGGTGACTTTACATAATGTTGTCATATATAAACGAGTTATAATCTATTTTATGAAAACTATTGGTGTTTTTACACTTGATCCTTGGACGTTACTAGATAAAAGTTCAATGAAGACAGAATTACTATACTTCGATCATTTAAATTATTTTTTTCACGGAAAGGATATTTTAGAAAAATTTTGCGATGGACTTCCTTATGGTAAAGAAACTTTTCAAAGAAGAATAAAAGAATTGGAAGAATTAGAAACGGTTGGTCTGATTTCTGAATATAGTATTGAACAGCATGACAAACATTATTCTAAATATCGAGATCAGGCCTCAATAGATAATGCAATAGAACGACTAAAACTAAGTAAAGAATTCAATATCAAAGAAAAAGAGGTAAAATCAATTCTTGTAGATTTCTTAGAACGCTTTAGAGAAGTGGGGCAATTGGAAGCAAGAATAAATTCTACATTTTTAAATAAGTCATCTTCAAGAGACGAATATGTTCCAATAATCCGAGGAGAATATTTTAATCATTCCGAAGAGGGGCATTTGAAAAAAACTGAAGTTTCATCTATAATAATTAAGAACTTTCCAATAATTAGTAATGAGATTAGTACTAAACATTTGTGCGAATTTAAGAGTGACGCAGAAGCCTGCTTAAAGTTAAAAAGACTTAAAAATTGGGCTGTAGATTTGTCAAAATCTGATTTAAATGCTAAAGAAATAAACCAAAAAATTGAGTATTTATTGGAAGAATACAAAATGCAACTTAATCTACATCATTTAAAATATGATACTGGTATAGTCGAAACATTTGTCACAACTGGATTAGAGGCTATAGAAAACATTTTAAAATTAAATTTAAGTAAGGTAGCTAAATTATTTTTTGATATTAGAAAACAAGAATTAAACTTATTAGAAGCTGAAAACAATTTGATAGGTAAAGAGGTCGCGTATATTCACCATCTACATAAAAACAGCTTATAACGGACAAATATCCCAAATGTTTCTCGTTTGCAACGAGAACCTACTTTCTTTTGAAAAAACATAGCGTTTTGAATACGATGAACTAGATTTTAAATCCTAAACTATGAGTGTATTTTTAATTTTTATACCATTCTTTTTAATCCCATATCTAACGGCTTATTTTTTTAACCGTCTAAATTATACTGAGAAATGGTTAACCTATGTTTTTACAATTGTTGCTACAATTTTATATGCAATATTATTTGATATAATCTGGTCAGAATTTGAAACCGAAAAAAATCAATATCAATGTAGGTTTCCGTTAGTTTTATTTCCAATAATGTGGTCACCTCTTATACTTCTTTTACAGTTACTATTCAACAAAGCAATAATTAAATCTGTAAAATATCCATGAAAAAAACAAAAAAATAACCCGCAGCTATTCGCAAAAATAAATCAGGGAACATCGGCGGGGAAAATTAGTAAAAGAATCATCCTCATACTTCTCGGAAAACTAAAGTAGAATTATGTCCGCCAAAGCCAAAAGCATTGCTCATCGCTGTATGAATATTTTTTTGCAAAGGTTCATTGATTACGATTTGAATATTTTTAGGAATTTCGGAATCAAGATTTTCAATGTTGATAGTGGGTGGAATTATATTTTCGTTGATTGATTGTATCGCCAAAATCGCTTCGATGGCTCCTGCCGCTCCCAGCAAATGTCCCGTCATCGATTTACTGGAACTTACCCATAATTTTTTTGAACCTTTGAACGTTTTATCCACTGCTTTCAATTCGGCAATATCTCCAACAGGGGTTGAAGTGGCGTGTAAATTCAGATAATCCAATTGTGAAATAGTAAGTTTTGCTTCTTCGAGAGCCAGTTGCATCGCTTTGGCAGCACCTAAACCTTCAGGATGTGGCGATGTCATATGGTAGGCATCTGCAGTCATTGCTGCTCCGGCTAATTCGGCATAAATTTTAGCACCACGTTTTTTGGCGTGTTCATATTCTTCCAAAATCAATGCTCCGGCACCTTCTCCCATCACAAAACCATCACGGTCTCTATCAAAAGGACGACTGGCTGTAAACGGATCTTCATTCCTGGTTGACATCGCTTTCATCGCACAAAAACCACCAACCGAAGCCGCAGTAATAGGCGCTTCAGAACCACCAGTTACAAATATTTTGGCTTTGCCAAGACGGATATAATTAAAGGCATCCATAATTGCGGTATTGGAAGTAGCGCAAGCAGAAACCGTGGTATAATTAATCCCCTGCAAACCGAATTTCATAGAAATCATTCCGGAAGCCATGTTCACAATCAGTCGGGGTACAAAAAACGGACTAAACCTTGGAATGTAATTCCCCGTTACATAATTTTCAACTTCGGACTCAAAAGTTTCCATTCCGCCTTGTCCCACTCCCCAGATTACGCCAATATCGAAAGGATCCATTGTGGAAATATCGATTCCTGAATCTTCCAAAGCCTGTGATGCACTGTACAACGCATATTGCGTAAACAAATCGCTGCGTTTTATCTCATTTCGATCCAGATATTTTTGAGGTTCAAAATCCTTTATTTCAGCAGCGATTTGCGTACGAAATTTTGAAGCATCAAAACGGGTGATGATACCCGTACTGCTTTTACCTTCAAGGCTGTTTTTCCAAAAAGTAGCCACATCATGTCCCAACGGATTGATGGTTCCTAAACCTGTAATTACAACTCGTTTCATTTTATTTTTTTTGAAATTAAAAGGTGTACTATTTTTTCAACAAATGGTGAAATAATTAAGATGGCAGGAATAACAATTAAATAGGCAATCAACCAGGATTTTAGCCAAATAGTTAAATGTAAATGTGCCCAACCCAAGTTTACCGTTATCAAAGTGAAGGAAATGATTCCCGTTGTAACGATGCCCATTATTAATGCAAATGTGATTTTCTGTTTCATAAGATGGTATTTTTAAATACTTGACTTGTGTATTATGAATTTATCTCCTGCACTATTCTTTGGTTCATTAGTTGAAGCGCATCTTCCGGTGAAGACAGGTACAAACGATACATATCTTCTGTTTGTCCCACTCTTATTTCATATTCATTCTGTTCCAGTCCCGCAACAAACTGTTCGGCAACTACAGTAGGCGAAATACCATTTTTACCTCCAATAGCGGCTGATAATTCAGTATCTACCAACGGTGGCATTAATTCAAAAACAGCCACTTTTGTTTCCTGTTTCAATGCCAAACGCAAGGATTGCGTATAAGAATGTAATGCGGCTTTACTGGCCGAATAAGTAACCATACTTCCCGGAACAAATGCTACAATAGAGGATACATTTACTATTGCTGTAGTTTGCTGTTTTTTCAACAAGGGCAATAGTTTTTCATTCAATCGAATAACAGAAAGATAATTGGTTAGCATTTCGTCTTCCGCTTTTTCATAAGCGTTTGCATTTTCGGCTGCGATGTCATATACCAAAGCACGGCCAGCATTATTGATTATCATATTGAGTTTTGGAAAATCGCTGTTGATTTGTTCTACCAGACGCTCCACATCTTTAGCATTGCTTACATCCGAAACAATGGCAGTTACGTTTTTCAGCTTTGCCGCAGCTTGATTGAGACGCTCTTCATTACGCCCTGTAATGATGACATTATTTCCTTTTTCAGATAATAATTTGGCAATTTCAAAGCCAATACCTGCACTTCCTCCTGAGATTAAAACGGTGTTATTTGTTGATTTCATTTTATTTACTGTTTTAAAATATACCAATCGGTATATTTTTGATTAAAAAATTTTTATTTTACTATTTCTTCATTAATTATTTGGACTATTCTGTCTAAAGCCAGGTATAAATTATCCGGTTTGTTTGCCATTTTAGAAAGCAAAATACCGCCTTCAATCAGCATTATAAATGTATTAGCGTAATTGTTTGAATTAATACCTTTATTAAACTCTTTATTTTCAATTCCAAATTCAATTATCTTTTCCACTTTTTTTGCCCAATTCACAAACGAATGTTGCACCGTGGTTTTCATATAAGGCAACGCATCATCCACTTCGGCAGCAGAATTAAGCAATGGACATCCTCCTTTTTCGAAAATTGAAGACCAATTATTTCGATAAAAATCAGTGAATGCAATAAGTTGTTTATAAGCACTCTTTTCAGATGAAATAGCCACATCTACTTTCCTTGCTAATTCTCCTGAACTATGTTTAAATACTGCAATAACAACCTCTTCTTTATTTTTAAAATTCCCATATATACTTCCTTTTGTAAGTCCGGTTGCAGCTGTAATATCAGACAAAGATGTTCCGGCATATCCATTTTTATTAAAAAGGGAAGCTGTTTTTTCTATGATGAATTGACGAGTTTGTTCTGCTTTTGACATTTTTAAAAAGATAATATTACTAATTTATTGGACAAAGATATAAAAAATACCGAACGGTATATTGTTTTTTTGCAATTATTTTATATCAATCATAAAAAACACCAACCTACCCACTTTGGGAAAAGAAAATAAAGCGTTTATAACACCTCTCTTAAAAAAAAACTTTATTTGACAAATCTAATCGAAAGCATAACTCTTACAAATTACCCTAATTCATTTTAGTACATGACAAAAAAATATATTTCATTGATTGTTAGTAAAATAACAATCTAAAAATTTGCAAAAAAGACTGATATTTCTTATATTAAAGAATTATTACCACATAATTTTTCTAATGA
>JAKFBW010000080.1:0-44403 GCA_036676965.1 Flavobacterium sp. | reverse complement strand
CTGCGTTGTTGCGGGTGCAAAAGTACACAACTAATCCACTTTCACAAGCTTTTTAAACAACTATTTTTAATCTTTTTTACAACTCGCTGATATAACAGCTCTTGCAAATCAAAGTTTTTTAAAGCTTATGGATTAACAACAAGATTTACCCTTATTCTTTCATACTATATATAAGTAAACACATTCATCACTTATCAGGACATTCGAAAAAAAAGGCTCCTTATATATAGTGTATATGTAGTTTTCCCCACATCCGCGTTAGGGATAGCAGCGAAAAGCCCACAGGAAAGCGCAGTGAAACGGAGCTTGACGAGGACTTACAGCGAATAGCCCGACCTATTTTATACAAAAAAAAGACATCATCTCCTTTTGATAATGTCTCTTGTATAAAATACGGGAACGCTAAAAACTAATCGAAACGAATCGCTTTGACGGGGGAAATTTTAGTTATTATATAGGACGGGATAAGTAAAACCAACAAACAAACAGAAATAGTCAACATATTTAGCAATACTATATATCCCCAATTGATATACACAGGAGCTTCATTGACGTAATAATTTTCAGGATTGAGCTTAATGATCCCAAAATGCTGCTGCAATAAAAGCAATGAAATTCCGATTAGGTTCCCCCAAAAAAGTCCGTTGCAAATTAAATAAGACGCATTAAACAAAAACACTTTCCTTACGCTCCAATTACTCGCTCCCAACGCTTTTAATATTCCTATCATTTGAGATCGCTCCAAAATGAGCACCAACAAAGCAACTACCATATTAATTGTTGCCACCAATATCATGACCACCAAAATAACAATGATATTAAAATCGAATAATTGAAGCCAATCAAATATATATGTATACTTCTCAATTATTGTTTTAGTATCTAAAGTAGAACCTGTTTGTTGATACACTTCATCCCCAACTTCTTTAATATTGTCAAAATCTGACACAAAAACTTCAAAAGCCCCAACCTGATCTGGTTTCCATCTATTAATTCGTTGCACATGACGAATATCTCCTATTATATAGGTAGCGTCAAATTCCTGAAAACCGGAATTGAAAATTCCGGATATTTTAAACCTCCGGATATTCGGCAACTTGTTTTGTCCTTCTTTCATGAAAAACGTATTAAAAACATCTCCAACTTTAAGATTGAGTCTTTCTGAAAGAAATTTTGAAATCAACACTTCTTGATTCAACTCTTTTGAATAATCCGGTAATTTTCCTGAAATTAAGAATTCTTCAATATTACTCCATTTATAATCCCGTCCCACTCCTTTTAAAACAATCCCTTCAAAAGAAGTTGCCGTTCTAATAATTCCTGCCTTACTGGCAGTTGCCTGTATATGACTTACCCCCGAAACCGATTTGAAGTTTGGATAAAATTCCTGTTTTGTTGAAATGGGCACCAAAGGAACTTCCGATTCATTATTATCATAGTTTGAAATAATAATATGCCCATTGAAAGCCGAAATCTTTTCTCTAATTTTTTGCTGTAACCCAATCCCGGTTGCAACCGAAACGATCATCATTATCATACCGATAGCGATTGCAGAGATTGCAATTTTTATAATTGGCGCTGAAATACTGCTTTTGTAATCTTTAGCAGTAATGAGTCTTTTGGCTATAAAATATTCTAAATTCAATTTATTAAGATATCAAATGATGTTCTACGTTGTCTATTTATTCCTGTTTGGATCAAAAACCCGTTTTTATTCATGGTTGCCCACTGTTTACTGATTTCAACAGATTGGCTCTTCAAAATCTATGCGTACTCCACAAGTATTAAAGAGGTAATTTCTTTTTCATTTCTTCCACAATATTGAAGGCTGCCGGACAAATGGGCATATTCTTTAAGGTGATATCGGTTATTTGCTGAAACTTCTTCCTATCCGTGTGCGGGAATTCCCTGCAAGCTTTCGGACGGACATCATATATAAAACAGGTATTGTCAACATCCAAAAAAGTACAAGGCACACTTTGTAACACATAATCCTTATCCTCATCTATACGCAAATATTGTTCAATAAATTGTTGCGGTTTTTGTCTCAAATGTTTTGAAATACGCTCAATATCTGCTAAAGTAAATAACGGCCCGGTAGTTTTACAACAATTGGCACAATCTAAACAATCCGTTTTTCTGAATTCAGCATCATGTAAATCTTGCATTACATAATCTAAATTCTTTGGCGTTTTCTTTTTCAGCTTATCAAAATACTTTTTATTTTCGATATGCTTATCTTTGGCTAGTTTCCCTATTTCGTTTAAAGATGGTTTCAAGTTTAAAATTTAAAGTTGAATCACAAAAGTAACCTTTAAACTCTAAACATTAAACAAAAAATTATGAAAGACCTTTTTGGTAAAGCGATACTTGATTTTCAAACCAACAATACACCAGAAAATTTAATTACTGAAACCTCTATTTCTGAAGAAGATGAAATGTCAGTCTCTTACCTGTTTCGGGATTTTACTGAAATGCCCAAACTGGAACAACGCGCCCTGGAACTTGCCAAAGGTAAAATTCTGGACGTAGGATGCGGTGCAGGGAGCCATGGTTTGTATTTGCAAAACGTCCGTAATTTAGATGTTACTGCTATCGACATTTCCAAAAATGCCATCGAAGCCTGTCAATTAAGAGGTTTAACTTCTGCAAAAGTGACCAATATTCTGGATTTGGACCCCAATGAAAAGTTTGACACCATTTTACTGCTGATGAATGGCACAGGAATATTCGGCACATTAAAAGAAACCACCATATATTTACAAAAACTAAGGAGTCTACTCCAGCCAAACGGTCAGATTCTTATTGATTCATCAGACATCATCTATATGTTCGACCAAGATGAAGATGGTGCATACGAAGTTCCTGTAAATAATTATTATGGAGAATTAGAATTTTCACTTTCGTATAAAGGCGAAAAAGAGCATCCATTTCCGTGGCTTTATCTTGACTACAATACCTTACAAAATGTCGCTTTCGCTAATGGATTACAATGTGAATTGATTTTAGAAGGCGAGCATTATGATTATTTAGCGAGACTTTCAATTTAAAAAAGAATTTACAGATTAACGTTGATTTAAGAAAAACAACACCGAAAACTCGACCATTACTGTCCCAAAAATTCAGAAGAGAAAAATAATTGTAAAATTGGTCAGCATGTTTTGCCATTTGTAATGTTAATGTAAGTTAGTAAACTGCCGTCAAAATCAAGCAATGTAAGCATCTTGGCAGCTCGCTCCTTTGGCTTGTTTGTATTTAGCCCAATCAAAGAGATTTAAACACAGACTAACTGTCGTGGAGTCCAGTAAAAATATTTTCGACTTAATTTTTAATTTTGCTTTTGAACTTGGGATGCTGTCCTAAACTTTGAAGCAATTCATAATAATAATCCTAAAAAGTTTGTGGGAGCATTTTTTGTTTTAAAAACTGATTGAAGATTTAGAAAGTGTCTTGTTTATCCCAGGACGATTTAAATCACCTATGGTAGAACGAAGCCTATTGCTTATATCCCGAACAGATTGACTTTTGGCAAATTGGCAAAAAAGCATTGCAATGAGATGATTCCAACTCCTGTATCTTTTATTGTGTTTGTCGGTTTGCTTACGGGAAACCAATTTATTGAACTTGGAGGAATCTAATTTTGAAATTATTTGAGAAAACAAAATTATATTTACAATAGAAGAGGGCTCTTTTGTTGTGCAACTCAAAGTTAATTTGAGACAAGAGAATTACCCTCTTTTTTATGTTTTTTTTAAATGTTTAGGACGCCATTGACTTTATGGATTTAAATTTCACGGAGTTTGTTCTATCCAATGCAACAACGCTAACAACAACGATGACCACCCAACTAAAAAAAACAACCTAAGTCACTATTATTAAGTTATCAATGATTAACTTTACAAAGTGATGGGCGTTTCATGCCCGGATACCATACCTTCAATTAAAACAAGTAAGTATGAAGATTCTTGTTCCAACTGATTTTTCCAAAACAGCTGATAATGCATTACAGTATGCCATTAAGTTTTTTAACAAACCGGATAGCACTTTTATTTTGTATCATTCTTTTATGCCATTCGAGAGCGGATTTTACAGTCAAAAAAAAAGTAAAGAGGAGAACAACCGTGAAGAATCTAAATTGAGAAACACGTTAAAGCAAAAAGCAGATAACTTCTCATTGAAAAACGTAAAGGCAGATATAGAAATATTTGTTGACCGGGGAATAGGAGAAAGCAATATTCTCAGATTTGCAAGGAATCACAAAATCGAACTGATTGTAATGGGAACAACCGGAGCAACCGGATTAAAAGAAAAACTGGTAGGTTCTGTAACAGCGAATGTAATGAGCAAGTCCGGCTGCCCGGTCATTGGCATTCCGGAAAAGTATAAACCGGGTTCCCTGGGGAAAATTGCTTTTTGCAGCAATTACCAGTTGAATGACATTGGCGCATTGAAATACCTGATTGACTTATCAAAAAACTTACAGGCAGAAATACAGATATGGCATTTTTACAAAAAAACAGCCGAGGCGGACGATGAAAACAATTTATCATCGGAATACAAGACTATGATTGGAAAATTTTTCGGGAACAACAAATTTACATTCCATTTCCCAGGCACTGATGACATTCAGGATGCACTTGACAAACTTTCGGGCAGAAAGGATTTGGATATGATTGCCTTGATAACGCACAAGAGAAAAGGATTCTTTAATACTCTTTTAGACAAGAGTTTAACCAAAACAGTTGCCTATCATACAAAAGTGCCGTTGCTGGCGATTCCTTCAGGGCAAAACTTATCAAGAAAGTGAGTAGGTAATTTATAAATGTTCAAATACCATGAGCTTGCTTCCATCCATATTCGGTTTTATCTTGTGTTCTGCATTCATTGTTTACGGAGGAACGAAACTTTCTTATTATGGCTACAGGATTTCCGAACTTACCGGATTAAGCAAAGCATGGATTGGATTGATATTGATGGCATCGGTTACCTCTTTGCCCGAGTTGATAACCGGAATCAGTGCCGTAGCAATTGTTAAAGCCCCGAATTTAGCAGCTGGAGATATTTTTGGTAGTTGCGTTTTTAATCTGCTTATTCTTTCTGTTTTAGATGCTCGAATAAAGCAACCTCTTTTTTCAATCGTTAAATCCAGTCATATTGTAGCAGCAATTTTTGGAATTCTTTTATTAACCATTGCAGGTTTGGCAATATACCTGTCCAAAGAAATTCCTACTGTATTATGGATAAGTAGCTTTACATTTTTACTTTTTGGGATTTACTTAATATCTATTTGGGGTATTTTTAAATACGAACAAGCTGCTTTCGCTGAATCCTCTCCCAGAAAAATAGCTCATACTGTTGACCATGTTGCCGACCTTAAAAAAGTCATTGGCGGATATGTCCTGCACGCATTAATTGTAATTGGTGCAGCTATATTTCTACCCTATTTTGGCAACCACATTGCTTCACATACCGGTTTGGGCAACTCTTTTTTTGGCACTTTGTTTATTGCTGCAGTCACATCTTTGCCGGAATTGGTAGTTTCATTAGCCGCATTACGAATGGGCTCATTAGATATGGCAGTGGGGAATCTATTAGGCAGCAATCTGTTTAATATGTTTATACTCGGCATAGATGATGTTTTTTATAGAGAAGGTTCTTTGTTTAGTAACATATCGCCTTCCCATTTGCTATCGGTATTTATAACAATTATTATGACGACAGTAGTGAGTTTAGGGCTACTTTTTAAACCAAAGAAAAAACAGGTTTGGTTGTTTGGCCTTGACACTTTTATTATTGTAATTCTATATGCGGTGCTTATGACTTATTTATTTATTAAAAGATAACGGATGAGAAAGGTATTTATGTTATCCTCACTCTTATTAACAGGACTGGTTCTTTCACAAGTACTTCCTCTTGTTGTAGCTTGTTACAGCAGCTTGAGTCTCTTCATTAAAATGTGCACGATTATTTGTCTAGCCTTTATTATGATTCATGTTGGATATGAGTTCGAAATTCGTAAAGACAAAATAAAAGACTACGGCTATGATTATTTAATCGCTTTTTCTGCCGCAACGCTACCATGGATTTTTGTCACCATCTATTTTGTTTATGTATTAACACCCGATTCGTTGCGTTCTGGCGAAACATGGATTAGCTCATTACTTACTGCACGATTTGCTGCCCCTACTTCGGCAGGGGTACTGTTTTCTATGCTGACCGCAGCTGGTTTGGCCTCCACTTGGATGTTTAAAAAAACCCGAATCCTGGCCATATTTGATGACCTTGATACTGTTATCCTAATGATTCCCCTACAAATGCTCATAATAGGATTTAAGATTCAGTTACTTTTTGTAATGGTTATAATGATTGTTCAAATTTTGTTCGCGTGGATATACTTTAATAAATTACAACTCTCAATACGCTGGCAGAATGTATTGTTTTATGCTATAATTATTTCGGGGATAGCAGAGATTGTCTATTACGTAAGTAAAACAATGTACGAAACAGTAGGGGTGCATATTGAAGTGTTATTACCGGCTTTTGTCTTAGGTTCCATGATTTCAAAGAAACATAACTGTATCAAGCCACACGAAAATGATCGAGGTGAAGATATACTCCAACAAAAAAAAGAAAAAACAGTTTCTTTTATTGTTTCTGCTCTTTTTATGTTATTTGTGGGGTTATCAATGCCTCCTCTAGAAGGTTTTTCGGGTAGTGATTTAAAAAACCAGCAAGTTGAAATTGTTGATACAGCTATTAAAGGAAATGAAGTTTTAAATCCAGAACAAACTTTAAATTGGGAAACCATTCTTTTTCATGTAGTTATAATAACCTTATTATCTAATATAGGAAAAATGGTCCCGGCTTTTGTATATCGCGGGGAAGCATCTTTGCATGAACGACTTGCTGTTGCAATAGCTATGTTTCCTCGAGGAGAAGTAGGCGCTGGAGTATTAATTATTTCGATGTCTTATGGAATTGGGGGGATCATTGTTACAATAGCGATGCTTTCATTAGCCCTAAACTTACTTTTAACAGGATTATTTATAGTGCTTGTGAAGTCGCTGCTTAAAAATGTTCCCAATCCTCAGATTTAATTTAATAAAGTATTATTTGCTGCACACAACTATTTTGCGTTAGACGGGCTGACGTGCAATTTGGAGCTTTGTGAAAAATTAAGACTTGTGTTCTGAAACCCGTCCCAGCACAAAGCCAAAAACGCTAGGACTAAGTTGTTATCGGTCCAGGGCTTGATTCACCAATTGAATCTGCCTTGTTATCTTCTAACCTAAAATAGTTTTAGCAGTTACTTAGCTCAACTAACACACTCAAATACAACACCATAAATACATGCAAAATGAACTGGGTGAGTAAGTTCAAATTTGAAAAACAAGCAATTTCAATGAAATAATTCCACCTGCTTCATCCTTTAATGTGTTTGTCAATTTGCTTACGGGAAAACAAAGTTATTGAACTTGGGTGCGTCCTAATTTTGAAATTATTTGAGAAGACAAAGTTATTTTGCCATAGACGAAGGCTTTTTAGTTGTGCAACTCAAAGTTAATTTGAGATACAAAAATTACTCTCTTTTTATGTTATTTTTTTATTGTTTAGGACGCTATCGAACTTTTTTCATTACTAAGGAATATTCAAATATTTGTGTGTTTGCAAAGACACTCTCCACTTAGGATTATTCATCACATAATCTACGATAAGCGGGGTCATTTCTTCTTTTTTACTCCACTCCGGCTGCAAAAATAATATAGCATTATTATTTACTAATTCTGCTTGTTCTTCCGCAAAAACAAAATCGTGTTTATTGTGAATTATTACTTTCAACTCATGTGCGTTATCATAAACGGTTTGGGTAGGCAACTTATTTTTCTTTGGAGACAAACAAATCCAATCCCAAGTTCCTGAAAGCGGATATGCTCCCGAAGTTTCTATATGAACTTTTCTGTTCTTTTCTTTTAGTTTTTGAGTTAACAAAGTCATATCCCAAGTCAAAGGTTCTCCACCCGTTACCACAACCGTATCAGCATATTTACTGGCATTTTCAATAATCAGATCAACAGCGGTTGGCGGATGCAATTCGGCGTTCCAACTTTCTTTCACATCACACCAATGACAGCCCACATCACAACCACCAATTCTAATGAAGTATGCTGCAGTTCCCGTATGGTATCCCTCTCCTTGAATAGTATAGAATTCTTCCATTAACGGAAGCATCGCCCCTTTATTTACTTCTAATTGTATTTCTCTTGATAACATTATTTGATTTTAAAAATGCAAAGATAACTAATTTGAAAAGGAGTTAATTTAATAATTAAAAAATGCTATATAAATATCCCAAAAGACATTCAAAACTATTAAGCCCCAAATAACAGACATAAAAAAAACCGATAGCTTTCACTACCGGTTTCATAACATCTAAAAAGATTTTATTTTAAAGCCTGAATTGACTGTAAAGAATATTGATTTGCAGGATCAACCACTAAAGCTTTATTAAAATATTCAATCGCTTTAGCCTTGTCAGTGTTAGCATAAACAGCTCCAATGCTGTTATAGCTCTCCACTAATTTTCTTTGAACGGCTTTATTTGACAATTCTTCCGGCCCTTTTTGTGTAATTAAATCAAGATATTGTTGGTAGTACTTCACCGTAGCTTCATCATTTTCAAGTAAGCTGTTTGTTCTGGCTCTGGAAATATAAGCATCTAATGTCTCCGGAGAAGCTTCAATCACATTAGCGAAAGCAACATCTGCTTTTTGCAAAGCAACCGTATCTTTTACAGCTCCAGTTTTTGTATTGTCAAAATAAATAGAATTCCCTAAATAGAAGTTATTCAACAAGAAATCTTTAGAGTCTTTATTTAAAACTGCCATTTCAAATACAGCTGAAGCTTCTTTGAATAATTTTTTCGCATAAAGGTCTTTACCCACTTCCCCTAGAAGGCTAGTGATGGCAATTTCCATATCAACCGATTTTTTAATATCGGCAACACCTTCATCAAAAAGGGTTTTATCTACAGTTGTTCCATCTGCACCTACCGCTTTTTTAATTTTTGCCAATCCAATATAATAGTAATCCTGTGCAATTACCTTATTAGCAGGATTATTTACAAAATCCTGAAGCGAACTGATAGCCACATCAATATTACCATTTTCATAAGCTGAATATCCTAAATAACGATAAATCCTTGGATTCACTTTATCTAATTCTTTCATTTTATTTGCTTCAATTTCCAAAGCTTTATAATCTTTAGCCAAGATTAAGAAATCAGCATGTCTCATACGTGAAGCCAACGAATAATCCGTATAACTCATATATTTTTCGTAGTAGGTCAATGCTTTTTGAACATAAGCGTTATAATTCTTAGGTTCGTTAGCTCCCCAATAGTAGTATGTTTCTGCTAATTCTCTGTAAATAGGACCATACTCAGGGTTTGTTGCAGTAACTTCATCAAAAGCTTTTACCGCTTCGGTATATGCTTTAGCTCCTTTAAGCAAAACTCCTAATTGCATTTTAGCTCTAATCAATGTTGGATCAGCTTGAAAAGCAGAACGATATGCCACAAAAGCTTCATTCTGATTTTTATCACCATAAAATGCATCACCTAAAGCCAATAGCACTTGTGGTTCCTGGGCATTCTTTTCATCAACTTTCTTCAAAGAAGCTATTGCTGCTTTGTAATCAGGTTTTACCTGATTCATGTAAGCACGAGCAACATAAATATGTTCCCAGAAATCCTTTCTCTTCATGTCTTTGGTTGCCAAATCAAATTTTGCAGTGGCAGCAGTAACATTACCATTGTCCAGATCAATCTGCCCTAAACCAATATTATTCAGATGTCCATCGTTCTTAGCAGTCAATCCGCCAGTATATACCGTTTTAGCCGAATCAGCTACACTTTGAAAAAGATAAATATTCCCCAACAAAAAGAAAGCACTCCCTTCAGTCGGCTGGTTTTTTATTATCGTTTTTAAAATTGTTTTTGCCTTTTCGAATTTTTCGGCATCGATAGCTTTTTTAGCCTGGTCAATATCCTGAGCATGGGACACAAAAACAGAGGCCAAAAAGGCAATACTTAAAATCTTAACTTTATTCATTTTAACTTTATTTAAATTATTCCTTGTCATTATTTTTATCTTTTTTAATTATAATTTTACGTCCCGGTACGCGAACTGGTAAAAGTCCAGATTTTAAAATGATTCGTTGTCCTATATCACCGGCTACGAAAGAAGCAAACCCCATTCCTAAACCTGAATACCCCTGACAATTGATGATATACAAATCGCGTGCCAATGGATAGGTTCCTTCTGCAATATTATTTTGAGTGGGAGAAATATATTCTTTAGCCCCAATACCTTGTACACTAAGTACGTTGACATTTTTCAGAATTTCAGCCATTGCAGGAGAAGGTTGCATCAACCAGTTGACCCCAATAACTCCAATCATATCATCGTTTTCTGCAACAAATTTAATTACCTCTTCATTTGTCTTAAATGAAAACACCCCATTTTTAGGAAGTTCTTTAATTCCGGCAAGATCATTCATATAACGAACCGTACTTGAATTTGGATTATCAAAAACCAAACCTTTAATAGAGGCTTCCGATTTGCCTTGCATAAAATTAACGACTTTCTGTAAAGAAATCAAAGAATCCTTTACCTTTTTATTAGAAATAAACGCGATAGCATCAGTTCCTATAGGAGTTATCTTTGGTAAAATCTTTTTTACTTCAAAATTTTTTCTTTCCAGGTCAGTCAAAGATCTTGTAAGAATGACGATAGCTGAAGTATCATTAATAAATGCCTGAATTACCTCTTTTTCGGATTTGGCATTCATGATAATCTTTGCATCATACTTACTTTCAAAAACTAAAATCTGATCCTCAATTACAGGCTTTAAAGTTTCATCAACCAAAATAGTGGTAGTCCCTTTTAGAACAGTCTCTTTATTAGCATCACTGTTTTTACAAGCGACACAAAAAAACAAAAAAGACAAAAAAACAACGCCCGAAATTTTAGCAACGTTTTTCATAAATGCAAATTTAATTGTTAGTTGTCATACCTGTCTGCCGACTGGCAGGTATAATATCACCTTTTTATTTATCGGTGTTTGCTTACGCAAACTTGTTGTCAATGGTGATTTCATAAACTATTCTTTATTATCATTAATAATTCGTAAAAACCTTATGAAAGCATACACTATAAGCAGAACTCCAAAAGCAAGCCTGTAATTTGGCTTCATGTCAAATGGAAGATTCTTCATAAATATAATGATTAATCCCAAGACAAAATAAGCGATGAAAAACAAAATCGCTATAACGAGAAGAAATCGCTCTTTAGGCGATTTCTTCTGAATGTTTCTATAAATCTTATCCAACATTATTCAACACTTTGAATAGTAATAGGTAGAGAGTAAAGCACCCTTACCGGCTTACCATTTTGAACTCCAGGACTCCATTTTGGACATTTTTTCAAAACTCGAATAGCTTCTGCACCTGTTCCGTATCCGATATCTCTTAACACTTTAATATCCGTTAAAGATCCATCTTTTTCAACAACAAAGGTAACATATACTTTCCCTTTAAGTCCTTCTTCTTCAGGTGTACGGTAATTTTTTCCAACAAAACCATAAAATTTTTCTATACCACCAGGGAAATCAGGTTTTACCTCGATACCCGCTGTGTTATAAATCTGATTGTCTTCTTCCACTACTGCCTGTCCCCCTTTAGGTCCGTTTCCAACAGGAGCTACCGTTAACTCAGCATCAGGGTCTCCTTTTATTGTCTCAGCACCAAGTTTTTTATCCTTGATCTCAACAATTTTTGGCGGCTCTTCCGTTACCTCTTCAGCCTTTGCAACAACTGGTTTAACAAATTTAACCTGATCCACTTTTGGAGGTGGGGGTGGTGGTGGTGGAGCTAACTTTTTAGGATCTTCTTTCTTTGGAGGCAATTTAACTGCTGTTATCTTTATGTCTCTAACAATGTCATCATTCTCAGATTCTGGAATAAGACTAAGAATAAGAGGCGCACTAACAGCAAGGCTAAAAATTATGGCCCCAATGATAAGTGCTCTAACAGTAGTCTTTCTATTGGATTTTCTTAACTCGTAAGCCCCATAGGTTTTATTACGACCCTCAAAAACAATTTCAAGCCATTGATTATTTAATATATCTAATTTCATTTTTCTTAATTATTAGGTTATTAAGAAAACAAGATTGCTCTTATTTCCCTTCTAACAATTTTTGTTCCTCAGGTAAAAAATCATTAACGATTGTATAAGTAGGTACCCCGGAAATTGCCATCTCATCAAGTATATCTACTACATTTTTATAATTCGATTTTTTACTTGGCTTAATAATAACAATCATGCCTTGATCTGGTTTTCCTTTAGCAGTTGAATACGCAAGAACTTCTTTTTTTCTTTTCAAAATTTCTTGACGAATTCCTTCCTTCCCATAAGCAATATCTTTGGGCCCTGCTATTGGAGACGTAACCAACCCCATATAAAACTTCATTTTATCATTATCTCCTAATAAAATGGTCATCGTACGGTTCTCATCAACTTTGATATCTGGACCCTTTTCTTTTTTATCTGGCAACCCCAAACTCATCGATTGAGGTTTAGACAGCGTAGTAGTAAGCATAAAGAATGTGATCAATAAGAAAGCTAAATCCACCATCGCAGTTAAATCTACTCTAGAGTTCTGCTTTTTACTTCTTACCTTACCACCTTTTCCGCCTCCACCGTCGCCGGTATTTAATTCAGCCATTTTAGTGTATTTTTATTATTTTAAAAATCTTTTCCTCTTAGACCAGTAACCAAACTAAAACTGTTTACATCCTGATCTTGTAAAATATCCATTACTTTTCTAATCGCAGGATACTCTTCTTTTGCATCGCCTTTTATAGCCACCTGCAATTCCTTATCATTCACATCAATATTAGCTCTACGGGCATTATATATCCATTCTTTCAATTGATTATCAAGAGAATCCAATGGAATACCTGGCTGACCAGCTTTATTTCTGTCTGAAGCTTTCATATCTATAATCTGCTTCAAATTCTGAATTGGAACTCCAAAACCATCCATCAATGCAAATTTACTTTTTTCATCATCCGAAAAAGTCACATTATATTTTTCACTCATTAACTCAAGAGTTTTCACACGAACCTCTCTGCCTTTTAGGTCAAAAAACACTTTTCCTTTCCCTATAGTCAATGTAGCCAAATCAGTTTCAGGCAATTTAGTCTGAACTGTTGAAGCAGGCGTATCAACAGGTAAAGCCTCAGGAACTTTAGCGGTGGCAGTCAAAATAAAGAATGTAAGCAAAAGGAATGCAACATCACACATAGCCGTCATGTCTATTGACGTTGATTTTTTTGACATTTTTTTAGCCATAATTTCTTTTTGTTTATATTATTCTGATATATTTTACTATATCAAAAAAATTATTATTGTTTCAAGCTTCCTCTGAAGTGTCTGTAAGTATTTACAATTGTAGTACCTGCCTCATCAATAGAGTAAGTCAAATCATCAATTTTTGAAGTAAAGAAATTATAAGAAATAATTGCCAATACAGAAGTAGAGATACCTGTCGCAGTATTGATAAGCGCTTCAGAAATACCATTTGCAAGAGCCGCTTGATCCGGAGTACCAGCAGAAGCCAAAGCACCAAACGCTTTAATCATACCTGTAACCGTTCCTAACAAACCAGCCAATGTTCCTAAAGACACCAAAGAAGAAATGATTGTCATGTTTTTCTCCAACATTGGCATTTCAAGAGATGTAGCCTCTTCGATTTCTTTGTGAATCGTTTCAGAAGCTTCTTCACTGTTGAAACCTTCTTTTTTCACATCTTGATATTTCACCAATGCTGATTTAATAGCGTTTGCTACAGAACCTTGTTGTTTGTCACATAACGCAATAGCATCATCAATATTCCCCCCTTTAATGCTGCTTTGTACTTTTTGCATAAACTGATTTAGTTTTCCTTTTCCTGCAGCTTTAGTGATTACAAAGTATCTTTCAAAAGAAAATACAATTGTCATTAATAATAATCCCATCAAAACCGGTACGATAGGACCTCCTTTATAAACCATTGCTAAGTAATTTCCTGGTAGTGGATGCCCTGTATTAACGCCACCTTCAAAATTTGCTCCATTACCCATAATGAAATTCCAGATAATCCATCCAACAAATACACATGCTACAATAATAATCCCTGAAACCATTCCTCCTCCGTTTGAACTGCTTTCTTTTTTAACGTTTGCCATTTTTTTAATTTTAATAGTTTTAAATAATTTTTTTTAGTTGTAATAAACTTGTAGTGGAGCAAATTTATATGTTTAGTTTAAATAAAAAAATTTTTTTTTATTTAATTCACGTTAATTTTATTGATAATGAAATTTATCTTTCCAAAAAAAATCAATTTAAATAAATATCCGCAACTATATTATCTCTTTTGAAATAAAAAAACACAAATTCGCGGCATTTTAGGAGAATTTATCAACGTTTACGCCCTAGCTGTGAAAAAATATTTTTTTTACTATTACTCATAAAATTGAGTTAAAATTGCAGTAAACACTAAAATTGACTAATTTTAAAAAATATATGACAGCAATTTCAACTAATTAAACAGCCATGACAAACAAAAAAGAAAGCTTTTTAGACCAAATCACAAAGGGATATTTTTCAAAGGGAGAAAGTCTGATTTTGGGTGGGGTACTACTCGACGGAGAAGCTATTGCAGATACTCATGTGAAAATTCCTTTAAAAACTTTAAATCGTCATGGATTGATTGCCGGTGCCACCGGAACGGGAAAAACCAAAACCATCCAGGTTTTATCGGAACAATTATCCTCTTTCGGAATTCCGGTTCTGATGATGGACATCAAAGGGGATTTTAGTGGCATTGCAAAAGAAGGAGAAGAGAAATCCTTTATCACAGAGCGTCACACAAAAATAAACATCCCTTACCAAACAGCTGGCTTCCCGGTAGAACTATTAACCTTATCTGAACAAAACGGGGTTCGATTACGCGCCACAGTTTCTGAGTTTGGACCTGTTTTATTTTCAAGAATTCTCGATTTAAACGAAACCCAGAGTGGTGTCATTGCCGTTATTTTCAAATATTGCGATGACCACAGGATGCCTTTGCTAGACCTTAAAGACCTAAAAAAGATAATTAACTACATCACCGAAGAAGGAAAAGATGAAATAACCGAATTATATGGAAAGATTTCCACTTCGACAACAGGAATAATTCTCAGAAAAATAATCGAATTAGAACAACAGGGAGCCGAATTGTTCTTTGGTGAAAAATCATTTGAAATAGATGATTTAATGCGAATTGATGAAAACGGAAAAGGATACGTTAATATCCTTCGCCTAACCGACATCCAAGACAAACCAAAACTATTCTCTACTTTCATGTTGAGCTTACTTGCTGAGATATACCAGCAAATGCCCGAAAAAGGAGATGTTGATCAACCAGAATTGGTCATTTTTATTGATGAGGCCCATTTAATTTTCAATGAAGCCAGTAAGGCATTACTAGACCAGATTGAAACTATAGTAAAATTGATTCGTTCTAAAGGAATCGGAATCTATTTTATTACCCAAAACCCAATGGATGTCCCAAGTGGGATATTGGCTCAGCTAGGCTTGAAAATTCAACATGCCTTAAGAGCTTTTACCGCAAACGACAGGCAGTCCATAAAACAATCCGCCGATAATTATCCTAGTTCTGAATACTATAACACCAGTGAGGTTTTGACCAGTTTGGGTATCGGGGAAGCACTGGTTACGGCACTGAACGAAAAAGGAATTCCAACTCCTTTAGTGGCCACCATGATGCGGGCACCCATGAGCAGAATGGATATTTTGACCGAAAGTGAAATCCAGGAAATCAACGCCAAATCGAAGTTAGTAAAAAAATACAGTGAACTTATAGATCGGGAAAGTGCCTACGAAATACTCAATAAAAAATTAAGCGAAATAGAAACAGCTACCGCTGAACAGGAACAGAAAGAAGCAGAGCAAAAAACAAATAATCGAAGAACAAGTCAAGAACCCAGTGCTACCGAAGTTGTTGGCAAATCTGTTTTAGACGTTTTAACGAGTGCGACTTTCATCAGGGGAGCCTTTGGAATTTTATCAAAAATCCTAAAAAAGTAATGCACGCTAAACAGAGTAGCCTTTATTGGAGTAAATCATACACTACTCCAATAAAGCTAATATTTTATTTTCAACGAATTCGCTATTCCAAATCTCTTCAATATTTTCTATTTGCAAAACCTGCTCCATAATTGCATTTTGAAAATCCCCCAAAGCCAAGGCTTCTGTGTACGGCCTATCGCTAAAAGTAACGCGACTGTAGAGAGGAATCCACTTATCTGGATGTTTTTCTGAAAACCACTTTTCTATTTTCTTTTGTAAAAGGAATTTATCATCGGCTGTTTTGGAACTCATTTCCATAAAATTGCGATAAGACAATTCCGCAATGGCATCAGCGTTGGGTTTTCTCGACTTTTGGTATTCAGAGAAAACTGCCTCCCAATCATCTCCATACTTTAGCATCATTTCATAAAGCACTGAAATATCTTCAAAACCGGCATTCATCCCTTGTCCATAAAAAGGCACAATGGCATGACAGGCATCCCCTATTAAAGCAATTTTATCTTCATACGTCCAAGGAAAACATTTCATCGTCACCAAGGTACTGGTAGGATTTTTGAAAAAGTCTTCAGCCAGATTAGGAATAACTTCAATCGAATCAGGAAAATTTTTCTCAAAAAAAGCTTCCACATCTTTTCTCTCTTTTAATGAGCCGAAAGAATTCTCCCCTTCAAAAGGCATAAACAAAGTACAGGTAAAGCTTCCATCTAAATTAGGCAATGCAATCAACATGTATTCGCCACGCGGCCAAATATGAAAAGAATATTTATCTAATTTATGGGAAGCATCCGAATTGGCCGGTATGTTCAATTCTTTATATCCAATATTCAAAAACTCTTGCGAATAATTGAACATACTTTGGCGCTGCATACGGTGACGGATTCTGGAGAAAGCACCATCGGCACCAAATACCATATCGTATTTTTTTTCTTCCCACTCCCCTCTTTCCGTTTCACCAATATGTAAAGTCGCGTCTTTTAAGGTAACATCCCAAATTTTTTGTCCAAAGAAAAATGTCGCTCCTGCCTCTTCGGCCAAATCAATCATTTTCCGATTTAAAGTTCCTCTGGAAATCGAGTAAATGCTTTCGCCTTCCTGCCCGTAATTCTGAAAATTGAGTTTATCCACTAAATGAATCGCTCTTTTATCCATCGGAATTGCGATTTCACGCACCGCATCTCCAATACCAACTCCATCTAAAGCTTTCCAACCACGATTTGACATCGCCAAATTGATGGAACGTCCCGAAAACTGTATTTTCCTGATATCCGGACTTCTATCATATATATGAACTATGTGTCCTGCTTTGCGTAAGTAAATAGCCAATAAAGATCCGACTAATCCCGAACCTACAATGGCTATCTTTTTTGGTTGCTGCATTTATTTGTTATAAAAGTTAGGCAAAATTACTGATTTATTATTTTAAGGAGTTTAAAAAACACTAGTTTTTACTTGGGAAAAAAATCAATTCCGTTGAAGTTTTAACAATTTCTTTCTTATTCAGTTTCATTTTCCTGAACTTTCCCTCATTATATATTTTAGCCTGATCGCTATAATGCGAACTTAAAAAATTCCCCGATTGTCCCGTTGGCAAAATACTTAAGCCATTCTCAATATCAGAAAAATCAACAATTCTTCGTATTGAAGGCCCTCCTTTTATAGTGTATTTTTCATTATCTGAATAATCAAAAAATTGATTATTAATCACTTCATTAGAACCTGAAAGAGCAAAAGGGCCTACATTAAACAACTTCCTCAATGCCTTTACACTCCCTAACGGATGTTGGTACTCTACCACATGTACTTTATCCCATGTCCAATCAGATACCGAATTCCCTAACTGTTTCTGTAATGACAAAACAGCTTCTTTAAACGATTGCGTCAAAATCTCCTTTCTGGATTCTATTCTGTTTTTAGTAGTAATATTATCCCACCACAATGAATTCTTGTTATCAATTTGTTTGGCTAAAATTTGTTTCATCAAATATGTCCCTAAAAAACGCTTAAAACCTGATGTTCCCAATTCATCTTCAAAGGTATTTTTTAGATAAAAATAAATCCATTTATTATAAATTGTAGGCGCAACATCATTTAGATTATTGGTTCCTTTCCAAGATTTAAAGATCCCAACCGATTCTTTTTCTGTTTTGGAAAGCGAATTCAAATTTAGATTTAAAATCAATTTTTCTACTATGTCTACAGCAACCATCGAAGTATTATCCACAATCATTGTACTGACCGCCTCTTTATCCCATTTGGATTTAGAATCTAACAATTGTGTAATTCTGTCAGCCCTGTCTTCCGGCAGGTAATATCCCGGATATAAAAAACCATCAATCGCCTCCGGCTGGCTATTGGCCGAAAAAACATAATCGCTCTTTGGATTTACAGCAGAAGGATTTTTAGAAAAATCTAAATATTCATTTATATCATCTTTCCCCGTTGTTCCGTCCAAAATGAAATTAGGATTTACCCCCGGATTATGTTTGTATAATTTCCCTGTAGCCCACCAGGCGACATTTCCCTTGGCATCTCCATACATCACATTCAATCCCGGTGCTGCAATCATCGAAGCCCCATGTTGAAAATCATTTATCTTTTTAGAATGGGAAAGCATATAAACTGCTTCGAGAATTTTATTGGGTTGTTGGGTATATATCCAAGACATGGCCACCGGTTTTGAAGTAGTCAACCCCTCAATCAAATTATTTACGAGTGGTCCGTGACGGCTTACTTTTACCGTTTGCACTACATTGGCTGTATCTTTAACTTTTATTATTTTCTTTTTGATTACATAGCTTTCAAACCCATCCGGAGTTTTGTATAAATTAGCATTACCCTTCTTATTTTCTTCCAAATAAAAGTCTACATCATCATTTTCAAACATGGTTAAACCATACGCATAATCACGATTGTGTCCCAATAACGGGAAAGGGACCCCTGCCAAATAACTCCCATACAACTCAAAATCGAGCGTTACCAGATGCGCTTCATACCAAGTCCCGGGCTGAGAAAACCCGATATGCGGATCATTGGCAAAAATGACTTTTCCATTTTTGGTTTTTTTCGGAGCAATAACCCAACCATTGCTCCCTACAAAAGGTGTAATTGGCGATTGTTCCAAAATAGCAGCAATAGATCGTGAAATGGCCGAATACTGACCGGAAGGTTTTTTTGATTCTTTTATTTTGGTTGGACTAAAAGAACCAACAACACCCAAATCTTTTAGATAATCCACACCGTATTTATCTCTAATATCAGTCAATAACGGATCTGTTTTTTGCGCCATTGCAAAACTAAAAGACATGTATCCGAAAATATTATACACATCTTTAAGGGTAAATTTTTCTTTTTTCACCCCCAATATTTGAAACTCCACAGGTGTTGGAGCATTCTCCATATATTGATTGATCCCGTCAAGGTAGGCCATCGCCAATTGATAGTGTTTACTTTTCTTATCTAAAACTGCAATGGCTTTATCAGCAGCTTCGCCAATACCTATTCCAGAAAAAAACAGATCACTCTTTAATGCGACCGAACCAAAAATTTCAGATAATCTTCCTGGAGCGATACGGCGCAACAACTCCATTTGCCACAACCGATCTTGGGCATGTACATAACCCAAAACCTCCATTGCGTCTTTTGAAGTGGCGGCATAAATATGTGGCACTCCAAATTCATCAAAATAAACTGTGGTATTTTCTTGAATATTTTTGAGTTCAACTTTTCCTTCGTATTTTGGTTTTAGATACCAACCATAAGTAAGTGAGGCTATTACTAAAATTACCACTAAACCGAGTAATACTAAAATGACTTTTATACTTTTTTTCATTCCAAAGAAATTCCAATTACAGATTCTAAATATTACTAATTAGGGTTTGAGGAACTTACTTAATTATCCCCGATTTCAAAATTTGACCAAAATTGTACATATCCTCAAAAGAACAATACAAAGGAACAGGTGCCAAACGGATAACATTAGGTTCACGCCAATCGGTTATCACACCATTTTTCATCAGATAATCAAACAGACTTCGACCTTCCCCATGAAGAAAAACAGATAATTGACAGCCTCTCTCGGAAGGATTAGAAGGCGTAATGATTTCAAAACTACTGCTGACTTCTTTATCTATTTCATGGAGAATGAATTCTAAATAAGACGTGATTTTATTCCGTTTCTCTATCAACGCATCCATTCCTATTTCAGCAAACATTTCTACCGAAGCTAAATAAGGCGCTAAAGAAAGCACCGGTAAATTACTGATTTGCCACCCATCGGCCCCTTGAATAGGGTCAAAGGTTTCCTCCATCTTGAAGCGGCGTTCTTTGTTGTGTCCCCACCAACCGGCAAAGCGTGGCAAATCAGCATCGGCATGGTGTTTTTCGTGAATAAAACATCCCGAAGCATTTCCCGGACCCGAATTCATATATTTATAACTGCACCAAGCAGCAAAATCAACGTTCCAATCGTGAAGTTCCAGTTTTATATTTCCGGCAGCATGCGCCAAATCCCAGCCTACTTTTGCCCCAACTTTATGGCCTGCTTCGGTGATGGTTTTAATATCAAAAACCTGCCCGGTATAATAATTGACTCCACCGATTAAAACCAAAGCCAATTCCTCACCTACTTCTTCAATAGTTGCCAAGACATCTTCCAATCTGATGCAATGTTCTCCCGGTCTTTTTTTAACTTCAACAATGGCATCTTCCGGTTTATAACCATGAAACTGTACCTGGCTCTGAAACATATATTGATCTGATGGAAAGGCTTTCTCTTCACAGATAATCTTATATCTTTTTGGGGTTGGTCTATAAAAAGACACCATCAACAAATGTAGATTTACCGTCAAAGTATTCATCACTGTTACCTCGGAAGGTAATGCCCCGACAATTTTACTCAATGGTCCAGCAAAACGTTCCTGATAATCCCACCAAGGTTTTTGAGCATAAAAATGTCCTTCCACGGCCAAATTGGCCCAATCGTCCATGATCTCATCCACATAGGCTTTAGCACGTTTGGGCTGTAACCCCAATGAATTCCCCGTAAAATAAACAACCTGTTTTCCGTTTACTTTCGGAAAGATAAATTCATCCCTATACGTATTGAGTTGGTCCTGGGCATCAAGTTCTTGCGCAAATGCTTTAGTGTTTTTGAAAGTCATCGTTTGAAGTTTGTGTGGTAAAAATAGGCATTATTTGTTTTCTTGCCAAAGCGATTCTTTGGCATAACCAAAACAAACCGGCAGCTGTTTCGTTTTTCCGGATTATTTTTTCAAAAAAAAATCTCGCCATTGCTGACGAGATTAGTGAATTAACCTTTTATTATTAGATGATTAACATAGCATCACCGTATGAGTAAAATTTATATCCTTCTTTAATTGCTTCTTCATACGCTTTCTTCATTAAATCATGCCCACAAAACGCAGAAATCATCATTAACAAAGTTGATTTTGGCGTATGAAAGTTGGTAATCATACAAGTTGCCACACTAAAATCATGAGGAGGAAAAATAAATTTATTAGTCCATCCATCAAATGGGTTTAATGTATTTTGTGAAGAAACGGAACTTTCAATAGCTCGCATAGAAGTCGTTCCAACCGCACAAATGCGTTTTCTTTTTGCTTTGGCTTCATTAACAATATCACAGGCTTCCTGAGTAATTTTTAATTCTTCAGAATCCATTTTGTGTTTAGACAAATCTTCTACCTCAACCGGATTAAAAGTCCCTAAACCAACGTGTAATGTTACTTCGGCAAACTTCACCCCTTTGATTTCCAATCTTTTCAACAAATGTTTAGAGAAATGCAAACCGGCAGTTGGTGCTGCTACAGCTCCTTCTTCTTTGGCATAAATCGTTTGGTACCGCTCGGCATCTTCCGGAGTTACCTCTCTGTTGATATATTTAGGAATTGGAGTTTCTCCTAATTCGGTCAATTTATTTCTGAATTCTTCATAAGAACCATCATAAAGGAAACGCAAGGTTCTTCCGCGAGAAGTAGTATTATCTATTACCTCAGCCACTAAAGAGTCATCATCTCCAAAATACAATTTGTTCCCGATTCTGATTTTACGTGCCGGATCTACCAAAACATCCCATAAACGTTGTTCGGCATTCAATTCTCTAAGCAAAAAAACTTCGATTCTTGCGCCAGTTTTTTCTTTATTTCCGTATAAACGTGCCGGAAAAACTTTAGTATTATTTAAAATCAATACATCACCATCGTCAAAATAATCGATAACATCTTTAAACATTTTATGCTCAATGGTTTGTTTCTTACGATCAATAACCATTAGGCGTGCCTCGTCTCTGTTTTCGGCTGGGAATTCTGCAAGAAGTTCTTTTGGTAAATTGAATTGAAAATGTGATAATTTCATGTAGTTTATTTATTTAAGCTGCAAATATACGATTGTGGGACAGGCCTTGTCAAGTGTTTTGCTGTTTAATTTCGGTACAAAGTTGCAAAGCAACGAATTAACAACGGTTAGACACTGAAAACAGGACTAATTACAATTAAAGTTCCGATTCATTAAATCCCAATTTCTTCATATCCTCCCAGAAATCAGGGTAAGATTTAGACACCACTTCGGCATTTTCGATAATTATTGGGACTTTTAAAGCTAACGGAGCAAAAGCCATGGCCATTCGGTGGTCATTATAAGTGGCAATAGTAACATTAGGATTTATTTTTTCTGTAGGAACCAATGTTAAGCTATCATTGGTCACGGATATATTTGCTCCTAATTTTGTCATTTCGATTCGCAATGCCTCCAGCCTGTCTGTTTCTTTAATTTTCAAAGTATGAAGCCCCGTCAGATGACAACCAATCCCTAAACCGAAACAGGTAACCACAATGGTTTGTGCAATGTCCGGAGTATTATTTAAATCAAAATTTACGGTTTCGAATTTAAAATCAGCTTGTTTCTCAAGAATCAACGTATTGTTTTCAAAACGGGAATTCACTCCCATTTGTTTGTAGATTTCAACCAAGGCAGAATCTCCTTGCAAGCTGTTTTCTTTGTAACTTGTTAATGCTATTGAAGCGGTATCAGCCAGTGCCACCAGACTGAAAAAATAAGAAGCAGAACTCCAGTCTGACTCAACGGTCATAACTTTAGATTCTACTTGCTGTTTTGGATAAACCCGTATTACATTGCCTTCAAAACTGGTTTGAATGTCTAAATCATTCAACAAAGCCAAGGTCATTTTTATATAAGGAACCGAAGTAATATCCCCGACTAAAGTAATTTCGATACCATTCTCTAATTTTGGTGCCACCAATGACAATGCCGAAATATATTGACTGCTTACATTGGCAGGAATAGAAACTTTTGAAGCGGTGATTTTTTGTCCTTTGATACGGATTGGCGGATAACCTTCCTCTTTTTCATAACTGATTAGAGCCCCCAATTGACTTAAGGCTTCAACCAATACTTTTATGGGACGCTCCTGCATTCTTTGAGAACCTGTTAAAACTACTTCACGACCTTCATTAACTGCAAAGAAAGCCGTTAAAAAACGCATGGCTGTGCCTGCGTGATGAATATCTACAATTTCGTCATTCCCCTTTAATGCTTTTTCCATTACTTCACTATCATCTGAATTTGAAGTGTTAGCCAAAGAGATATTTGGAAACAAAGCTTTCAACAACAACAATCTGTTGGTTTCACTTTTTGAACCGGTAACGGCTATTTGCGCTTTTAAATTGGAATGTGCAGTTTGTAACAGTAAATTCATTATTTCAGTTATAAGTGATGAATTGTGAATTATGGGTTAATTAATTCAGGGGCGCAATTTACTACTCCTCTGTCACAATTCATAATTTGCGATTCACAATTATTTCAGTTTATCGTTGTTTTTGTGCCGGTCTTTATCCCGAACCGATTTCAAATCCATTTTCTTATCGAAAGCTGCCTGCAAATCAATTCCGGTTTGATTCGCCAGACATAATACCACAAAAACCACATCGGCCAATTCCTCGCCCAAGTCTTTGTTTTTATCGCTTTCTTTTTCGGATTGCTCCCCGTAACGACGGGCAATAATTCGGGCTACTTCCCCTACTTCCTCCGTAAGTTGCGCCATATTGGTTAGTTCATTAAAGTAACGAACACCGTGTTCTTTAATCCAGGTATCTACGTCCGATTGAGCGTTTTTTAAGTCCATAATTATATTTTTTTTAGCACTATTTTTTCCTTTTGTTTATCCATTATTTGCTGATAAAAATCTTTCAACATTAGGTAATCTTCAGCTGAAACTACAGCATTTTTGGTTTCTGATTGAACAACAATTTGAATTCTGTTTTCGTTTTTTTCTAAGAAATATTTAAAAGCAAAAGAGCCGTCACCCGTTGACAAATTTATTCCTTTTGGCAGGAATTCTACCTGATATCCTTCAGGAATTTCAATACTTATATTGTATTTATTTAGAATTGGATATCCAAAATAAATGGGCATTTTCCTTTTGTCCTGAACAAATGGATTTTTATGTAAAGCAAAAAATAACATTGGGCTCAAAAAAATCTCTTCTCCTATAATTTCAGACTGATTCGTAGATTTGAATGCAAAACTCTCATCAACAGGCTTTAATAAATCAGCATTTTTATTTACTATTGTATATTTACTGATTTCAATTCCACTGTATAAATCCTCCAATTTTTCTATATAAGTATCCGAATTCATTCCGGCATATTTATCTCTAAACTTATAAGCTTCATAATTGGACTTTCTACTTTTAATTTCTCCTGAAATTTCCCCCGAAGCATCAACTTTAGCACTTAGATTGTAATTTACCACAGATGGAGTTGTTGGCACCAAATTGATTTCAAAGGAGGTTCCATCTTGTTTTATCAAGCGTCCTTTCCAATTTAAAGTGTTTAACGGTAAAATATTTTGGGTTGTATAATTATGTGTGGCATCCAACAGAATTTGTTTACCATCTATCTCGGCCATTGCTACCACATAATTAAAATCTGTTCTGCTTGGAAACACAGGAACTCCGTGCTCTAAAGTACTAATCAAAACCGGATCTGCACTTATCCCTGAGAGTCGCAACATGGAAATCAAAATAAAATTGATTTCGGCAATATTACCCGTTCGGTCGGCATAGGCCTTCACAACTCCTTTATCGGTATAATAGCCATATTTATTGTTCCAATTCATCTTTTCCTGAACAAACTTAAATACCACTTTGAGTCTTTCCTCCTTAGAATCAATATCTTTCAGCATCAATCCTAAATCATTTATTAAGAAACTACTCTCTTTCAGTTGTCCCCCAAAATCTTTGCTTTCAAAAATAGTTTTCGCAACCCCTTCCCAGGTTATGGCATAATCTTTAACCGGGCTTTCCGGGAACCGGGTTCTTTCCAGTTCATTGTGAATGGACGACTTATAGTTTTTTAAATTATCAACATATTCTTCTTCCTTTATCGCAGGCACCTCTTTGGCTATATAACTACTATTGATCTGTTTATACCTCATAGTATTGCTCTGGTTATATTCATTGTTATAATTCACAGATCCATTTTCATATTTAGATTCTGATTGTACATCCACATACCCTTTCAATAAGGTTTTATAGATATAGTACTCCGGAACTTCAGTTCTGTATTCAGAATATTTTACTGGAATAGTATATTGAATATCATAGACAGGAAATTTAACTATATTTTCGGATTTCAATAAATAACTGAATTCAATTATAGATCCTGCTTTTACATTAGGTAATGATATCGATGCTTTTTTCCAATTTTCATCAATCTTAGTTTTAAAACTTCCCTCATTATTGAGTTTTGTTTTAACAATAGTACCCCCTTCCAAATTATAGGTAACCGCGTCATTAAAAGTCAAATAATCTTCCTTCAATTTTTCATAACCTATATAATATGGAACTTCAAAATTAGCCCAATGAAGTCCTTCTTTTTTATATATTTTAATTCTAAAAGTAAATTCATGATTCGCTGCAAAACCAGTTTTTACATTATACGTAAAAAAAGTTCTTCCTTTTTTATACAGTATGGCTGCCACAGCGGCAGTATCTTTTGAATATTGCTTTTCTTCTAATTCAGCTATGGTAACTTTTCCTAATTTCAATTCTTGTGCCTTTACAACAGAAACCATTAGCAACAAAAACAAGGCAACTTTAGCACTATACCATTTCATCCTTCTATATTTTTTTAAACACAATTCTTTCTTTTTGTTTATCGATACTTTTTTGACAAAATTCTTTTAATGTTGAATAATACTCCGGAGAGATTATAGCTGAATATATATCTGAAGTTGCCACCAATTGAATTACATCCCCTGTATTTCTAATAATATATTTGAAAGACCCAATATTCTCACCGGCATTAATATTAATTCCCTCTGGCAACGACTCAACGGCATATCCCTCTGGAATTTGAATGTTTACAATATATTTTTCTTGAATAGGATATCCAAAATCGACAGGATACTCCCTAACTTCCTGTTTAAAAGGATTTTCTTTTTGCGTAAAGAAAACCATTGGGGAAAGGTAAATTTTATCATTAATAATCTCAACTGTCTTAGCGTCCCTGAAGCTATAATTTTCAACTATTGGTTTAGACAAATCCAATTCATTTTCCCTAACATAATCATTAATCTCTATATTATTGTACTTGTTTTCTAATCCTTCCAGATAGCTTTCTTTACTGGTTACAATATGATTCTGTCTAAACTTTAAGGCCTGATGATTGCTATGATACAATTTAATTTGCCCATTTATAGAGCCTTTAGTATCTAAAATCATATTCATATTTACAATTTCTTTGGAATTAGTTTTGGGCATTAAATCAACTTCCTCTGAAGAACCATCTTTTCGTATCAACCGCCCAAACCAATTTAAATCTCTCAAAGGCAAAATATTGGGAACCGAATATATTTCAGTCGCATCCAGTAGCACAAATCCCTTTTCGGTTTCAACGCCTGCAATCACATAATTAAAAGCGCCTCGATTAGGAAACAATGCAATCCCATTAGACCTGGTACTAACCAAAACCGGATTTGCCTTAATTTCAGAAAAACGCAACATTGCAGTTAGCATCAAATTGATATCAGCCACGTTTCCCACTCCGGTTTTATATGCTTTTTTAACCCCTTCTTCACAAGAATACCCATGAAAACCATTCCATTTCACTTTTGCCTTTACAAAACCAAGTATCAC
This sequence comes from Flavobacterium sp., assembly GCA_036676965.1. GTDB lineage: Bacteria > Bacteroidota > Bacteroidia > Flavobacteriales > Flavobacteriaceae > Flavobacterium. The sequence goes on along the minus strand of JAKFBW010000080.1, from coordinate 17,037 downwards.
TGCAATTTTTTCTTCCGTTGAAGCCATTCCTTTTATTAACTGACCAACCTCTTCCTCAAAGTAGCCTGTTTTATTTAATTCCGGACCAAAATTATCATACTCATAAATAGTTTTTACCACTGTATTCCAATCTGTAGAATAGAACTTATCAGCCTGATTAGGAAACCTGGTCATTGATAATTCATGAGAAACACTACAAGTATAATTCTCTATATTATTTACAAAAGCCTCATCCTTCATCGCCGGTAAATTTTCGGCAACATATTTCGTTACAGTCTCCATGAAATTTAATGTTTCATTAGATCGAGTAGGTTTTGTTCCATTCTTATAATCGATGGTATATATATAATTCATCATTCTTGGCTTTTTCTCAACAGTAGTCTTAGGAAAAATATAGCCTTTTTGATTGGCTTTATAAACAAAATACTCTGGAATACTAGTCTCAAATTCGGAATAATTAACCGGGATACTCGTTTGAAAATTCCAATCTTTAAGTTCCCCGATACGTGGTGAGTTTATAACATATCTATATTCTATAACAGAGCCTTCTTTTATGTTAGGCATGGTTATCTTCTTTTGTGCCCAATACTTATTGATTGTTTCATCAAATTCACCATCCTTTTTTAATTTCGTTTTTTCGATTTTTCCTTCTACTAAATTATAAGTCACCGCATCAGTAAAAGTCACATCCTCTTTAGATGAATTCACTATATAATATCCTACTTTTTGATTCGCCCATTCATAGCCTTCTTTTTTATAAATCTTAATACGTACTTTAACATCAGTTACCATATCAAAACCTTTCTCTTGAGAATATACAAATCTAACTACACCTGTTTTAAACAATATTGCCGCTACTGCTGTAGTATCTTTTGGGTGTTGTTTCTCTTGTAATTCGGCTATGGTAACTTTACCCAATTTGAATTCTTGTGCCTTGATCTGAAAAAAAGATGATAAAAATAAAAGTGTCAGGAGTAGATTTTGGTTCATAAAATTAGATTTTGGTTAGAATAATTTTGGCATTGTCATTTCTTGAAATTTGCTCCATAAAAAGGCGATAATTGTCGTATTCTGCATTTGAATACAATCCTTTTTTCATAAAGAAATGGCGTTTGTAAATCAGCGTATTATCGTCTTTTTTGATGACTTCTGCTTTGTACTCCCCAAATTTGTCATTTAATTCGACTGCTTTGGGCAAAAACTCTATAGCAAACCCTTTGGGCAATGCTATGGCTATCTCATCCGTATCAACATAACCTCTTTGAATCTCAAACGGATTTTTGCGATTTCTAATTCTCTTGACCTGCTCCGTAATAGGATTGAAAGCATTAACAACAAACATCATTTTGTTTCCGGAAACACTACCATAATTTAAAGCATTCATGGCTACATTTTCGGTAAATCTAACATTGTCTTTATCATTTGAGAACGATACATTTTCAATCTTTAAATTATTGATAGTAGACCAATATTCTTTGTAATGATCGTCTTTATCCGTAGGCTGTAGTTTTTCTACTCTGGCTTTACTTCCATATTGTGTACCCTCAGAAATGATTTCTACTTTCCCGGTAAAATTACCATTTTCGGATATTGTATACGTTCCAACACTATTTTGTGTGTTGTCTTTGTCTTCGTAGCTATGCGTCCTTACAATTTCTCCTCCTTCCGGTTTTATAATCAACACCTCTCTATCATCTGTAAAATTGGCTTGATACCCAAATGGAGCGTCTTGACTGGTACATTCCAAAAAAACATATTCTTCCTTATTTGGAACACACAAAATCATATGATTGACCTCTAAAAACATAAAATCAGATTGCAAACTAACTTTACTTCTATCTCCATAAACAAGTGTGTTATAGGAAGGAACATCTACCTCTTTTAAAAGGGCCCTTGTATAATTAGACAACGCTTTACAATCTCCATACCCCAATCGATCTACATCACTGGCCAACATTGGTTTCCAACCACCGATTCCCACTTGTATACTAACATATCTTGATTTTTCCTGAACGTACTTATAGATAATTTTAGCTTTTTTAATAGGATCTGTTTCATTACCCACAAGGGTTTTTATTTTGGTTTTGGTTTCATCAGATAAATCCATAGTACCCTCTAAAATCTTATCAGCATACCATTTCCCGTACTCTTTCCAATTTTTTGCAGTTCCATCCTGGCCTTCCAGATTAAAAATTTCCAGACTCATCATTACCCTCGGAAAAACAACAGATTTTGGGGAATAATCTTCTTGTCTTTGTGCCAAAATAGTTGTGGCTGAATAGGATAATTGTGTAGTTGTATCAGTAGTTTTTTGAATATTAAACTTCGAAAAATTCAATTCTTTCTTCTTAAACCCTAAGTTATCCGGATAGGTAACATTAAGAATGCTCTTTTCAATACTCACATAATTTTCTGAAACGGGAAACCATTGAGGGATAAAAGCGGTATTGGAAGTAGTTATCTCACTTTGGTAAATTACAGTAAACGGATAATTAACAGGTGTATAATCTAAATAAACCACTCTATTGTCCGAAAAAAGAGTATTCCCTCCCGATGCACTTTGATCTTTAAAATCTTTTCTTTTGATTCTTTTAATCTCATTACCAAAATCATCATATACTATTGCCTCGATAGCTTTAACCGACCTTTTAGTATCATAATACTCAAAAGCATTTATGGCACTTAATCCCTTTTTATTGAGAACCGTAATTACCCTTTTGGTCTTGATATTCATGCTCCTTTGGGAAGAAATAATAATATCCGTTTGATCCAATCGCACTACTGCATTGGCATTCTCTTTGAGACTATCGGCGATAATCGTTATCGGATATTCGTTTTTTTGTGCTTGAACCGCATGAGATAAAATAGCCATAAAAGCTATTAGAAGATTCTTGATTTTCATTTATATTTTTGAAAGTGTGAATAAACAACCAAAGAAGGAGTGCACAAAAAACGCATCCCTAAAGAGGTTCATACTTTGTGCTTTTGGTATTTTAATTTTCGTGGTATTCAAAAATAAACTAAATCTTATTAAAAACAAATTTATTCTGCTTTTAATAAGAAGAAACCATGCTATCATTTAAAATGACTTTTCATGTTGATATAAAACATGAAAGATAAATCTTTTATTACATTCAAATCACAGCCCTTAAAGATTACCTTCTTTATGTACCAATTCAATTATAATATCATACAATTCCCTTGGTTCGAAAGGCTTGGAAACATGCCTATTCATACCCGCCAAAGCACAAGCACTAATAACTGAACCCGTCACCACAGCAGATAATGCGACAATAGGTATACTGTTTTTAGTAGTATCTTTCAAATTACGAATGGTCTTGGCAGCCTCGTATCCATCCATTACCGGCATCATGAGATCCATCAGAACAACATCAAAATCTTCATCAATGACTGCTTCAACAGCTAATTTGCCATTGTCAACAGTTACATAATCAAAATTGAATTTCGAAAGTATTTTTTGTGCTAAAATTTGATTAATATGATTATCCTCCACTAAAAGAACTTTAATTTTTTTACGCTCATTAATTTCAACAACCGGCGTATTTTTCTCTATAAATGATTCTGAAGCAGAAAAATAATAATCATTTTTATCAAATGGCAAGGTTACTATAAATTTGGAACCAATACCTAATTTACTTTTCACCCGAATTTCACCATCCATAATGGCAATGATTTTCTTAATGATGGTCAATCCTAAGCCTGTACCTCCATATTTACTGGAAGCACTATTATCAACTTGTACGAAAGGATTGAAAATGGCATCTATCTTATTCGGAGGAATGCCTATACCGGAATCTTTTATTATTATTTTAATCAAATAACTATCCTCTTCTTCTTCAAATTTAATTTTTAATTTAATTTTTCCTTTTTCCGGAGTAAATTTAACCGCATTACTCATCAAATTAAATAATATTTGAGAAACCCTGACAGAATCACCATTCAAAACGGCAGGAAGATTTTTATCAATCAAAATTTGGAAATCGATATCTTTCTCTTTGGTCTTAGCCGAAAAAGCATCATAAATCATCTGGGTTTGCCTTGTTAAATTGAATGGTTTTTTAAAGAGGCGAATTTCTCCCGATTCCATTTTTGCCAAGTCTAAAATATCATTGATAATAACCAAAAGAATATCTCCCGACATCTTTATATAATCTAATTGCTTTTTGCTATCCGCATCTAACAATTCATTTTTCAACAATAAATCTGTAAATCCCAAAATGCCGTTAAGCGGCGTACGAATTTCATGGCTCATACTTGACAAGAACTCATCCTTTACCGCTGCTAATTGTTCCGAACGTTCCTTTTCTTCTATTAATTTTTTATTAATAGTTTTTAATAAATTTTTAGAAACCATTACTGCCTTCAACTCTTCTATATAAGTATTGAAACCCATACAAAAAACATCCAATTCATCATTGGCTTCTGAAATGGGTAAATAGTTAAAAAAATCACCCGCATAGCAATTTGAGATATGTTCTATAATTACTTCTGTGCGTTTCTTTTTAGATTCTGTTTTTTTGGCTAAAAAAACTAATTCTTGGTAAACGTCATCTAAACTTTCTCCATAAGTTAGTTGTTCCTGAAACTCATCTTCGTTTATGAAACGCACTAAGGCTAATATTTTTTCTAGTTTAGACATCTGATGGGTATATATTCAAATTGGGTATATTGTTATTGTCAATTTGCAGTTAAAAACAATTATTAATCTTACAAAAATGAAATTAATAAATATCTTTTAAAAAATAGCATACTTAACAATATTATTAAATTAAAAAATAATATTTTTTTTACAGCTTTGTGTTTTCGGTTTTAATTTCTAACAACCATTCTGCTGCTTTTTCCTTATTTGTAAAAACCTGAAAAAGCACATTAGGTTTATTTAATTTTAAATAGGAATTAAATATGAACTTTGTAATATGAGAATTTACCAATACCGCTACGCCATACAAATAATCTTGTCCATAACGATCGGCATAATCACGGACTTCTTTGCGTACGTTTTTCAAATTTGTTATATCATACAGCCAAGATTGTATTTCTCCTCTAGAAATTTCTTCTCTAATCCTGATTACTTCTTTAATCTTTACAAGGTCTAATTCGATACCATTTTGGAATCTTGAAATCAAAATCCCATTCTCAAACCAAAACTTTATATATTCATTTTCAACGGAATTCTCTTCCATATGTTGCTTTTTTTGTTGCTTTTTTATCAGTCATATGTAATTGATGACCGTTTATATTTTATTGAAGCCATCGAGCTCCGTTTCGCATATCATCATTAGTTTTTACTCCCAATTTGCAATCAGATTAAAACTGTTCGTTTTTTTCCTTTAATTCGTTTAGCCAATGAATCGCATCATTTTTTTTTGTAAAACCTCTTAACGGAACTGTGGGTTTTTTCAATCTCATAAATGTATTGAGAATAAATTTTGCAATATGGGAATTTAATATTGCCGCACATGCATATAAGCGTTCCTGCCCATTTTTTTCGGCATAATCACGTGCCTCTTTATCATACGATTTAATTCCATTAAAATCATAACACCAATATTGCTTCTTATCATCTGATATCTCCGTGCGTAAATCAATTATTGCTTTTATGTTTTCAATAGTACCCTCAGTTGGTTTTTTAAATTGGGAATATAGAATATCATCTTCTATCCAAAATTTAATAAAATCATTTTCTACTTCTTTCATATTAAACATTTATTTTTTTGGCATCTTACTATTATTCAACTATATATTTGAATACGACTCAATTAATTCCAGGTTATAGGTTTCATCTACTTTCAGATAAGCCCATGTAGGAACTGTCAAAGCTAAATATTTTTGCTTTTCAAAATCGGCGGTCAACCCTAAATAAGTAATTTTTTTATTTAGATCGTTTCCTCTTTTCACCATTTGAAACATGGCTTGCTTATATATATGATGCGTATTGATATAATCATAATCCAATCCAACGATCAAAGGACAATAGTGATCTTCACCAATATGTCCAAAGATAACGGCAACTACCTGATTATTTTCTTTTAGACTAATTTCAATAAATTCCCATTCTTCGTATTTAGAAAGAATTTTAGCCATTTTTTTGGGATATTGAAAAAAGTTGAAGGAGTAATTGGCATTTTTGACGTTTGCGAATAAATCAAAATATTGAGTTGCCTCCTCATCTGTTATTTGATTTTTGATTTTAATATCAAACTTATCAAGATGTCTGATAGCATATTGTTTAATGTTATCCCGTTTTTTACTGGATTTTATTAATGCCATTAAATCATTGGTGGTTTCCCACTTAGGATTCTTAATGATATTGGTGTTTGGCATTCGCATTTTAGCATAGCCTTCATCTTCTATGATTTGGCTTAAAACATTGCCTTCTTCAAAATCCCTAAAAATAACTGCTGTCGCAGCAATGTCTTTTTTTACTTTTGAAACAAAATCAAATAAATGATTAACTGAATTTCTCCATTCAGGGTGTTCAATGTTTACATAAATAAAATCACCTTCACAAAATAGAGAACCCATTGCCAATGTTTTTGAGCATAGGTAGTAAGGGTCACTCTTACGCACCTCTTCTATTTGTTTTGACACATTTTCTTGTGCTACCATATCATCTTTATAAATAGCCCCCGTAAAAAATGTAGACAATACTAATTTACCTTCCTTGTCTTTAACTATAATGTAATGAAAACTCCAATTCTCTTCTGGTTTCTCATTATTGGAAAAAATTTCTTCCATAGATTGCATTCCTGAATGGGTAATGTTTCCTCTATCTTTAAACATCAAATTCCAATTCTCAGCATTTATGTCATGTATTGTTGTATATTCTTCAACAACTAAACTCGAATTATTTATTGGGTCAATTGGTAAATTGTTTTCATTTTTCTGCAAACGATATCCAAACTCTTTATACACTCTTTCAACACTATCCCCTTCTTCTTCAATAGCCTTGGGCAAATGATAGGCCATTGCATCGGTCAATAAGTCTATATCTGCTTTTGTGTTGTGGCGAGTCAACGTAAATCGCAAACCTGATTTATCGTTTGGAACCACCGGAAATACAGCTGTGTTTACATAGATTCCTTCTTCCAAAATTCGATGAACAAAATTACGTGTTACCTTATTCAACCCACTTCCAATAAAATAAATAGGGGAATCGGGAGAAGAAATATTGGTGAGGTTTTTTTCTTTTAATTTCCTATTCATGTAATCCATCAATTCTTTTAATTCTGATTGATACGTATAAATATCATTGGATAGATGAATTTTTGCAGAAGCTATTGCTGCTCCCACATTTGCAGGAGATAATGGGTGAGAATAACTTAATGGTCCGCCAAAAACATCCGTTCTACGATACATTTCAGGGTCCGCAAAAATGGCCGTTCCTCCAACACAGCCAAAACCTTTGGCAAGTGTTGATATTAAGACAATACGTTCGCTAATTCCCAATCGATCGTAAATATACCCTGCTCCATTTTTTCCATCCCAGCCCATCCCATGTGCATCATCAAAATACAAATGTAGTTTCGGGTATTTATCAAGCAAATTTTTTAAAATGGTTGTATCCGGTAAATCGCCATGCATCGAATAAACACCATCCGCCATATACCAAATGCGGTTGTATTTATTGTAGTTTTCACGAATCATTTCCTCTAACATTTCATAATCAGAATGTCTGACCATTTTTACTTCTGTGCCTTGTAATTTCGTGTTTTTACAAGGAAATTGTACGCTAAAATGAACTTGTTGATCGAGTATTATTAAATCATCCGATTTGATAATTGTAGCAATAACAGAAATATGCGCATTTGAAGTTGAAGTATAGCATATAACTTTATTCCCATCAAATATTTGAGACATTAACTCCTCTAACTCCTGAATGTAAGTGGGACGGATGTATGCCCTGGACATGGATAATTGCGTACCAAATTTCTTTGTCAATTCCATTGAATTGGCTATTAGGTCAGGATGCATTTCTAAGCCCAAATAACCACATGTTCCAAAATTTATTAAATCTCTCCCTTTAATAGTAAATTTTTTACCATTAAACCTTTGTTCTTCAGAATTAATATGCATGATTCCTTTTTCTTTCGCAGAGGTCCAAACATTATCAACAACATCTAAGTAATTATTATGGTTTATTTTTGCCAAAATTTGAGGTTTTTAAATTAACAGAATGGGGATCTTCACTTCAATTGTACCAAAAGTAAGCAATTAAATACAATTTAAAAAGCAGGTATTCCGTTAAAAAAACAGAAAAAGTTGAGCAAAAGTAAATCGGGTACTATTTTTAAATAAAAAGCCCCATCAGGGATAGTCATATTGGACTAAAACAATTATTCCTTGTTTTTACTGTCTATCATAATAGTAACCGGCCCGTCGTTTAAGAGACTGACTTTCATATCGGCACCAAAGATACCTGTTTGCACTTTTTTGCCCAGTTGCTTTTCTAACTGCTGTACAAATTTTTTGTAAAGTGGAATTGCAATTTCCGGTTTTGAAGCTTTTATGTAGGATGGGCGATTGCCTTTTTTGGTCAAGGCGTGAAGCGTGAATTGAGAAACAACAATAATATCGCCGTCGATGTCTTTTACAGAAAGATTCATTATGTCGTTTTGATCTCCAAAAATACGGAGATTGGCGATTTTTTGGCAAAGCCAATCAATATCTTCCTGACCATCGGCATCTTCGATACCCACTAAAACCAACAAGCCTTTTTGGATTTCGGCTACGATTTCTGAATCGATGGTTACGGAGGCTTGAGAAACTCTTTGGATTACTGCTTTCATTATATTTTATTCTATAAAAAAATAGACGCGATATTTTGAAAAATAGACGCGATAAATCGCGTCTCTACTATTATTCTCTGGTTTTATCACTGGCCGTTCGGTCTTCATCATAGGAATCGGTGCGATAATGCTCATCGTCCCCTTCCAGGATACTGAGGTAACTTCTATAACGGGACCACGCAATTTCATCATTTTCTAAAGCTGCCTTGATCGCACAATGTGGTTCTTCTTTATGCAAACAGTTATTGAACTTGCATTGGTCTTTTAATTTAAAAAACTCGGGGAAATAGCCGCTTATCTCAGCCGGTGCCATATCAACAATTCCAAATCCTTTGATACCGGGCGTATCGATAATTCGGGCTCCAAAAGACAAATCATACATCTCGGCAAAAGTAGTCGTATGCTGTCCTTGCTTGCTTTGCTCTGAAATGACTTTTGTTTTTAAATGCAATGAAGGTTCCAATGCATTGACCAATGTTGACTTCCCTACACCGGAATGCCCCGAAAACATACTGACTTTACCGATCATCATCTCTTTCAACTGGGCAATTCCTTTGCCTTCAGTGGAGGAAATTCGCAAACATTTATACCCAATTTCCTGATAGATGTGTTGCAAATACAACTGCTCGTCTAAGGTTTCCCCGTCTAAAGTATCTATTTTATTAAAAACCAAAACAGTCTCGATTCCGTAAGCTTCGGCTGTCACCAAAAAACGATCGATAAAACTGGTGGTCGTTGGCGGGTTATTGATGGTAATCAACAAAAATACCTGATCAATATTAGAAGCGATTATGTGCAATTGCTTGGATAAATTCACCGATTTACGGACAATATAATTCTTCCTGTCGTGAATTTTATGAATGGTTCCCGTAACCGTATCGGAACTTTCTTCGAGTTCATAATCTACAATATCCCCTACGGCAATAGGATTGGTACTCTTGATACCTTTCATCCTAAACTTCCCTTTCATTCTACACTCCATAAAATCACCACTATCAGATTTTACGGTGTACCAGCTGCCTGTAGATTTATAAACGATTCCTGTCATGCTGCAAAGATAATTTTTTGTTTAAAGTTTAAAGTTTAAAGTTTAAAGTTTTTTAAGAATATCCAAAAAATAAAAAACCCAATCTCAAATAGAAATTGGGTTTGAAAAACGTTTAAAAAATTTCACTATTTTTGATATGGAAAATTACGACCAACTTTCCTCATCATTCTCTCCATCATTTGACTTGGAGACCCCATTACATCTTCTTGCATTTGTTTGTAGAATCTCCAAACTAAATCCCCATCATTTCCATTATTTATTTGCATTGTTAATCCAGCAGTTGCAACCTTACCGGTTCCAAAACCAATTAATAATGATTTTACTATAGCTCCTGCTTCACTACCTGTTTTTTCATAAGCATAAGAACATTTAATCACAGCGTCAACTCCCAATATCTTAGCTAATTCATCTGCGGAAGCCTCGTCTAATTTTTCAAATACATTATTTTTTCTCAAAAGAGTGTTTGTCTTATCTACATCTTGTACTTCAGTAATATAATCAGATGATTTTCTCAAAAGATAAGTATAAAGACCTGATTGCATTTCTAAACCTAATTTTTTTTCTTCTTCTTTATTAGAAGCAGCATCATACCCTTTTGGCAGTCTTTTATAAGCAATAGTTGCTTTGAATGGCAAAATAGCAACAGTTTTGTGTCCTGCTATTATTTCCTTCATTTTAGGACTTTCAAATATTTGTTTTTCCTGAGAATAACCTAATATTGTTACGAATAGACAAAACAAACTTAGAGCTTGTTTCAATTTAGATTTTAAAAATGATTGTGTAAAATTTTTCATTAATTTGACTTTATTGGTTAGTATTAATTACAAAAACCAATAATACAAAAAAACCTACAAATAATGTAGGTTTTTTTATTAATTTCAAAAAATTAATTATCCATTGATAATTTTCTCTTGGTGTTCAATACTTTCCTGGTGAATTGATTTGAATAATTTAGTGATAAATTCTTCAGACAATCCTTTTTTACCCCCTTCAGCGATCATTTTTTCTTGGATTTCATTCCAACGGTTGTGTTGTAAAACAGCCACATTATTTTCTTTTTTCACCTGACCAATTTCATCAGCCACTTTCATACGTTTTCCTAATAGATCTAACAAATTAGCATCCAAAACATCGATATTAGCTCTTAATTTTGTCATTTTTTGTTCAAAATCAGCAGTATCTCCGCTTACTTTTCTAATTTTCAAGTCTTTCAAGATTTGTTTCAACGCATCTGGAGTTACTTGTTGAGCAGCATCAGACCAAGCGTTATCCGGATCAATATGCGTTTCGATAATCATACCATCATAGTTCAAATCCAAAGCTTCCTGAGTCACTTCAAGAATCATGTTACGATTTCCTGTAATATGAGATGGATCGATGATTAATGGTAAATCAGGGAATTTGTTTTGCAATTCGATAGCAATTTGCCATTCTGGAATATTTCTGTATTTTGTTTTTTCGTAAGTAGAAAAACCTCTGTGAATCACTCCTAAATTTTTGATACCAGCCATATACAAACGCTCTACACCACCTAACCACAAGGCCATATCCGGGTTTACAGGGTTTTTAACCAAAACGATTTTATCAGTTCCTGCCAATGTATCAGCAATCTCTTGAACCGCAAACGGGTTTGCAGTTGTACGGGCACCAACCCATAATACATCGATATCATATTCTAAAGCTAGTTTACAGTGAGCAGCAGTAGCTACCTCTGTTCCCATTAGCAATCCAGTTTCTTCTTTGGCTTTTTTCAACCATTTCAATCCAATTTCCCCGATACCTTCAAATCCTCCCGGACGGGTTCTTGGTTTCCAGATTCCAGCCCTAAAAACACTTACATCTGAATCTTTCAATTCATGTGCAATTTTTAATACTTGCTCTTCTGTTTCAGCACTACAAGGTCCTGCTATCACAAATGGATGATTTAAATTGAATGCATCCAACCAATTCCTCATTTCTTTCTTGTTTTCCATCTTTTCTAAATTTTTTCCCCACCCCAGCTCTCCCCGAAGGGGAGGGAGCCGTAAATGGATGATTGTTGTTAATTATTTATTTTTTCTTATTATTATTTTTAACTGCAAACTGCGACTGAACACTAAATACTGACCACTGCTTACTTTTTCATTCCGTTTAATATTTCTTTTATTTTATTGACACTTTGCATTTCCTCAAAAATAGCATCGTAATCCTCTTTCACTAACAACTCTTTAAACTGGGTCAGATTTGAAATATACTCTTCTAAAGTTTCGATAACCTGATTTTTGTTTTGTTTAAAAATAGGTGTCCACATCGCAGGGGAACTTTTAGCCAGACGAACGGTACTTTCAAATCCACTTCCTGCCATGTCAAAAATATCCTGTTCGTCTTTCTCTTTGTTGATTACGGTTTTTCCCAACATAAACGAACTGATATGCGATAAATGCGACACATAGGCAATATGTTTGTCATGCGATTTCGGATCCATATAACGGATTCTCATTCCGATGGCTTTGAAAAGATCCAATGCTTTTTCCTGTAATTTAAAAGTCGTTTTCTCTACTTCACAAATGATATTGGTTTTCCCTTTAAACAAGCCTTTGATTGCTGCCGATGGCCCGGAAAACTCGGTTCCGGCAATAGGATGTGTGGCAATAAAATTTCTTCTTTTCGGATGATTGGCAACCGCTTCACAAATAGGTGTTTTGGTTGAACCTACTTCAAATACGATGGTATTTTCCCCGATAACATCCAAAACTTTTGGTAAAACTGTCAGCGCAACATCTACCGGAACAGAAACAATTACAAAGTCAGCATCGATTAAATCATCAAAAGTCGCAGCAACATCAACCACTCCCAAATCGATTGCTTGTTGCAAATGACTTTCGTTACTGTCGATTCCGTAAATAGCAGCTTCCGGGTACAGCGCTTTGATGTCCAAAACCATTGAACCTCCGATTAATCCTATCCCTATTACGTATACTTTCATTTTGTTTAATTTCAATTACAAAAACTAACGACAATTCTAAATTAAAACCTATCTATCGCTTCTTGTACTTTTTCCTCTTTTACACAAAGTGCAAATCGCACATACCCTTCTCCGTTGCTTCCAAAAATGGTTCCCGGTGTAATGAAAATCGATTTCTCGTATAATATCCTATCAATAAAATCCTCTGCCGATGTTATTCCTTCGGGTAATTTTGCCCAAACAAATAATCCTACTCCTTCTTTATATACTTCACAGCCCAACTTTTCAGCCAATTGTTCCGTAAGTACTCTTCGTTTTTTATAAATGGTATTCATCGAATCAAACCAGGACTGGTCACTTTTCAATGCTTCAATAGCCCCTTTTTGAATTCCGAAGAACATACCGCTGTCCATATTACTTTTCACTTTCAGAACCGCATCAATACAGGCCGCATTTCCTAACACCATCCCAACTCTCCAACCTGCCATGTTGAACGTTTTACTCAACGAATTCAACTCTAATGCAACGTCTTTTGCTCCTTCTACCTGTAACAAACTCATTGGCGTATCATTCAAAACAAAACTATACGGATTGTCATTGACCAACAAAATGTTGTGTTTTTTGGCGAAAGTCACTAATTTTTCAAATAACTGCAAACTTCCTCTTGCCCCTGTTGGCATGTGAGGATAGCCTATCCACATTATTTTCACTTTAGATAAATCTAATTTCTCCAAAGCTTCGAAATCCGGTTCCCAATTATTACTTTCTTTTAAATCATAATAAACAGGCACCGCCCCTACCAAATTCGTTACAGAAGTATAGGTTGGATAGCCTGGATTTGGAATTAAAACCTGATCCCCTTCATTCAAAAAAGCCATCGAGATATGCATAATTCCTTCTTTGGAACCAATCAATGGTAAAATCTCCGTAGCAGGATTCAACGCAACATTGAAATTGTTTTGATAGAAATCGGCCATACTTTTTCTCAATTCCGGCAATCCCTGATAACTTTGGTATTGGTGTGCATTTTCATCCTGCATTGCCAAAACCACCGCATCAATCACAGCCTGTGACGGTTTCAAATCCGGACTGCCAATTCCCATATTGATGATCGGTTTTCCTTCAGAAGCCAGTTGCCTCACTTCTCTCAATTTTGAGGAGAAATAGTATTCTTCAATTATATCCAGACGTTTCGCTGTTGTAATCATTTGTATATTTTAAAATTCTTTTGACTTTCTGTTTTCAATTATATTACTAAAAACTGGGTTTGGTATTGGTATATTCTCCCAATATTTTAAAATACTCTGCCATTATTTCTAAAAGCGCTTTGGCTTTGGCAAAATCCTCGTATTTTTCAAAAGTTACATCCACAAAAAAGGAATACCTCCAAGGCGTTTCAATTTTTGGTAAGGATTGAATTTTGGTCAAATTCAACTTACAATCACTCATCACATTCAAAACCGCTGCCAAACTTCCACGCTTATGATCCAATTCAAATTTCAAAGACGCCCTGTTTATTTCATTTTCCGGAACAAATGAATTCTCTTTTTTAATAATAACAAAACGGGTCATGTTATTTTTAATCGTTTGAATCTCCGGTGCCAAAATTTCTAAATCATACATTTCAGAAGCTGTCTTGCTCGCTATTGCGGCAATTCCCTTTATTTGCTTCTCTTGTATTCTCCGGGCCGTTTCAGCCGTATCTTTATCTTCAACTATTTTGATATGCGGATATTGCTTCAAGAAATCCATACATTGCAATAAAGCCATCGGATGTGAATGTACCTCAGCGATATCTTCAATCGCCTGCCCTCTGAGTGCCATCAAATTTTGATGAATACGCAAATAATGCTCTCCTATAATGTGTAAATTATTCTTATCAATCAACGCATAATTAGGAATAATTGGCCCTGCAATAGAATTTTCTATAGCCATAACCGCCTGATCGGATTTACCTGATATCAAACTATCTACCAATTCTTCAAAAGACAAACACTCATCAACCACCACATCTTCCCCGAAATACTCCTGAGCCACCTGATGATGAAAAGAGCCTTTTATACCTTGTATTGCGATTTTAGTCCCCATTTAGTCAAAAAAAAATCCTGATTTTCATCAGGATTGTATATTATTTTTATTTGTTTCTTAATTTTTCAAATAACCATAGCACAATCCCTTACTTCCTAAAAAAGAAGTAAAAAGTGTTGCTAAAATAAAAACGGTTATTAGACATTTTTGAATCGTATTTTAAAATTCTCTGCAAATGTATAAATAATTTTAAGCTACGCAAAAAAAATCAGCACTTTTATCCAATAAAAAAACATTTATTTTTAAACTCCAATCTACCATAACTAAAACGTACTCATATAATTTCACATTCTTTGCTTCAATAAAGTGTTTTTCTATTTACTTTTGCAACAAACAAAACAGCATGTCCATAGAAGTCACTAACATATCTAAAAGTTATGGTGCCCAAAAAGCATTAGACAATATCTCATTTTCTGTAAACAAAGGAGAAATCGTTGGTTTCTTGGGGCCAAATGGAGCCGGAAAATCAACGTTAATGAAAATATTGACCACCTACATTCATGCTGATGAAGGCACCGCCATCGTAAACGGTCATGATGTCAACACCCAAACCAAAGCCGTACAACTTTCTATTGGATACCTGCCGGAACACAATCCGCTGTATTTGGATTTATACGTTCGTGAATATCTGGCCTTTAATGCCGATGTGTACCAAGTAGCCAAATCGAAAATTGAAGAAGTGATTCAACTGACGGGTTTAAGTAGCGAAAGCCATAAAAAAATTAGCCAACTATCTAAAGGCTATCGTCAACGCGTGGGATTGGCCAGCGCCTTATTACACGATCCGGAAGTACTGATTCTGGACGAACCCACCACAGGTCTAGACCCGAATCAATTGATGGAAATTCGAAATGTCATTAAAAACGCAGGAAAGGACAAAACTGTTTTTCTTTCGACTCACATCATGCAGGAAGTGGAAGCGATTTGTGACCGTGTGATTATTATCAACAACGGTAAAATTGTTGCCGATAAAAAACTAGACAATCTAATTACAGAAGACAAAGAACAGGTGATTGAAGTAGAATTTGATTATCAAATTGAAGAGCAAGCCATCGCTAAAATCGAAAATATTACTTCCTATAAAAATACCCATGACATGACCTGGGAATTAACCTTTAAAACAGACAAAGACATGCGTCCCGTTGTTTTTGATTTTGCCAATGCGAACGGATTGAAAACCTTACAACTCAACCAAAAGAACAAGAATTTGGAAGCTGTATTTAGGGAGATTACGAAGTAATTTTTTTTTAAACCTCTTTTAACTAAACAACACCGACCGGAATACCTCAACAATTTTTCTTTACTCTGTTGGTGACTTTACATCCTCAGGAGTTTTTGTTTCGACACCATCTGTCGCTAACAAAGCCGGAACAGGATGTTGAACATTATTATTTGGTGTAACCTGAGTTGAAGCTGCAGTATTTGCCACTGGCTTAGAATTTAATGGCGCCCCGACCGCAATATCACAACGATGCCCTTGCTCCCCATGAGGCGGATTCATTCCTTTTGCAGTTACCACTTTTGTAGTGGACTTTACAGAAGTTATTGTCTGAGAAGATTGAGGCTGTACATTCGCTTGCCCAACAGGGGCAGCACTCTTATTTGGAACACTATTCAAAGGTGCCCCAACCGCAATATCACAACGGTGATTCGGTTGCCCATGTGCAGGATTAACGCCTGTAACAACAGATGGAGCCGTACCCACATTATTTTCACGAAACAAATTATGATTTTCGGCTACTGGAGTTTGCGCACTTTGATTCGGTAAAGCTGCAGTAGTTTGTTGTGTAAAAGGCACTACACCATCCGTTGCTTGTGCTTTCTTAGTATCATCATTTTTACAAGAGGTAAAAGTTATGACAGCCGCTAAAAATGTATAATAAAAATGTTTCATCTTGAAAATACTTTTACAATGAACTCAAATATACTATTTTAACAGTTACGAATCAAAAATTACTGTTGCTATTAAAAACGTATTGGCCATCAAAAAAACTAAAGCTGTTTATGATGATTACGGAATAATTATAAAATCGGATAGGAGCCTAGGGATTATTTCCCTAGGCGACCTTCCACACCACCCGGCATACGGATCCGTACCAAGGCGGTTCTTAATTTACGATACATTTTTTTTTAATAAAATGTACTTC
>JAKFBW010000079.1:0-23770 GCA_036676965.1 Flavobacterium sp. | reverse complement strand
ATTTTCAATATAAGTTAAAACAATAGTTTTAGCAAATACTTTATACCAATGCAAAAGCAACAACCACAACAGTAACCCCAAAGTAACCCCAGTCTTGTCATCCTGACGAAGGAAGGATCTCCGTTTGCATTTCGACAAAGTTTAGACACACAGGAAGTGACTCAATGTAACCCCAGTCTTGTCATCCTGACGAAGGAAGGATCTCCACAAAGCTTTTCAGTCTAGTCTTGAACGAATTGCTTCTTCAATGGTAGCCACGCAATCTTGCAGCTGTTTTTCTATGTCTTCACTCCAAAAACGCAACACTTTCCAGTTTTGAGATTCTAAGTAAGCGTTGACCTCAACATCCCTTTGCATGTTGCGTTCTATTTTTTTAATCCAGAATTCAGCATTAGTTTGCGGTTTTTTTCTGGTTTCCCAGTCTTTGCCATGAAAGAATTCTGAATCTATGAAAATGGCAATTTTGAGTTTTTTGAAGGTTAAATCCGGTGTACCAAAAACAGTCCGGTTATTTTTACGATAGCGGTAACCGAGATGCCATAAGGCTTTTGCCAAATGAACTTCGGCTTTTGTTGCAGTGCTTTTTATTGCACGCATATTTTTGGAACGTTCTTGTGAAGTTATACGATCCATAAGAAAAGAAATTTAAAATCATTAGTCTACGTTAGAATTATTAACTGAAGTTTCTTTTTAGAAAAACAGCCAACTTCTTATATATTGAGAAATGAACAAAAATCAGACATCTTATCATAGACTTATCAAAACTGTAATGTAATTACTCCTATTTTTCATTCTGTGTCGTTTTTCTGTTTCATAACTTATGAATAGAACGATCAACTTGTCCTTAATATTTTATACCAAATTTTGATATTTTTTTAATAGATTTTAAAGCATTTATAATGTTTACTTCTTTTATACTTTCGTTTTTTGAAATTGATTTTTGAACTGATTTTAGATTTAAAAGTTCTAGATTATCAAAAATTTTAGTTTGTTCACCTAAGTCAAATATTTTAGCCCAATCATTCTTACTAATTAGCTTTAATCTATCATAAATAGCTTTTACATCAACAATTTCAATATCAGTTTCATTTGAAAGCGACCTTATTTCTTCAGTATTAACTTGGTTCTCCTCTATGTATAGTAATAACTTATTTCCTATTGAAATATCTCTTGCATTTAGATTTTTTGATCTCTTAATTTTACTTGCAATTTCCCAAACATCTGTAGACATTCCCTTTAGTTCATCAATATTCAAAGCGTATTTAGACATCCCATCCCAAAACTTATTCCCAAAACCTAATATTTTGGTAATGTTCATAAGATTGTTTTCGGATTTACTATCTACTTCTTCCGTCTCAACTTCTCTTGATAAAACCAAGTCTTTAGTTATAAAGCACTCTGAATAATTTTCAATATTGGTATTATAGTTTTCCTCCTTTAACAGTTTCCAACTAGATTCTCGTTTTGCATACTCCGAAATCAAAGAATTATTTGAAGACTTAACCAACTGATTGTAAACAAAAGCAATCAGTTTTTGTAATTCACTAATAATTCTGGCATCAACACATTGCTCATCATAGATTTTCCATAAATCCAATCTGTTATCAGTTAGATAGTAGAAATAAGAAAGTGTATAAGCAACCGTAAATGATTTTAAGTTGGTATCTCCAATTGCATCAATATTTTTTCTACCAAACAGCTTGTCCACAGTTTTAAAAAGTATGGCATTTGCAATTAACTTTTTATAAAAGTTTTCCCCAGGTAATTTATTCTTCTTAACTAATTCGTTTATTTTTTTAGTATAGTGAATAAAATTTTTCTGAGCCCCCTGCGAAACATAATGAGGTTCTAACTCCCAAATATTAATAAATTTCGCCACATCAGATTTTACAAATTTTTGATTTGTCGGATGCTGTTCTTTAAATTTCCTTTGTTGAGCAGGAGTAGTCAATTTATTTAAAGATTCTTTATATTGACCATTCACACGTTCGAAATACCAAAGAGTCGATAAATTTCTATTCTCCGGGTCAACAACATATTTCTTTCTTGATAAAGATTCAATTTGAACAAAATACGGATTGTTCGAAGACAAATCTAATTCAGATACTTTGTTTTGGCTATTTGCATAACGAGCGATGTTTGGAACCTCAATATTTTTCTGCTCCACATCTTTAATAACGGTTAATTTCATTTGGACAAACACATTACTCAAATCTGCATCTTTAAACTTCTTTTGAGTGTGGAATAACGATGCTGTAGTCTGACCTCCGTTAACAATTTGAAAGTCTAGTAGTTTTGTTAAATACAATTGATTGTCACTAACTGTCGTTTCTACATTTTCGGCTGTTGCCGTAATTCCGTTATTATATGGCAGGAACATTTGAGGTTTTTCTCTGATAGTATCTCTGATACCTTTATTAAACTTACCTGTTTGTCCTAAAAATGCTCTAACATTACTTTCAAGTAATTCGTTTGAATATTCTTTATAAAGTTTTGAAAGAACTTCCCCTGGTAATATTGCTAAATAACACTCATATAATTCGTTTAGGTTTGGCATTTTCAGACATTGAACACCATAACTGTTATTTGAAATCAAATCTTTAAAATCAATTTCAATTGGTTCTCTGTTACTTGATGACTCACTTAATTTATAAAATCTTGGAATGTCCCAAACATGAACGAAAATGTCTAGATCTTCAAATCCTTTTATTGTAACTTTTTCCAAATCATGGTTTGAATTACCATTGATCAAGAAATAGATATTCATTCTGTCAAAGTTTGATTTTTGTTTAATAATAATTTTTAAAAGTTGATTGAGTTCTGTCTGAGCCGGATCCACATAATCGATATGTCCTTTAAGAGCAGCGTTCAAAAACTTTTTGATTTGATTAATACTTTTATTGAAATCGTCTTTTGTTATATTATAATCATAGGAAGTCTGATTATAAAAAGTAATAAACAAATCCAATGTTTCAAAATACACTTTATTAGAATCATCTTTAAATTCATCTTTCAGGCAATATCCATTTATTTTCCAATCAATTCTACCTTGCGAATCGGGATTAATATAAGATAAAACTCTTGCACCTTCTGATTTACCAATATGATCTAAGATCTCAATACAATGTTCTGTAAACTTATCTTCGAAACTTGCTCCTTCACCATCTGAATAAACTAATGCTGCTACATCAGACTGAATGGCTTCAATATAATTTTTTAATCCTCTCTCCATTATTTTATTAATTCAAGAATTGATTCATTATTTACTAAAAACTGTTCTATAGCTGATAATTCAATGTTGTATTTTGTGTCAAATAAACCAATCGGTAAATCTGAAGCTACCAATCTTGGAAAATCACAAGTAACTTCATAAAAATTTCTTTTTCTAAAAGCATACTGACGCTTGTAATTTTCAAAATCTTCATCAAAATAACCTACTAATAAAAGTCTTTCATTGAAAAACTTTAAAGCATTCTGATTATTATTAACTTTCGTTCTGATTTGCTCAATGATAGAATTTAATGAAACCCCTTTATCCTTAACCTCTTCAACTACATATAAGACTAAATATAGCTTAGTTAAATTCTCACTGTCTAATTGCCTTTCACTTGATATTTTAACTTTTGGAACTTTTGATGAAGTTAATTTTACTTCGATACCAAATGAACCAAAACGAAAATCTTTATCATTAAAATCAGGACCAGTCCAACTTTCTAACAAAGAATCAATAGAATACCCTTCATCTAACAAAGAATTGAAAAACAAAAGTTCTCCAATTAGTCCTTTTTGTCTTTCAATTGTTAGTCCTTGGAAATTTATTTTATCAAATAATTTCTTCCATCTTAAAACTACATTAGAAGTCTCAACCAAAGCTTCGTTTTCAGTAACACTTTTCGAAATTTCTTCAACAATATTTTCTATAAATAAGCTAAAAATATCTTTAAGTTGATTGTCTAAAAGATAAATATGTAATTCTTTTGTTTCTTCGAATTCAAATATTTCAATAAATAGTCCTTTAAACTTAAAATTCTTGAATTCAGGGAATTTAGCATTTTTAGAGGTTTCAAATATGTATAAATGATTTCCTGTCAAATGATTTGTTGCTGCAAAACACATGAAAGGTTTTACATCTTCAAGTCGAGTCTTAATAATAATTTCATCAGTAGAAATGTGACTTTCCCAAATAGATTTAATTCTAACCATGATTATTCATTTTCGTTAATTAAATCATCATCTTCTTGAATTTCTTCATCAAAACCGTTATTTATTGTAGCAGTATAAGATACTTTTTGCTCATTTTTAATTGCAGGAAAATGAAGACTATAACCAATAATTGGAATATTATTTTTCCCATTTGGCGTTCCACGCTCATCTAAAGGATAAATTAACAATAACCCTTTCTTTTCTTTTGAACGTTCAAGTTTAATTTCACTGTTCAATTTAATGTTAGTTTCTATTAAATCAATCTGTCTATCAGCAGTGTCATCAATTTGATTTTTAGAAATATGATAATATTCACCATTTCTATTTAATTGTTGATTACGAACACTACAACCTAAAGTAATTTCCTGATTACCAATTGAAATTTTATAGGTTTTTAACCCTTCATTTTTATCTCGTTCTCCTTTTTTTGAACCACCTTTCCAGTCAATAAAAACACGAGTATCAGTGTTAGAAACTATAGCAACTGACCATTCTTTTATTTCAGACTGTTTTAAAATGTATTCTCCAAGTTTGGCGTTTTTAATTTTTGGTAAATCAATTTTATAATTATCTAAAAAAGATGCAATCCTTTCTTTATCAAAATCTTTTATCAGAACATATTTAGGAATTGAATCTATTTCTTTGTGTTTAATTATCTCAATTTTTTTATTTCCAATATTTAATAATTCTTTAAAATGTTTAAAATTATTCTCAATGGCTGATTTCGTTTTTAATAATTGATAGGTTTGCGGATTTGTACCAGAAAAGGAAATTTCAATTTTTTCGGAAAAATTTAGTTTTGCTAAGCTAGTTATCGTTAATAATCCATGATGATTTCTTACTTTAAGTTTGAAATCTTTTGGTTTTTGCAAAGCTGCTGTCATTTCATCAAAATCATCACGCATTTCTTCTGTCGCCATTGTGATGTGATTGAACCATTCAAAAATTTGTTCTGTTGTATAAAGTCGGCATAAGTCAACATAACCCGGACGATAACCAAACCAACGCCCCATTTGCATCAATGAATCATACATTTTTGTAGTTCTCAAATAATAACTTACAGATAATCCTTCCAAAGTTATTCCTCTCGACAATCTGCTTCCTCCAACTGCAATAACAGAAAAACCATTGTCATATCTACTATAATCAATTTCTTCAATTTTATGATATTCTAAATTGGTTGTAGAACGAGTTCCGTGTACAGAACGAACTTCGATTTTTGAAGCCGCTTTTTTCAATTCTTTTTTTACTTCTTCCCAAGAATGTGCTTTAATTCTTATGTCTGTATAATCTAAATTTTCTAAAACATTTTCAGTTGTTGGTAAAAAATCAGATTCATACAAATACTTTAAATCGATCAATAATGATTCATCATTACCATCGATTGCATTTTTATATTCCCGCATTTTATCATTAACCAAATAGGCAACTCTATCTATCCATTTTACCAATAAAGCAACATGAATCAACATAGAATTGTGTTTCTTTTCGTGACCTCGAACTCTTCTGATTGCACAAGTTAGAATGAATGATTTTATGGCTTTTTCTAAACTTTTAGGCAAATATTCTGGTAAGTCTTCTTTGTTGAATTTATTAATTGTTCTGAAAAAAGGAGGGTCGAAATCATCAATTGCTCGGAAAATATCTAAAGGTTCATTTTCTGTTCCATTTGGATTTTCAAAGCCAAATATTTTTGCCGCACCAATGTAATTAGTAGGAGCTTTTATGTTGATGATAAAATCTCTTGGGAATAAATCTTCGCCAATTTTATATTCTTTATTTTTTACAATTGTTGTTAAATCTTCATTGTGATCTTGTGAAATAAATAAGTTGGCGTAAGGAGTTGCCGTATAACCAATAAATGTATTTTGATTAAAAATATTAAGCAAAGTTCTAATTAACTTATTAATTGTCTTAACTTCATTGATATCCTTTGCTGTGTTTACTGAAGCTGCATCCGCTTCATCATCAATGATCAAAGCAGGAACATCAAACAATTTTGGTGTACCATTTATTATTTTGATATTTTCATTTTTTGAAAACCAATCTATTAAATTTTCAAGGATACTTTTATTTTTTTTGATAACAAAAACAACAGGATTTTTTCCAATTGGAATGTTTAGCCGATTAGCAACAGATTGGCTAAAATCGCCTTCATCACCACTTTTATAATATGAAGAAGTGAGAGAATAAATATCCGTTTCTACTTTCCGTTCTCCTACACCAATAAGTTTGTTTTCATTTTCTCGGATAAAGGCAGAACTACTTCTTCCAATAAATCCAGCATCAATTCTTTCTTGAGTTTGTCTTCTTAAAGAACTTATTGTTCCCGCAATAACAATAATTACTTTATAACCTGAATCAGTCGCTTTGTTTATTAATCCAACATAATTAGATGTTTTGCCAGATTGAACGTGTCCTACAACCATTCCACGTCTGTCCCAAGATTTTTTATCTTTAGGATTTACACATTTATCTAAAATTTTATCTGTAAAATCATCTAAATCATTCACTGGAAATGATGGATCATTTTGAGACATAAAAAATCTATATCTATTCCATAATTCAAATTTGATATTGCTTTTTTCTTCACTTAACCAAGGGTCGATATCATCAGACATTATTGTTATTTCGCCTTTTCCTACACCACATTCTGATCTAATTACTTCAAATAAATTTTTTAAATCAACTTCTTTAAATTCAGGTGCTGATTGAATTTTTTCTTTTATTATTTTAATTACAACATCATCCGTTATTTCTTCCTTAGTTATCATATTTAGAAATGCATAGCATACTAATTTAGCAGTTTGATTAATATCGTTCATCTTAAATAGTCATTTATTAATGGAAATAGATTGAATGGAGTTGAATTCATTATCTGCTGTTTAGCCAAATTTTCAGGTATACCTTGAAGTATGTAAATTTTATATAACTCTATTGCTAACTGGATTAATTCATCGCTAGGAATTTCAGGAATGCTTTCTAACTCATGAAAAGATGGATTCTCATTTTGATTGTATAAAATCAATTCTAACGGAATATTTTCTTCAATAAGTTTTAAAGCTTTTGAAAAAAGCTTGTTTTCCTTTTCAGAATCAAGTAATTGTTTTATTATTGGATGTTTCTTATTTATTTTATATTTTTTTATACCTTCTCTGTTTGTTTCATCTTTCCATAAACTCTCAAAAGATTGACTATTATAACCTGAAGATATCGATTTTTGACCTCTCCAATTATATATTTTTGCGGATTTCATAACAGCCATTTTTGCTATTCTGGCTAATTCTTTCCTTATTTCTATAGGTGGTGTTGCGGTTGATTTTTTTATATCAAGATTCCAGTCAAAATCCCTTGCGTTAGGAAAATTTATTGCTATCCTAGCTAACTTTGAATATTCTCTCTTTTTTTCAATACCTAACCAGTCACCAGATACAAGTAATCTATCACCTCTATATATATAAAAGCCCTGCTGTTGATACCAGCCTAAAGGGCCACCTGATTTTTCATAATCTTCATTACTAATCTTGGACATGTGAGGCAATATGAAATATGTAACTTCCACATTATTCTGTAAAACTTCTAATTGTCCCATTTCCGGTTTAGGATTGAGATTTAATAAGAACGGATTCCATGCTTCAATGTCATAAGTATTACAAAGAAGTTTGATTTTTTTGCCTTCAATAAAACGGTGAAAAACTAAGCTTAAATGCTCGTTAACTGTTGACATTTCCTGATAGAAAGCATTCTTTACAGCTTCATTTTCTTCCTTAGAATCGCCAACAATTCTATCCAACAATTCCCAAATAATCAAAGTACCGCTTTTTAAATTGTCAATTTTTTTCAGGTGTGATTCATCCGATATATAATTTAACAGCGTCCATTCTTCTACACTATTAATAAATTCTATATCCCAACAGCGTTTGATTGTTGGAAAACCTTCTTTTTTGGTTACAACAGTAAGTCTTTTACATTGAGAGAATGAAGCCGTTTTTAGCCCCATACCAAATCTTCCTAAATCTTTTTCCTCCCTCGGGTCTTCTGGGTCTTTACTCCCTGGAGTCATAGCAACAATCAGCCCTTCTAAATTCATTCCTTTACCATTATCCAAAATAGAAATTACAGAATCTTTTCCTTTCCAGACAAAATCAATTTCAATGGTATCTGCATTAGCAGAAATACTATTGTCAATTATATCTGCTATTGCAGTTGAAAGATTATAACCAAAACTACGATATGAGTTTATTGTTGATTTTGGATTTGGCTTGGCATTTTCAGCTTTGTATTGGTGCATTATAAAAGAACTTTTAATTCCCTAGCAATCACATTCGCCATTAAAGGTGGAACTGCATTTCCAATTTGTTTAAATGCAGCAGTCCTATTAGCACCTTCTTTAACTCCCTCAAAATAAAAATCATCGGAAAAAGATTGTAAGCGTGCCGCTTCTCTAACACTAATAGATCTATTTTGCTCTATATCTGGATGTATATAATGATGTCCATCTTTTGCGATATGAGCAACAACAGTATGAGATGCCTGCAAATTATTTGCAACAACTTTGAAACGATCGGTAAATGAAGTTCTATTTTTATGTGTTTTTAAATCATCTGGAAGGTCATTATAATTAAGACGCTCCATTTTATTATTCCACTTATCGACAGCAATCTGATAGATTTTCTTATCTTGAATTGAATGTGGTCTCGCAATATGTTGTGTAAGAATATCAATTCCATTCCTAATAGAAGACTGTTCTAAATAAGCATTTGTTTCTAATGAATAATTTGTGAATTTATCTATTCCAGTACCTGATTGTAATTTAGGCATATCGGAAAAAATATTCGAAACAGACCCTGTTAAAACATCATTATAATTATCGAAATCAGGCAAATTTGGTATAAAATCATTTCTCCATCCAATTATAATCAACCTTTTTCTTTTTTGAAGAACTCCAAAGTTTTCTGCATTTACAGTAAAAACATGAATATTATAACCTTTTTTATTAAAAAGACGTTCCATGTTTTTTAAATACACCCCCTTACCTGCTGATTTTAAACCAAGTACATTCTCAAAAACGAACATTTTTGGTTTATACCGTTCTAAATAATTAGCATATTGAACATACAGATAATTACGTGGATCACTTTTCATATTATCATCCGATCGTGCTCTCCCAACGAGAGAATAAGCTTGACATGGAGGTCCTCCAACAATTAAATCTACTTCCTTTTTTTCTAAATTATAGTCTATCGTTTTAAAGATTTCTGCATTGTTTTCTATACTTATGCTTTTGTGGATTACACTTTCAATAAGTTCTTTTGGAATTAAACCATATAAGTCTTTACGATCTATGTTGCCTTTTAAATAATCAACATAATGCGAGAATTGACTGTTTTGTTTTAAATGATGAAATGCGGCTCTAGTTTTTAGTGTAAAACTGGCTGCTAAATCCATTTCTATGTGAGCGACTGGGTTAAATCCGTTTTTGATAAATCCTTCGGACAATCCCCCTGCTCCAGCAAATAAGTCAATAAAATTTAACTTTTTCATTGTTGAAAAAAATATTCAATAGGTTTTTGATAAAAATTTGCGAGGATAAAAAGTTTAGCGGCACTAATATTTTTGGCTCCGTTCTCTATTTTGGATAGATTACTTTGCTTAATGACTCCACTATCTTCAACTCTTTTCTGAGTTAAACCCATATCTTCTCTGGCTTTAACTAACTGATGACAAATGAATTGATTGATTTTTCTTTCGTTCATAAAGAAATATTTTTAATATTCCATATTGCAATATTCACACTTTAATCTCAGTATTCCATATTGGAATAAAAAGCTTTTTCTTGTTAAAAAACATAAAAAAACTACTCTTTCAAAATAACATTTTAAAACTTATGATGCGGAGATCTCTCCTGCGTCGAGATGACAAGTTTGCGGGTAGGGATTGTAGATAAATTAAAATGCAGTAGTTGTTTCGAAAACAAAAAGCAATACTATTAAACAAAAAAAAACGCCACAAAGCAACCCCAGCTTGTCTTCCTGACGAGAAAAGACTCGAACGTAGCGAACAGGCGAAGCAAACTCCGTTAGTATTTCTTAAAAGCATATAAAACACAGTACCTGACTCAGCTTGTAAAGATCCCTCATTCTTCGGGATGACAAGTTTGCGGAAGTAGATTGCAGAAATTCATTACCATATTAGATTATGACAATAGTTTGAATAAATACTTTATACCAATGCAAACGCAATAATCACAACAGTAAGCACAAAGTAACCCCAGTCTTGTCATCCTGACAAAGGAAGACACGAGCGATAACGAACTGGCGAAGCAATCTCCGTTCGTATTTCCACAAAGTATATAAAATACAGTAAGTTACCCAACTTGCAGAGATCCCTCATTCGGGATGACAAGTTTGCGGAAGTGGATTGTAGAAATTCATTACCGTATTAGATTATGACAATAGTTTGAATAAATACTTTATACCAATGCAAACGCAATAACCACAAAGTAACCCCAGTCTTGTCATCCTGACGAAGGAAGACACGAGCGATAGCGAACTGGCGAAGCAAACTTCGTTAGTATTTCTACAAAGTATATGAAATACAGTAACTGATTCTCAGTGCGTGACTCAACTTGTGGAGATCCCTCGTCCCTCGGGATGACAAGTTTGCGGGTAGGGATTGTGGGGCAATCGAAAAAACCGCCACTCGAGGCTTTAGCCAAAGGGGCTGAAAGCAATCTCTCGACTAACGGTTTGTAATGTAATTATGAAAAAGGGGACGTTCTAAATAGCCCCGATGGGAGCGGCATCCTTTTTGTTTTGCTCCCTGAGCTTGCCGAAGGGAACAAAACAAAAAGATACAGCGGACAGCGGGACAAAACGCTGTTGAAAACGGTATTGTTCTGCTCCTAAATATTTTAAAAAAAGCACCTCGACTTCGCTCGATGTGACAAACGTTATTCTTTCGGCAACTTGGTAATTCCCATAGCAAACAAGGTGAAAGCCTGAATATCGACATTTTCCTGAATGGTCGCCGCCACTGATTTTCCGGCGCCGTGACCGGCTTTGACATCGATGCGGATAAGCGTTGGGTTGGCTCCGGACTGTTTGTCCTGTAGCGCGGCGGCAAATTTGAAACTGTGCGCCGGCACCACCCTGTCGTCATGGTCGCCCGTGGTAATCATCGTGGCGGGATAGTGCGTGTCTGCCTGTATGTTATGCACCGGCGAATAGCCTTTGAGGTAATCGAACATGGGTTTGCTGTCCTGCGCGGTTCCGTAATCATAGGACCAGCCGGCTCCCGCGGTAAAGGCATTGTAGCGCAGCATGTCTAAAACGCCCACGGCGGGCAAAGCGACCTGCATCAAATCGGGACGCTGGGTCATCACGGCGCCCACCAGCAATCCGCCGTTCGACCCTCCACGAAGGGCCAGATATTTGGAAGCCGTGTATTTTTCGGCAATCAGGTATTCGGCCGCGGCGATGAAATCGTCAAATACGTTTTGTTTTTGCATTTGGGTTCCGGCATCATGCCATTTTTTGCCGTATTCCCCTCCGCCCCGCAAATTGGCTACGGCATAAACGCCTCCGTTTTCCATCCAGACGGCATTGGAAATGCTGAAACCCGGTGTCAGGCTGATGTTGAATCCGCCATAACCGTACAATATGGTCGGGTTTTTGCCGTCGAGTGGCAATCCTTTTTTGTGGGTGATGATCATTGGGATTTTGGTGCCGTCCTTAGACGTATAAAACAGCTGTTTGGACTCGTAATCGTCGCCGTTGAAATCTACTTTTGGCTTCCGATACAGGCTTGAAATTCCGGTTTGGACATCAAAAGCATAAATGGTTCCCGGCGTGATATAATTGGTAAACGAATAATAGAGTGTTTTTTCGTCTTTCTTTCCGCCAAATCCATCGGCCGTTCCCAATCCCGGCAGTTGGATATCGCGTATTTTTTTACCGCTTTTGTCAAATTGTTGCACCACCGAAACGGCATCTTTCATATAATTAGCAAAGAAATAGCCGCCGCCTTTAGAAATGGTCAGCACATTCCCGGTTTCAGGAATGCAGTCTTTCCAGTTTTCGGGCGTGGGATGGTTTACATTGACGCTAACGATGCGTTTGTTGGGGGCGTTCCAGTCGGTTTCTATGTAGAGTATTTCGCCTTCACTGTCTATGATAGTGTTGTCGCTGTTAAAATTGTCCACCACGGTCACCATAGGACTTTCCGGCCGACTCAAATCTTTAATATACAACTCATTCCCATAGGTCGCATTGGCTGCCGTAATCACGAGATACCGCTCGTCTTCGGTAACGCTTCCGCTGACATAACGCCGTTTTTGGCTTTCGCCAAAGATGATGGTATCTTCTTTTTGAGCCGTTCCCAGTTTATGGAAATAGAGTTTGTGCTGGTCGGTTTTGGCCGAGAGTTCGCTGCCTTTTGGTTTGTCATAACTGGCATAATAAAAGCCTTCATTTCCTCTCCAGGACACCCCACTGAATTTGACATCGACAATCGTATCGCCAATTATTTCTTTGGTAATCGCATTCATCACGATGACTTTGCGCCAATCGCTGCCGCCTTCGGAAATGGAATAGGCAACTTTGGAACCGTCTTTGGAAAAGTCGATTCCGCCCAACGAAGTCGTGCCGTCTTTGGAGAACGTATTCGGATCCAGGAAAACGGTTTCGGTTCCACTGGCATCTTTTCGATACAAGACCGATTGATTTTGCAATCCGTCATTTTTGAAAAAATAAGTAAAGTCGCCTTCCTTGAATGGCGCACCCACCTTTTCGTAATTCCACAGTTTTTCGAGTCTTTGTTTTAAAGCTTCCCGAAACGGAATCCGGGCCAGATAGGCATCCGTGACTTCATTTTGGGCCTTGACCCAAGCCTCGGTTTCGGCAGAACGGTCGTCTTCGAGCCAGCGATAGGGATCGGGCACGGGAGTACCAAAATACTCGTCGACTACGTTTCCTTTATTGGTATGGGGATATTTCATTTTTATCGTTTTTTGTTCCTGTCCAAAAGAAACTATTGTACTTGTCACAGCCATTATTAAAAAAGTTTTTTTCATGGGATTCGCTTTAAGCTCTTACAAAAATAGAAAAATAGTTCGCGTTTATGGGAAGAGGGAATTAAACTACTGATTTAAATTCCTTTAATTATTTCTTTTCCTTCTTCATAATTTTCCAACTCAATTTTTACTGCTTCTAACAATTGCTCTTCTGTTGGCAGGTATAATTTATATTGAGCGGCTACAATGTTTTTCTCGTTTTCAGGTAAAGTAAATTTCACCACACCATCATTTTTATTGGCACAAAGTAAAATACCAATAGTTGGATTTTCACGAGGCAATTTTTCTACCCGATCATAATAATTCACATACATCTGTAATTGTCCAATGTCTTGATGTGTAAGCTTATCTGTTTTGATTTCGATAATAACAAAGCATTGCAATATTCGGTTATAAAAGACTAAATCTGTAAAAAATTCATCTCCCTCAATATGTATTCTCTTTTGCCTTGCAACAAACGAAAAACCATTCCCTAATTCCAATAAAAAATCTTGTAAGTGGGTAATTATAGCACTTTCTAAATCTCTTTCATAGTAGGACGATTCCCTTTTTAGCCCCAAAAACTCTAAATATATCGGATCTTTTATAATTTCTTTAGCATCCGAAGGTAACTTTTCATTTTTGGCTACAGCAAGCACACTTTCTTTATCATTACTCATCAAAAGACGCTCCCAAAGACTACTATAAATTTGACGCTCCAACTGTCTGGTGTTCCAATTATTTTTTACCGTTTCGGCTATATAAAAATCAATTTTATCCTGACTATCAAGACGAATGATTAATTTATAATGTGTCCAACTCAATTGCGAACGCAATGCGTTCGCAATTGGGAAAGCACGGTAAAATTGCCTAAATAACTCTATTTGACGTTTTGAAAAACCACTTCCAAACTCGGGCTCTAACTGTTGCGAAATGTATTTTGTCAAATACTCTCCATAATCTGCACGATCTTTCCCCTCTTGTTCTTCCTCAAAAATACGTTGACCAATACGCCAATACATTAAGGTTCGTTCATTATCTACCGCTCTTATTGCTTTGTCCTTAGCCGTAGCAATAATTGCTTTAATATCAGGAATTATAGACTGGTTTTGTAGCATCATCATTTGGGATTATAAAATTTACTCTATTCTACATACAATAATACGAAAAAAGTGACAAAATTATAACTAAACACACCCTGTTAAACGCAAAAAACGCTACTCTTTCGAATAGCGTTTTGTTTTTATTTTTTGCCGAAGCAAGAAGGTTATAAATTAAAATTCACCCCCAAAACGATATTTCGGCCTATATTAGGAATACCATCCGTTTTCAGGCGGGAAAGATGGGCAATATACCTTTTATCCAACAGGTTATTGGCATTCAGGTTAACCTCAAAAGCAGTTTTACCTAATTTTAGTGTTCCTCCAAAACCAAAATTCAACAGGGTGTATCCGTTCGTTTCGGTTTCAAATCCACTAACGTTGTTTTGATGGAACGTATTGGAAACATTCAATGAAGCGAAGCCTTCTTCGAGCCAATTGTTGATTTTGAATTCGGTTCGAAGGGTATTATTCCAATTGTTTGCCGGAATCAGCGGCAGAAAATCGCCGTTTTGCTTTTTGCCGGTTACGGTTTCAAAACTGGTTTCATAGTGCAACCAATCCAGCGGATGCGGGTGAAAATGCAATCCGATTTCCCCCCCGTACAATTTGGCATTATCCTGGACATAATTGAAAACCGCGTTATCATCCAACACCGCTCCCGTTGGTGCGGTGTAAATATAATGGTTGATATGGTTGTAAAATCCATTCACAAAAAACTCAAAATGATCCGTTCGGTATTCCAGATTCAAATCGGCTTGTACGTTTTGCTCTGTTTTCAAATCGCTGTTCCCCACTTCATAACGGTTTGTTCCTTCATGAACGCCGTTCGAGGTTAGTTCCGCCAAATTCGGGGCCCGGAAACCGGAAGCCAGATTCAGTCGCAAGGTCAGGGCTTCGTCCAGATTGGTTTTGTACCCTAGGGAAGCGTTGAAACTGTCGTAGGATTTATCGATAGCCTCAAACGAACCTTCTTCGCCTGCGATTCCGTAAGCATCGGTAGTGATTTTTCGGTTATCGAAACGCAAACCGGCCTGGATAACATTGGATTTCCATTCGTAATTAGCCGTTCCGAATAATCCGAAATCATTGGTCACGGCATCCGGAATCAGATATTCTTCCCCTGAGTTGGCATTCGTTTGGTGCATCCCCTGAACCCCAACGATAGTTTCTATTTTTCCCATTTTCGGAAAATGGTACTTTACATTGTAATTGAATGTTTTGAGTTTCATGTGCAAAACAGCCTCATTGCTGTCTTCAAACTCGCTTCGGTCATTGGCAATGTAGCCCAAATCGACATCGAGTTTTGACTTTTCGAAAAAGAAAATGTTATTCAGACTCAACAGGTGATTAAAAATCCCTTGCTTGGGAAATCCTGTTTTCTTGCTGGTCGTCTGGTCGGAAACACCATCTTCGGGAATTCCTAAATCCAATTCGTTGAAATTGTAACGCAACACCGATGAAAATTGGGCGTTGCTGTAACCAATTCCGGTTTTGAAATCGGTCTCCTTATAACGGGTATTCGTCACGCGTTCACCATCGGCACCCGAAACGGATGAAGCAATTTTATAATCGGAATGGGTGTTATAACTTCCGCGAGCCAAAAATTTCCAATTTTCGGTGGACGTTTTTAGTCCCAAAGACGAATGGCTTCCCTGTGTATTAGAAAAATATTTCTGGCTGAAATTCGTTTTGAACGTATGGGCGTCGGCAAATTTTTCGGGATTGAAATACAAAACACCACCCAAAGCATCCGAACCATACAGCAATGAAGCCGGCCCTTTGATGACCTCAACGCTTTCGACACCCGCATCATTCAAACCCAGGCCGTGTTCGTCGCCAAACTGCTGATTTTCCATCCGGACGCCTTGTGAATAGACTAAAACGCGGTTCCCGCTCAATCCACGAATGACGGGTTTTCCGATGGAAACCCCTGTAGAAACCTGCGAAACTCCGGGAATCGTAGCCAATCCTTCGATTAAAGTGGCCGTTCCTTTACGCTGTAAGTCTTTGATGCTTTCGTGTTCTACTTTCATCACGTTTTGCGATTGTATTTTATTGAAAGCCGTAGAAACAATCACCTCATCCATTTCGAAAATGGTTTCTTCAAGGATAACATCGAGCGTATTTTCTTTTTCTAAACGGGCGATGGTTTTGTTTTGGGTTCCAAAACCGACAAAAGCAAAACGAAGTTTCAGACTTCCGTTTGGGAGTCCGGTCAGTTTATAGTTACCGTTTGAATCGGTGGTGGTTCCTTTGTGTACTTCGGGTGCATAAACCGAAACGCCTTTCATAGGCTGGTTTTGCTGATTGGTTATGGTTCCCGAAAGTGTATTTTGCGCCTGAAGCAGCGTCGAAAACCCCAGTATTAGGGTAATTATATATTTTTTCATATGTGTTTGTATGATTCCTC
Source organism: Flavobacterium sp. (assembly GCA_036676965.1). GTDB lineage: Bacteria > Bacteroidota > Bacteroidia > Flavobacteriales > Flavobacteriaceae > Flavobacterium. The sequence continues at coordinate 7,002 of JAKFBW010000079.1, read as the reverse complement.
TCCCCAACTTTATTTCGTCCTCCCGTTCCTCTATAATAATGGGCAAACAAAAAACCGACTGTTGAGAACAGCATAATTTAATAAATAAAATGAAGCTTCTAAATCACTTGAATAAGCAAAATAGAATAATAGACGTTCAAATAGATTCCGTTACTATTTTTTTTCAAACCAGTCCTAACCATCAGTTCAAGTTCTTGACAATGACTCAGACAAATTGATGTCGAAAACATTGTCCATCTCGACTGCACTCAATGTCAAAGCCGTTATGTTAAGCATTTTTAGTCGTCTCTTCGAGTGATTCGCCGCGGCGAATTGTATCGAGAAGCCTTGTCTAAACTAGAGTTCTCGATACTGGCTTATAATTTTCTGTCGCAAATTGTAAGCCAACTCGAACAGACGAATCTTAACTTAATGACATTGCGCTCGATATGACAAAAAACCGATTAGATTGATCAATACTAACTAAATCATACAAACAGGGGGCCCGCGGTGGGAGTATAAACTTCCGGGAAACGAAAGAACTATTTCGGTATCAGAACCAAAATAAGGGACTTCCCGGAATACAGCATAAAATTGACAGGAAAAATCCTGAGGCGAAACATAGCTGCTGAAGGCAAATGTACACAGCAAACAATGATCAAAATTCTTGTGCTGATGGGTTAGCTCCGCTTTATTATGATGCTCATGATAACAAATTTTTTCTGCAATTCGTTTTTCAAGATGCCCATATCCATGAAACGATTGAAACACTATCGAGAACAACAGTGCAATCGCTAAGAAAAGTGATCTTAAAATGGGTTTCTTTCTCATGAGTTGCAAAGGTAGCAAAACAATTTATAAATTTTGAACATACAAAATTAGTTCAACCTTTTTAATGGTTATAAACCAAATAAGACAAATAGGCAAAAAAGAAAACCATCAGTTTCAACAAATATAATTTGTCAAAACAGATGGTTCCAAATTTGAACTAAAAATTAAGTCTTATACCAATTTGGCAGCAATTAAATATTCTGCTATTTGGATTGTGTTTGTAGCAGCACCTTTTCTCAAGTTGTCAGCAACAATCCACATGTTTAATGTATTTGCCTGGCTTTCGTCACGACGAATTCTACCTACAAAAACATCATTTTTCCCTTCAGCATATTTTGGCATCGGGTAGGTGAAAGTATCTAAATTATCCTGAACCGTCACACCATCTGTTTGGCTCAAAATGGTTCTTACTTCATTCACATCAAAATCGTTGGTAAATTCCACATTTACCGCTTCACTATGACCACCTACAACCGGCACACGAACCGCAGTAGCCGTTACTTTGATACTGTCATCACTTAAGATTTTTTTGGTTTCTTTCACCAATTTCATTTCTTCTTTGGTGTAACCATTGTCTTCGAAAACATCACATTGTGGAATACAGTTGCGGTTGATTTCATATTTGTACACCATGTCCCCTTTTACCCCGGCAACTTCATTTTCGAACTGTTGCACCGCTTTCACACCCGTTCCGGTAATCGATTGGTAGGTAGAAACAATCACTCGTTTTATGTTGTATTTTTTATGCAAAGGAGCCAAAGCCAAAACCATTTGAATCGTAGAACAGTTTGGGTTTGCAATGATTTTATCTTCCTTGGTCAATTGGTTTGCGTTGATTTCCGGCACTACCAATTTTTTAGTAGGATCCATTCTCCAAGCCGATGAGTTATCGATAACAGTCGTTCCGGCAGCGGCAAATTTTGGTGCCCACTCTAAAGAAGTCCCTCCACCTGCAGAAAACAAAGCAATATCCGCTTTCAAATCCACAGCAGTTTGCAATCCAACAACTTTATATTTTTTTCCGTTGTATTCTATTTCTTTTCCTACTGATTTTTCAGAAGCAACAGGAATTAATTCTGTAACCGGAAAATTTCTTTCTGCCAATACTTTCAACATTACTTCGCCAACCATTCCGGTAGCCCCTACAACTGCTATTCTCATCGTATATATTTTATATTTTGTATATTAATTTTGAATGGCAAAAATAAGTATTATTCCACTTAAAACAAGCAGCTTCACAAAAAGTAACAAAATGTTATAATTATAACAAAAGATTACGAAAGCACCTTCTGCTTTAAGAAAGACCAAAGAAAAACCGCCTCCATTAAGATGCGGTTTAGTCCTGAAATCCGTTCAGGATAAATTAGAATATAATAGTGTAGCGGAAATTATTTTTTCAATAAATCTCTGATTTGTGTCAACAATTCTTCCTGGGTTGGCCCGGCAGCTGCGGCAGGTGCAACAGCCACTTCTTCTTTCTTTCTGGCTTTTTCGGCAGCTCTCAACACCACAAAAATGAAAAAGGAAATAATGACAAAATTGATAATCGCCTGTACCAAATTACCATACGTAATTACGGCAGCCCCGGCGGTTTTGGCGGCAGCCAGATTTTCATAGCTGTTCCCGTCTAAGGTGATGAATTTTTGGGTAAAATCAATTCCTCCGGTAATCAAACCTACGATTGGCATAATTACATCATCTACGGCCGAACCGACAATTTTCCCAAATGCACCACCAATAACTACGGCAGTGGCCAAACTCAATACGTCGCCTTTCATCAAAGAAGCCTTAAAATCACTGAAAAATCCCATATTTTTAGGTTTAAATTAATACATGACTTTTACGAATTTACATCTTTTTCCTAAGAAAATACTTTTGAAACCATAAAATAAAGTTTACTCCCGATAAAAAACCCGTTTGACGCGTTGGGAAATACTCGTCAGAATTTCATAGGGAATGGTATCCAGCTGATACGCCATTTCGGTAACGGTTGGGCTTTCGCCAAAAATAATTACAGAATCCCCTTCCTTACAATCAATATCCGTAACATCGACCATAAGCATGTCCATACAAACACTGCCTAAAATCGTCGCTTTTTGGTTTTTTATGGTAATGTAGCCTTTTCCGTTCCCCCAACCCCTGGAAATTCCATCGGCATACCCAATTGGGATTGTGGCTATCCTTGTTGGTTGCTGCGCCATAAAACGACGGCCGTAACCTACACTGTCTCCAGCCGGAATGGTTCGGATTTGTGAAATAATCGATTGGAGCGTCCCAACATTTTCCAGCTCTTTTTGCTCTTCAGGATCATTGGAAACCCCGTACAAACCGATTCCCAAACGGGTCATATCATATTGTGCCTCGGGATAGTTACTGATTCCCGAAGTGTTCAAAATATGACGGATAGGGTGAATCCCAACTTCGGTCATGATTTTAGATGTAAGCCGTTCGAACAAATGAATTTGTGACCATGCAAAATCCTTGTGTTTTAAATCATCGCTGGTAGCCATGTGCGACAACACACTTTTCACCTCAACGGTTTGATTTCCCTTTAAAGCAGCAATCAATTCATCAATAGAATCTTCCTCGAATCCCAAACGGTGCATTCCGGTATCGATCTTAATATGAATCGGATAGTTTTTTATATTTCTCTGTCCGGCAATTTTCAGAAAAGCATGCAGTCCTTTTATCGTATAAATTTCGGGTTCTAATTGGTATTGAATAATGGCCGGGAAACTGGTCGATTCCGGATTCAGCACCATGATTGGCGTTTTGATACCCCCCATTCGTAACGAAATCCCTTCATCGGCAAAGGCCACTCCCAGATAATCGACTTTATGATATTCTAATAACTTGGCAATTTCGAGTCCCCCACTCCCATAACCGAAAGCTTTCACCATGACCATAATCTTGACCTTCGGCTTTAATTTCGATTTAAAGAAATTGAGGTTATGACTGATGGCATTCAAGTTAATCTCTAAAATAGTTTCATGGGTTTTCTCTTCCAACAAATTGACGATTTCCTCGAAATGAAAAGAACGCGCCCCTTTGATCAGAATAGTTTCATTGGCAAAATCGAGTATATCAAAATGGGACACAAAATCCTCCGTATTTTTAAACGTAATGCAATTGACAAATTGATCCCGGAAAGCCGAAATCGTTTCTCCAATACCGATTACGCGACTGATATGATTGGAAACGATAAGCTTGGCAACTTTCGAATACAATTCTTCATTAGACAAACCACTTTGAAAAATATCCGACAGGATAACCGTTTTCTTCTTATTCTGCTTTTGACTTTCCAAAAAATCCAAAGCGATTTTCAACGATTGAAAATCGGAGCTGTAACTGTCATCAATGATACTGCAGCTATTAATGCCATTTTTTACTTTCAGACGCATTTCCACCGGATACAATAATTCCATTCGGGATTGAATGGTCGCATTACCATACTCCAAATACAATAAGGCCATCAAACAGGAAATCGCATTTTCAACAGATGCTTTATCCGAAAACGGAATCGTTAATTCAAAATCCCCGGTATGATATTGGTAATACATCTTGGTACTGCTATCATTTACTTCCGTTTTGAAAATAAAAACATCCGCCTCTTTTGACACAAAACTCCAACTAAACGTTTGTATCGATGGAACCATATATTTTTCGACTACATCATTTTTTTGGTAAATAATGACTTCAGCCTCTTTAAAAAGCAGTAGTTTTTCTTTTATTTTTTCTTCTAAATTCTGAAATCCTTCATCATGGGAAGAACCAATATTGGTCAGAATCCCTATAGTGGGTTTTATAATTTTTTGCAGTTTTTCCATTTCGGAAACAGTAGAAATTCCGGCTTCGAAAATTCCCAGATTGTGCTTTTCATTGATTGCAATGACCGACAAAGGCACGCCCACCTGTGAGTTGTAACTTTTTGGACTCCGAATCACATTATAATCCGGACTCAGCAGAAAATTGAGCCATTCCTTAACAATCGTTTTCCCGTTGCTTCCCGTCAGGCCAATAATCGGAAAATGAAAAAAACTGCGGTAATAGGCTGCCACTTGTTGCAAGGCCGTCAATGTATTTTCGACCACCAAAAAATTGGCTTTCCCTTGCACTTCCTCAGGAATATGGGTAACCACAAAGTTCTGAACCCCTTTTTCAATCAAATCATTGATATAAATGTGCGCGTCATTATTAGCCCCTTTCAAGGCAAAAAACAGAGAATGTGCCCCATTTTGCAACGAACGGCTATCTATGGAAATATTGTCAATAACGACAGCACTTTCATTACCAATAAATTGAGCTTGAATTTCGGGAATGATACTTTGAATATTGATACTCATCGATTGGGAAACGCTACGAACGTAGCTTTAATAATTAATTTTAAACACAAATCAGGCATTATAAACTTTCTCAAAATTACTATTTCTTTTGAAAATCTAAGTATGTAAAAGCACAATTTAAAAAGCGCTTTGTTAGGCTTACAGATGATAAATATTTTTTCCGTTGGGGCATAAATCCCAAAATTATTAGTAGAACTTTTTTAAGCTATTCTGTATCTTTGTGTAGATTAACCAATTCTAACCGCCTTGAAAAAAGTAATTCCAATATTCTCCTATATTTTTCACCCTATATTTATCCCGATATACGCTACGCTATGGTATCTTTTTTCGAATCATTCCTATTCTTTAAATCGCGAAAAATATTATGTTATCCTGCAAGTGGCTATTGTAACAATTCTTATCCCACTGTTGTTTTTTGTAATGTTGCGCGCCACGGGAAAAATTAACTCGATGATGGCTCCCATGATTTCCGAACGTAAAATTCCGTTGGTGATTCAGTGTTTCTTGATTATTTCCCTGGTTCGAAATGGCATTACCATTGATCGCTACCTCGAATTGCATTTCTTTTTATTGGGCGCCTTATTCAGTACATTGATTGCACTGTTACTGCTTTTTGCCAATATCAAAGCCAGTTTACACATGATGGGCATCAGTGCTTTGACCTTATTTATTACCGGGCTCAGTATGCATTTTCAAACTCAAAATACTGTTCCGATAGCGTTTCTGATTGTGATGAATGGTTTTGTGGCTTCCTCCCGTTTGGAAATGAAAGCACATACCGTAAAAGAATTGATTATCGGATTTTTATTGGGATGTATTCCGCAGTTGCTTTTATTGTATTTGTGGCTATAGGATGTAAAAAATAACACCAACATTTACCGATTTCACCGCTAGCTTCTCCCCATCAAGGGTTGCGGACTTAAACAACGAATTCAATCCATAATACATATAAAGATTAAACGTATTGTAACCGGCTGAAACGTATGCTCCGTACAGTAACGAATTAAAATCCTTATTATTAGAAATGACTACTTTACTTTCGCTATCCGTATAAATGGATCTATCGTATAGCAAATAACTGAATTTGAGTCCGCCGTAGATTCTCCAAAATTTATAACTTTCATAAGTAGATGTTCTCCATCTGAATTCAATGGGCACATCAACCAACAATTGTGAAAATTTATTTTTATCAAAATCGGCAACCAAAATACTATACGCCGGACTTTGATTGGAACCCGTAATTCCGATATTCTCGTTGTAATTATTGTACGTGAATCCGACCCCTGTGGCAAAAGCAACCGTTCTTTCTTTATTGATGGGCATATCCCTGAGAAATCCCGCCGAAAAACCGGTAGAAAACTTGCGTTTGGAAAAACCTTCCGGTGTATCCCGTAACATATTATAGGTTACACTAATGTAAAACTGATCTTCCCTGTAGAGGGAATCAACTTTTATGGTTTGATTTTCCTGAACCGCCTGAAGCTCCTGTGCAAAAACAGAAAACCAAGACCCTAAGAATAAAAAAACGAATGCCGATTTCAAGAATATAGTGTATGATGACTTTTTCATGCTGATTTTATATACATTCTCCGATTGCGCAATTCCTTATCGCCATACAAATATAAGCGATTGACTGTTCCCTGAAAACAATACTCCTAAAACAATTTAAAACCAGACAATCGGATAGGAGCCTAGGGATTATTTCCCTAGGCGACCTTCCACACCGCCCGGCATACGGATCCGTACCAAGGCGGTTCTTAATTTACGATACATTTTTTTTTAATAAAATGTACTTCCGTGAGGTTGTTTTCAGTTATCCAAATAAAGGTCTGCACTCCTTGGTAGCTGT
>JAKFBW010000078.1:0-2129 GCA_036676965.1 Flavobacterium sp. | reverse complement strand
TAAAATGTACCCTGTAGAGTAGACACTTAAAAAAGACTACTTTACAGGGTCTTTTTATGTACAATTGAGTAAATGGGGATGGGGGAATATGATGTGAGTAAAAAGCTTTTCACAGATAAAGAGATTAAGATACTTTCTAATAATTCATTCGTAAAGACAGTCAGCGCTAAAGGGATTACGTACACAGACGAGTTCAAAAAACACTTTATCTCCCAATACGAAAAGGGAAAGTTTCCTAGGGAGATATTTGAAGAATGTGGGTTTGATATTGAGGTTTTAGGGTTGGATCGAGTTCAAAATGCTTCTAAACGGTGGAGGGCAGCCTACCGTAAAGACGGAGTATTAGGATTACGCGATACTAGGACAGGAAATTCAGGTAGGTCACTCGAAAGAGAACTTTCTGCCGAAGAAAAATACGCTAGACTGGAAGCGGAAAACAACCTTTTGAAAGCAGAGAACGAGCTGTTAAAAAAGATACGATTCGCCGAGAGGGGGCTAAAGAAGAAATAACGTTATCACCTGACCAAAAGTTCATTCTTATTCGGACAGTCATTGAAAAATACAGCCTGAAGAACATGGTTAGCTATCTTTGTGAAACAGCCGGGGTTTCACGTTCGGGCTACTATAATTATTTTTCCGAAAAGGCTGTGGGACGCAGAAACCAAAAAGATAGCGAGGATCAAGCAGTACGGGATGTGATCCTAAAGGCATTCCATTTCAAAAATCGCAAAAAAGGGGCTCGCCAAATCAAAATGACATTGGAGGGTCAATTTAAGGTTGTCTACAATTTGAAAAGAATTAGAAGGATCATGAAAAAATTTGACATCGTCTGCCCTATCCGGAGGGCAAACCCATATAAGCGTATCGTGAAGGCCACACATGAGCACAAGGTTGTAGCTAACATGCTTAACAGAGAGTTCAAACAAGAAATTCCTTATAAGGTCCTCCTTACTGACATCACCTACCTGTTTTATGGGAAAGGAAAGAAAGCATATTTATCAACCATAAAGGATGCTTCTACAAATGAAATCATAGCCTATGAAGTTTCTGACCGCATTACACTGGACATCGCTACCAATACATTGAAAAACTTGAAAAAGAACAGAAAAGTTAAATTGGCGGAAGGAGCATTTATTCACTCCGATCAAGGTGGTCATTATACCAGCCCACTTTATCAAAAAATGGTTAAAAAATACAGATTAGGTCAGTCCATGTCAAGAAGAGGAAACTGTTGGGACAACGCCCCCCAAGAATCTTTTTTTGGTCATTTTAAGGACGAGGCATACATCAAGCTTTGTGAAACCCTAGAAGAACTTAAAAAAGAAATTAAGGATTACATGACGTACTATAATAACTATAGATACCAGTGGGATTTAAAAAAGATGACCCCTGTTCAATACAGAGATCATCTACTTAAAGTTGCCTAGTCTTTTTATAATTGTCCTTTACAAAGGGTACAGTTTATCTGTCCAGAGGTTATTTTTTATTAGGCAGCAACATCTCTTTTTTTGAAAACATAGAACGCCAAGAATAAAAAAATGAGATAGTAAATTAGTAACATGATAATTGAAAAAGACAAAGTCATTCCTTCAAGCAGCGGGAATCCTTCAACATATTGCATTAAATCGGTATTCGCAAACAGAATATATTTTGCCCATGAAAACTTCATTGACAATAGTGCAGTAAATTGGCCGCCAGTAAACATCAAGAATAAAGATAAACCAATTGCCAGCGAGCTGTTACGGAATACAGACGAGATCATGAAAGCCATTGTTGTCAGCATGATCATTTCAATCGAGCTAAGACCATAGTAAATCAACAAGTGGACAACCATACTTTGCTCGACTACTTCTCCATTAAAATAATTTAAGTATACTAGGGGGCATTATAGGCTGGGCTGGGTTTGAACAAGCCGGTGGTGCATTAAGCATTTATACAGATAAGTTTATTGATCGAACTCTTTTTGGATGGGAAATCCCAACATCTTGGTTCCAGTCAGTTAACCCGTTATTCATTATTCTCTTAGCACCGCTTGTATCCATCCTATGGACCAAATTATCAAATACAAAGCGCGGTAACCTTCCCGTACCAACAAACTGGTTCATGGTAATAAATACTATTCATTTATA
>JAKFBW010000077.1:0-1886 GCA_036676965.1 Flavobacterium sp. | reverse complement strand
GAGGGAAACTGGTAATTCAGGGGAATTCTGGCCTCAGTTTTGGTTGGTAGTGGGCAAAACCAACTGGATCAAACTCATGAAAAAAGTATTTTTGATTGCCCTTTTTCTAATCGGGGGAATAACTGTCTCTCAAGCTCAAGTAAGTGCTGGCATTAATTTTCAAAATACCCGAATTTTCATCACTGTCGGTACCGATCCGGACAAAGAATTTTTCGGAGAAGGTCGACTGGGTTTAGGCAATAACATAGGACTTGAATTGATGGGTGGGTATAATTTCATCAGAAAGAGTGAAGTCAACGCCTATGTCGGTGCAGCTCTTGGGCTTTTTGGAGACTATAACCGGAACCATGACTATGACCACGATGATGATGTTTATTTTGCAATTCCTTTTGGTGTGCTAATCAAGCCTTTCAGTACCAAAAACTTTGGATTTTTGATCGAAGCAGCACCGGTTTTCGCCAGTCACCGGGCTAGCTACCTTCGGGGTGGAATAGGATTTAAGTACACATTCAGATAATCAAAAAACCTCCGAAAGTAGATTTCGGAGGCTTTTTTGTTTATAAGAAAATAGTCAATCCAAATCGGGGATCGATTAGAAATCCTGCTCGAAACTCTGAAAATTCAGCAGGAAGTTCTTGAGAGTTTTGGTATTGAAGCAAATTAGTTTGTAGATGAACTCCCAGTTTAGGACTAATTAAATACTGAAGACCTAAAATGGCCTGAGCTGAGATGACCCTTCGTACGGAGTTCTCCATCTTTCCTAAAGGTTCATTGTGAAAGCTTATCTCCTTAATCCATGAAACCTCCGATCCAACTTCAGCAAAGAAGGAAAGGCTTTCATTAATTGGAGCATATTTCCTTAAAAAAACACCTCCACCATAATTCAGTATGTTCCCCTTCTTATAATCCCCGGGAATATCTGGGTCATAGCTTTGATTTCTGCCCCATGTATTTGCGAATAGCCCGGACAATCCTAAAGCGAGATTATCGGTCACAAAAAACCCAGCTTTTGGATGAAGTGTGTAACCTGAAACCGGATTAGACTTTTCATCTGTATCTGGGAAATAGCTTCTGCTTCTATTAAATCCTGCACTCCCTTCTAGCATCCAGGACCCTTGTTGCATTTGTGCTTTAGTCTCAATAGACCAAAGACTTAAAACCAAAATAACTAATGCAACTCTTTTCATTTCTTATTCAGGAAAAAGTGCGCACCAAGGAAAAATGAATTGGAATTTAGATTCAAATTGAAGTTGTTGGATTTCTGGTCAGCGAAATTTGACCCAACTTCATATTTATTCAATGAATGCGTAAATGTGAGTGGATTCATAGACAGATCAACACTCATCCAATTGGTTGGGAAAAAGGCTAAGCCTAAAGAAGCAATTAGATTAAAGGTGTTTGTACTTAGTTCATAACCTTGATTTAAAGAAGCAGAATAATTTTGTTTGATATTCCCAGAACTGTAATTCAAGTCAGCTTGACCATAAAAAGCGACCCATTCTTTCACTGGAAAATACCTTCTTACAAAAGGTCCAAAACTAAATCGATTTGATTTGTAACTAAATTCCTGCCCGTTGTTTGAGTTTTCACTCGAATAAGAAGATATATCGAAAGTCAAGCCGACAACAGTTCGGTCAGAGACAAAAACGCCAAATATTGGCCTGATATTAAAACTATTTGTTTTACTAGTTTGTCCGGGCAATCCAATTGGGTCTGTCGGAGAAGTGTTCGAAGTCGAATAATTGATCGTCCCTCCCAGGATTTTATTCCCCTTTTGGAGTTGGGCAAAGCCGCTAAAAGACAGCAGCAAAAGTGGTAAAATGAGTAGAAGCCGTTTGTTCATTTTATAGTGAGTTAGTTATACAATAGGTAGATCAACGGAAGTT
>JAKFBW010000076.1:0-52732 GCA_036676965.1 Flavobacterium sp. | reverse complement strand
TACGTTCCTAACTGACATCTACCTAAAATGTATCGTAAATTAAGAACCGCCTTGGTACGGATCCGTATGCCGGGTGGTGTGGAAGGTCGCCTAGGGAAATAATCCCTAGGCTCCTATCCGATTATCCTAAAGAATGTTAATTGTTGTTTTTTACTTCTTCGGTTTTATCCGATCGTAAAGAAACTATGACTCCGGCTAAAAGGGAAATAGCAATAAAGCCTAATGAAGCCCATTCGGGAATTTCTATAAAATCATGAAGCAGCATTTTAAGACCTACAAAACTTAAGATCGCAATAAGGCTGTATTCTAAATGAGCAAACTTTTCCAGCATATTAGCCAAAAAGAAATACATAGATCGCAATCCTAAAACGGCAAAAATATTCGAGCTGAATACCAGAAACGGATCGTTTGTAATGGCTAAGATAGCGGGGACACTATCTATGGCAAATATGACATCCATCACTTCGATGATGATTAAGGCCACAAAAAGAGGAGTGGCAGCGGTAATATGACGTCTTTTTACAAAAAAATGCTCATGGTCAATATGATTGGAAATAGGCATCATCTTTTTAAGGCTTTTGTAAACGAATGATTTTTTAGGTTCAAATTTTTCATCCTCCCCGTTTCGCAGCATTTTTAAGGCGGTGTAAATTAAGAATGCGCCAAAAATATACGTCATCCAAGAAAACTTATTAATCAGTAAAACACCAAAATAAATCATGAGTCCTCTAAAGACAATAGCACCTAAGATTCCCCAAAATAAAACACGGTGTTGGTATTTTTGTGGAATTTTGAAGGCCGAGAATATGATGGCTATGACAAATATATTATCAATACTTAAGGATAATTCTATCAGGTATCCGGTGATGAATTTTAAGGATGCCTCAATAGGTTTTAATTCGTCCGGATTAGCAATGTAATTGTTGTTGTAAATCCAATAAATAACTCCGGAAAACAAGAAAGAAACAGTTACCCATATAGAAGTCCATTTTGAAGCTTCCTTTGAACTGATGATGTGCGGGGTTTTGTTGAAAACGCCTAAATCAAGCATAAGGATTATAAAAACGAGAACGAAAAAGGAAATCCAGATAATCATAAGTTAAGTCATTTTGATTTTTGCAAAGATACTTTTTTGAAATCGTATAAAAATGGAAATTTTCAAGAAAAAATAAAGGGAGTTACAGGCAAAAAAAAAGTGCCATTTTTGAAAATGGCACTTTTTAAGTATAAATAATTTTTGCTTATGGGATATATCCTTATGCTAAAACTGATTCTTCAACCAAAGCAGATTTTACAGTTTTGATAATTCTGGCAGCAATTTTGTATGGATCACCATTAGATGCCGGTCTTCTGTCTTCCAAATATCCTTTCCAACCATGTTGTACAGTATATAATGGAATTCTGATTGAAGCTCCTCTATCAGATACTCCATAAGAGAAATCATGGATAGAAGCTGTTTCGTGTTTACCTGTTAAACGTTGTTCGTTATAAGCTCCGTAAACGGCGATATGCTCTTCAACAACTGGACGGAAAGCTTCACATATTTTTTCGTATACTTCTTTAGATCCACATGTTCTCAATATATTGTTTGAGAAGTTAGCGTGCATACCAGAACCATTCCAGTCAGTATCACCAAGCGGTTTTGGGTGGTATTCAATATAGTAACCGTATTTCTCAGTCAAACGATCTAGTAAGTATCTGGCAATCCAAATCTCATCTCCAGCTTTTTTAGCTCCTTTAGCGAATAATTGGAATTCCCATTGTCCGCAAGCAACTTCTTGGTTGATACCTTCAAAGTTAAGTCCGGCAGCGATACATAAATCAGCGTGCTCTTCAACTAAAACTCTACCGTGAGTGTTTTTTCCACCTACTGAACAGTAGTACATACCTTGAGGTGCAGGATATCCTCCAACTGGGAAACCTAATGGTAATAAGGTTTTAGTGTCCATGATAAAGTATTCTTGTTCAAAACCAAACCAAAAATCATCGTTATCATCATCGATAGTAGCTCTACCGTTTGAAGGGTGTGGAGTACCATCAGCAAACATAACTTCAGCCATTACTAAGTATCCGTTTTTACGCTCAGGATCTGGGTAAATAGCAACTGGTACTAATAAACAATCAGAAGAACCTCCTTCAGCTTGTTTTGTAGAAGAACCGTCAAATGACCAGTTTCCAATTTCTTCCAAAGTTCCTTGAAAGTTTTCATGTTCTTCAACTTTAGTTTTACTTCTAAGATTTTGAGTTGGTTCGTATCCATCTAACCAAATGTACTCTAACTTTATTTTAGCCATAATAATAATAAATTAATTTCTTGATTTTTATGAGGTACAAATATAAAATATTTTTTTTATGTGGTAAAAATCAAGGGGTGGTTTTGTTTTTGAATATTTAATTTTTATGAATACCCTATTAATGTATGGGTTAAATTTGTAAATAGTTATTTTTAGTCGCTGTAATTGTTATTTTTTTATTAATGACTGCTAAATATTAGGGAATTCGGTGCTTATTTTTCGCTTTAAATTAATAAATAATTTGTTTTAGAATATTTATCTTTGATAAAAATCAATAAAATTATGTCAACAATACGTTTTCAAGCTTTGAGAGAAGCTTCAACTAGAAAACCAGTTCAATTTGATGAAACTGGAAGAAAATCAGCAATTTTCGGTTCAAATGTATTCAATGAAAAAGCGATGAGGCAATACCTGACTTCAGATGCATTTAAAGCAGTACAAGGTGCAGTTCAATTTGGAACTAAAATTGACCGAAAACTGGCCGATTATATTGCAATGGGAATGAAAGAATGGGCTTTGTCTAAAGGAGTTACCCATTATACCCACTGGTTTCAGCCACTTACGGGGGCTACTGCAGAGAAACACGATGCATTCTTCGAAACTTCTTTTGACGGAAGTGATCCGGTAGAGAAATTTGGAGGGGCACAATTAGTGCAACAAGAACCGGATGCTTCCAGTTTTCCAAACGGGGGAATCAGAAACACTTTTGAAGCGAGAGGGTATACCGCCTGGGATCCGACCTCTCCGGCGTTTATATTTGGAACGACCTTATGTATTCCTACTGTTTTTATATCCTATACAGGGGAAGCATTAGATAATAAAATTCCGTTACTGAGAGCTTTGTCAGCGATTGATGAAGCGGCTACCGAAGTGTGCAAGTATTTTGATAAGAATGTCAAAAAAGTAACCGCCACCTTAGGATGGGAACAGGAATATTTCCTGATAGATAAGGCATTGGCAGATTCCCGCCCGGATTTGATGATGACGGGAAGAACGTTGTTGGGACATACTTCTGCCAAAGGACAACAATTAGATGATCATTATTTTGGCTCTATTCCAACCCGTGCCTTAACTTTCATGAGAGATTTAGAGCAAGAATGCATGCTGTTAGGGATTCCGGTGAAAACGCGTCATAATGAAGTGGCACCAAACCAGTTTGAGTTGGCACCTATTTTTGAAGAAACCAACTTAGCCGTAGATCATAACTGCCTGTTAATGGATGTGATGCAAAAAGTAGCTGAACGCCATGACTTCAAAGTCTTGTTTCATGAAAAACCATTCAAAGGGGTTAACGGTTCGGGGAAACACAACAACTGGTCCTTGGCAACCGATACCGGAGTGAATTTATTGAGTCCGAGTAAAACGCCAATGAGTAATTTACAGTTTTTGACTTTCTTTATCAATACCATCAAAGCGGTAAATGATTATGAGACATTATTAAGAGGAGCTATAGCTACAGCAAGTAATGATCATAGGTTAGGGGCAAATGAAGCGCCTCCGGCTATTATTTCGGTATTTATCGGAGAGCAATTGACTAAAGTATTGGCCGAACTCGAAGTGGTAACCACCGGTAAATTATCTCCGGAAGAAAAAACCGATTTGAAACTGAATGTGGTAGGGAAAATTCCGGAAGTGATTTTAGATAATACCGACAGAAACAGAACGTCTCCGTTTGCCTTTACCGGAAATAAATTTGAGTTCAGGGCGGTAGGTTCTTCCGCCAACTGTTCGAATGCCATGACTACCTTAAATACTATTGTAGCCAAACAGTTGAAAGATTTTAAAGTGGAAGTGGATGCTTTGATTGATTCCAAAAAAATGAAAAAAGATGATGCTGTTTTTAATGTTTTGAGAGAATACATCAAACAATCTAAAAAAATTCTTTTCGAAGGGGATGGATACAGCGACGCCTGGGAAAAAGAAGCGGCTAAAAGAGGGTTGAGTAATTATAAAACGACACCCGAAGCACTAAAGGCCAGGGTTTCTAAACAAGCCTTGGATTTGTTTTCAGAAATGGGTATCATGAACCATATCGAAACCGAAGCACGTTACGAAATTGAATTGGAAGAGTACACTAAGAAAATTCAAATTGAAGGAAGGGTTTTAGGGGATATTTCTAAAAATCACGTTATTCCAACGGCTATCCGTTACCAAAATACCTTAATCGAAAATGTAAAAGGCCTGAAAGATATTTTTGGGGCCGATTTTGAAAATATTGCCAAAGAGCAGATTGCCATCATCAAACAAATTTCTAAACATATTGAAGGAATTAATGCCAAAGTGGGAGAGATGATCAACGAAAGAAAGAAAGCGAATGTGATGACCAATGCGCAGGAAATGGCAGAGGCGTATTGCAATAATGTGAAACCGTATTTCGAAATTATACGTGAACACTGCGATAAATTAGAATTGTTAGTGGACAATGAGTTATGGACTCTGGTTAAATACAGGGAATTGTTGTTTACGAGATAATCAGTCTTTTTGATGAATAATAAAAATGCCTATCCCCCCGTTTTGGATAGGCATTTTTATTTTGTTCAAGTTTTTCCAATTAATTATTCAGCGGTTGTTGGATCTATGATTGCAGATACCTTGCTAATGGAATTTGCAGGAAATCCCCCTAGCTTTGCGTGTTCACGAATCATTTCCTCATTGGGGGCAATGTAGGTGCAATAGATTTTGTCAGCGGTCACTTTGCTGTTGACCCATTGGATTTCTGGCCCCATTTTATTCAATGCATCACAAGAAGTTTGTGAAATACCTTTTAACTGTTCGGCAGATAGTTTACCTGCGCCGGGAATTTCCCTTTCAACTACGTACTTAGGCATGGTCTTATAATTTTAGTTTCCTACTCTTATGGCTTTTCGGTAAGGCCCCGTTTTTTATAGTGGTCGCTGGTTTCCACTTTGCTGGTTTATTTTATTTTTTTTAAAATTCCGTAAGCAGATATGAAGCTGTTGGCTAATAACTTTTAATAGGGGTGAATTGTTTTTCCTTTAAAAAGGATACGAATTCAGTAGGATACGAATCTATAGAAATGGTTTTTTGGCAGTGTGTTTTTACGGGTAAGTATTTGATGTAAAAAACATTATAGTAAAATTAATAAAATAAATTCACATACAGGAAGTATATTGGGGATTTAGCAAAACACTTGAAAAACCCCATGGGCAAAACCCGAAAAAAATATTTATCTTTGCCACAAAATCCAGTTGCCTAAAGCAGCTTACACAATTATACACATGAGTTCAGATACTTCAAAAAGATATGCACAACGTGGTGTTTCGGCATCTAAAGAAGATGTGCACAATGCCATAAAAAATATAGACAAAGGATTATTTCCTCAAGCCTTTTGTAAAATTGTTCCCGATTATTTAACCCAAGATGAAGCCTATTGTTTGATTATGCATGCCGATGGTGCAGGGACCAAATCTTCTTTGGCGTACATGTATTGGAAAGAAACAGGGGATTTGTCGGTTTGGAAAGGAATCGCACAAGATGCTTTGATCATGAATATTGATGATTTATTGTGTGTAGGGGCTACCTCTACTATTTTGCTTTCATCCACTATTGGAAGAAACAAAAACCTAATTCCTGCCGAAGTAATTTCAGCAATTATCAATGGAACCGAAGAACTGATCAAGGAACTGGATTCTTTTGGCGTGACCATCCATTCCACGGGCGGGGAAACGGCCGATGTGGGAGATATTGTTCGTACCATTATTGTGGACTCAACGGTGACGGCTCGCATGAAACGTTCCAAAGTGATTGATAATGCCAATATTAAAGCAGGTGACGTAATTGTAGGTTTGGCTTCTTTTGGTCAGGCAACTTATGAGAAAAGTTATAATGGCGGAATGGGAAGTAACGGATTGACTTCTGCCCGTCATGATGTTTTTGGGAAATATTTGGCTGCCAAATACCCGGAGAGTTATGATGCTGCAGTTCCGGAAGATTTGATTTATTCCGGTCAGGTGAAATTGACTGATGCCGTAGCAAATAGCCCGATTGATGCAGGGCAGTTAGTGTTGTCTCCAACGCGTACTTATGCACCAATCATCAAGAAAATTTTGGACCAATACGATTCCGAAAGTATTCACGGAATGGTGCATTGCAGTGGTGGTGCGCAAACTAAAATTTTACACTTCCTGCCTGCCGACAGGCATGGCGTACAAAACTTACACATTATAAAAGATAATTTATTTCCGGTACCACCTTTATTTCAACTGATTCAAGAACAGTCAAAAACTGATTGGAAAGAAATGTACCAAGTTTTCAACTGTGGACACCGTATGGAAATCTATGTTCCTGAAGCTATTGCACAGGATATTATCGCTATTTCAAAATCATTCAACGTCGATGCCCAAATCGTAGGAAGAGTAGAAGCAGCAGATAGTAAAAAATTGACTATCACCAGCGAGTACGGAACGTTCGAATATTAATTAGAGTTGCTAAGAGACTAAGGAACTAAGTTACTGAGATTTTTACATTGTATTTCAGTTATATAGAATCTTAATAACTCAGAACCTCAGAACCTCAGAACCTCAGAACCTTTGTAACTTTAAAGATTATGTACGAATTAGTTTTTTGGCAATATCAAGACGGAATCTATCTCAATCATCATTTGGTTTATGAAGCTTTGATTGAACAACAAGAAGTAGAAGGCCTTGAAACGCTCCCTGTTGTGGTTATCCTAAACAGAATTAACAGTGTGTTTTCTAAATGGGAAAAAGTAGATGAAAACAGCTGGAAAAACACCAACGGAAAAGGGGCTTTTCAGGTTAGAACTACTCCTCAAAGCATCCAGATTGATTGTTACGGCACCGAGGGTAAAACGATGGATCTTTTGGCAGATACTTTAGAAGAATTCAAATGTCCGCTTTATGATCCGCAAGTTCCTGTTCGTTACGATGAAATGAACGAATAACTATTCCTGGTTTTCAAAATTCATTAAATTCAGGCTCAATAAAATCACAACCAAAGTAACGCCTACATCTGCTGCAATGGCAAGGACCAAATTGCTATAGCCCATAAAAGCCAAAAGGATAAAAAGAAGTTTGATTGCGATTGCTCCAATTGTATTGAATTTAATTCTGGAGAGCGTTTTTTTACTTAAGCGAATCAAAAAAGGGATAAGAGAAAGTTGGTCGTTCATCAGGGCAATATTGGCTGTTTCGATAGCCGTATCACTTCCTGCCGCGCCCATGGCAATACCAACGGTACTTTGTGCCAGGGCAGGAGCATCATTGATACCGTCTCCAACCATGGCAACACTGCCATATTGGGCTAAAAGCGTTTTAATTTTTTCCGATTTGTTCTCGGGTAATAAGTTGCCGTATAGGATTTTAATACCTGTTTGTTGTCCTACATAATGAGCCGCTTTTTCACTGTCACCCGTTAGCATTATTAAAGGAATATGTAAATCCTGTAATTGTTTGATAGCGGTAATGCTATCCGCTTTGATTTCGTCTGTCAGGCCAATAATTCCTGCAACTCCTTTTCCAAAACTGACGACTACGCTCGTTTTTCCCTGTTCAGTCAGTTGTTCTACAATCTTTTCGACTTCATTATTGACGTCTTCGTATTCTTTGATGAATTCGAGTTTGCCCACATAAACCGTTTCGTCTTCGCAAACCAGACATGTTGCGGTAGCCCCTTTACCTGAAATGCTTTTAAAATTGGTTGCTTTGTGAGGTTCAAATCCTTCTTTCCTGCTTGCAGTAACAATGGCTTGCGCCAACGGATGTTCAGAAAAAAGTTCGGCTCCGGCGGTACAGGCCAGTAATTCTTCACGGCTGGTTTCGTTCAAAGGAATGACATCTGAAACAATTGGATTTCCATACGTGATAGTTCTGGTTTTGTCTAAAGCGATTGCTTTTATTCTCGCCATCGCTTCCAGATATTTCCCGCCTTTTATCAGAGCGCCTTTTGCGGAAGCGTTACCTATAGCGGCATAAATAGCGACAGGTGTAGAAATGACCAGGGCACAGGGACAGGCGATGACCAAAAGGGTGATGGCTTGTTTGAGCCATATATTGAAATCCAATTGTAAAATGTAAACCGGAATCACAAAAACCATTACCGCCAAAAAAATGACGGTGGGAGTGTAAAATTTAGAAAAAAGCTGGATGAATTTTTGGGTGTCACTTTTGGCTGCCGTGGCTTCAAAAGTAAGACGGATGATTTTTGCGAAAGTGGTGTCCGTGGAAAGTTTAGTGGTTTCCATTTCTATAAAACCGTTTTTATTGAGTGTGCCCGCAAATAAAGAATCACCGGGATGTTTGTCTTTCGGAATCGGTTCGCCGGTAATGGCGGCTTCATCAACAGTGGTTTCCCCGCTAATAATGGTTCCGTCCAGCGGAATCATTTCTCCGGGTTTTATCTGGATTAGGGTTCCGATGGCAATATGGCTGAGGGGAATGTTTTTATTTTCATTTTTCACCAGGGCCGTTTTGGGAGCTTTGCGAACCAATTCATCCAAAGCTGATTTAGAATTTTCCAAGCCAATATCTTCGAGTCTTTCCCCTAAAACGTAGAGAACGATAACCACGGCTGCCTCAGGATATTCGCCCAGATAAAAAGAGGCCACGACAGCAATAGTCATTAATAAATTAATGCTGCTGAATTGTAGTCTGAAAATAGCTTGTAGGCCGTTCATTAAAACGGCGTGTCCTATGCCGATGATAAAAGCCGCAAATACAAAAGGACCGTATGGTTCCGGAATATGGATGCCCATCAGCGACAGGATTTCTAACCCAACGACAATACTAACGGAAGAAAGTAAAAAAAGGAATTTAGTATCGTTTAGCGGTAATTTCATGACTTAAATTTAGCGGCTTACCCAATTGATAATGAGGTTCGATAGTTAAATTTACGAATTCAAATACAGAAAAAAGCATTTGCGTTTGATTCTTTTTGGTTCAAAAAAAATACCCCATCCAATATTTTTGAACGGGGTGTTTTTTATAGTGTAGTTTATAGTGTAGTTTTTTGAGATTAATCATCAATAGATTGTCCAACCAATTGACGAAATTTCCAACCGGTAGTATCAGTATTGGCACCTTGCGTTTGTTTCATGATGATACCGATAATATTTTCTTTTGGATCAGCAAAATATTGGGTATTGAAGTAGCCTCCCCAGCTAAATGTTCCTTCACTGTTTCTGCCTCCCATATTTCCTCCTTTTTCATCAATCACTTCAAAAGCCAAACCGTGATAAGCCCCATTGTTTCCGCGCAGGTTGCCTATTTGGTTTTTCATCATAAATTCGATTGTCGTTCTGCTAAGCAAACGGATGCCGTTTAGTTCCCCATTATTCAAATACATTTGTAAAAAAGTAGCATAATCTTTTGCAGTACTCGATAAACCGGCACCTCCGGAGAAAAAGCGTTTGGCCCCTTTTACAGGATAATTCGGGTCGTAAAAGGTGATTGGATACTTGATCCATTTTCCATTTTCTTTTTTCTGGATGGAAACCAAACGGCTGTGTTTAGACTCAGGCAAGTAAAACCAAGTGTCATTCATTTCCAGTGGGGCAAAAATTCGGGTTTTATAAAATTGATCCAGCGGCATGCCTGAAATTTTTTCGATAAGATAACCCAATACATCAAGTCCTTCACTATAGGTGAATTTTTCTCCCGGATTATGGTGTAAGGGAAGTTTTGCCAGTTTTTTAACGCTTTCTTCGATGCTGATATTTTCGGTGGTGAACAAATCGGTGACACCGGCATCCATATAGATTTTTTTAAAGCGGTTGTCGCTGTCGATGGCGCCATAACCAATTCCCGAAGTGTGTGTCAAAAGATGTTTGATGGTAATCGGATTTTTGACAGGAATGGTTTTATAAGATCCATTTTCATAAACAGTGTCTAAGACCTGTTCGTTTTTAAATTCCGGAATATACTTTGAAATCGGATCGTCTAATTTGAATTTTCCTTCTTCCCAAAGCATCATGACAGCAGTCGAGGTGATGGCTTTGGTTTGGGAAGCAATTCTGAAAATGGCATCCGTTTTTAATGCGGTTCCGGATTCGTTATCTGCCATTCCGAAGGCTTTATAGTATACAATTTTTCCGTTTCTTGCCACCAGGGCTACTGCTCCGGGGATTTCAGAGTTGCCTATTGCTTCTTTACACATGGCATCAATTTTGGCCAGTCTTTCTGCGGACATTCCAACACTTTCAGGTGATGCTTCGGTAAGTAAAGGCGATTTTTTAATGGAAGTGGTCTGTGAAAAAGTGGTCAGTGTGTAAATACTGAAGAGGAGTAAGAATAGGTTTTTCATGAAATAAACAGTTAGTGATTTTGGTTAACATGCAAACTTCTTTCCGGTGAAGAAAAGAAGTTTGCGGTCTAAAATACTAATTATTTTTAAGTTGGTAACTTTTGGTTAAAAGCAGGAATGATTTTGTCTTTGATTCTGTTGCATTTTAAAATTTCAAAAAAGGTTGTTGTATTTCAATAAATGTTAAAAATTAATGGTGAATAAAAGACTTGGTTGCGGATTTTGCACACAGAAATTTTGTGTTGGGCATAGAATAGGTTGGTTGTTTAAAGACAGCTTTGCAGCTTTTCGGGCACTGCTGCCAGAATTTATAAATGCAGGTATGCTTGCCAAACCAGCTATAACCCCTCCTAAGAATAGAAAACCACTTGCGTCTGTTGATGTAGTTGAGGAACTGTCCCAACTGTTGCCAAATCCAATTAAGCCAACGACTCCCATAACAGTACCAGTAGATAGTAAAATCCAGCCGGTTTTATTTTGGTCTTTGCTTTTTTGTAAATAATATTCTTTCGTATACTCTGGATTTAAAGTGTTTTGACCCAACAGGCTAGTTGTAGTGAGAAGTACAAGTAAAAAATAAATGTTTTTCATAATCGTATTTTTAAAAAGGTTCTGTTTTGAAAGAAAAGAATTGATGTGTCAAAAAGAGTAATGTTCTTTTTGAACCAAATGTCTTTTATACCAAATGATAGCTAAGTCGGCTACTTCCTGTAATTTTCCGGGTTCTTCAAATAGATGTGTTGCCCCATGAATAACCTTCATTTCTTTCACCGATTGTAATTCGTCAAATGCCATTTTATTCATTCCGATAACGGGTACATCCATGCCTCCAACAATCAATAAGGTGGGAGCGGTGACCAGATGTAAGACGTTTAAAGCCATGTCGGGTCTGCCCCCGCGGGAGACGACGGCTTTTATAGTGTTGCCGAAATAGGCTGCGGCACGCAAGGCCGAGGCTGCACCCGTGCTGGCTCCAAAATAACCTACGGGCATGTCAGTAACCTCATGCTGTTCCATGAGCCATTCGGTGGTTTCTATCAATCGACCGGTGAGTAAATCAATATTGAATCGGTTTTCATAAATCCGATCTTCTTCTTCGGTAAGTAAGTCAAATAATAAGGTGCCTATGTTTTGCTCTTGGATGTCTTCGGCTACCATTTTGTTTCTGCTGCTGAATCTGCTGCTGCCGCTGCCATGGGAAAAAACAACCATGCCTTTTGCATTTTCAGGAATTACTAAATCCCCTTTTAATGTCACAGAGGATAAACGGATGTCAATCTCTAATTTCTTCATGTTTTCAAAAAAATAAAATGAATAATTAGTAGGTTTCCTTTTTCTATTTATTGGGGTTTGTAAGGTTTAATAGTTGTATTACTTCGTCATCTTCCACTTGCGGAAAATCTTCATAAAATCCTCCTACGCCCCTGAAATATTTGGGAGCCATCAGGTAAATGAATTCGTCGGTATTCTCTTCAAAAACGGGTACATTCTCATAAGGTATAACCGGCACAGCTACAATTATTTTAGCCGGATTTTTTTTGCGTAACATGGCAATACTGGCCAAAAGAGTATTGCCTGTAGCGATTCCGTCATCAACAAGAATTACATTTTTTCCTTCAATAGGTAACGGCTTGCGGTTACCCATATACAATTTATATTGTTCTCTGAGCAGTTTGGTGAGACGTTCTTTTTCCTGTTCGATATATTGTTCGGGAATAGTCGGATGTTCATCAATAATTATGGCGTTTAGTGAGACGGCTCCAATTGCAAATTCTTTATTGGAAGGATGACCTATTTTTTTAGACAATATTATATCTAAAGGCAGGTGTAATCTATGGGCTATTTCATATCCAATAGGGACTCCTCCTCTTGGTACAGCAAGAATTACACTGTCGGTATGCCGGTATTTTTTTAATTTTTCCGAGAGTAGTATGCCTGCTTCAATCCGGTCTTTTAAGATTCCATTGTTCATGATGTTGCGTTATTGCAAAATAAATTGAAGGGGTTGTATAAAGATACTGATTTTCAATGTATTAATAATTTTTTTGTTGGGGAATTTTAATTTGAAAATACATTATTATAAATTTTTGAAAGAGAATGATTTAGTTTTCAAAAGTATTTGGATGTTTCTTGCTCTAATTTGTTTTTTGTTACTTTTACTTTTTAACAAAAGGGAAGTAAAATGGCATTATTAGAACGTATCAATAGAAAAGCAAAAACTGACAGCAATACCGGATTTGGCACCAATGCCAGTAGTTATGGGGGGCGCTTTGTCAATAAAAACGGAACTGCCAATATTGAGAAAAGGGGGATGCATACTTTGCGCCGTATCAGTTGGTACCATACGATGATTGATATGCCCGGCTGGAAATTTATGCTGACTATTTTGTCTTTTTATATCGGAATGAATTTTGTTTTTGCCGCTGTATATTATGGAATCGGAATCGAACATCTGGACGGAATTTCATCATTGGATAATGAGTGGGAAAAATTTGGTCAGGCATGTTTTTTTAGTGCGCAAACCTTTACCACAGTGGGTTACGGTCATATCAGCCCGGTTGGTTTTTTTACAAGTGTCCTCTCGGCGGCCGAAGCTTTAATAGGATTGTTGAGTTTTGCCATTGCCACAGGGTTGTTTTTTGGCCGATTCAGTAAACCGACCGCTTTTCTGAAATTTTCGCATAACGCGCTCATTTCTCCTTATCGCGATAACAAAGGGTTGATGGTGCGATTAACCCCTTTTAAGAATACTAATTTTACAGATGCCGAAGCCAAAATGACTTTGGCAATGAATATCGAGGAGAATGGAAAAATGCTCAATAAATTCTATACTCTGGATTTAGAATTACAAAAAATCAATTCCCTTACTTTGAGTTGGACATTGGTGCACCCAATAACCGAGGATAGTCCGCTTTATAATTTCACCAAAGAGGATTTTGCTAACATACAAGGTGAAATTTTAGTTTACATCAAAACCTTCGATGATATGTTCAGTAATACCGTGGCCATTCGAACGTCCTATACTTTTGATGAGGTGGTTTTTGGAGCTAAGTTTGAACCCATGTATTTCAGAAGTGTTGATAATTCTAAAACCATTTTGCATTTGGATAAATTGAATTCGTTTGCGATGGCCGACCTGTAGAAAATACTTTTTCCACTTTATTTCATTCGGATGAAATATTTTTAAAGTATATTTGTTTATTAAATTTCAATAAATGATAAACAATATTAAAAATGTTTTCAGCATAAAGGATCTTGAAAATCTGTCAGGTATTAAAGCGCATACGATACGGATTTGGGAAAAAAGATATAATGTTTTGCAGCCCATGCGTACCGATACCAATATTCGTTTGTATGATTTGGCCAGTTTGCAAAAACTGCTAAATATTACACTCTTGCACGAGTATGGTTATAAGATTTCAAAAATAGCTTCCTATTCCGAAGAGAAAATTCCGGCACTCGTTCGGGAAATTATATCTTCTAAAAATGCTAAAAATCATGCGATCAGTGACTTCAAAATCGCGATGATGAATTTTGATCAAGATCTTTTTTTTGCTACCTACAACTGGCTTATTGCTGAAAAATCATTCAAGGAAATTTTTCATCAGGTTTTTATCCCGTTGTTGGAGGAGTTGGGGCTATTGTGGCAAACGGCTACTATTACTCCAGCCCATGAACATTTCATCAGTTATTTGATTAAGCAAAAATTACTCGTCAATATTGAAAAACTACAGGGTTTAAAACAAACCCAAACCGATAAGGTTTTTGTGCTTTCGTTGCCATTGAATGAAATACATGAGCTGGGATTAATGTTTTTACACTATGAGATTCTGCTGAAAGGCTATAAGGCGGTTTACCTGGGCGAAAGCATGCCGATTGAGAATTTGAAAGAGCTTAAAAATTATTTCAGTCCAATAGTTTACATTTCTTATTTCACGGTACAACCCGATATAGAGTCGGTAGATGATTATGTCGATGAGATGGTAGGGGAATTACTGGATGACAGTACCCGGCTTTGGTTTATCGGCAGATTGGCTGCCGGGATTAATCCTAAAAAGCAATCGGATAAAGTGCTTGTTTTTAATTCTATTCCGGAATTGGTGGAAAAGATATAGTTTTTGTTTAATTATTTAGTATATTTGTTAAACAAATTAAAAAAATGATTTCAATTATAGGTTCTGGGTTTTCAGCTTTGGCTGCTTCGTGTTATTTGGCAAAAAACGGGCATGAAGTAAACGTGTATGAAAAAAACGCAACGATAGGCGGCAGGGCCCGACAACTGAAACGCGAGGGGTTCACCTTTGATATGGGGCCGAGTTGGTATTGGATGCCGGATGTGTTCGAGCGCTTTTTTGCCGATTTTGATAAAAAACCATCCGATTATTATGAGCTGATAAAATTAGCTCCGGCCTATCGGGTGTATTATGGGGTAGATGATTTTATTGCCATCGAAGATAATTTGACGGATATCATTTTTACATTTGAAACCATTGAAAGGGGGAGCGGGAAGTTATTGCAGGAATTTATGGCTGAAGCCAGAAGCAATTATGATATCGCCATCAAAGATTTGGTGTACCGTCCGGGAGTGTCACCACTTGAATTGGTAACGTTGGAAACTGCCAAAAAAGTGGGGCAGTTTTTCAGCAACATCAGCAAAGATATCCGCAAGAAATTCAAGAATGAAAGGTTGATTCAAATCTTGGAATTTCCGGTTTTGTTTCTGGGGGCAAAACCATCCGATACGCCTTCTTTTTATAGTTTTATGAATTACGCCGATTTTGGTCTTGGAACCTGGCATCCCAAAACAGGAATGTTTGATGTGGTTCGTGCCATGGAAAGTTTAGCCGTCGAGTTGGGAGTGACCTTTCATGTCAATTCGAACATAGAAAAAATAATAGTTGAAAATAAAACGGCTAAAGCGATAGTTGTAAATGGTCAACGAATCGATGCTGATTTGGTTTTAAGTGGTGCCGATTACCATCATACGGAAACACTCTTGGATGAACAACATCGGGCGTATTCTGGGCAATATTGGAACAGCCGTGTGTTTGCTCCGTCTTCGTTGTTATTCTATGTGGGCTTTGATAAAAAAATAGAAAACATTTCGCACCACGCCTTGTTTTTTGATGTCGATTTCAAGCAGCATGCCACAGATATTTATGATAAGCCACAATGGCCGGCTGAACCTTTGTTTTATGCCAATTTTCCGTCGGTGACCGATCAAACAGCGGCTCCGGACGGAATGGAATCCGGTTTTTTCCTGATTCCGCTGGCACCTGGAATTGAAGATACCGAAGCATTGCGGGAGGAATATTTTGATAAAATTATCGATCGTTTTGAGAGGTTGACACAACAAAGGGTGAAAAATAACATTGTATTTAAACAGTCTTTTTGCAAGAATGATTTCGTTTCCGATTACAATTCATACAAAGGGAATGCCTACGGAATGGCAAATACCTTATGGCAAACGGCTTTTTTGAGACCGAAATTAAAGAGTAAAAAAGTGAAAAATCTCTATTTTACGGGACAGTTAACGGTTCCGGGACCTGGAGTTCCTCCTGCATTAATTTCGGGGAAATTAGTGTCAGATTTAATTAACAAACAATTTTCATAAGAATAATAGATATGAAAAAAATATTCGACGAGGTATCTTTCAAGTGCAGTAAGCTGGTTACCAAGAACTACAGTACTTCCTTCTCTTTGGCGGTATACATGCTTTCGCCTAGTATCAGGGATGCGATTTACAGCATCTACGGATTTGTGCGTTTTGCCGATGAGATTGTAGATTCTTTTCATGGTTATGACAAAGAAAATTTGATTAACGACTTCGAAAAGGAATATTACAAAGCGTATGAATCAGGGATCAGTCTGAATCCGATTTTGAATTCGTTTCAGCAAACCGTCAAGCAATATAATATTTCCGATAATTTGATTCAGGCCTTTATGAAAAGCATGAAACTCGATCTGATCAAATCCGATTATCAAACCCAGGCCGAATATGAAGAATACATCTATGGCTCTGCCGATGTGGTAGGCTTGATGTGCCTGAAGGTTTTTGTGGCCGGAAAAGAGCATAAATACGATGCCCTGAAAGCAGAAGCTATGCGATTGGGGTCGGCTTTCCAGAAAGTCAATTTCCTTCGGGATCTGAAAGAAGACAATCTGGTTTTAAACCGCAATTATTTTCCGGGAGTCGATTTGAAAACCTTTGATGAAAAAACCAAAAGGGTCATCATTAAAGAGATAGAAGAAGATTTTAACATCGCCTATCAAGGAATTACAAAGTTACCGATTGAGGCTAAATTCGGGGTCTATACGGCTTTTGTGTATTACAAAAAGCTTTTGAAAAAACTGAAAAATACGCCATATCACGAAATTGGGAATGCCAGAATCCGGGTTTCGAATTATACCAAAGCCGGACTTTTGGCCCAGTCATTTTTGACCTATAAGTTGCGGTTGGTGGAATAGCTATACGGGTTTTAATCTATTTTAAATACTAAAAAACAATGATTTCCTTTTTAATTTTTCTAGGCGTTTTTCTGTTGATGGAATGTGTCACCTGGCTCACCCATAAATACGTGATGCATGGATTGATGTGGTATTTTCATGCCGACCATCATCAGCCCAAATACGCCCATGTTTTCGAACGCAACGATATTTTCTTCGTCATTTTTGCCATTCCCAGCATCGTCCTTTTTTATTATGGGGTCGAGGGCGGAATCAATTATCTTTTTTTCATTGGTTTGGGCATAACTTTTTACGGTGTTTGCTATTTTCTGATTCATGATGTCTTGATTCACCAACGGTTCAAATGGTTCAAAAACACCAATAACAAATACCTGATTGGTTTGCGAAAAGCCCATAAAGTGCATCACAAACATTTGGGTAAGGAAGATGGTGAATGCTTCGGCATGTTATTCGTTCCTTTCAAATATTACAAAATGTAAATTATTTTGGGCGTGTCCCTCATCCTCCGCAAGCTCCGTATTTCGGGTCGGGCTTTCCGGCTTTATCTCTCCGCTACGCTGCGAGGATATCGCCTGCAATCCCTCACGCGGCTTCCGGTTAATTACAAATTTAGAATAAACAAACAATTAGCGGCACTCATGAAAGTCTATAAAAAAGAAACCATTCAATATGTCAATGCCAGTATCGAGGAATGTTGGGCTTTTTTTTCCAGTCCCGGAAATCTTCAGAAAATCACACCCGAAACCATGGGTTTTCAAATCACCGATTTTGATGGCAAAAACATGTACGCCGGGCAAATTATTCAATATAAAGTGTCCCCGCTTTTGGGAATCAAATTGCCTTGGGTGACCGAAATCACCTTTGTCGAAGAACACAGTTATTTCATAGACGAACAGCGGTTTGGCCCGTATGCCCTATGGCATCACAAACACTTTTTTGAACCGACTGAAAACGGCGTAAAAATGACCGATCTGGTGCATTATGCCTTGCCTTTGGGATTCATTGGCCGCATCATGAATACCTTAATGGTGGAAAAGAAACTGAAAGCCATTTTTGAACATAGAGAAAAAATGGTTAACCAATTTTTTAATGCAAAATAATGGGCAAACAAACAGTCACTTTTTTTTGGTTCCGCCGCGATTTGCGATTGGAGGATAATGTAGGACTGTTTCACGCCCTGCAATCCAAATATCCTGTCATTGCATTGTTTATTTTTGACGATGCCATTTTAGACAGCCTGCCCAAAAACGATGCCCGGGTGGGGTTTATCCATGAATCGCTTTCGAAATTCAATACCCAACTCAACGAAATCGGGAGTTCGCTTTTGGTCAAAAAAGGGAAAAACCAAGACATTTGGCAGGAACTGATTACCGAATTTGACATCAAGGAAGTTTTTTTCAATAAGGATTATGAACCTTATGCAATCCAGCGTGACGAAGCCATTTGTCAATTATTGGAAACCAATAAAAGCATTGCTTATTCTTTCAAAGACCAGGTTGTTTTTGAGGAAAAAGAAATCGTCAAGGCCGATGGTTTGCCGTATACGGTTTACACACCCTATAAAAATAAGTGGCTGGAAAAATACAAAACCATGGCTCCGGTTCCCGAATACAATACCGCTGCTGTTTTTTTTAATTTCTTCAAAAGCAATTTTCCTTTCCCGACTTTGGAACAAATCGGATTTGAAGAAAGTCCCATAAAAGTCAAACCCTGTAACCTGACACAGATTGCCCATTATCACGAAACCCGTGATTTTCCGGCCGTAGACAGCACTTCGTATTTGTCACCTCATTTGCGTTTTGGAACCGTAAGCATCCGAAAATTAGTGAATTGGGCAGCCCGTAAAAACGACGTTTTCTTGAGCGAACTGATTTGGAGAGAATTTTTCATGCAGATATTATTCAGCTTCCCCAAAGTGATGACCCAGAATTTCAAATCGGCTTACGATGGAATTCAATGGCGCAATAACGAAGAAGATTTCAACCGCTGGTGTACCGGAACGACGGGTTACCCGATGGTCGATGCCGGAATGCGACAACTCAACGAAACCGGTTACATGCACAACCGTGTCCGCATGGTGGTGGCGAGTTTTCTGTGCAAACATTTATTAATTCAATGGCAATGGGGCGAAGCTTATTTTGCCGAAAAACTGTTGGATTATGATTTGGCTGCCAACGTTGGCAACTGGCAATGGGCTGCGGGAACAGGCTGTGACGCCGCACCGTATTTCCGTGTTTTCAACCCCGATATTCAATTGAAAAAGTTTGACGAAAAAGGAATTTACATCCGAACATGGATTCCGGAATTTGATTTGGGTTATGGTGAACCGATGGTCGATCATGCTATGGCCAGAGACCGGGCGATTGCAACGTATAAAGCAGGAATTCTGAAGTGATTTTTTTGGACCATATAAGGCATATAAGTTTATTAACCCCATAATTTTGTCCTTCCTGCGAAGGGGAGATCTCAATAAGAAGAGTACGAAAAAGAGATTGCTTTGCCAGTGACTATCATTCATGTTCTCTCTCCCTTCGGTTGACAAGTGAAGTCCTGTTTTTGACTATAAAAAAGGTAAATAAACGGATATGATTTATATGTTTATGCGTCAATATCAAATCCTTGATGATGAGTAACGGGATTAAATTTTGTACATTTGATTACTGCTAAGTCAATAAATTATTTGAAAAATGGAAAAGAACGTATTGATAACAGGGGGCTCTGGATTTGTAGGGAAACATTTGACCGATTTATTAATCCGTAAAGGATATACTGTTTGTGTACTAAGTAGGTCAAAAAAGCCGAATACAGCTGATGTTTTTTATTACCAATGGAATGTTGACCGACAGTTTATTGATGAAGAGGCGGTATTGCATGCCGATTACATAGTTCATTTGGCAGGGGAAAATATTGCCGGGGCCCGTTGGTCTAAAAAAAGAAAACAAGCTATAATCGACAGTCGAATTCAATCGACCCAATTGATTTATACGGTTTTGAAAAAAAACAATAAAAAATTGGAGGCTTTTATTTCTGCTTCGGCGGTCGGTATTTATGGCGCGGTAAATGGCGCAGAAATTTGTACGGAAGAAATGCCGCCAGCCCATGATTTTTTGGGTTTGACCTGCCAAAAATGGGAGTCTACCGTAGATTATATTGAAAATTTACATGTCCGATGCGTAAAAATCCGCACCGGATTGGTTTTAGGTAAAAATGATGGTTTTTTGAACAAATTGCTTCCTGTTTTCAAGATGAGGTTGGGTTCGGCTTTGGGTTCCGGTAAACAATATATGCCTTGGGTGCATGTAAGCGATTTGTGTAATGCCTATCTGAAGGCGATAGAAAATCCGGATATGAATGGGTCTTATAATGTGGCTGTCAATGATGATACCACTAATGCCGTTTTTTCTAAAACATTGGCAAAACTGCTTGGATATAGGATTTGGCTTCCTAATGTTCCTGCTTTTTTGATTAAAATAGCAATGGGTGAAATGGCACAACTACTCTTAACAGGAAGAAGGGTTTCTTCAGGAAAAATAGAAAAAACGGGGTTTCAGTTTCAATTTGAGAATTTAGAAGAAGCCTTAAAGGATTGTATTTCGGATAAAATGTAATGGTTTATTTTAATAAAAACAGGGCTTTTACATGAACGGTTTCGGCTATTTTTTGACGGACAATTTTAGGGATTTTGATATTGAAATCAGCCGGGGTTAGGTCGAAATCTGAAGCTAATTCAATGTCTTCTCCATTTTTCTTAACAATTACGAAAGCTGATATTTCCTTGGAAACCCCGTGTAATTCAAGTTTTCCGTTTAGCTCCAGTTTGGTGCCGTTCTTATTAATATTATTTAAATTAAAATTCTTTATAATTCCTCTAAAAGTGGCTTTTGGATATTTATTGCTTTCCATATAATTTTCATTGAAATGCTCTTCCATTAATGCGACCTTAAATCGAAATCCTTTCATTAATGCCAAACTGGCAATTTCTCCGGTTTTAGTGTTTAATATACAACTGACGGCTTCATTGACGGCTTTCACTTCTTCAAAGGAAGGAACGGAAGCCTCAAAAGTGATTTGTCCTGTTTTAGTGATTTTTTTGTCTTGTGCAAAAACAGTTGTTTTCCCTAAAAAAAAGACTGCGGTAAAAAGGATTAAAAGTCTCATGTGAATTACTCTAAATAACCGTTATTTTTCCAGGTGGTGAACTTATCAATAGTAGCTTGTGGCAATCGGGTTCCATTTTTGGGCATCATTTCTGGGTTTCCCTGGGCTAATGAAATTCGTCCAATCAAGTTGTTGTCTTGAGTAGCGGTTTTCACTCTGGCATAGGTGTCCAATGAAATTGTAGCGCCTTGAGTGGGGGTGCTGCCATGACAGGATATGCAATTAGTAGTAATTATCGATTTGATGGTATTGTTGTAGGTAATTGTTACAGGATCAGGATCAGGATCTGGATTAGGATCGTTGTCGGAGTCTGATCCACTGGAGCAACTATTTAAAGATAATGTCAAAGCTACCATGGAGAAAAAATGTATGGTTTTCATTTTGTCTTGAATTAAAAATTACACATGAATTTAATGAAAAATAAAATAAATATGTTAAATTTAGACAAAATTTTTGTATTAAATACGATTTGTTATGAAAAAAATAATTTTAGCGGTTTTGTTTTTACTGGTTCTTATTGGGGGTTATTTTTATATTTATAAAGAACATAGGGATATCGCA
This sequence comes from Flavobacterium sp., assembly GCA_036676965.1. GTDB lineage: Bacteria > Bacteroidota > Bacteroidia > Flavobacteriales > Flavobacteriaceae > Flavobacterium. The sequence goes on along the minus strand of JAKFBW010000076.1, from coordinate 30,971 downwards.
AAGGAAGATGTGAGTTATGATGTTGCTGTGTCGACTTTATTTTCGGAATATCAATCCAATGAATCTGCAGCCAATACAAAATATCTGGATAAGACCATTGTGGTCAGTGGAAAAGTAACTTCCTTAAATAAGGAAACACTATCACTGGTAGTGGATGAAAAGCTGTTTGCTACATTTTTGGATAAAATTCCAAGTGGCATAGAGCCAAATTCCCGGATAAAAGTAAAAGGACGCCTTATAGGATATGATTCCCTTTTGGAAGAAATAAAAATGGATCAATGTATAATTCTAAATTAATTTGATGATGAATATAAACAAACTATTTATTGCTTTATTTTTTCCGCTATGCATTTTTGCCCAAGATGATTTGTTGAAGGAAATTGATGTTAAAAAAACGGATAAAAAAGTTTCAGCCACGTTTAAGTCCCTTAAAATTGTAAATTTTGAATCTACTAAATTAGTCGGTAAAGGAGACTTGTATTTCATCGTTTCCCATCGGTTTGACTATGTAAAAAACGGGTTTGATGATTTTTTTGGGTTGGATGGTGCCGTTACACAAATTAAGTTCGCCTACGGATTGTGTGACAGAATCACTGTTCAGGCTGCAAGAAGCGGTTTTCAGAAGACGTATGAAATGGGGGTGAAATATTTGTTTGTTAATCAAAAAACAGATGGTTTTCCGGTGACCGTGGCAGGATTTAGCAGTGTGGCCATAAATACGGAGATGAAAAAAGTAAATTATCCATCGTTGCAATTTGATGACCGTTTGAGTTTTGTAACCCAATTATTGATTTCAAGAAAAGTCAGTGACAGACTATCCGTAGAACTGATGCCTACTTTTTTTCATGAAAATACGGTTAGCGATATTTTAGATGAGAATAATGTTGCTATTGTGCCCAATCCACAGGAGAATAGCCAGTTTGCAATTGGTGTGGGGGGAAGGTATAAACTCGGCAAAAGATGGTCTTTAAATATGGATTATGGCGCTCATCTCAATAGAGCCAATCAGTCCATTTATAAAAATCCCTTATCAATAGGAATTGATATAGAAACCGGCGGACATGTATTTCAAATGCATTTTACAAATGCAAAGGCCATGCATGAATCCGGGTTTTTAGGACAAACTACAGGGGATTGGGGGAAAAGTGAGATCTCTTTTGGATTCAATCTTGTGCGCGTTTTTTAGATTCATTTATGCGATGAATCGTTTTTGGGTTTCTATATGGCTTTATTGCAGTTCCGAAAATACTTTTACAGTAACATTTTTTGATATTTTGTTTCTTATCAAATAGGGGATTTCAATATCAAAATCATCTGTATTTATGGTGAAACTTGATCGCAGTACAATGGCTCCTTTCTCAGGTTTATGTATTTGTGCACTTACCCGCATGTTTTTTGATTTGCCGTGCATGTACATTTTTCCCTTGATTTGGTATTCTTTTGCAGTGGTAGTGCTGTTTTTTAAGTTAAAATTTTCAATAATGCCTTTGAAAGTGGCTTTAGGATATTTTTTGCTTTCCATATAATTTTTATTGAAATGCTCTTCCATCAGACTTCTTTTAAACCGGAATTCCTTGATATAAACAACAAATACAACAGTTCCTTTTTTAGGGTTAAGCACACAATGAACCGCCTCATTTTTGGCTTCAACCGCTTCAAATAAAGGTACCGATGCTTCAAAAAAAACCTGCCCATTTTGTGTAGTCATTTTGTTTTGGGCATGGCTTAGATTGCATGAGAAAAGGAATAATAAGAGTATAGTTTTTTTCATGGGAATTTCGGAATGTTTCTACTTAAAGTTACGATAATTATTCCGAAATAGTTTTAAATACAGGGTGAAAAACGATAAAAAACGATAAAGAACGGATGAAATTAAAGCTTTTTTTTTAATGTTTATTTTTGAAAAAATAACCTGAATTAGTTTGGTGTCAAACAGGATTTGTTTTTTAATTCAACAATTGGTTTTCGTCTTTTTCAGCCCTGTTCAGGATGCTGTCCGGAAGTGCTTTTTTGGCTTTCGCCCCCATTTTTTTCAGCTTTTCTACGCTGGTAATCAAGTTTCCTTTTCCTTCCACCAATTTGTTCATCGCGCCACTGTATTCTATTTTGCTTTCATCTATTTTCTTTCCAATTTTAATCAAATCGGCAACGAATCCTTCAAATTTATCATACAGCGCTCCCGCCTGACGCGCAATTTCAAAGGCATTTTCCTGTTGTTTCTGGTTGGCCCACATGCTGTCTATGGTGCGCAGTGTTGCCAATAGTGTCGCTGGGGTCACAATGACAATGTTTTTTTCGAAGGCTTTGTTGTATAAAGTCGTGTCTTCATTGAGCGCCATGGCAAATGCCGGTTCGATAGGGATAAATAGCAACACAAAATCAGGGCTTTCGATTTGGTATAAATCCTGATAGTTTTTATTGCCCAATTGTTCCACATGGCGTTTGATGGAAGTGACATGTTCTCTGAGAAAACTGTTTTTCAAGTTATCATCTTCCTCATTGATGTATTTTTCATAGGCGGTCAATGACACTTTCGAATCGACAATCATTTTTTTACCGTCCGGCAAATTGATGACTACATCAGGAAAGACACGATTCCCGTCTTCGGTAGTGAAGGACTGTTGCACTTCGTATTCCCGGCCTTTTTCTAAACCTGATTTTTCCAGAACGCGCTCCAATACCAATTCGCCCCAATTTCCCTGCATTTTGCTGTCGCCTTTCAAGGCTTTGGTCAGGTTGAGGGTTTCCTTGCTCATTTGGATATTCATTTCGCGTAAGCCCAAAATCTGTTGGCGCAAAGCCGCATGATAATCAATACTTTCCTTGTGGGTGTCTTCGACTTTCTTTTCGAATAATTGAATTTTATCCTGTAACGGCGACAGGATATTTTTCATGTTTTCCTTATTCTGCTCAGTAAATTTATTCGATTTTTCGTCCAGGATTTTATTGGCGAGATTCTCAAATTCCTTGGTGAATTTTTCCTGTAGTTTTTCGACTTCCTCTTTCTGTTCTTTGTTGCGTTCCCAAAGATTCTCAAAATCAACTTCCTTTTTCGAAAGCTGAATCGCCAGGCTGTCTTTTTCGTTTCGGATATTTTCTTTCTCCAGATGGGCGGCTTCCAGTTGTTTTTCGAAAGTAGTCCGCTCATTCAACAATTGCTCTTTGAGTTGGCCGAATTGGGAATTCAAAGCAATCAGCTTTTCCTCTAAACTTATTTTCTCGGATTGAAAACGGGCGGAGAAAAGCAATTTTACAATAAAAACACCAATGGCAAGGGCAACAACGAACACCAATAAAAACGGAAACATGTCTGACATAAAATAATGATTTTTTCAAAAAAGTAAAAGTAAGGATAAATTGTAAGGATTTGAAGGTGGCAGGTTTGTTTTTTATTCAGGGATGCAGGGAGAACAGGTTCCGAGCTGTCCGTACGTGTAGTTTTCTATGCGCGATTTGGGGTCATTATAATTTATTTTAGGATCATATTTTTTAAAAAAATAGTCATAAAAAAGTATCGCGTAGGGACAGGTCGCGACCTGTCCGTACATGGTTTTTTTAAGAAGATATTTCCTGTTGCGGTATATTTATATAAAAGCTTTTTTTGAAATTGGAATAAAAAAAAATCCCACCGAAGCAGGACTAAAGATTTTCATCTACGGCATATAGCCTTATTGTGATAAGATTAAAGATTAGAAATTTTAATCAGTTACAAATCTATGTAAAAAATATTTAAAACAATAGGGTAAATTATAATTATTATAATTTTTTTCTTACTAGATTTAGGGTTTTGAAAAATAATGGTAATTAGTATGGCAAAAATATTAGGATTAGATTTAGGAACGAACTCCATTGGGTGGGCTTTGATTGATGATAAATTGAATAAAATCATAGGAATGGGAAGCAGAATATTTCCTGTTGGTGTTGATAATTTAGGTGATGGAGAAGGCGAGTTGTCAAAAAATGCCAGTAGAACCGGAGCAAGAGGAACTCGAAGACAGTTTTTTAGAAAAAAGTTGAAAAAAAAAGTTTTTACTAAAATCGCTATCAGAAAATAATATGTGTCCAATGAGTACCAAAGATTTTGAAGATTGGAAACAAACTAAACAATTTCCGTCTGAAAAATTATCAACTTGGTTTGCAATGAATCCTTATGAATTGCGACAAAAAGCATTGAATGAAAAATTATCTTTAGAAGAAATAGGTCGAATTTTTTATCATTTAATTCAAAGAAGAGGTTTTTTAAGCAATAGTAGAAAAGGAGGAACCGATGATGGAGCTATTTTTAAAGGTAATGCTAAAGAAGGAAAAATAGGAATTGATGATATTTTAGAAAGTATTGAAGGTAAAACTTTGGGTTCTTATTTGTATGAGATTTATCCAAAAGAAAATCAACCGTTTCAGGATGGATTGGAAAGAATCAGAAATAGATATACTACTCGTAAAATGTATATTGATGAATTTGAATTGATTTGGGAGAAACAATCAGAATTTCATTCTGTTTTAAATTATGATTTAAAAACAATTTTTGGAGGAAGAAAGCAAGATAATTACAAAGAAGACGGTATTTTGTTTCATCAAAGACCTTTGCGTTCTCAAAAGCATTTAGTTGGAAACTGTTCTTTTGAACCTACCAAAACTAAATGCCCAATAAGTGCTATTCCTGTTGAAATGTTTAGAATTTGGCAATGGGTAAATACAGTTGAATATAATGGAAAGAAAATCTCTCAAGAAGAAAAAGCCAAATTAATTGAGCAATTACTTTCGTTCGATAAAATTGAATTTAAAAAACTACGAAAAGCCATTGGTAAAGAGAGTGCTGAATTTAAATTCAATTATAAAGACGATGATAAAATAGTTGGAACACATACCATTTCTAATTTATCAAATAAAAAATTCTTCGGTAAAAAATGGTTTGAGTTTTCAGAGAAAGAGCAAGAAGATATTTGGCACGTTTTGTATTTTTTTGACAGTAAATCAAATCTTAAAGAATACGCCGTTGAAAATTGGAGTTTTACAGAAGAACAAGCAGTTGCAATTTCAAAGTTTAATGTAAAAGATGGTTATGCCAGTTTGAGCCGAAAAGCTATTGGAAATATTTTGCCATTTCTACAGCAAGAATACACCTACGATGTTGCAGTGGTTATGGGCGGGATAAAAAATACTTTTGGAGACAAATGGCAAAATGATACGGTAGAAAACAATCAAAAACAACTCGATTTAATTGATAATGTTGAAGGATTAGTCAGGTCTAAAATTTCAGGAGGCTTTATAGATACAATTAAGGATTTACTTCGTAAAGAATTTCAATTTAGTGACAAACAATTAAAGAAACTCTACCATCATTCAGCAACAATTGATGTTACAGCATTATTAGAAAAATTGCCTGTTGGTGCAGCTGCAGATAAGGAAATCCAGTCTATTAGAAATCCGATTGTAATTACTGCTTTGTTTGAATTGCGAAAATTAGTCAATGAATTAATAGAGGAACACGGGCAGCTTGATGAAATAAAAGTAGAAATGGCTCGTGATTTGAAAATCTCTAAATCGCAACGAAATAAAATTCGTAGAGATCAAAAACGATTAGAAAGAGAAAATGATAGGGTAAAAAGCGAAGTAGAAAAATACACCAGAGTTTCGCACGATAATATTTTAAAATTCAAACTTTGGGAAGAGTGCAAGCAGACTTGTCCTTATACAGGTGTTGCAATTCCTGTTAGTAAACTTTTTACAGGCGAAGTACAAATAGAACATATTCATCCGTGGAGTCGTTCGTTAAATGATAGTTTCAATAATAAAACATTGTGTTATGCGGATGAAAACAGACGAAAAGGAGACAAAACACCTTTTGAATTTTATGGAAATGATGAACTGGATTGGATTGCCAGAAAAGAACGAGCGTTAAAATTGTTTTCCGATACCAAGGAATATCCAAATGCTTATCAAAAATTCAAACGATTTGTACAGCAAAAATTTGACGATGATTTTTCTTCAAGACAATTGAATGACACCCGATTTATAAGCAAAGAAGCTTCATCCTATTTAGCGCAAGTTTGCAAAAAAGTAAATGTTTCTCCAGGTCAAATGACAGCTAACTTACGTCAAAAATGGGGTTTGAATACAGTTTTGAATGATGAAAATGCTAAAACCAGAGAAGATCATCGTCATCACGCCATTGATGCTTTGGTTATGGCTTGTGGGAAAACAAGTTATTTACAGGAATTATCAAAATGGAATCGTTATAATAGAAACTACGATTTAAAAGATTTTCCTATGCCTTGGGAAACGTTTCGATTTGATGCTGAAAAAGCAGTGGATAAAATATTGATTTCACATAAACGTATTTCTAATGATATTACCATTCGATATACTAAAGTAGAGAAAAACGGAAAAACATATATGAATAAAGGAGTAGCTGCGCGAGGGCAATTGCATAAGGAAACCGTTTTTGGTAAACGAAATTTTAATGGAGATGAAGCATTTCACGTTAGGAAATCAATAGATAGTTTAACTACAGAGAAGCAATTAGAAAAAGTAGTTGACGAGATTATTAGAAAATTAATTCATAAAAGGATTCAAGAACTTGGCGGATTTGTAAAAGGTGCTATTCCTGCAAACGCTTTTTTTATTGTTGATGAAAACGGATTGAAACAGCCACAAATTTTCTTGCCCAATAAAAATGGTTCCCCAGTTCCTATTTTAAAAATAAGAATGAAAGAAAATTTTAGTGGTGCAGAAAAGCTAAAAGATAATGTTAATCAATGGGTAAATCCTAGAAATAATCATCACGTACTTATTTATAAAGATGAAAAGGGAAATTTAAAAGAAGAAGTAGTAACTTTTTGGACAGTTGTGGAACGAAAAAGAATAGGTGATTCAGTTTATAAATTGCCAATTGAAGGAAAAGAAATAGTTGCAACTTTGCATATTAACGATATGTTTTTGTTAGGATTAAATGAAGATGAGATCAATTGGAAAAAGCCAGATTATGAAATTTTAAGAGAAAGTTTGTATAGAGTACAGAAATTTACATCTGGAGATTACTATTTTAGAATGGCAAAAACGTCATCAATTCAGAATATGGAAGAAAAGCAACAAATAAATAGTTTTGGTTTTGGCAAAAATGGTTGGTCAACTCACAATCCAATTAAAGTGAAAATTTCAGTTTCAGGAAAAATTTCAAAAATGTAATTTCTTTTCAAAAGTTTGGTGTAAATTTACACCAAATAAAAAACTGTTATTATGACACGACAAAGTATCTCTTTAGCCAATCAGAATGATGAATGGTTGAAAAAGCAGGTAGAAGATCAGGAATTTACGAGCAAGAGTGAAGCCGTTAATTATTTAATCAAGCAAGCTCGTGAACGTGAAGAATATCACCACTATGTTCAAATGAAAATTGATAGAGGGGTTAAAAGTGGATTCAGCACCAAAACAAAAGAAGAACTTTTTGAGGAGATTAAAAAGCGATTAAATGTATAATTATAAGTTGTCATTTGAAGCGGAAGAAGATATAATACGCATTTTTGAGTACGGTTTGGGTAGATTTGGTCTGCAACAAGCTATCAAATATTATGATATGATGTATGACTGTTTTGATAAAATAGCTTCCAATCCATTTATGTTTCCAGTGGTGTCAAATTATAAAAATGCAGAGCGATTTTGTGTTTGTGGAGTTGACACCATTTATTATAATATCAATAAAGAAGAAGTAGAAATTATCACCATAATTGGAAGGCAGGATTACTAAAAAGTTCTTTGATATACAGATTTTCATTGTCTTAAACAGCCAAACCACAACTGAAAGGTATGGCATCCGCCCAGCAGGGATGCAGTAGCTTTCAGTTGTGGTTTGATTAAAGATTAGAAAACACGATATTAATCAATTATTTCGATTGCAGAACACACGCGTTGTGGTTTGATTAAAGATTAGAAAACACGATATTTTACATACATCGCACAACAATCATCAATCAGTTGTGGTTTGATTAAAGATTAGAAAACACGATATTTCGAGGATTCAGAATTGCAGGAGTACACTAGTTGTGGTTTGATTAAAGATTAGAAAACACGATATTTCCAAGATTAGACATTTGGCTAATGGCGTCGTTGTGGTTTGATTAAAGATTAGAAAACACGATATTAGATCGTTTGCATATTCTTGTCTACAACGAGTTGTGGTTTGATTAAAGATTAGAAAACACGATATTCCCAACTCTATTAGGCGACGTGGTGGCCTTGTTGTGGTTTGATTAAAGATTAGAAAACACGATATTCGTTTGAAAGATTTCCCATTCAAGCCTATTGTTGTGGTTTGATTAAAGATTAGAAAACACGATATTTGTACGGAGGACGAAGAGGGTAAAGTTAAGTTGTGGTTTGATTAAAGATTAGAAAACACGATATTAATTTAATCTATAAAAATGAGTATCATCAGTTGTGGTTTGATTAAAGATTAGAAAACACGATATTCCTTACAAAAGAGATTATTTTCAGTACTGTGTTGTGGTTTGATTAAAGATTAGAAAACACGATATTGCGCATCTGGTTCTGGAAAATCGGAAGTTAGTTGTGGTTTGATTAAAGATTAGAAAACACGATATTACCTAATTAATAATAAATTATGCCAGAGGTGTTGTGGTTTGATTAAAGATTAGAAAACACGATATTAAGAAACCACAACGATATTTACCGTATACAGTTGTGGTTTGATTAAAGATTAGAAAACACGATATTAGTTGCGGTGTTAGCTTCTAATAGTCAGTAATTTAAATTAAAATATCGTCTAAAAAAATGCTTCTTTTTGCTTGTGATAAGGCTAGATTGAGGCATTTTTTTGTTTCTGGGTTGTGGTTTACAAACACGGGATTATATTTTTATTGGTGTGTTTGTGAATCGAAAAATAATCAAGATTTGTTTTCAAGTTCCGTTTTTCGGATTTTTCGATTTGATTGGCAGCTTAGAAAACACGATATTAGTTTCGGTGTTAGCTTCAGATAGTCAGGTAATTAAATTGAAATGTCGTCTAAAAAAATGTTTCTTTTTGGTTGTGATAAGGCTAGATTGAGGCATTTTTTTGTTTATGAATTTGTTTTATGTTTTTTATATTGCATTGCGTAGGGACAGGTCGCGACCTGTCCGTACACGCATCCCTGTCCGTACACGCCCGTTAAAAAAACATCAAAGCCAAATAAATTAATATAAGCCATGAGAATACGAAAATTGAATCGATTAAAAGGATATGATTATTCGAAAAATAATTTATATTTCGTCACATCATGTGTGAAAAATATGGAATGTTGTTTTAGTGATGTGGTTTCCGCAGGGACAGGTCGCGACCTGTCTGAACGAAATGTAATCAATGAAAAAATCAATTGTTTATGAAAAATAGAAAACGTAATCGAATGGTTGGATATGATTATTCAAAGAATAATTTATATTTCGTCACATCATGTGTAAAAAATATGGAATGTTGTTTTGGTGATGTGGTTTCCGTAGGGACAGGTCGCGACCTGTCCCTACATAATCCCGATAAAAATAATCCTGATGAGAATGAATCAGTAATGATTTTGAATGAATATGGCATTATTGCAAATAATCAATTGGAATGGTTGGAAACTCAATATCCTTATATTGAACTCCACTCTTATATTGTAATGCCAAATCATATTCATGCTGTAATCGAAATAGATTCGTTGAGGATTAATTCAATTCACAAGGCCGAGACAGAACAATTGGATTCAAAGAGTATAAAAATAAAATCCCTTTCCCAAATTATGGGGGCTTATAAAACAACAAGTTCCAAATTAATTCATGAAGCAGATTATGATGAGTTTGCATGGCATCGCTCTTTTCACGATCATATTATTAGAGATGAAAAATCATATCTAAATATTATGAATTATATAAAGAATAATCCAAATAGTTGGAACAAGGATAAATTCTATAAAAAATAGTTCAAAACAACTCCAATTGTGTTGGAGCATCAATGGCATCTTGTTTGGCTTTCCCCAGATAATTAATAATCATCCCAAATTGCTTATCGGTAATTCGCAAAACACTCACTTTTCCTAAAGGGGGAACGAGTTTGTTCAGGCGTTTTTCGTGTACATCGGCACTTTCGCCACTGGCACAATGCCTGATGTAAACCGAAAATTGCATCATACTGAAACCATCTTTTAAAAGATTTCCCCGAAACTGGGAGGCATTTCTTCGATCTTTTTTGGTCTCGGTTGGTAAATCGAAGAAGACAAACAGCCACATTATTCGATATCCGTTAAGTTCCATAATTGGGGGTATTTGATTTTTTTACGGTTTCCGGTAAAACATTGTTGAAGGGAGCTGGCTGTTTTTTGTAAACCTACCATAAGAGGGCTTTTCTCATCCTTAAAATAAACGGTTTGTGTCAGGATTTGCAGCATTTCAGCTTTTAAAACAGAATTAAGTTCTTGCTCATCATATTTTTGCATAATCTGAAATACTTTTTCATCAACAACGGGACGAAAAGGCTCCATGATATCATCGGCAAGAGCAAAAGCATTGTATTTGCTCTTATGATGAATGCCCAACGTATTTAATAAACCACTACCCGAAAGTGCCCTTGCGGTGGCGGCTCTCAAAATAGCATAACCATAGTTTAGGAAATTGTTGGGATAATCGCCATAGCGCTCTCGTTTAATTCCTTCATTTTCCTGATTCGGGAAGGGGAAATTTTTCCAGTAGAATTGTGCGGCAACACCTTCCATATTTGTGGTATCTCCACTTAACACTTTACTGGCCAGGAATTCAAAGGTATTTTTAGTCGTGGTTATTTTTTCTAATAAGAGTCCCTGGTTTTTAATTTTTTCAGTAATGGTTTGCTGCCATAATTGTTTTTTTAACGGAATGGAAGCTTCAATCTGATTTTTAAAGATTTCTTGTTGAATATGATGACTGTTGAGGTTGAGAAACATTCCGTTGGGCAGATGGTTGGTGCCGCAAATAATAATGGAGGTATTGTTTTCGATAATCAGATTCATCGCTGGAATACTCAAATAAATTTCAGGATTATCCAGTACCAGGAAACCAATATCTTCAATAGGAATGGAACTTTCCCGTATTTCTGATTTGATAATTAACTGAAGATTTTTGGTGGTTATAGAAGACTTATTTTCGACAAGGAGAGTTCTTTTTATCATAATTTCACTATTTGTAGGTTGTAATAAATTGATTTTCAGTTAAATTAATCAATTATTGCTTACCATTTCGAAATATTTTGTACAAAAAAGCTTATTTTAATTAGGAGCGAATTCTCTCAGTAGGATTCGTTTCAATAATGTGATATTGTGTATTTTTGCTCCAAATTTTTAATAATGCCTCACAGCCATTTTATTCTTCACAAACCTTACGGGTACCTCAGTCAATTTATTTACGAATTAAAGCGAAAAAAGAAACTGCTGGGCGAATTATATAATTTCCCCGAAGGGACGATGGCTATTGGCCGTTTGGATGAAGATTCGGAAGGTCTATTGTTGTTGACCACCGACGGAAAAATGAGCGAACTTATCCGTTCTAAAAAAGTGGAAAAGGAATATTATGTGCAAGTGGATGGTATTATGCATCAGGAAGCCATAGAACAATTGCAGCAAGGCGTTGAAATTGGTTTTAATGGAACCAAATATATGACCAAACCCTGTAAAGCCTTTTTGCTGGATGAAGTACCTAATTTTGGACTACGCGGAAAAAAAATCAGGGACGAACGTCATGGGCCAACTTCCTGGGCATCGATTACGGTCAATGAAGGCAAGTTCCGCCAAGTGCGTAAAATGACCGCGGCAGTAGGTTTTCCTACCTTGCGCTTGGTTCGGGTACGAATAGGGAATGTACACCTGAATGATTTACAATCAGGTGAAGTTCTGGAAGTAGAAAATTTTCAAATAGAAATGTAAACGATTGGATGTTTTTTTAATCGTTACCGTTTTTTAAACAATAATAAAAATGTTAAACATCGTTTTAGTAGAACCGGAAATACCCAATAATACGGGGAATATTGGCCGATTATGCGTAGGCACCGAAAGTAGGTTGCACTTGGTGCATCCTTTTGGTTTTGTCATTAATGATAAAAACCTGAAACGGTCGGGTTTGGATTATTGGGTGCATCTTGATGTGACCGAATACCAAAATGTAGCCGAATGGATAGCCCAGATTCCGGATAAATCCCGTGTTTTTTTGATGAGTTCCCATGCCGAGAAATCCTATTTGGAGAATGAATTTCAGGATGGGGACTGGTTGGTTTTTGGCAAAGAGAGCGTGGGTTTGAGTCAGGAAGTTTTGGCTCTGTTCGAGAATCAGCTCACCATTCCGATGTCTCCATTAATCAGAAGTTTCAATATTGCCAATTCGGTTGCTTTTGTAGTGGGGGAAGCGAAAAGACAAATCAGACTTAAACGCTAAGAAAAGGGAGTTTAAGTCTGATTTTTTAAACTTAACAGACACAGTAGGGAATGTCTGTAAATATTGTGTTTAGGATTAATTTCGGGTCACAAATTCACTCAGTGTTATGTAAGTATTCCCCGTTACGGCATTGTGATAAATATTATATTTTGTTGGATAATTTCCTGGTTTTTCAAAATGTTCCGGCTGAGAATAGCTGGTACTGCTTTCTTCATTGGAAAGTAGATAATCTAATGTAATCATAGGTTCCACAAAAATTACATCCCCATTATAAGAACCATAGATCATTATTTTAGAGAAGGGTAAAAAATCACCTAAGTTTATCGGTAACCAGTGTTTTCCCATTTGAGGTTCTGCGGTTGCATCACCCGGAGGGGTAAAATAATCTGCAGGCATATATCCTTCCGGAGGATAGAGATTAAAAGCGGCATCGGTATCTGGGGACCAGGCTGGGATTGCCATTTGTTCAGCTACGGATATCATGTAAAAATGAATGTCAAAATGGGGTACATCAAAAATACCAGCCGGTATATGCCCATGCGGATTCCAGTTGAGTCCGATGTGATTAAAAGGGGTTAATTTTTTGGCTATAAAATGCAAGGGAACAACAATTGTTGCATGCTCAGGAGGGACTTTTGTATCCTCTTCATCGGTAAGATTTTTAAAGGCTTCCGGGGTCAGTTCAATTCCTATTTCATTAGGAAAGCCATTACGATCAACACTCATCCAAGAACGTATTTTTCCGTATCCAAGGATAACCTGAGGACCTTTGAATACAACAAGTTTGTCAGCGCTTATTTTTCCGGTAAGCGATTGGGAAGCATTTTTTTGTACCTCACTATTTACCATTTCATCCTGACTACAGGAAAAAAGGAAAAATAATGTACCCAAAACAATAATTTTTTTTGGCATAGTAAACAAATTTTCCATAATTAAAATTTTTAAAGGATTATTTTAATGATGTAGATAAGTTAAGTTTCGGGGCAAAAAAAAAGAATGACAAAAATACAAAAAATAGAGTTTAAGTAATTGATATTCAGTGTTTATTTTGGGTTTTTGAAAGGTGTTTTTTAATTTAAAAAATAGCGTAGCCAGATTATAAAAAGGATTTTATTTTTAATCCTTTTTCCAGTTTTGGGTATTCCAATAACCTGTCAGGTGAAGAAGAATCTTCCTTTTTCGGCATCAAAAAAGATGTGTTCATCTTTGAATAATGTATTGAAACTTCCTTTCGAAATCAGGTTGCAGGGTTGGTCCTGAATCACAGTTTCGGGAGTCATTATGATCATCTCGTCGCTTAATTGGATAGCCATATCAATATCATGTGTGGAAAAAAGAATGCATTTTTGGGTATCCTGAGTGAGTTTTTTCAGGAGTTTAAACAGGGCTGCTTTGTGTAATAAATCCAGATGGGTGGTGGGTTCATCCAGAATAATTAAAGGGGTATCTTGTGCCAAAGCACGTGCCACCAATACCTTTTGTAATTGGCCGTCACTGATTTCATAATGTCTTTTATGGGCTAAATGACTGATTTGCGTCAGCTCCATCGCTTCATTCACTTTGGTGATGTCAGTGGGAGTCAATGTTCCCATCCAGTTCGTGTAAGGCTGTCTTCCCAAGGCGATCAGTTCAAAAACCGTCAGATTGCTGGGGGGTAATTTTTCTGTTAACACCACACTTAGATTTTGTGCCAAGGTTAAAGCGTCCAGTTCATGGATGTTGGTGCCATGGAGAAAAACGGTTCCCGAAATTGGTTTTTGAATACCGATTATGGTTCGTAAAAGTGTTGATTTTCCGATTCCATTGGCTCCAACCAAAGCGATAAGTTTTCCTGCCAGTAAGTTCAGGTTGAGGTTTTCGGCAATAGTAACCGTCGAGTGTTTGGTTTGGTAACCAATACTTAGATTAGAAGTGGAAAGTATGTTTTTTTTGTTATTCATTTTTTTCTTGAGTTAAACGTTAGAAGTTAAGTGTTAGATGTGACAAAACGTTTAACGCTTAATTTCTAACTTTTTAAAAAACTGAAAACGGCGACTGAACACTGAAAATTATCCCATCATTTTTCGTTTACGGACCAATAACCAAATCACAACCGGAGCACCTATTATGGAAGTCACCGCATTGATTGGTAAAGTTGTCTCCATTCCCGGTATTTCCGAAAGGATATCACAAATAATCATTATGGCGGCTCCCGTAAGTAGCGTACTCCAAAACAGAATTGCATGGTTACTGGTTTGGAATAATAATTTTGCCATATGGGGAACTGCCAAGCCAATAAAAGCAATAGGCCCTGCGTATGCTGTAATGCTGCCGGCTAAAATGCTCGTTGCAAAAATGATAATCAACCGTGTTTTTTTGAAATTTAAACCCAAACTCTTGGCGTAATTTTCACCCAGAAGTAAGGCATTTAAGGGTTTGATACTGAAAGCGCTTAACAGCAAACCTGTTCCTGTGCACACCGATAAAATGAGTATGGAGGACCAGGATAAATTTCCTAAATTTCCCATTGACCAGAAAGTGAATTTCTGTAATTGTTCCGCCGAGCTGAAATAAGTGAGTACACCTACAATGGCGCTCGTAAAACTGCCAAACATCAGACCCACGATTAATATGGCCATGGTATCACGCAGGCGCTGTGAAACCAATAAAACGGCCAATAAAACGATAGAACTTCCTAAAGTTGAGGCTAAAATTATTCCGTAAGAGGATAATAAAACGGAGCTTAAAAACGGAGGCAATAAACTGGCGCCCAAAATCACAAAGGCAACGCCTAAACTCGCCCCGGAACTCAACCCTAAAACATACGGACCCGCTAATGGATTTCGGAATAAGGTCTGCATTAATAAACCACTTACCGATAAGCCCATTCCTACCAGGACTGCAGTGATTGCTTTGGGTAAACGATAGTTAATGATAATATATTCCCAGGTTGATTTACTGGCCTGGCCACCGGTTAAACTGGTGTAAACATCCTGGAAAGGGATTCTGATGGAGCCGAGACTGATGTTTACAAAAAACAGGACAATCAGCCCCAAACCGAGCAGGAAAAACAGGATGGTATTTCGTTTTTGATTATTCAATTGCAGTTTGATTACAGAAGTATTATGCTAATATATTTAATTTAAAATGAATTGAAATTCAGTTTTGGCTCCCTCCCCGCCACGGCGGGGAGGGTTGGGGAGAGGAATTTAATTTAATTTTTGAGCAAAAGTAAGTGTATAATCGGGAAGTAAGTCGGGATGGAAGATTTTAATATAATCTTTCAAAACCAAATCAGGACGGCTTGGCGCCAATTCATAATAAACTGTACCGTCTTTGGCACCCAATTTACTTTCAAAAGTGTAAACATTTTTTTTCTTGTACGCATCAAACTGGCTGTAATGGGAATTGCTGTTTCCCAGTTCGGATATCGTTTTAAACGAACCTGAAGCAATCCATATATGGGCATTTTTGGCCTTGTCCAATATTTTTTCAAATGAGAGTCCCAGACTTCCGGTTCCTTTGACATCCGCCCAAAGATAATTGGCTTTGGCATCTTTCATAAATTGGGCCACCCAGCTGTTTCCTTTGGCAACAAACCATTGTTCCTGATACATAGAACCATACAAAACGGTTGCTTCCGGTTTCTTGTTGGCAACCAATTGTAATGCCTCATTATAGTTTTTTACGATACCGTCAAAAAGTACTTTAGCTTCTTTCTCTTTACCAAATAAGGCTCCATACAGTTTGATCCATTCCGCTTTTCCCAGAGGGGATTGTTCCATCCAATCTCCTTGTATCATCACCTTTAATCCGCTTTTTTGTAAGTTTTCCATCATCGGATTGTTATTGTCTATGCCAAAAGTCACGATAAGGTCCGGAGCCAGTTCAATAAGTTGCTCCATGTTTAATTTTTCGTTCTGTCCCACATTTTTTACGTAGCCTGCATCGATCAATTTTCTGGTTTTTTCCGATGAAATATAATCGGTATGGGGAAAACCGGCCAATGCATTTTCCACTCCTAACATTTCCAAAAATGGAATATTTGTGGTTGAGGTAACTACAACAGATTGCAAAGGAACTGTAATGGTGGTGTATTTTTTCAGGCTGTCAGGAATGATGCTGTTTTTTTCTTTTAGGATATAGGTGAAATTTTTGTTGGCATCTGGCCAGGGATTGGTCACTTTTACAATCGAATAACTTTCGTATGTATAAATCGACAGACCTGAAGCATATTCAATTGTGTTTTTTGAATTGATGTTTTGCTGAAGTACTTTTTTTTCATTTTTTTGGCATCCCATGAACGACAAAAAGAGTACTCCAAAAAGGATTTTAGAAACGGGAAATTTCATGGTTTATTTTTTCTATTGGGGCAAAGGTAAATCAAATTATAAAAAATCTTGTTTATTTTTAATAGTAAAAAAATGAACAAACTGTATCTTTACCAAATGAATACCATTAAAGTTAAAAAATGTTCCAATTGCGCTGCCTCCTTTAATTGCGGGGATACACCAGAAGGGAGCAAATGCTGGTGCAATGATTTTCCGCCTATTTTCATGCCTTCGGATGTTATAGATTGTTTTTGTCCCACTTGTTTTAAGAAGGCATGTTCGGCTAAAATTGACGAATATGTTTCGACAATAACGCCCGAAACGGCCGCCGAAAACAGGGCTAAAGATTTACCGCAATCCTCCCATCTGATAGAAGGAATTGATTATTATTTAGAGAATGGAAACTATGTTTTTAAGGCTTGGTTTCATCTCAAAAGAGGTTTTTGTTGTACCAATGGCTGCCGTCATTGTCCGTATGGTTTTAAAAAATAAGAAAATGATATATTTAGTAACAGGAGGGGAGCGCTCCGGAAAAAGCAGTTACGCCCAAGATCTAGCCATGGAACTTTCTCCTAATCCCATGTATGTGGCTACGGCCAGAAAATGGGATGGTGATTTCCAGAAACGGATTGACCGTCACCAACAGGAACGGGACGAGCGTTGGATAAATGTTGAAAAAGAAAAACAGTTGGGTGAGATTGATTTTTCCGGTAAAGTTGCCGTGGTGGATTGTGTGACGCTTTGGCTTACCAATTTTTTTGTCGATACAAAAAATGATGTGGTCTTGTGTCTGGAACAGGCTAAAGCCGAATTCGAAAAAATCGCCAGCCAGGAAAATGCCACCATCCTGATTATTACCAATGAAATAGGGATGGGAGTGCATGCCGAAACCCATATTGGTCGAAAATTTACCGAATTGCAAGGCTGGATGAATCAGTATTTGGCTCAAAAAGCAGATCAGGTTGTATTGATGGTTTCCGGAATTCCGGTAAAAATAAAAGGATAAATGATGCGTTTTGTAAGTTCCTGGAGCGGAGGAAAAGACAGTTGTTATGCCATGATGGAAGCCATGCAGCAAGGTTTTGTTCCCAAAGTGTTGCTCAATATGATGAACGAAAACGGAAAGGTATCCCGTTCCCACGGTTTGCCATTGGGTATTTTGAATCAACAGGCACAAAAAATGCAATTGCCATTAGAAGCCATTCCTGCGACATGGGGTGATTATGAGGAAAAGTTTATTGCTGTTTTGAAAATGCTAAAAGCCAAGTTCGATTTAGACGCTGCTGTTTTTGGTGATATCGATTTACAGCCACACAAAGATTGGGAGGATAAAGTATGTGAGGCAGCTTCGCTAAAAGCAATTCTGCCCTTATGGCAACAAGACCGGATTGTTTTGGTCAACGAAATGCTTGAAAACGGTATCGAAACCATGATTGTTTCTTGTAATACAATCATGGGTGAAAGTTATCTGGGTAGAATTTTGACCAAAGAATTAGCCCGAGAATTACACGAAAAAGGAATAGATCCTTGTGGCGAAAACGGGGAATTTCATACTTTGGTCATCAATTGTCCCTTGTTTTCCGGAGCTATTGAGTTGCCTAATTTTACCACTAAAACCTATAACGATTATTGTTTTATAGTTTGGGAATAAAAAGTTAGCAGAATTCAGAAAGCAGATTTCAGTCTGGTACAATGCACAAATTCCTTAGGAATGCCTTATATTGTAGCAACGGATTTTAATCCGTTGAAATAAAAATAAAGAAATAATTGACGATGACCAATTTAGACGAAATAATAAAATCACGCCGGGATACCCGTCATTTTACCAATGACGCCGTTCCGGATGCCGTAATTGAAAAGGCATTGCAAGCGGGACATTGGGCTCCCTCAGTGGGTTTGACCGATGCTACAAGATATTATCTGATTAAGTCGGTCGACATCAAGAAAGCGGTTAAAGATCTGTTTTTGGATTATGATAAAAAAGCAGCCAATCAAACTGATAGTGACAAACAAAAAGAGCAATACCAGGCCTTAAAGCTGGAAGCGATTGAGGAAGCACCGCTTGGTTTGGTGATTGGCTACGATCGTTCAGTCCTCAATAATTTCACCATCGGGACGGTGGGAAGCAATGAGGCAATCAAATTCAGTGCCGTCTGTGCCGCACAAAACATTTGGCTTTCGCTGACCGAACAGGGGTATTCTATGGGCTGGGTTTCTATTTTGAATTATTATCAGTTCAAACAGTTGTTAGGCTTACCGGAACATATAGAGCCGCTGGGTTATTTTTGTGTAGGCAAACCCGCCACCAATTATGAGAACCAACCCATGTTGCAGCAATTAAATTGGAAGCAAAAATCGGAAAATCCTTTTGTGGAAGAAATCAAAATCGTCCATAAAGAAAACAAAGTTTCCTCGGCAGAACAGAATGCTAAGGCTGAAAATTCTACTGATTTATCCGAAGCATTGCAGTCTAAAATAGACAACAAAACCAAACCAACAGGCTCACTTGGGGTTTTGGAAAATTTGGCTAAACAGATTGGGCAAGTTTTTCAAACTTTAGCACCTAAAATTGAGGAACCAACAATCGTCGTTTTTGCCGCCGACCATGGTATTGCCGCTCATGGTGTAAGTGCTTATCCACAAGATGTGACCCGACAGATGGTGACTAATTTTCTTGATGGTGGTGCAGCGATAAATGTGTTTTGCAAACAAAATAACATCAAATTAGCGATTGTAGATGCAGGCGTGAATTATGATTTTCCGCCTAATGCCAATTTGATTTCGGCAAAAATTGCCAAAGGAACCCAGTCGTTTTTGCAGGGCTCCGCGATGAGTATAACCGAATTGCAAGAATGCTTTGCCAAAGGCGAGGAGATTGTAAACACCATTGCAAGAGCAGGAAGTAATTGCATCGGTTTTGGTGAAATGGGGATTGGGAACACTTCAACCGCTTCGGTTTTGATGAGTGTGCTTACCGGAATTCCAATTGAAGACTGCATCGGAAAAGGAACAGGAGTGACGGATGAAAAATTAGAGCAAAAACACCGCTTACTCAAAAAAGCCATTGATGAGTATCAGGGTTCAGAAGAATTAGAGGCTAAGTTGGCTCATTTTGGCGGATTCGAAATCATGCAAATGGCTTCGGCAATGCTTGCGGCCTATCAAAATAACATGCTTATTCTGGTGGACGGATTTATCGGTACGGTTGCATTTCTAATCACCTATAAAAAAGATTCAGGAATTATCAAAAATGCCATTTTTTGCCATTGCTCGGCAGAGCGGGCGCATATAAAATTATTGGATTATTTGGATGCCAAAGCGGTATTGCAACTTAATTTGCGTTTGGGGGAAGGAACCGGTTGTGCCATTGCATTCCCGATTATCCAATCGGCGGTGGCGTTTTTGAACGGGATGACCAGTTTTGAAAGTGCCGGGGTGAGTACTAAATAATCCGGTTTCAGTTGCAATCTGTAAGAATCATTAAGTTATAAATTTTTAAAAAAAATCCGCGATAATCTGTGTTTCTTTAATCGGTTTTTATTCGCGTTCCATTAAAAAATGAAAAAAGAACTGCATATCTTTTTTACCGCATTGATGTTTTATACCCGAATTCCGTGTCCCAAAAACATCGACCACAATCCGGATTATTTAAACAAAGCCTCCCGTTATTTTCCCTTGGTGGGTTGGATCGTCGGTGTCATTAGTTTTTCGGCCTATTATGTATCTGCTTTGTTTTTTACACCCGAAATAGCGATTGTTCTTTCTATGATAGCCGGAATTCTTACCACCGGGGCTTTTCATGAGGATGGTTTTGCCGATGTTTGCGATGGTTTTGGAGGAGGCTGGACCAAAGAAAAAATTTTGTTGATTATGAAAGACAGTGCCATCGGGGCTTATGGAGCTATTGGTTTGGTATTGTTATTTCTATTAAAATTTCAGGTTATTGCAGATGTACTTTTTGTATCTCAAATCGGAAATCTTTCATTCGAAATCAAAAACCTTTTGTTGTTTACGGCAGCACATTCAGTCAGTCGTTTGGCAGCGGTTTCCATTGTTTTTACCCATGAATATTCCCGGGAAGATGCTACAAGTAAAAGCAAACCCATAGCGCAAAATTATACCTGGCGTGAAGTGTTGGGGGCTTTCTTTTTTGGATTATTACCTCTAATCGTTTTGGCCTGTTTTCAATGGGAATTAATACTGGTCTTGGTTCCAGTTTTTGTAACCCAATTTTTTCTGGCCCGTTATTTTCAAAAATGGATTGACGGTTATACCGGGGATTGTCTGGGCGCAACCCAGCAAGTTTGT
Source organism: Flavobacterium sp. (assembly GCA_036676965.1). GTDB lineage: Bacteria > Bacteroidota > Bacteroidia > Flavobacteriales > Flavobacteriaceae > Flavobacterium. Next base: position 9,924 of record JAKFBW010000076.1, on the reverse strand, counting down.
GAAGTGATGTTTTATTTAGCAATTATTGCCTTATGGAAGTTTATTTAGTGCGCCATACCGAAACGGTTTGTGCCAAAGGCATTTGCTACGGACAATCAGACGTTGCTTTATTGAAACCCTATCTGGAACAGTTTGATGGTATAAAATCACAAATTCCGGCCGTAGCCAAAGTGTATTCGAGTCCGTTAATCCGTTGTGTGGAATTGGCCCGTCATATTTCTGAAGCATCAGTTGAAACCGATTCCCGTTTGATGGAAATGGATTTTGGTGATTGGGAAATGAGGCCTTGGGAAGCCATTCCTGCAGATGATTTTACCCCTTGGATGAATGATTTTGTAAATGTGGCTGTTCCTAACGGGGAATCTTTTGTTGATTTACACCATCGGGTGACTGATTTTTTTAAAAATGAACTTCAAAAAAATGATAATACCCCGGTCGTTATTGTTGCCCATGCCGGAGTGATACGGAGTGTTTTGTGTATGATATCGGCATTACCATTGCAGGATGCCTTTCAAAACAAAGTCAATTTTGGTCAGGTTATAAAAATTGAAATCTGATTTTAATCTTGATAAGTGATTGAATGACTGTATTTTATTTAAATGTATTTGGAATAGTTTCTACAAATTTGATTTTTAGGGGAATTAAGTTTTATCTTTGCCGCCGTATTGAGGTTGCTGTTTTGTTTTTTACAAATCAGCATTAAAAGGGAATCAGGTGAGCGATTTCAGATTTTGGGTTTCAGATTTCAGGGGTTATATCCTAAATCAAGAAGCCTGAATCATAAATCGAAAATCCTGGGCTGTACCCGCAACTGTAAGCTATCAAGCTTGTTGTTATCTACAAAACCACTGTTTGAAAGTGGGAAGTTAGGAGTTAGAGGTTAGAAGTTATATACTTCTTACTTCCATCCTCTAATTTCTAACTTCGAATGGGAAGGTCAACAACAAGACGCAAGCCAGGAGACCTGCCTATTACATTGAGTATCAAACTTTCGGGAAAAAAGGTTTAGAAATTATGACTGTAAAAAAACTAATTGTTTCTTGTTTTGTATTATTGTGCCAATTTATTTCGGCGCAAAATGATTCTATAACCAACTTAAAAGAAGTTATAGTTTCTGATGTTAATTTGAAGGCTAATAACAAATCACAATCAATTCAGGTTCTAAATGATTCGGTAATCAATAAAAACCAATCTTCTCTTACTGATTTACTCAATTATAATAGTGTTATTTATTTTAAGGAATATGGTCGGGGTATGTTGTCCACGGTTTCTTTCAGAGGGACAACCGCATCGCAAACTGCTGTTGTTTGGAACGGAATTAATATTAATTCACAACTCAATGGCAGTACCGATTTTAATACGATTACTACAAACGATTTTAATTCCATAAGTATAAAAGCGGGAGGTGGAAGTGTTATTTACGGCAGCGGTGCCATTGGCGGAACAGTTCATTTAGGCAATGATTTGGTTTTCAAAAAACAGTTTAACAACGATTTTAGAGCGGTTTTTGGAAGCTTTAACACCTTTTCGACCAATTATAAAATGGCACTTTCAAACGAAAAATGGAGTTCACAAATTGGATTTTCATACAATAGTTCAAACAATGATTATCCGTATGTCGGTTTTTATACTTGGAGAGGCAAACAGCGGAAAAATTTAAACGGGCAATATTTCAATACCAGCTTGAATGCTAATTTGGGATATAAAATTAATGCCAATGGTATTATTAAGTTTTACAGTCAAACTTCTAATGCAGATAGAAATCTTTCGTTGGTTTCAGAATCAGATTCAAAAACAAAATACATAAATAGTTTTAGTCGGAACCTTATAGAATATTCAGGGGAGTATAATAGATTAACTACCAATTTTAAATCGGCTTACATCTATGAAAATTATCAGTATTTTGGAGATATAAGCAGCGGTTATTTTAGTTTTGGAAAATCCGAATGTTTCATAACAAAATTCGATTTAGGGTACCAATTAACGAAAGCCATAAAAATCAACGGTATTGCAGATTATAACCATACTAAAGGCTACGGAACGAGTTTTGGAAGTAACATCCGGCAGATTGGGTCAGTTGCACTAATGGCTAAGCTACAAGTTACGAACAAGTGGCAGGGTGAGTTTGGTATTCGCAAGGAAATTACCGATAATTATCAAAGTCCATTATTGTTTTCGGCAGGAACTTCATATGTTTTCAATGGATTTTATAATTTGAAAGTCAATTTTTCGAAAAACTTCCGAATTCCAACTTTCAATGATTTGTATTGGGAGCAAGGAGGAAATCCAAATTTAAAGCCGGAAAGTGCTTGTCAAGCAGAAATAGGAAATGTTTTTTCGTATAAAAAAATCATATTATCACAAACATTCTATTATATAAAAATCAGGGATTTACTGAGATGGATTCCTGGTGATGGAGGCATTTGGTCTCCACAAAACACCGATAGAGTAAAAACATACGGAACAGAAACCTTGTTTGGGTGGACAACAAATTTCGGAAAACATGATTTCAGTTTAAACGGAACTTACGCCTATACTATTTCAAAAAACGAAAAAACAAATAAGCAACTTTTTTTTGTACCATATCATAAAATGACGGGTTCCTTGGCTTATTCGTATTATAAACTTTCTGCAAACTATCAATTTTTATACAATGGATTCGTCTATACCAGATCCGATAATGATCCAAAACAAACAATAAAAGCTTATAAAGTCTCAAACGTTGGGATAGATTATGATTTTGGATTTTTAGGCTCTTCTAAACTGGGTTTTCAAGTTTTGAATTTGTTAAATGAAAAATACCAAAGTCTTGAAGACAGACCATTGCCCGGCAGAAATTTTAATATATATATAAACCTTAAATTTTAATAATTATGAAGTTCAGTAAAATGTTTTTAGTTGCTCTAGGGAGTATTTCAATATTAGTATCATGTACTAATGACGATGAAGATTCAAGCGATTCAGGAGTCTACAGTCACGGTGTTTTCGTTTTGAATGAAGGTGGTTCCGGGCAAGGTTCCGTATCTTTTATCAGTAACGATTTAACAAGCTTCACACAAGATGTATATGCTGCTGTTAACCCAGGGGACTTGTTTGGTAAATATGTGCAATCCATCTTTTTCAATGGAGATTATGCCTATATTATTGCTGGTGGGTCTAATAAAATTAATGTAGTCAATAGAAAAACATTCAAATTAATTGCAAAAATAGAAACAGGGCTTGTGAACCCTAGATATGGTGTTGTAAAAGACGGAAAAGCTTATGTTACTAATGCAAATACCTATTCATATACAAATCCTACTACTGGAAATACAGATGATTATGTTGCGGTTATCAATTTGACCACCAATTTGGTAGAAGCTAATATCGCATTAAATGCAACGGCAAATAGAATACTATTAGAAAATGGGAAATTATATATTACGGAGCCCTATAATAATGATAAAGTGTTAGTGGTAAATCCAGATACAAAAACTTTGGAAGCATCTATAAATGTAGGTTCTGACTCAGATACAATGGAAGCAAAAGACGGAATTTTGTATATACTAAGAAGTCCTTATGGAGGGCCAAGCCAATTAGTAAAAGTAAAATTAGCTGATAAAACTTTTAGTACACTTAATTTTCCAGTTTCATTAAATGATGCTAAAAATTTAGATCTTTATGAAGATAAAATATACTATACCGTTGGAACTTCTGTTTACGCAATGGGTATAACTGCTATAACTGCTTCGACTAATGCAATTTTAAGTTATACTTCAACATCTGCATATGGGAAAATGTATGGATTTGCGGTAAGAAATAATCATATTTTTATCGCCGACGGAGGTGATTTTACAGCAAATAGTAAGGCTTACGTTTATTCTTTATCAGGAACTTTACAAAAAGATTTTATTGTTGGTGTTGGTCCAAATGGCTTCTATTTTAATGAATAGATTTCAGAAATATTCAAAAATAAAAAGAGGCTTTCATCACTGAAAGCCTCTTTGGTATATTTAGGGTTCAAATTATTTCAATTCTGCTATACAGGCGATAATTTTTTTGGCAATCTGATTTTGTTCGGTATTGTTTTCCATAAGTTTTTGATCCTTTTTATTCGATAAATACCCAATTTCCATCAAGACCGCAGGAACTTCTGATTTCTGTAAAATATGATAATTAGCCGTTTTTATTTCGTTTACTTTCCAGTTGGAAGCAGTGAATTTTGTCTGGAATTTCTCGGCAATTACGGCCGATTTTTCATAGGATTTGGAGTCTTTGGAAACATAAAATTCAAGTCCGGAAGTGTTTGGGTTGGCACTTGCATTGACATGCAGAGACAAAACTAAATCCGGTCGGATGGTATTGATAAAATCGGTCCGGTCTTTCAGGGGGATAAATTTATCTTCCGATCGGGTAAAGTGAATGATGATATTTTTGTTTTTATTGAAAGTTTGAATTTTGGCAATAATACGGTCTACAATCTGTTTTTCGGAAACATGATTTACCGTCGCCCCAGAATCAAATCCTCCATGTCCGGCATCAATGACTACATTGATTTGTTTGTGGCTTTTATCTGTCGGACTTACAAATGCCAAACCAGTTAAAGAAATCAGTATCAAAAATAATTTAGCTGCCTTTTTCATATCCATTCATTTAGGGTTAATTAAGTATAACTAATTGTAATTCAATTTATTGTATTTAGTTTTTATTTTTTGACAAATCTTCAGGTATTTCTTCGATATGCATTTCATTTTGGCCACGGATTATTTTAGAATCGGATAAGAATTTAAAATCAACTCCTTTGCTTGCTGGTGTCATTTTACCGGTACCGGTAATTTTACCTATGGCGGAGCTCAACAAAGGTTCTGTTGTACTTCCGAGTATGCCTGGATTGCCCAGGGTTTCATTTAAAGAAAAATCAGGAATAAGTCCGCTGGTGTACTCCCCGAAACCAAGGGAATTAACAGATTTAGCCACAATAGGTTGCATGGCATACCGGTGATTGGGGTTTCTGTTGGTTGCCGAAAAATCTTGAGAATCATAAACCGTTATAGAAGCCACGTTTTTACCTGCTGTCAGATCTCCTATATGTACTACATTGATATGTGGGCGCAGGCCATTAATGATAAGTTCACTTGCCGAAGCGGTGCCTTTTGTGGTTAAGATATATACTTTGGTTAAGTTAAGGCTATTAATGGCATTGCTGCCTATTTTGTTAGTAAACAGGTAATTGGTGTTTTTAGATTTCAGTTTCTCGTTGTATTCCAGTTTAGAAAATACTTTTCCTGTAAGCTGTCCCGTAATCATACTGGCCAAGCGCGTGGCAGAATGTACCGCACCACCCGGATTATACCGAAGGTCAAGTACCAAATCGGTAATTCCCTGTGTTTTTAAAGTCCCAAATGCTTCGTTTAATTTGGTGTCATAGCTGGAATAAAATCCATTGTACATGAGGTAACCAATTTTATGGCTTCCTGTTTCGATTACTTTGTTGATTAAAATCGGATTTTCGTTTAAAACAGTCTTGGTAAAGGCAGTCGACTTTCCATTTGGGGTGAAAGTTGCATTGTTATAATCGGCAAATTCCAAGGTATAGTTTTCCTTTGAACTGTATAATAGGGATTGATAGTTGCTTGTTGTCAGTGGGATTCCATCTACTGCATAAAAAATATCCCCGCGTTTAATGTCCTTTGTGGCAGCATCCGAATTGGGAATAATGTACCGCACCCAACCAAAAACGGCTGTAGTACTTCCCGGTTTTAGGTAGAGTCCAAATTCAATTCCGTTATTTTTTGTAGTACCTTGAAACGCCTGTTCCTGGACGGTGTAATCATTGATAAACCAACTGAATCGGTCAATGGAACTATCGACCAGCAAGGCATCAAATAAATCTGAAGGATCAGGATATTCTTTTAAAAAAGCATTGAGTTGTGTTTGTGATGCAAATCGGTTATCGTCCAAATTAGGTACATCGGCCTGCCATAGATAAAATCGGTTAAGTCCTTTCCAAACAAAATCCTGTACTTCCAGTTGTAGCGGAGCCGAAACATCATCATCATCCTGACAACTTTGAAAAGTAAAAGAGATAAGGAATAGTAGTATTAAGGATTTTAAAGAAGTTTTTATATATAGCATAGCTTTTGTGTAATGGTTTTGCTGGCGCAAACGGATTGTTAATGACGATTTCATTTTTGAAATTTTGGTAGAAATCAATGTAAAAATACTATCTTTAGTCAGATAATTTTATTTCCTAAGGCAAAAATAATTCGGCTGATTATGAAATCCAGTAAAAATAAAGTAGTTTGGTACGCTGTAGCGGCCCTGTTTGTTATCTTAATCGGGCTTGTATCCTATATGATGAATAGCAATAAAACAGCAATGGAAGATTTAGGAACCTTTGATGATCCGGAGCTTGCTTTCAGGGAAACCCAAAAAATGTTATCGCTTTTATCTAAACAGGTAAATTTTGGCATAGAAAATGTTTTATACATTCAAGAGTATGAGGATTCAAAAAGTTTAATTTTTAAACCTATTAAATAAATCGAAATAATGAAAAAATATATAATTGTTCTTATCGTCACCTTAATTTCAAGTCCCTTTTTTGCGCAGACTACCGCTTTTGATAAATTCAGCGCGCAAGATAATATCAAAACAATTGTAGTCAATAAGAAGATGTTTGAACTCATGAGTAAAGTAAAAGTAGATGCTTCGGATCTGGAAACACAACGCTACATGAATTTGATTAAAAAGCTGGACAATCTGAAAGTATATACCACGACAAGCACTACTACAACTTCGGATATGAAATCTACGGCCGAGAAATATGTAAAAACAGCCGGACTGGATGAATTGATGCGTGTTAATGATAAAGGAAAGAATGTCAAAATTTCGGTAAAGTCGGCAGGAACTGATAATCAGATTCAAGAACTTTTAATGTTTATTGAAGGCGGAGGTGCCAATAATGAAACTGTGTTGATGTCTTTGACCGGTAATTTTAATCTGAATGAGATTTCTATTTTGACGGATAAAATGAAAATTCCCGGAGGGGAGGATTTGAAAAAAGTAACGAAACAGTCAAAGTAAAATAGTTGTTTTCAGCAATAAGCATATAAAAAAACGGGACCCTAAAAAGTCCCGTTTTTTTATTTATTCTTCAAAAAAGAAATATTAACTTTCATTAGAAGGTTTTCCGATGGTTGCCAAAATTCCACCATCAACATAAACGATATGCCCGTTTACAAAGTCACTGGCTTTTGAACTTAGGAAAATAGCGGCACCTTGTAAATCGTCCGGATCTCCCCAACGTCCTGCCGGAGTTCTGCCGATGATAAATTCATTAAATGGGTGTCCGTTTACTCTAATAGGAGCAGTTTGGCTTGTGGCAAAATAACCAGGTCCAATTCCGTTCGTCTGTACATTAAATTTAGCCCATTCGGTAGCCATATTTTTAGTAAGCATTTTCAAACCACCTTTTGCAGCAGCGTAAGCACTTACAGAATCTCTACCCAATTCACTCATCATAGAGCACATGTTGATTATTTTTCCGGAACGTCTTTCCACCATTCCTTTGGCCACATATTTAGAGACAATGAATGGCCCAATAAGGTCCACTTTAATTACCGCTTCAAAATCGGAAGTTTCCATTTCAAGGATAGGGGTTCTTTTGATGATTCCGGCATTGTTTACCAAAATATCGATAGGACCTACTTCTTTTTCAATTTTTTCGATAGAGGCTTTTACCGCAGCGTCATCTGTTACATCAAACAGATAACCATAGGCTTCTATCCCTACCGACTGATATTCTTTAATAGCGTTGTCGATAGCTTCTTGTGAAGAATGTTCGTTAACAACAATTTTAGCTCCTGCATGACCAAGACCTTTGGCAATTGACATTCCCAATCCATGAACACCACCGGTTACCAGCGCAGTTTTACCTGTTAAATCAAATAAGTTTATTGACATAGTATTATATTTAAGTTTATTTTAATTCGTTTATTTTACAAAAATCCATATCACCATAATCCAGATTCTCCCCGGCCATACCCCAAATAAAAGTGTAGTTGCTGGTTCCTGAACCGGAATGGATAGACCATGGCGGTGAAATTACCGCTTCATTATTGGCCATCCAGATGTGTCTGGTTTCTTGGGGTTCTCCCATAAAATGACACACCGCCTGATCCTCGGGTACTTCAAAATAAAAGTACACTTCCATTCTTCTGTCGTGAACGTGGGCAGGCATCGTATTCCAAACGCTTCCGATTTTTAACTCGGTCATTCCCATTTGCACCTGACAGGTTTCTACCACACTATTCACAATCAGTTTTCTGATCGTACGTGCATTGGCAGTTTCCATAGTACCAAGTTCTACAATTTCGGCATCCTGTTGGCTTACTTTTTTTGTTGGAAATATTTTATGGGCAGGCGCAGAGTTCAAATAAAACTTAGCAGGATTAGCAGCATTGTCACTGCTGAAAATGACTTCTTTATTTTCCCTGCCGATGTATAAAGCTTCTTTGTAGGCTAAATCATATTTTGTTCCGTCAACCGTTACAGAACCGCTTCCACCTACATTAATGATTCCCAATTCTCTTCGCTCTAAAAAATAGTCCGATTTCAGGGGCTCAATAGTTTCTAATTTCAAGGAATTTTTTACAGGTACAGCTCCTCCGGCAATATACCTGTCATAATGGGTATATACTAAATTCACTTTATCGGCCTCCATCAAATTCTTGATTAAAAACTCTTCACGCAATCGTTTGGTATCATACATTTTTACATCCTGTGGTGATGTAGCATAACGCACTTCATAATGGTTTGTCATAAATTTTATTTTAATGTATTTACAGTGTTTTGTTCTCTGATTGAAATAATTGCGACAAAAATAAATAAAAATTTAATAATACAATCGATTGGATTATTAAATTTTTATTTATTTTTGCCAAAATCAAGAGTATGTGAATATAAATGAGTTTTTTTTAAAACTATTTAAAATTCAGCGTCTTTTAGTTTTTATTGGTTTCTTGACTGAATATTGTAAAAATATATAAAAAATAATCAGCAAAAAGAGGGGCCTAAAAACAATTTAAAGGCAATTTATTTTGCAGGAGTGAAACCAATAAAGCTATTGGGAATGGCCGTTGAATTATTTGTAATTACTCTTTTTGGACAGAAACTGTGAATGATGATTAATTTGTAAAATTCGAATTAAAGACCTACTTTGGTTTTTTTAATAGGAAGGACAGAATAGAAAATGATGTATTTTTGTGTCGACGTTTTCAGTCCGATACGGGAGGATTTCATGAAATAAACAAAAATTTTAACTCATATATATAATGAAATCGCCATTTATAACAAGTTTGCGCAAGCAAACACCAAATAAATAAAAGCGATAACATATATGACCACTAAGAAATAATTTTTACATATATGAATAAAGTTGTCACATTTGGTGAAATTATGTTGCGTCTTTCGACCGAAAGGCATTTGCGTTTTTCTCAGGCTAATACGTTCACTGCGACCTACGGTGGAGGTGAATTTAATGTAGCGGTTTCTTTAAAGAATTATGGTGTCGATGCAGAATTTGTAACCCGATTGCCGGAAAATGAAATCGGGGCTTGTGCCTTGCAGGAAATGCGTAAGATGGATGTGGAGTCTAAAAATGTCATTTTTGGAGGGGAACGTTTGGGGACCTATTATCTGGAAACCGGAGCGGGAACCCGAGGGAGTAATGTAGTTTACGATCGCGCGCACAGTGCGATGGCAACGATTCAAAAAGGAGCTGTCGATTGGGCCAAAGTTTTTGAGGGAGCTACTTGGTTCCATTGGAGCGGAATTACCCCGGCGATATCCCAGAGTGCTGCCGAAGTCTGTCTGGAAGCCGTAAAAGCGGCTCATGACTTAGGATTGACGATTTCATGTGACTTGAATTACAGATCGAAACTTTGG
>JAKFBW010000075.1:0-3260 GCA_036676965.1 Flavobacterium sp. | reverse complement strand
AATTTCTTTGTCAGACATAGTGATCAGCATCTATATTTATATCCAGTCCATGGTGATAAAAACCATCATAAACTAGACATTTTTATTGGTGAGAATATAGACACTTTAAATGGGTTTTAACAAGGTTACTTCACATAAGAAATTTTATGTTAAATGATTGTTAGAAATGCCCCTTGATCGAGGCATTTTCTATAAAGAATACTAAAAACTAATTAAAGCCAACCAAGTTTCAAAACAAGGCAGTTCTCAGCAATCATATTTTTAAATTATATAACTCCCAACTGAGCTTTTGCTCCAACGATAAGGCTTTCATTTTGAGTTTCTAAGGCAAATAAACCATACATCAAAGGAGAGGCCGCTGCTCTTTCTAAAGTCTGTTCATATAGTTTATTCCAAACTTTACCCCCTAGTTTTTCATACTCGATGATTAGAGTTTTGAGGCTTTCTTCTCCAAACAAAGTTACATGCCCAGCAAAATCAATCGCTGGGTCATCTATATGGGCTGTTGACCAATCAATAACGCCTGAAACAGCTCCATCCTTTGAAGCTAGTACATGCCCAGCATATAAATCGCCATGTATAAATTGGGTGAAATCTGCCCATAGAACATCATTATCCAACCATTTTCTGTAGCGGGTTTCCAATTGCTCACTTATACCAATTTCAGATTTTACTAACTGCAAATTGTTTGCTATTTCAGGTCTTAAATCTGAAGGTTTCATAATTTTCAAATCATTTTCCCGAACTTCTTTTTCAGGAATACTATGGATTTCAAATAAGGTTTTTGCCAAAGATGTTATGTATTTCGGGCTATCTTTGTCCATATTCCAAATTATTTCATAGGTTTCAGCATCCAAATTTAAAACAGGATTATCTTTAAGTATGGGATAAGCCACTAATTCTGTAGATGAAATTCTCCAATCAGGAACCTCTACAGAAAGATGTTTTTTTACCAATTCTAAAATGCGTTTTTCTTTCTTGATTTGTTCCCTCATGCCATCACGACGAGGAATACGCAGCAACCATTGTTGCCCCTTTGTATCAAGAGCAAAAACGACCTTAAAATCAATGCCCATTTCATTGAAATTCATTTTGTCCGTAAGCAACAAGCCGTGTGCTTCAGCAAGTGATTGAATATCTTGAATTGTCATTTTTAATTTCCTTTAAAGAGTTCAATAATTAATGTTCGGATTAGATTGGCTATCATTAACAATCTCTCTCAAAAGTCTTGATGATTTTGTGGTCTTTGATCTCGTAGATAATGTCAGCAATATTATCGACCAATTGCTTGTCATGAGATACGAAGATAATAGTTCCTGCATAGGACTTCATCATTGTTTCTAATGCGGCAATACTTTTTAGGTCAAGATAGTTTCCTGGTTCATCCATAAGCAAAATATTATATTTTCCTAAAAGCATTTTGGATAAAAGCAGTTTGATGATTTCACCTCCCGATAAGTCGGATAAGTTTTTTTGAATATCATTCGCTCCGATCCCCATTGAAGCCAATACTGCACGAATTTCCGCAACTGTGTACTCGCACTCTTCCTGCATAAAGGAGAGCACAGATTTATGCGTGTTAAATTTATATCCTGTTTGTGTAAAGTAGCCAATTTCAGCTTTTGGAGATATGGTTAATCCATCAGCACGTTCTGATATCATTTTTAACAAGGACGTTTTCCCTGTTCCATTCGATCCAGTTATAGCGACTTTAGCGCCAAGCGGTATTATAAAGTTAGCGTCATCAAAGATAGTACGGCTACCAAATTTTAAGCTCAGACCATCTGCCGTAATCGGGAACTTATTGTGCAGTTCTAGGGCTGAACTTTGACGAAAACGAATAGAACGCAAATGCTCTGGTGCTTGAATATCTTCTAATGCAGCCAAACGCTTTTCCATACTCTTAGCTGCCTGATACAGTTTTCTTTGCTTGGTGCCAGTCATTTTTGCATGCCCAAGTCGTCCAGCACTTTCGGTAGAGTTTTTGGATTTTTCTCCTTTTTTCTTATTGTCTAATCGATTAGCTTGCTGGCGTTTTTCTTGCACAGCAGATTCTAATCGCTCCCGTTCCTTCATCATCAGCTCATATTCTACGGCTTGGTGTTGTCGCTCTTCTTCTTTTTGACGCAAGTAATCCGAGTAACCACCCCAATATTCCGTAATTTTACCGTCTTTTAACTCCCATATCTTGTCTACAACCATATCAAGAAAATATCGGTCATGACTGATAACAAGTAATGCTCCATCAAATGCTTTAAGTTGACCAATAAGTAGATCTATTCCATTGAGATCAAGGTGGCTGGTTGGTTCATCCGCTAGAATGCCATGTACTTGTTGGGAAAATGCGGCAGCAATTTTTGCACGAGTTTCCTCTCCGCCACTCATTGTGTCGTTTTGTACATTGGAAACACCAAGGCGAGATAACATTGCCCGGTCTTCGACCGTTTCTATTTCGATTCCGCCCAGTTGGCTGATATGTGCAAAATCACCAAAACGCTGTAATGTCGCTTCGGCTAAAACAATTTCGCCATTAAGTACTTTGAGTAAACTACTCTTTCCTGCTCCGTTATCACCCACAAGACCAATACGGTCATAAGAGTGAATTTCCAATTCATCAATATCCAAAACATCACGCCCAGCATAATCCAAGCGTATGTTTCTCGCTTTAATAATTAAACTCATTTTTATTTACTCCTGTTTAGCTCTTGAAATTTTTTATGCAGCAAACAGGATTTAGGTGAAAACAAAAGCTAGCATCACAGTGTCCTCCCAAAAAAAAAGCTATTCATCCACAGGGTGGACAAATAGCTAGTCAATTAAGTTATAACTGGAAACTATGCACTAAAAGCATACTTATAAATTAAGCATACTTTTACTTTATATATCCGCATATATTCTTAAAGACACAACAAAAGCCCACCATTATAAAATAGTGTCACTATGCAAATAGTTGTGTCTTAACGAATGCGGATAGAATGCATAAACTTACCTAAAAAATAAAATTCAGTTTTATGATAACTTTACTGTTAAAAGAAGTCTAGACAACCTTGTTTTATGCTTGGATATAAGGCTTATTTTAAAATAATAGTAGTGAAGATTTTCTAAAATTAACATAATACACCTTATACGAAATGTGTTTGTTAAAACCCATTTAAAGTGTCTATATTCTCACCAATAAAAATGTCTAGTTTATGATGGTTTTTATCACCATGGACTGGATATAAATATAGATGCTGATCACTATGTCTGACAAAGAAATT
>JAKFBW010000074.1:0-2454 GCA_036676965.1 Flavobacterium sp. | reverse complement strand
ATCAGCGCCGATGTTTTGGGCTATCCAGAGAGTTATTACGCACCCCCGACTGAAGCATTAGAAGAAATTCAGGTTGTTCGCGGCGCAGCTTCCTTGCAATATGGAACACAATTTGGCGGTTTAGTCAATTTTAAACTAAAAACGCCAAGCAAAAAGCCATTTGAGTTTTTAACCCGAACTACTTTTGGATCTTATGGTTTGTTTACCAATTTTACTTCATTAAGCGGCACAAAAGATAAATTCAGTTATTATACGTTCTACAATTACAAACAAGGAAACGGCTTCAGACCCAATTCTGAATTTGAAAGCAAAAATTATTTTGGAAACTTTAACTATCAGTTTACCGATAAAACTTCCTTGCATTTTGATTATACACATCTGAAATATTTGGCCCATCAAGCAGGTGGATTAACGGATGTTATGTTCAACGAAAACCCAACACAGAGTAACCGAACCAGAAACTGGTTTGCTGTGAACTGGAATTTATTCGCACTGCGACTAAAACATAAATTCAACACCAATTCCGATTTCTCCCTTCAATTATTTGGATTGGATGCCAGCCGAAAAGCGATCGGCTATCGTTCTAATCGGGTTTCTAATTCTGACACACCCGGAACAGTCAGAGATTTGATTATTGGCGATTTTGTCAATTGGGGAGCGGAAGCACGATTTTTAAAACGTTATAAGATTAAAGAAAACACGAGTGCCTTTTTGATTGGGGCTAAATATTATCAATCTAAAAATACGGGAATTCAAGGACCTGGCAGTTCGGGAAGTGATGCTAATTTTACAATCGCTGATACAGAATTTCCTTTTTATCAAAATCAATCCAACTATACTTTTCCGAACTTGAATCTATCTGTCTTTGGAGAAAATATTTTCAAGGTGACACCTAATTTCTCGATTACCCCAGGTTTTAGATTTGAAAAAATAAAAACCCAGGCCGAAGGTTCTTACCGTAAAATAAATCTGGATTTAGCCGGAAACGTGATTTTAGACGAAACCATTTTTGAGCATAATGTAAAGGACAGGGATTTTGTGTTTTTGGGCATAGGGTTAAGTTATAAGCCTTTAAACAGGATAGAAGTTTACGGAAATATTTCCCAAAATTATCGCTCGGTAACTTTCAATGATATTCGAACCGTAAGTCCAAGTCAGGTGATTGATTCCGATATTACCGATGAGACAGGGTACACTTCAGATATTGGAATTCGGGGACAAATAGGCACTGAAATAACTTTTGACGCCAGTATATACGGATTGTATTATAATGACAAAATAGGCGAATATGAAACCAGAAACCCCAATGGTTCAGCTGCAGTTGTGAGGTTTAGGGATAATATAGGAACAGCTGTGACTTATGGTTTTGAAACAATATTTGATTGGAGCTTGAATAAAACTTTTTTCAAACAAAATGACAACTTTCTTTGGAATGTATTTTCTAATATTGCTATCACCGATTCGGAATATTTAAAATCGGATGCACCAAATATTGAAGGAAACAAAGTGGAATTTGTTCCGCTTTACAACGTAAAAACCGGAACGGGAATTGGTTATAAAAACTTTATGTCAAGTGTTCAATTTACTTATGTATCTTCTCAATTTACAGAAGCAAACAACAGCAAAACCGATGTTAATGACAATACATATGGTATTTTTGGTCAGATTCCGGCCTATTATGTAGCTGATTTTTCAACCTCCTACAAATGGAAAAAATGGAAACTGGAAGCGGGAATCAATAATTTCACAAACAACAGTTATTTTACCCGCAGAGCCACCGGTTATCCCGGTCCCGGAATCATTCCGTCTGATCCCCGAACTTTTTATACGACAATTGAATTTGTTTTTTAATGCCTTATTTAATGCTAATCAGTTTTGGAGTTTTTGGTTTTGCCTCTTCTTTTTTAGGGATAGTAATAGCTAAAATTCCATTTTCGTATTTGGCTGAAATTTTGTCATCATCCACTAGTTCAGGAAGAGAGAAAGAGCGGTCTACTTCCGCAAACTTGTCTTCCCGAAGAATGAGGACTCGAGCAATAGCGAACAGGGGAAGTAAACTCCGCAAGTAGCTCGACAAAGTATTTGATTATAAGTTGTTTGCTCGCTGTTGTGGGCACGGATTACAAATCCGCGCTATCGGGCGTGTCAATTTTCAATTTGTTCATACCCACAATCTACTTCCACAAACTTGTCTTCCCGAAGAATGAGGGAACTTCGCAAGAAACTCGACAAAGTATTTGATTATAGGTTGTTTGCTCGCTGTTGTGGGCACGAGCAAGATGCTCGCGCGAGCGCAATGTCATTAAGTTAAGGAATTCTCAAACCGCATCTTTTTTGATTTTTAAGCACAACTGGCCTAATCCGAGTTCGATATTTGCCTATATTTCTAGGATTACTTCTGCCAGGTCGAATGGGTATCGTGTTTTTGAGAAACAATGTTTGTAGTTCTAAAAA
>JAKFBW010000073.1:0-102239 GCA_036676965.1 Flavobacterium sp. | reverse complement strand
TTGGGAAGCCTATTTTATCTATGATTTGGAAATTATGTCTAAGGTGGCAACCATATTAGATAAAAAGAAAGATCAGGAACATTTTTCAGAATATTATAAACAACGAAAAGAGTTTTTCAATAAGACCTACATTGATAAAACAACAGGGAAAACCTCTTTTAGAGATAAAATTATAGATACACAAACGTCTTATGTGTTGCCTTTTGCCTTTACTATTTTGAATAAAGAGAACGCAGGTCTGGCTATAAGGCAGTTTGTTGCTTCCATAAAAAGAGAAAACAAAACAGATCAAGGGGTTGTTTGTCCGCCCTATTCATTAATGACAGGGTTTATTGGTACTGCGTGGGTAAATAAAGCGCTTTCGGATAATGGTTATTCTGATGTTGCCTATCAATTATTGCAGCAAACCTCTTATCCGTCATGGTTGTACCCGGTTAGTCAGGGAGCAACTACTATTTGGGAACGATTAAATTCGTATACCCATAAAGCCGGATTTGGAGGAAATAACCGAATGAATTCTTTTAATCATTACGCCTTTGGTGCTGTAGGAGCATGGATGTATAATTATTCGTTAGGAATTGTAAGAGATGATAATTCACCGGGATTTAAACATTTCGTTTTACAGCCAGAACCTGATACTACTGGACAAATGACCTTTGCAAATGGCTATTACGATTCGATGTACGGACGCATTGAAAGTAGTTGGGAAAGAAAAAACGGCAAATATGAGTTCCATTTTGTTGTACCTGCAAATACCAATGCAACACTTTACTTGCCAGCTTTAAAAGAAAGTGATGTGATAATAAATGGTAAAAAGAGCGGAATCAAATTTTTGAATGTAGAAAATAATAAGGCTGTTTTCAAATTAGAATCAGGAGAATATAGCTTCGAAACAGTTATAGCCAATTAAATTAATTACAAAAAGAAACAATGATAAAAAGTATACAGTTTATAGTCTTCCTGTGTTTATTTAGTTTGTTAATGGGATGTGCTTCTTCTAAAAAAGAGACACTAGCAAGAAAACAAGATTTTAATGCCGATTGGAAATTTTCTTTAGGCGAATCTTCTCCAGCAAATGCTGTAAATTTTGATGATAGTTCCTGGATAAAATTAGATTTGCCTCACGATTGGAGTATTGAAGGGAAATCAGAAAAAAACAATCCAAGTGAAGGCGATGGCGGATTTTTTCCAGCAGGAACGGGATGGTATCGAAAAACATTTTCAGTGCCTGCCCAATGGAAAAACCAAAAAGTAGCCATCTATTTTGAAGGAGTTTATATGAATGCGGAAGTTTTTATTAATGGAAAATCAGTAGGGATTCAACCTTATGGTTATACTTCTTTTGAATATGATTTGACACCTTATTTAAAATTTGGACAACAAAACACCATTGCTGTTAAGGTAGATAATTCGAAACAAAAAAACAGCAGATGGTATAGCGGTTCCGGAATTTATCGTCATGTTTGGTTGAAAGTAAAAAATCCCATTCATATAAAAAACTGGGGAGTGGCTATAACAACACCAAAAGTAACTAATGAAAAAGCAATAGTTCAGGTTAAGACTATCGTGAAAAATGAAACCTCCAGTCCTCAAGCCATTTTTGTTTCAACGAATATTATTAATAAAGTAGGAACAAATATAGTTGGGTTTCATACTAAAGTAAAGTTGCAGCCTAATGAAGAGAAGGAAGTGATTCAAGACATAGTAGTAGAAAACCCTATGTTTTGGTCGCCTGAGGAACCTAATCTTTATGTTGCAAAAATTAAAATTGAGCAAGGAAATGTAGATTTAGATAATGTTGTAAAAACTTTTGGAATAAGAACAATCGAGTTTAGTACTGAAAATGGATTTTTGTTAAACGGCAAAAAGATAGAATTAAACGGAGGTTGCGTGCATCATGATAACGGTGCGTTAGGTGCTGCTGCTTATAACCGTGCCGAAGTAAGAAAAGTAGAATTGTTAAAAGCAGCAGGATTCAATGCACTAAGGACTTCGCATAATCCTCCTTCGGAAGCTTTTTTAGATGCCTGTGACCGATTGGGAATGTTGGTAATAGATGAAGCTTTTGATGGATGGAAAGAGAAAAAAACAACGTATGATTATGCCTGTATTTTTGACAAATGGTGGAAACATGATGTTGAATCTATGGTTTTTCGCGATAGAAATCATCCTTCCGTTATTATGTGGAGCATTGGTAACGAAATTATTGAAAGAAAAGAACCGGCAGCCGTTGAAACGGCAAAGATGTTAGCTAATGCCGTGCGGAATATAGATGCAACACGTCCGGTAACATCGGCAATGACCACTTGGGATAAGTCATGGGAAATTTTCGATCCTTTAATGGCGGCACATGATGTGGCGGGTTATAATTATCAGTTGCATCATGCTGAGTCAGATCATGCAAGAGTGCCTTCGCGTATTATTGTACAAACGGAGTCTTATCCTAAAGATGCTTTTGCAAATTGGAATTTGGTTCAAAAACACAATTATATCATAGGTGATTTTGTGTGGACTGCGATGGATTATTTAGGGGAATCAGGTATCGGTCGTTATGTGTATCCGGGAGAACCAACTGGCGAACATTGGGAAGCAAATTTGTATCCTTGGCATGGCGCTTATTGTGGTGATGTGGATTTAACAGGATGGAGAAAACCCATTTCTCATTATCGAAGTATGTTGTATAATAATACGGAGAAAATTTATATAGCAGTACGTGAACCCAATCCGGAAAATGGAGCAATTAAACTTACTTCCTGGGCAGTTTGGCCTACATGGGAAAGTTGGACCTGGCCTGGTCATGAAGGAAAAAGTATTGAAGTAGAGGTGTATTCGAAATATCCTAAAGTAAGACTCTACCTGAATGATAAAGTTATTGGTGAAAAAGAAACGGGTTTAAGTCAGGAGTTTAAAGCAACTTTCACAATTCCTTATACTAGTGGCGAATTGAAAGCGGTAGGATTAGAAAATAATAAGGAAACAGAATCGGTTTTCTTAAAAACAGCAGGACAAGCATCCAATATTAAATTAGCGGCAGATCGTACAACCATTAAGGCAGATGGTCAGGATTTATGTTACATAACCGTAGAAATTACAGATGATAAAGGGGTTTTGAATCCAAATGCAGCAAACCAACTTATATTTAATGTTTCAGGTGCTGGAGTTATAGTAGGCGTTGATAATGCGGATTTAAAAGACACTGATTTGTATGTAGCTAATAAAAGAAAAGCATGGAAAGGAAAAGCATTAATTATTGTTAAAAGTACTAAAGAAACCGGTGCTATTGTCATTAGTGCAAATTCAGAAGGATTGTCTACAGGGGACGTTACCATTCAATCAATAAAATAAGAATACAAAACTAGTTTTTGTATTGAAAATTAGAAAAAATTAAATTTAGAAGATATGAAGAATTTGAAAGTTTTATTGCTAACCACGATGTTTAGTCTGTCTTTATTTTCGCAACAAAAAGAAGATGTCAATACTGTTTTTCAAATAAATAATCCGGATTACAAGTTAAGTCCTCATACCGGTATGACCAAGCAGCATTGGAAAGAGGCAGCACTTTATTTATTGAAAGGGGCTTTTAGTTATATTCATAATCTGGATGATCCGATGAAATTCCCTAAACAACCGGGTGTGAGCTATCCCAAAGACGAAGCAAAAGTCCCAACGGAAAAATTAGAGGGTTTGAGTAGGACATTATTTATTGCTTCTCCACTTTTAAAAGAGAATCCCGATTTAGTGATTAATAACATTAAAGTCGCTGATTATTACAGATATCAATTCAGTAAATTAATCGATCCAAACAGCCCCTCTTATATTGTTCCCCGTTCCAAAAATGGAGGGCCAAGTCAGAATCTGGTAGAATATGGCGCCATAGCAATTTCATTACTAACGAATCCGGAAGTGTTATGGAATCCATTGCCACAGGATCAAAAAGATGCATTGGCGCAATCCATGCTTAGTTATGGTGATGGGCCTACCGTATCTTCCAATTGGAAGTTTTTCAACATTTTTGTATTGAGTTTTTTCAAAGAACAAGGTTATGCTGTAAATGAGAAATTGTTGGTGGAGTATTTGCAAAAATCATTAGACGATTATCGGGGGGATGGTTGGTACAATGATAATCCGGCTTATGATTATTATAGTATGTGGGGCTACCAATTGTATGGAGTCTTATGGTCTGAATATTTTGGCAATAAATATTATCCGGAATATGCATCAAAATTCAGGAACAATTTCAAAGATCTCAATTCCAATTATCCCTTAATGTTCAGCCGTAATGGAGAGATGATTATGTTTGGCCGCAGTATTAGTTATCGAATTGCTTCCGTTGCCACATTTCCTTTTATGGGATTAGAAAACGATGCCAAAATAAACAATGGTTGGTTGCGAAGAATTTCATCAGGGGTTATAAAGCAATTTTTTCAACACCCGGATTTTATGAAAGACGATGTGCCAACGCTGGGCTTTTACGGTGCATTCGAACCGGCAGTACAAGTGTATAGTTGCAGAGGCAGCGTCTATTGGATGGGAAAAGCCTTTCTGGGACTGTTATTGCCGGATGATAATCCTTTCTGGACGGCCAAAGAAAATGAAGGTCCTTGGGAAACCGAATTCAAAAAAGATCAGGTGTATACTAATTTTCAAGAAGGTTCCAAAATTTTAATTACCAATTATCCGGCTATTGGAGCTTCAGAGGTAAGAGCCTGGTGTCATGAAAAGAAAAAAAACGATTGGCAGGGATTTCGATCAACAGAAAACTACAATCGCCTATCGTATAACAGTGCTTTCCTTTGGCAGGCTGATGGGATAAACGGGGAAGTTGCGATGAACTATGTTTTTAAAAATGCAAAACAGGAATGGGAGCCGCTACGATTATTTACTTTTAAAAAGTTTGAAGACGGCGTTTATTATAGGGATGCTGTTCTCGAAACCAATGAACATATCAAAATGAATCTGGCAGATATACCTTTGCCCAATGGGATTTTGAGAATTGATAAAAATAACAGTTCCGATGCCGTTTCAGTACGATTAGGCCATTATGCCCTGCCACAATTGGACAAAGAAATTACAACTGTAACAAGAGTAATAAAAGGAAAAAAGGTGACTATTATTGATAACGGAAAATACCAATTGGCCATGATTCCGCTTTTAGGTTGGGATAAAACAGAAGTCATTGCAGCCAAAGGTTTGCACCCAGAAAGTGAAAATAGTACGGTGATAAATGTGGCAAATGAATTTAAACCGGACAATGATACAGCTACTATTTATGCGACAGTGATGCTCTGGAAAAAATCAGGGGAAAAATGGAGAAATAAAGAGTTGCAGTGCGTGAGTAAAATTAAATCATCAGGAAAGGATATCGAAGTTAATATCAATGGAAAAAGAAAGTTAATTCAATTTTAAACAAATAGAAGAACGGAGAATTTAGAGTGTAAAATTGTAGAAGTTTAACAAAAGCCAACGTATCAGATGTTAAATAAATCATTTTTTAAATATTGTTTCGTACTAGGAATCTATAGTGCTTTGATGTTGGTTAATCCTTTAAAAGCACAAACTTTTGATAGAATAGAAAAGGTTGCCGGTTTAGGTGTTTTGGAAAAAAACAACGGCGTTTCGGTTGCGGATTATGATAAGGATAATGATCTGGATCTATTTGTAGTGGCAAGGGCAAAAGACGAGAACGGAGTTGCCAGTAGTCATAGCAGACTGTTTAAAAACAATAATGATGGCACTTTTACAGATGCCACTGATGTGTCCGGATTGGTTAATCTCTTCCCTGTTGAAGAGCAGGCTGCCACGTTCAGCGGATTATCAGGCTATAAGCATGGTGCTTTTTGGGGAGATTATGATAATGATGGCTTTCCTGATTTATTTCTGACCAATACCAATAAAGTTCAGTTGTTTCATAATAAAAAGAATGGGACTTTTGAGGAAGTGACTGTCAGTGCCGGATTTCAAAAATACAATGAATGTTTAAATACAGGAGCGACTTGGTTTGATTATAATAAAGACGGTTTTCTTGATATATACCTGACTATCTGGTCAACGACTTGCGGTGATAATCGTCTGTATAAAAATAATGGGAATGGGACTTTTTCTGATGTGAGTACTATTTTTCAAGGAGCTGAAAAGAAACTTTCCTATCAAAGTATTCCCTTTGATTTTAATGGTGATGGTTGGTTGGATTTGTATGTTGCCAATGACTATTCCTCACAAACCAATGATCTTTTTATTAATAATCAAGGAACAGGTTTTACAGAACAGGCAAGTCTCTATAATTTGAATCATTCCAAAGATGATATGGGAATAGCTATCGGGGATTATAATAATGATGGCTTTTTTGATTTTTTTATTACCGCAATACAGGAAAATGCCCTTTTTAGTAATATAGGAGGCGGTACTAAATATGTAAATGTAGCTACCGATTTGGGGGTCGACAGAGCCGGTTGGGCTTGGGATGCGACCTTTTCAGATTTTGATTTGGATGGGGATGAAGATTTATTTGTTGTAAATGGATTTGCATACGGAGGAACTACAAGTGATTACAATAAGTATTTTGAAAATTTATTTGCTAATGGAGAATATAAATTTGTTGATAGTTCAACTAAGACCAATTTAGGGGAGCTTGCCATTAGCGTTGGGGCTGGAGTGTTCGATTATGATAATGATGGAGATTTGGATGTTTTGGTGACCAATAATGACAAGTCTTCTTTTTTTTATGAAAATAAAATTACCGATTTCACACAATCGAAAGCGAATCTCCATTGGTTACAGTTATCCTTACAAGGAACTGTTTCTAATAGAGATGCGATTGGCACAAAAGTATCTGTAACCACTAATAAAGGGACTTTACACCGGTATTATTCGGGTTCAGGCTTTTTATCCCAAAGTTTAAAACCATTGCATTTTGGATTGGGTTCTGCAAATGAAATTACAGAATTGAAAATTACCTGGCCTTCAGGATTGGTCGAAACGTATCAAAATATTTCATCGGATAAAACAATATTGGCAAAGGAAGGTTCCGGTTTTCAAGTCCTCCAAATGGAACCAAGTAAGAAAGTGTATGGTTGCATAGATCCCAATTCTTGTAATTATAATCCTTATGCGAAAACAGGCATAGGAACATGTAATTATTTAGAATCAAGTGTCATCTCAGGAAAAACAAATGTGGTGCATAATAGTGTTGAGACCTATAGTTATCCTTTGCCGATAGGACATCAAGCAAATTGGGAAGTTAATGGTGGGGAAATTGTTGAAGGAGGAACCGGGAGTTCGATAAAAGTGAAGTGGGGAACCGGGAATCAGGGTGTCGTTTCACTAATTGAAAATAATGGTAAATGTTCTGGTAGGAAAGTAGAATTGATGGCTACTTTAACTACCGGCCCAGTAGTTGCACCTGATACTCAATTATCAGTTGCCAGGCTTTGGAATGAGGCATTACTGGAGGCTATCCGTAAAGATTTTGCACGTCCTACAGTTCATGCAAGGAATTTATTCCATGTCAGTATGGCCATGTACGATGCCTGGGCCGCTTATGATAATCAAGCCGAGACTTATCTTTTAGGAAAAGAAGTTCATGGTTTTAGTAATGCACTTAATAAGTTTATTCCATTAGAAAATATTGAGGAGTCCAGAAATAAGGCCATTAGTTATGCCGCATATAAATTGTTGTCCCATCGATTTAAGAATTCCCCAAATAAAGTAGCGACTCAAGGAAATTTCGATTCATTAATGAGTAAATTGGGTTATGATAAAAACAATACTACGGTAGACTATTCAGGTGGTGATGCCGCAGCACTAGGGAATTACATTGGGCAAACCGTTATAAATTACGGATTAATAGATGGCTCGAATGAAATTAATCAATATAAAAACATATTTTATCAGGCAGTAAATCAGTCACTCGATCTTTCAAATCCTTCAAAAGAGATGTCTATCGATCCTAATAGATGGCAACCTTTGAGTTTTAGCACTTTTATTGATCAAAGTGGGAATGTAATACCGGGATCAACGCCTAATTTTTTGAGCCCCGAATGGGGGAATGTTTTTCCTTTTTCGTTAAGTGACAAGGAAAAAAACACTTATGAACGATTAGGAAATATCTTTACTGTTTATCATGACCCGGGTGCACCGCCTAGCTTAGATCTGACAAAAAAAACAGCATCAAGTGATTCCTATAAATGGAATTTTTCATTGGTTTCAAAATGGTCTTCCCATCTGGATCCAAATGATGGTGTGCGTTGGGATATTTCACCAAAATCTATGGGTAATATTGAATTTTCAGCTTTGCCTCAAGATTATTCAGATTATCCAAAGTTTTACAAAGAAATAGAAGGAGGTGATATAGGGAAGGGACATGTAATTAATCCATATACCAACAAACCCTATCCGGAGCAAAAAATTTTAAGAGGGGATTATACCAGAGTTTTAGCAGAATTTTGGGCAGATGGTCCTAACTCCGAAACCCCTCCCGGGCATTGGTTTAAGATATTAAATTATGTCAGCGATAGCAAATTGCTACAGAAAAGGTTTAATGGGAAAGGCAATGTCTTGTCTGCATTAGAATGGGATGTTAAAGCGTATTTTATTTTAGGGGGTGCTATGCACGATTGTGCTATATCGGCTTGGGGAATAAAAGGATGGTATGATTATATAAGACCTATTTCTGCCATTCGTTATATGGCTGGTAAGGGACAAAGTTCAGATCCCTCCTTGAGTAACTATAATATCGCGGGTATCCCTTTACAACCGGGATATATTGAAGTGGTTAAAGAAAATGATCCTCTTGCAGGGGCAAATAATGAACATCTTGGAGAAATAAAATTATACAGTTGGAAAGGGCATGAGGGCATTAGTGACCCAAAGATTGATCAGGCAGGTGTGGGGTGGATTTTAGCCAAAAATTGGTGGCCTTATCAGCGGCCTACCTTTGTGACACCTCCTTTTGCAGGATATATTTCAGGACATTCTACTTATTCCAGAGCAGGAGCTGAAGTGATGACTTTGTTGACCGGGAATGCTTATTTTCCGGGAGGATACGGGGAATTTATAGCTCCTAAAAATGAATTTTTGGTTTTTGAGGAAGGTCCTTCTGAGGATGTAAAATTGCAATGGGCCACTTATCGCGATGCATCCGATCAATGTAGTTTGTCCAGAATTTGGGGAGGAATCCATCCTCCTGGTGATGATATACCCGGAAGGATTATTGGAGCCACAATAGGAAAAGAGGCCTTTGAGTTTTCATTGCAATATTTTAGCGGTAAGGTGGGTTGGCAGCAATTAAGTGATTCTGAAATTCTTGTTTATCCTAATCCTGTCGTAAGTGAGTTAACAATTGCAATAGGAGATGAAAGCAGCAGTAAAAATCTAATGCTTTATAATATGCAGGGAAAATTGGTTTTAAGTAAAGTCATTACCGGTGCTGAAGCGAAAGTTAATTTAGAATTGCTGACCAAAGGGATTTACTTATTGAGTATTTCAAATGAAAAAATAAACATGAATAAATTAATATTAAAAAACTAGAATAGCATCGTTTCAATAATTGGTTTAGATGTGTTTTTAATTTTTAATTAATTCTTTAATTCATAAAAAAAGAAGGTTTTTTAAATATTAATTGTTAAGATGTTTCAATTATAGTTGTAATCTGTGTTATCTTAGCGAGTTCTATGTTTTTAAGGATTAAGTTATGATTAATAAAATTGTAAATATGAATTCAAATTTTACTCAAGCATGATAAACAGTAAAGTAAGCATTCATGATATCGCCAGAGAATTAAATATCGATAGTTCTACTGTTTCCAGGGCGTTGAGCAATAGTCCCAGAGTATCCCAAAAAACAAAAGCTAAAGTTCTTGCCAAAGCTAATGAGTTGGGATACCAGCGCAATTTGTTGGCTTCCAGTTTACGCAATAGTAAATCAAATACTTTGGGGGTAATTGTTCCCAGGATATCGCGTCATTTCTTTTCATCGGCAATTGCAGGAATCGAAGAAACAGCCTATGATGCGGGCTATAATTTAATTATTTGTCAATCTTTAGAACAATTGGAAAGAGAACAGAAAATGTTGCAGACGCTTTCTCAAAACAGGGTGGATGGGGTTTTGATTTCGGTTTCGATGGAAACTAAAGATACAGATAATTTTCAGCGATTAAAGAAAAATAAAACTCCGGTAGTGTTTTTTGACCGCCATTTAGATGTGTCTGATAATAGTAATGTAATTATAGATGATTTTCAAGGGGCATTTGATGCGACCGAGCATTTAATTCTGCAGGGTTGCAGAAGAATTGCACATTTTGCAGGACCTCAAAGATTAGAAATTTACAAGAACCGATACAAAGGGTACCGTTCGGCTTTAGAAAAACACGATATGGAGTTGGATGAGGATTTAGTGATGACTTCAAAATTAATGGAATCAGATGGGGTAGAATGCACCAAAAAATTGCTTTCATTGCCAATACCTATAGATGGAATTTTTTCTGCCAATGATGTTATGGCTATCAGTGCCATGCAATACATTAAAAAGCAAGGATTGCGAATCCCGGAAGATATTGCAATAGTAGGATTCAGTAACGAACCGATTTCTTCGGTGATGATTCCTTCCTTAACAACAGTAGATCAGCCCGGGTTTGAAATGGGAAAAATTGCGGCCAATTTACTGATATCCCAGATCAATGATAAGGCTGAGGCGACAATTGCCCAAACCATTATATTAAAACCGTCCTTAATTGTGCGTAATTCTTCAAAAAGATTGTTGGATTGACGTTTTAAAAATCATTGAATTTTAGGATAAAAAAGCCTGTAAAATATTGATTTTAAAGGCTTTTTTATATTTTAAAGTGACCACGGTGGGATTTGAACCCACACGCCCTTGCGAGCACCACCCCCTCAAGATGGCAAGTCTACCGTTTCTCCACGTGGCCAAAATAAAAAAGGTCATTCGCCGTGGCGAACAACCTTTTGTGACCCGACTGGGGCTCGAACCCAGGACCCCATCATTAAAAGTGATGTGCTCTACCAACTGAGCTATCGAGTCATTGCTTCAAGGAAAGTAAGTCTTAATCTGAAAAGATTTGTGACCCGACTGGGGCTCGAACCCAGGACCCCATCATTAAAAGTGATGTGCTCTACCAACTGAGCTATCGAGTCATTTTCTTTCCTTGAATGCGGGTGCAAATATAAGGACTTATTTTTGAGTTTTCAAAGCAATTTTATTATAAATTTGTCTTTTTTTAACAATAAATCTTAACGCCTTAGTTTATAAGGTTTTATTATATGGATAAAATTATATTATTAGGTTACATGGGATGCGGGAAGTCAACAATTGCCGATTCACTCTCTAAAAACATTAAAATTCCGTTTGTTGATTTAGATGAATATATTGAAGAGAAGACTCAATTAACCATAAAAGCCATTTTTGAGCAATATGGGGAAATCCATTTTCGAAAGCTGGAACACGAGTACTTTATAGAGTTGTTGAATGCCCCGGAACCATTAATCATTGGTTTAGGGGGCGGAACACCATGCTATGCCAATAACCATGAGTTGTTAAAAGGGGAAAACAGACAATCTGTCTATCTGAAAGCTTCTGTTGATACATTGTTTAATAGATTGTATGCTAATAAAAGCAAGAGACCTCTGATTGCCAATAAGAATGATGACGAATTAAAGGAATTTATTGCCATCCATCTTTTTGAAAGGAGTTACTATTACAATCAGGCACAACACATCGTTGAGGTAGATGACAGAACTGTTGAGGAGACGGTTTCGGATGTACTTTCTGTTTTAGCTTAAATAAGCGTGGCTATCTCCGTTTTCGTCAAAAACAACCTGAACATGTTCCAGTATTGAAGTGGAAAGGGAGATGCCTTTAAAGTCGGCTTTTACAGGGTATTTTTTATGATTGCGGTCAACCAATACCGCCGTTTTGAATTTTTTTAATGGCACGTCCAGAAAATGTCTCACCGCATAGATAAGTGTCGTGCCTGAATTTAATACATCATCCACAAGAATCAAACCTTTGTTTGTGTATTGCTCCTTGGTGAGCGAAGTGTGTATTGGTAATTCCGGGTTTTGTTTGTTGATTTGTACCTCACATAAAGAAACCTTCAAGGGGGAAATGGATTGAAGTTCCTTCGCAATTTTTTCTGCAAAAATATATCCGCTATTGGCAATTCCGGCTAGGACAACTTCTTCTTCATCTACAAAGGTTTCATAGATTTGGTAAGCGATTCTTTTTATTTTATGTTCAATCTCCTGATTGGTTAAAATGATATTTTTAGTCATTGTTTTGTTTTAAAGTTTTGGGGATTAGGTTTTAGAGGTGTAAAATGTTTAATCTAAATCCTCTTCGTTCATGATTTCATTGCCATATTCATCAATGTCTCTTCGGTCTTTTTTGGTCGGTCGGCCGGTTCCGCTTTTTCGATAATGCTCTTTGGATAATTTTAATAATTCCAAATGTTGATACGCTTCGGCAGGCGTATCATTGCGTCTGTAAATATCGACTAATTTAGCTCCCACACGACTTTCCGGGATGTCTAAAACAGTAATAATCTGGGTGATTTGATCTTTTCTGAAGGTAATTTTATCTGTAGGAAAAACCTCTTTAGAAGGCTTTGCAACCTGCCCATTTACAGTAATGTGGTTTTTTTTACAGGCCTCGGTTACCATATTTCGGGTTTTGTAATATCTGACACACCATAAATATTTATCTATTCGCATAAAAATTCTAAAATAGGAGTTAAATAGTTTACAAAAATAAATCAATATTGTATCTTGCGCACTTAAAAAATTAGCTATAATGAACAAATTTAAGTATTATTTTATTTTAATAATTACAACCCTCTTTTTATTTTCATGTTCTAAGGATGATAATACTGTTGAAACAGTCCCACTTCGTGATTATGCGGAGCAATTCGCTGCTGATAATACCGCTATTGAAGAATATTTAAAAACCTATTATATTACTGTTACGAATAATCCTGGTGGAGTAGATGATCAGGATGTTACATTTACTAAAATTACCGATGCAGCCACGCAGCCATCAATATGGTCTTATTTGAACAGTACCACTTTTCCAAAACTTTTAAGCAGGGAAGTTTCATTGCATGATATTACCTATAAAATATATTATTTGGTATTAAGAGAAGGGGTTGGGGAGTCGCCTTGTAATGTGGATGCTGTATTGGCTGGCTATAAAGGACAGTATTTGACTGAAACAACGGTTTCAGAGGTCAAAACCATTACTACAACTGAATTTGAAGAAGTGAAATACCCTCAGCAAGCTATGAGTTTGTATACTGTAATCAACGGTTGGGCTCAAATTTTCCCACAGTTTAAAACGGGAAATCATGTAGAAAACAGCGATGGTACTGTAAGTTATAGTGATTTTGGAGCGGGTGTTATGTTTGTTCCGTCAGGATTAGGATATTATACAGGAAGTGGTTCTATACCGTCCTATTCACCACTTGTTTTTAGTTTTAAATTGTATAAGATTCAACGTTTGGATCAAGATGGGGATGGTATTTTTAATTATCAGGAGGATTTAGATAGTAATAGGTATATTTATGACTATAGGAATACGAATGACTATCCTACTTTTCCCGAAGATAATATCCGTTATGCTGATGATACAGATAAAGATGGAGTTCCGAATTTTGTTGATATCGACGATGATGGGGATGGTTATACTACAAAAGTTGAAATTAGTAAAGGAACAAACTATCTGGATAAAAATAGTCATCCTTAAGAGAAATGAAACAGAATAAAAAATCCCATTAGCTGCGGCTAATGGGATTTTTTTATGTAAATGAAAAATAGTTATTTTCTTGAAATCACTTTTTCAACAGCTTCCACAATCGCTTGATTGTTTAATTTGTATTTTTCCATTAATTGTTCCGGAGTTCCTGACTCACCAAAACTATCTTGAACAGCAACATACTCTTGAGGAGAAGGATTATTTAAAGCTAATACTCTAGATACGCTTTCTCCAAGACCACCAAGCATGTTGTGCTCTTCAGCAGTTACCACACATTTGGTTTTAGCTAAAGATTTCAAAATCGCTTCTTCATCTAATGGTTTAATCGTGTGGATGTTGATTACTTCGGCAGAAATTCCTTTTGCTTCTAATGCTTCAGCAGCTACAAGAGCTTCCCAAACCAAATGTCCGGTAGCGATAATCGTTACATCAGTACCTTCGTTAAGCATAATGGCTTTTCCGATAATGAATGGCTCGTCAGCAGGAGTGAAGTTAGGCACTACCGGACGTCCAAAACGTAAATAAGCAGGGCCGTGATGATCCGCTAATGCAATAGTAGCCGCTTTCGTTTGGTTGTGATCACAAGTGTTGATGACAGTCATTCCCGGTAACATTTTCATCAAACCAATATCTTCCAAAATTTGGTGTGTTGCCCCATCTTCACCTAAAGTTAAACCGGCGTGGGAAGCACAGATTTTTACGTTTTTATCAGAATAGGCAACCGACTGACGGATTTGGTCGTACACCCTTCCTGTAGAGAAGTTAGCGAAAGTTCCTGTAAAAGGAATTTTTCCACCAATGGTTAATCCGGCAGCAATTCCAATCATATTCGCTTCAGCGATACCAATTTGGAAAAAACGCTCCGGGTGATTTTTTTTGAAATCATCGAATTTCAATGACCCAATTAAATCAGCACAAAGTGCTACTACTTTTTCGTTTTTTTGACCTAATTCAGTCATACCCACTCCAAAACCTGAACGGGTGTCTTTACTTCCTGTATTTATATATTTTTTCATTTGTTTCTTTTGAGTTACTGAGCCACTAAGACTCTAAGGTGCTAAGTTTTAAAATCTAAAATCAGAAATCGTTAATCTCTAATCTAATCTAAAATTTAATAATCTGAATTACCTCCAGTATTATAATTTTGTCCTAAGGCATTTTCAAGTTGCGCATCATTTGGTGCTTTACCATGCCAGGCATGGCTGTACATCATATAATCTACTCCGTTACCCATTTCAGTATGCAACAATACACAAACCGGTTTTCCTTTTCCGGTTCTTGCTTTGGCTTCAGTCATTCCGCCAATGATAGCTTCAATGTCGTTTCCTTTAGTGATTTCAACAACTTCCCAGTCAAAAGCTTCAAATTTAGCACGGATACTTCCCATACATAAAACATCGTCAGTAGTTCCGTCAATTTGTTTTCCGTTTAAATCCACTGTAGCGATAAGGTTGTCTACATTTTTAGCAGACGCATACATGATGGCTTCCCAGTTTTGACCTTCTTGTAATTCTCCGTCACCATGAAGTGTATACACTAAGTGTCTGTCGTTGTTTAATTTTTTGGCTTGAGCTGCCCCAATAGCAACCGATAAACCTTGTCCAAGAGAACCAGAGGCAATACGTACACCAGGTAAATTGTCATGGGTAGTTGGATGTCCTTGTAATCTTGAATTTAACAGACGGAAAGTGGCCAATTCCGAAACTGGAAAATAACTACTTCTTGCTAAAACGCTATAGAATACTGGAGAGATATGTCCGTTTGAAAGGAAGAAAAGATCTTCTCCAATTCCGTCCATATCAAAACCTTCTTTGCGTTCCATCAGGTTTTGGTATAAGGCTACTAAAAATTCAGTACAACCCAAAGATCCTCCAGGATGACCTGAATTTACTGCGTGTACCATTCGAAGAATGTCTCTTCTGACTTGGATAGTTAAATCGTTTAATTGTTGTGTATTAGGCTTCATTTTATGTGTAAAAGTTAAACTGCTGCAAATGTAATTTTTTTTTGTCGTAAGACAAATCATTTTTGCAATAGATATAACGAAAAAAAGCCCTTTTCAGGGCTTTTAAAAGCGTTTTAAATACGTTTATTTTTATTTTTGACAGTGAAAACAGAAATGTATTTGAAACAATGATTTTGTGGTATTTGGTGTTGAATTGGCTAATGGATTGTTTTTATCTTGTTGAATTAATTATATTTTACTTTGTAAACTACTCCAGCCCCCGCCATTGTGTACATTGCTGAAACCGTTGGATTTTAAGATGCTTTTTGCTGAAGCACTTCGCATTCCTGACGCACAGCAGGTAATGATGACGGTGTCTTTATTGATTTTTGACATGTGTTTGGAAAGCTCCGGCAAAGGAGTGTTGATCGCTTGTTTTATATGTCCGTGTTTGAATTCACCAAGGGAACGGACATCGAGAATGAGTGCTCCTTGTTTTACCAGTTCGGCATAGTCTGTTTTAGGGCCTAAACCCAATATTTTTTTTAGCGTATGGATCATCTTGATTGATTATTTGGATTTAAAATAATTAACATCTGACCAAGAACCTCCATTGTAGCATTCCAAGCCGACTTGCGAAAGGAAATGTTGTGCCTGGCCACTTCGGTTTCCGGAAGCACAACAAAGTACTAATGGCCCTTTTAATCTTTTAATTTCTTCTACGCGCTCCGGGATTTCGTTTAAGGGAATGTTGATGGAATCGGCAACGTGTGCTCCCATAAATTCACCATGGGAACGAACATCCAGTATAGTGCCTTGTTTTTCTTGGATAATTTTCTCTAAGTTCATCTTTATATTTTTTTAATGGTGTTGATTTTTAACCATGCAAAAATACGGTGTGGAAAAAGGTTTGTCAGTAACTTTTGTTACACAAGGTTTAATTGGTTTGTTTGTGTTTTATAAAACTCCTAAAATGAAAAGACCGTCTAAAAATTGCTTTTTAGACGGTCTTTTGGATAATCATAGAGAATAAATCTGTTTTATTCCCCATATAGTTCAGGTGTTCGTCAATGCATCTGCTTTGAATGCATTTCTGTTTATGGATGCAATGGCGATTCCGGTTAATAAGGCATCCGTTTTTTTGTCTTCATCGAGATTTAATGCCAATAAATTGGCTGCTTGGTTTTCACCGAGAGTTTTTGCGAAGGCATGTAAAGTGCCATAGGTGGCAATTTCATAATGTTTTGCTTTTTGGTCTGCCGCAATAATTACCGCATCACGAACGACACCCATATCGGTTTCTTTCATGAGTCCGTTGGTCTCTTTTACAATTCCGTCCATTGCTTCACATCTTTTGCCCACAGCTGCAATTCCGTTATGTTCAAATATCTGCTCCAGACGATTCACATGTTCTTTGGTTTCCTTTATTTGATTTTTCAAAGAACTGACCAATTCAGGGGATGTGGCATTTTTTACCATTTTTTTCAAAGTGGTATTCATTACTTTTTCTGCATAATAAATATCCTTCAATCCCACTTCAAATAAATCTCTTAAACCATGAGAAGTGTTTGATGCTGCATTCATAATGTTTTTGTTTTCTTCTTGTTTTCTACTTGTCGTTGCCATGATCGTTTGTATTAAATATTTTGTAAAATCAATTTATTATCTGTTTTAAATCAAAGTCAGAACATCTTTGTTGTCTGCTATAAAGTTAGGGATTATTGTTTTTAACTCCTTGTTAATTAACTCAATATAATGAAGTTGTTTCCTAGAAATGGCATTTTTGTTTTTTTTTTTTGGAATAGAACTGGCACTATTTAAAGGTAAGTATATTTTAGAAGGTAAAATGTTAAAAATTTGCGTGGTTAATAATATTCGCTATTTTTGCTTAAACGTTAAAGCATATGGCTCGTAAAATAGCATTGAAGGATATAGCCAATAAGATAGGAGTTTCGACTTCTCTGGTGTCCTATGTTTTAAATGGTAAAGACAAAGAAAACAGAGTGTCGGAAGAGACTGCCAATAAAATCAGGGCGGCAGCCCAGGAATTGAACTATGTTCCGAATCTGAATGCCAGAAGCTTAAAAACGAATAAATCCCGAACGATTGGACTTATTGTAGCCGATATTTCGAATCCTTTTTTTTCTAATTTGGCGAGAACTATTGAGGATGAAGCGTATGCCAATGATTATACGGTGATTTTTGGCTCTTCGGATGAAAATGAAGATAAGTTCAAAAGAGTGCTGGATTTCCTGAGTACGCGCCAGGTGGATGGATTTATTATTGCCTCTCCGGAAGAATCCAGGGAAACCGTTTTAAAGTTAAAAGAATCCAATATTCCGTTGGTTTTAATAGACCGGTATTTTAGTGATGTTGCGGCCAATTCCGTAACCGTGGATAACTTTCAGGCTTCTTTTGAGGCGACAAATTACTTGTTGAATAAAGGGCATAAAAGAATCGGCGCCATTATGTACGATTCTAAAATGCTTCATTATCAGGATAGAAGTAATGGGTATCTCGAAGCTTTGAAACAGTCAGGAATTGCAGACGGGAAACAATTTTTAAGAAAAGTGAACCATCAATCTTTGCAGAGCGAAATTAAAAAAGAGGTACAGAAATTAATCTTTGAGGATCAGGTAAGTGCCATTTATTTTTCTACAAATACCATCGCAACTGAGGGACTGAGGCAGATACTGAATTTTGGAAAGAAAGTTCCGGACGAGATTGATGTTGTGGCTTTTGATGAGAATTTAATCTATCAATTTTTGGATGTGCCGATTCCGTTTATCAGTCAGCCCATAAAACAAATGGGACAGGAAGCAGTTCGGATATTAATGGATCAAATTGAACAAAAAGACCTTGAGATAAAAAATATACTCCTGACGGCTTCATTAGAAACGAATGGAAAACCGCTGGAAGGGTAAAAAGATAAAAGTAAATAAAAACATAAAAAAAATGGCAATGAAAACGAATGCACAAGTTGTAAATGGGATTATTCCTCCAATGGTAACTCCTTTATTATCAGATAATCTTACATTGGACAGCGTGGGTGTGAAAAATCTGGTGGAACATCTGGTGACTGGCGGTGTTCACGGCGTATTTATTCTGGGAACCACTGGGGAATCAACGAGTTTGAGTTATAAAACCAGGGAAAAATTGATTGTGGAAACCTGTGAAGCCGTAAAAAACAGAATTCCGGTTTTCGTTGGCATTACCGATACATCCCTTGAGGAAAGTTTACAATTGGCTGTAATTGCGAAGAATGCCGGTGCGGCAGCTGTTGTGGCCGCACCACCGTATTATTACGGTTTGGGACAGGAAGAATTGTTTAAATACTATTGGCGTTTGGCAGATGAACTGGCATTGCCACTTTTTCTATACAATATGCCTTCACATACCAAAATAAATATCGATCCGAAAACGGTGGTTCGTTTAGCCGAGCATCCTAATATTATCGGATTAAAAGACAGTTCTGCCAATGCGGTTTATTTTCAGTCTTTGATTCATTTGCTTAAAGCAAAAGAAAATTTCAGCCTGTTAGTGGGACCGGAGGAAATTACTGCCGAAATCGTCCTGATGGGAGGGCACGGAGGTGTGAATGGAGGGGCTAATTTGTTTCCTAAATTATATGTCGCCTTGTATAATGCAGCTGTAGCCAGAGATTTTGCCCGTATAGCAGAGCTTCAAAACCTGGTTATGGATATCAGTATCAAAGTCTATACGTTGGGGTCTTATGGTTCCAGTTATCTCAAAGGGGTAAAAGGCGCTTTGTCGGCACTGGGAATTATCGAAGCCAATATTGCCCCGCCTTTTTCTAAATTTGAAGAGAAAGAGATGACGGCATTAATTGCAAATATCAGACAGATAGAGGCAGAGATAGCCAAAGTTTTGTAGATAGTTGTCCGTATAGTGTGGTAGGTATTAAGGCTTTTACAGTAAAAACAGTATGGTTGCAAAATTGAATGAAAAGAAATCGTATCCTTGGATAGTTGTTGGTTTATTGTGGTTTGTGGCTTTGTTGAATTATCTGGATCGCCAGATGCTTTCAACTATGAAACCGGCTATGATGCTTGATATTCCGGAGTTGGCCAAAGCCGAGAACTTTGGCCGGCTGATGGCTATTTTTCTTTGGATTTATGCGTGGATGAGTCCTATTTCAGGCGTTATTGCTGACAGGCTCAACCGTAAAAAAATCATCATTGGCAGTTTGTTTGTCTGGTCGGCAGTTACGATGGCCATGGGGTATGCCGATACTTTCAATCAAATATATGTGTTGCGCGCTATTATGGGGGTGAGTGAAGCGTTCTATATTCCTGCCGCTTTATCCCTGATAGCCGATTATCATCAAGGTAACACCCGTTCTTTTGCTATAGCGATTCATACTACAGGAATTTATTTGGGGCAGGCACTGGGTGGATTTGGCGCGACGCTTTCGGAACATTTTTCCTGGCATTTTACCTTTTATTCCGTTGGTTTGATAGGGGTTGCGTACAGTTTTGTACTGATTTTTTTCATACAGGAAAAGAAAGGCTATGATTTTGACTCTTCCCAAAAAATAGGAATTGGAAAAGAATTTCGGCAAATGTTTAAGGGACTGGGAATCTTGTTCGGGAATATCTCTTTTTGGGTTTTACTCTTTTATTTCTCGGCGCCGAGTCTGCCGGGATGGGCCGCCAAAAACTGGTTACCTACCTTGTTCTCCGAAACACTGCATCTGGATATGGCGCTCGCGGGTCCTATGGCTACCGTTACCATCGCCATGTCATCGTTTGTAGGGGTTTTGGTTGGTGGTTTTATTTCGGATAAATGGGTAATGCGACACCTAAAAGGACGTATCTACACCAGTGTAATCGGTTTGACACTTACAATTCCAGCACTTTTCCTGTTGGGAAGTGGTACCAGTCTCGAAGCTATTGTGGCCGGAGGGATGCTCTTCGGACTTGGATTTGGAATTTTTGATACGAACAATATGCCTATTCTTTGCCAGTTCGTGCCGGCACGGTATCGTGCTACCGGATATGGTATTATGAACTTAGCGGGTATTTCTGCGGGCGCTGTCATCACTGAGTTTTTAGGAAAAGCAGCCGACCAGGGCAGTATGGGACATATCTTTGTGTTATTAATTATAGTAGTGGTGGTGGCTATTGTCTTGCAGCTTGCTACCCTACATCCCAAAACGGTAAACATGACCGAAGATTTTGTTGCTGAATAGCGATTTTTACGAAAGTTTAGATAATATAAAATGATGAGCCCGACATTGAATCGGGCTCATTTTATTGGTCTCAAATATAGTTTAAACTATGTACTTTAGTGTATTTTGCTTTAGCTCCTAAAAATATTTTAGCCACAAATTACACAAATTATCACTGATTAATTTGTGGCTAATTAATCAGGAAACCTGTTTTAAAATTTCCCTTTCGGAATGGCTTACACAAGCCTTAAATTTTTCATACCACTGTTTCCAATCCGAGGTGCCCATTTCTTTTGTAAGTTCTTTTTCGAAATCGGAAAGGGAAGCATAGGAGGATTCTAAAATCAGTCGATAACTTTTTCCGGTAAAGTCGGTTAAAATCCGATTTCCGGTTCTTTGAGGCATCAATCCGCCTTGTGCGGCTTCGTCAATCAAGGCTTTGGCATCTTTATAACGGCCAAATTGCAAATAAAATATTTCACGGACGATATACATGGGTACAAAATTTAGAGATTAAACAAAAATAATTTTTACTCTTATAAAGTTAAGAAATATTAGAATTGAATATGGTTTTAATTTATTGAAAAACAGTTTGTTGTGTGTTTTTTTGTTAGTCCTGATGAGAGCTTGTTTTAAAAAGGTTTTAACTCGATGTTTTCGTGTTTTTATGATATTTTCTGTCGCAATAGCGTTCACTTCGTTTTTATTCTTTGCTTAAATACCAAACCAGGAAAATTAATGCCATTATGCTTATATCAGTCAAAAAGCGAAGGTTGGCTTTTGTGTCATTTTCTTTAAAACCTTTTATGATTTTGAAGACCAATAAAGGGATTAAGATAACCCATAAAGCTAAACCTAGGTAATCTTTTATTTCTCCTTTTGGTATAAAATGAATAATTAGCAGTGCTGCAACTAGAAGCCAATTATAATATTTTTTTATTATTTCCATTTTGTTTATTTGCAAATTTTTTTACCACAATCTTGTCATTCCGAAGAATGAGGAATCTTCACAAGATATTCGGCAAAAGAGCTAATTTATTATTATTTCAATTGTTTAGTTACTGATGTGGGCACGGATTGTAAATCCGCATTTACTTTGTAATCTTGCATTTTACTATTTCTAAAATTTTATTGAAATTTTTGTCACCAACTTCGTGTTGGTCCAGTATATATGGCTCAAAATTTTTTGTAAACAGGAATAAATTGTTATCAATAACTTTATAAGTTAAAAATGATGTCCATTCTATGTTTTTTTGCTTTTGAAATCTGAAAATTTAAATGATTCTTCTAAGAATTCCCAAGTAGTTATTGGGAATTCTTTGTAAAATGATATCGTTAAATTTTCTTCAATAGCAAACTTTTTTGATATTCGAACGTGCTTAAAGTGTATGATGAAATAAGGAATTAAAATGCTAACTCCTAAAATTGCAAATAAATATCCTAAACCCCGTTTTTCCATAATTATTAAAACTCCAATAATTAATAATGCAAAACCGAAATAATGAGAATTCTTATAGTATTTTAATTTTCTTGCATAAGCTAAATCATAAAGCAATTTCATTTGTTTTCTATATATTGTTTCATCAAAATGTAATTCTAATTTCATATTTGATTATTTAATAATTTTAGCGTGGTAAACTTTTACCATTGTTATTTCTTCGATATAAAATTTCCTTTTCCTCTTGATTCCTTTTTCTCTCGTTTTCTCTTGTCAATGTTTTATAATTTCGATACGACCATATTGAAAACAACAAAATCATAACTCCAAGTACCAAAGTTCCATTTCCATCTATTGTTCCTGTGGATATATTGCCATTTTTTCTAAAAATCAATCCAGATGCAAAATGTTTACTGATTTTAAAATAAGCACCACTGAGCAAAATAAAAATTGCTGCACCAAAAGAAAGTTTATATAGAATTTTACTCATAATTGAATTGTTTAGTCTTGGGTTACTTTATTTGAAATCGTCCATCAAATTATCGCCAACTTTTAAATAAACGAAGTAAAATCTTCATTTATAGATGTAGAATTAGAAGAGATTTACGAAGTTATGCATCATTTTATATTCCTTCAAATATATTGATTTTTTTTCTTACAAAAAAGGAAGGCCAGTTTGATAGTTCAAACTGGCCTTTTGTGTGTAGTATAAAGATTCAACGCAAATTCGCCAATTGTAAAAGATGAAATTTGCGGTAAAAACCTAGTATCAATTATTCATACAATGCTTTATAAGAGGTACAAGCCCTGTAATCGGAAGATTCGGGATCCATACCAAAAGAAGCCCAGGCACTTGGCCTGAAAATTTTATCTTCGGGAACATTGTGCATGTTTACCGGGATGCGGAGCATCGAAGCCAGGGTAATCAAATCGGCACCAATGTGCCCGTAGGTAAAGGCACCGTGATTGGCTCCCCAGTTGGCCATGACGCTATACACATCCTTGAACGGCCCTTTTCCGGTCAGGTTGGGCACAAACCAGGTCGTCGGCCAGGTTGGATTGGTTCTTTCGTTGATAATGTGGTGTACCTTTTCAGGAAGCTCGATGGTTTTTCCTTCAGCAATTTGCAATACAGGCCCAATACCTTTCACGATATTGATACGGCACATGGTCACCGGCATCTGTCCTTGTGTTTTGAATGTGGAAGAAAATCCGCCTCCTCTGAAATATTCCAACATTCCCGGACCCCAAGTGGTGTTTTCCAGACATTTTTCGGCTTCTTCTTCGGTAATGTCCCACCAGGGTTTCATGGCCGGTTTACCGTCAATGGTTTGTTGTCCGGTTCCGTCCAATGCCGAAGCTCCGGAATTGATGAGGTGAATGAAACCGTTGGCGGCATCGCCAGTCAGTTCATGACCGGTTACCCTTTTTACGGCTTCCGGACTCCAATACGTTCTTACATCACTGAAAATTTGTGCGGCTCCTGTCAATAGATGGCCAAATAACATCGAAATTCCGTTCAAACTGTCGTTTTCGGTCGCAAACATAAACGGTTGTCGGATGCCATTCCAGTCAAAGGATGAGGTTAGGATGGCTTCCATAAAGTCACCATTCGGGAAATGGTCGGTCCATTGGCGTTGCCCTTGAAAACCTCCGGAAATTGCATTGCGTCCCAAAGCTTCCTCGGCATAACCGATTTCTTTCAGTTTCGGATTTCCAATCATCAGGTCACGACCGATTAAGGCCATTTTTACCACAAATTCCCAATCCTTGTCCAGTTCGGCTCTCGATTTTTGTCGGTTCTCCGGATTGTAATCTTTGCCTTCTTTGCATTTTTCTTTCGTCCACGCCAATGCTTTTTCGTATTCGTCCTTGTCGTAAATCTCTTTTTCGATTCTGCGGATGAATTCAGACATGTCGATGTTTTCGCAACGCATTCCCAAATAACTTTCAAAGAAATTAGGGTCGATGATAGAACCTGCGATTCCCATAGAAACGGCTCCCATTGATAAATACGACTTTCCTTTCATCGTCGCTACCGCCAAACCGGCTTTTCCAAAAAGCAATAATTTTTCCTGAACATCTTCAGGGATACTGGTGTCGTTACTGTCCTGAACATCTCGACCGTAAATGCTAAAAGCGGGAATCCCTTTTTGGTTATGCCCTGCCAAGGCAGCAGCCAAATACACCGCTCCTGGGCGTTCGGTTCCGTTAAATCCCCAAATGGCTTTTGGAATCAAAGGATCCATATCGATGGTTTCGCTGCCATAACACCAACATGGCGTTACCGTAAGACTCAAGCCAACGCCTTCCCTGGAGAATTTATCGGCAGAGGCCGCTGCTTCAGCCACACCACCAATGCAAGAATCCGAAATCACACATTCTACTTTACTGCCATCGGCGTGACGCAGGTTTTTTTCGAGGAAATCGGCGGCAATTTTTGCCATGTTCATCGTTGATGCTTCCAGAGACTCTCTTACTCCGTCTAGTCTGCCGTCAATCACAGGTCGGATGCCAATTTTAGGTAACTGTCCGATTAAATTTTTATACTTCATTATGCTTATCGTTTATATTGTTTTATGGGTTTATAAAATGCTGAATTTTAAATGGCTTTTAAAAATAGCACATTTTTTAGATATATGATAATTGTAGACTAAAAATAATTGTTAATATGACAAAAAAACAAGTATTGAATGGTTGTGGGAAATAAAATTACACGAAGTTGTATTAAGAAAACAGCAAGGTGGCTAAAAGTTGTAACGTGTTTTCTTTTGTGAACCTTTACGAAATAATAATCTCAAAGAGCAATACGAGTTATTTAACTTTAGCATAATCAGCATAAATTGGCTTGATGTCTAAAGTTGAAGCGTCTCCTTCATGCACTAACAAAGAGTATCGCAAAACAGTCGGTGTGGTTTCTGAAAGCGGTACAGGAATTGCGCCGGGGTGGGGGTAAACCGCATTTTGCATGCTGCGTGCCGAACGTAAAATCCATGGATTTGGAAATCCGGGATTGTCCGGATGACAAAGAATAGTCAGACCGGCTAAACTTCCGTTTTTGCCTATAGAACCGGAAATATCCAGCCAACCATCGGCTTTTACGGGTAAATTATGAGGCTCTATTTTTCCTTCAGAACCGGTAAAAATGATGTCTTTTGAAAGTCGGATTCGGGGAGAAAAACCTCCATATCCTTTTTCATCTTCAGAGCCACCAATGCGTATATTGGGTGCTAAAGCGCGTAAGGAAATAGTGAAATCAATTTGTCGGTACCGGTTTTTTTTAGGGAATACTTTTATGGTGGTAATTTCTTGAACGATCGCTTTTTCATGGCCTTTGGAATCCAACCATAACGGGGATTTCCATTCGACTGTCACCTGAATGGTTTTTGCGCCTTTTTGTTCTTTGCGTTTTTTGACAGCGACCACCTTCCAATGAATGTCTTTTCTTTCCCAGCCGTCCCCAATGCGTTTGTCTCCGATATACAACTGATGCCAGGCCCAAAAAATGCCCCTGTGATGCGGATGGTCTGAAGGGGTGTTTTCGGAAAGAATGGTTCCGTCTAAACCATAAAACGGATGGATGAAATTGGCATATACAGCCGACCCATCGACTGATTTTTGGGCGATTTGATACCTTAAAACAGGGTCTTTGCCTTCGGTAAAATAAGCACTTTCGGAGTCAATTTTGACCTGTACAGCTTGAGCGGTTGAAATGCTTGTTATGCTCATTGAACATAAAAACAGCAACCATTTTTCGGTTGTTTTAACTTCGATTTTTCCTGAAAATAGTTTCATTTCGCTGCTGATTATTCGTTTTTATTTGTCGTAAAATCGTTCTCCTTTTACCAGTTTATTCAATGTTTTTACTATTCGGTCTACTTTCGTTTGATCGGTTTTGGCGGCATAAATCCAATCGATAAAGGTTTTTTTTTCTCCATCCGGATAGCTTAAAAAAGTGTCATAAGCAACAGCATCTTCTTTCAGGCAAAGTGCCAATTCTTCCGGAATTGCTATTGGGTCGGTATCGGCATACAAGGTTATGTTAACCCAATCGCCTGCTTTTTTATTAATTTTTTTTCGAATTTCAGCTTTGACGGGGAAGAAAAGTTGCCCATTTCCCATAGGCATCAAATGGTAATTTTTTATTTCAAAATCATCAATGAAGCCTTTTACCCGTACCCAGCCAAAACGGGAGTTTTTATCTTGTGCTATCTCAGGAATAGCAGCATAAGTCCAACCGCCTTTGCCTGGAAATTTTTGGAATAAATAGGTTTTATGGACTAATGGAGTGCTCAAAATACTAATTCAATTTAACGCAGTTTCTTAATTTCCACTTTTCTAAAATCAATCGGAAATCCTTCGTATTGCAACAGAATTCGGCCCTCGGTAACAGAAGGATTAACTCCTTCGTTGACCAATTTGCCATTGAGTTTCTGTTTGACAACGCCATTTTTGCAAGTAACCACAAGAGTTTCCCAGTCGCCTACAGGTCTGAAGGCATCTTCAAAACGTTTGGCAACCACACTTTTTCCGGCTTCGGTTTGTTTGTCCTTTATAGTCAATGTAACATTTTGAAGCAGTACAAAATCCCCTGTAGCGCCTTCTTTAATCTGGAACTGGATTCCTTTAGGCCATAATTCATCAGGGGTTTCTTTGGGAACCAGGTACATGACACCGCTGTTTTTACTGTTGTTTTTTCTTGTAAAAGTGGTGTCGGTATTCCATCGGAACTCGACGGTCAATTGAAAATTACGAAATGATTTTTTCGACATCAGGTATCCTGCTTTCTTGCCGTGCAAGCGAATCATATGATTGGTCACCGAAAAAAGTTTGGACGCATCAGCTTGTTTTCCGGCTTCCGGTTCAAAGGCATACCATCCTTTTAAATTCTTTTGATTAAAAAGTGGAATCGGTTTTTGGGCTATTGCAAACAGCGGAACGAGTGTTAGTACTAATAGGATTAAAAGACTGTAGCGTTTCATTAAAATAAAATTATAGTTTTCAAAAGATAAAAATAAGGTAAAAAAGTGGTAACCGATAAAGTTGTTGTCGTTTTTAGCTTCATTTTTTGGAATGTTTTCGTAGTGCTGTCAATGCATTTAAAATTATTTTGAGGTTATAAAAAAAGAGCTAACTTTCCATTTTTAAATTCTATTGTTTTTTAAACGCAAGAATTTAGAGCTGTTTTTAAATTAAAAAGAGAATAATGAAATACAACAGGTGTGGGAAAAGCGGCTTGTTATTACCGCAAATTTCTTTAGGATTATGGCAAAATTTTGGTTCGGTAGATAACTTTGAAAATGGGGAAAGCATTGTTAAAGCGGCATTTGATATGGGAATTACCCATTTTGATTTGGCGAATAATTATGGTCCGGTTCCGGGTTCGGCAGAAACGAATTTTGGAAAAATACTTAAAAATAATTTTCAGGGTAACCTGAGAGATGAAATTGTCATTACGACCAAGGCCGGATATACCATGTGGAACGGCCCTTATGGGGATTGGGGTTCCAGAAAATACATGTTGTCCAGTTTAGATCAAAGTTTAAAGCGAATGGATTTGGACTATGTTGATATTTTTTATTCCCATCGTCCGGATCCAGAAACGCCTATCGAAGAAACGATGATGGCTTTGGATTATGCCGTACGCAGCGGAAAAGCCTTATATGTTGGTATAAGTAATTATTCGGCTGAGCAAACTAAAGTTGCGGTCGAAGTGCTGAAACAATTGGGAACACCTTGTTTGATTCATCAGGCTAAATATTCGATGTTTGAGCGTTGGGTTGAAAATGGTTTGTTGGACGTATTAGAGGATAAAGGAGTGGGCTGTATCGCTTTTTCGCCTTTGGCACAGGGACTTTTGACGGATAAATATTTAAAGGGAATTCCCGAAAATTCAAGGGCTTCAAAATCGAACGGGTTTTTGAGACCGGAACACATTACTGAGGAACGGGTGCAAAAAGCCATACAGTTGGATGCCATTGCGAAAGAAAGAAACCAATCGTTGGCACAAATGGCATTGGCCTGGTTGTTAAAAGACAATAGAATTACGTCTGTATTGATTGGTGCCAGTTCTGTAAACCAATTGAATAATAATATTGATAGTTTAGGGAATCTTGATTTTTCTGCGGAAGAGTTAGTGCGTATTGAAAATATTCTGAAGTAGTTTATGAGTTTTAAATGATGAAAAAAACGAAGTCTGATTCTAAATTGGACTTCGTTTTTTAATTGAAATTTAGGGAGCTCAAAATTTAGTTTTACAAAACGGTAGTATCAAGTAAAAAAGAGCTCCGGATTTAATTTAAATCGTTGAAAATCAAAATAAAAAAATGAAGAAAATAATCCTGTTTATGGTATTGGTGTTACAAGTGAATTTTATTTTTTCACAAACCGATGCAACGGAGCAATCAGTACCAGAGCCAGAATCGTCCCATAAATTTTCGGCAACTTTGGATATTGTGTATCCGTATTTGTGGAGGGGTTTGAAATATTATGGGAATAAAATCGCTTTTCAACCTTCTTTGGCTT
The DNA here is from genome assembly GCA_036676965.1 of Flavobacterium sp. Lineage (GTDB taxonomy): Bacteria > Bacteroidota > Bacteroidia > Flavobacteriales > Flavobacteriaceae > Flavobacterium. Next base: position 73,382 of record JAKFBW010000073.1, on the reverse strand, counting down.
ATGATGTTACCGATAAAATTAATGTTGGCGTTTGGGCTACAACTAATTTTTCTAATGCCGCGGATGCTTACAATGAGTTCGATTGGAGCATTACCTATCAATTTTCTCCCATAATGGGAATCAGCTTAGCGGATTATTATTGGCCATCAACAAAAAACAATGCAGATTGGGAAAAAAGCCCCTATTTTGATTATTCGGAAGGTTCTTCCCAGACTTTGGATTTGTCACTTTTGCTTGATTTTTCAGAAAAGGGAATGCCTTTAGATTTTCAATGGAGTACATTAATAGGAGGGAATGATTATCGTTATGAGGAGAACCGGAAGCCAAAAAGAGCTTTTTCATCCTATGCTGAAATTGGATATACGTATTCGATAGAAAAATATGAGCTGGATTTCAGGCCTTTTGTCGGCGCTGCCATTGTTAACGGCGGCTATTATGGCACAGATGCTAAGGGTAAAGCCGGATTTACGTTCAGTAATATAGGGCTCAATATTGCTAAAGTAATTAAAATCAATACATTTAATCTGCCAATTTTTGTTCGATATACTTATAATGATTATGGGATTCAACAATTTGATGGAAATGGGGAACTTGCCCAAACGGTACGGAATTTTGTTTCTGCCGGTATTACTTTAAATCTTAAATAAGTTTTATATATTCTACTTTATAATGATAATTATTATTGTTCATAAAAAAAAATCGCCCGAAGGCGACTTTTAGAATTTCAATTGGTATACCTCATCGAGGTCCTTTTCGGAACTGATATTCACTTTCAGGTCGGTTACAAAGCCGGAATTTAATCCGTAAACCCAACCGTGTAAGGTCAAATCCTGTCCGTTTCTCCAGGCACCTTGTACGATAGATGTTTTGGCTAAGTCAAAAACCTGTTCTTTCACGTTGATTTCAACAAAAGCATTGAAACGTTGGTCTTCATCTATGATGGAATCCAAGTAGTTGTTGTGCAAACGGTACACGTCTTTTATGTGACGAATCCAGTTGTCAATGATGCCGATAGAGTCGTTTTTCATGGCCGCTTTTACGCCACCACATCCATAATGTCCACAAACAATTACGTGTTTTACTTTCAAAACGTTTACGGCATAGTCTAATACACTTAGCATATTCATATCGGAATGCACGACCATGTTGGCAATGTTTCTATGAACAAAGACTTCTCCCGGTTTGGCACCAATTATTTCATTAGCGGGTACTCTACTGTCTGAACAACCAATCCATAATAATGGTGGGGTTTGTCCTTTGGCTAAATCTGCAAAAAAATTAGGGTCTTTGCTTAATGATTTTTCAACCCATTCTTTATTGTTGTCCAGTATTTTTTTATAAAAATCGCTCATTTTTATTGATTAAAATGGTTAATGTTAGTTTTGTCTTTAGTAAAATAATTGAGATTGAAAATTAGGTATAAAGCCTTAAGATCATTTTATTAATCAAAAAAATCGTTGGCTAAAATTTCTTTTTTTACCATTTTTCTTTTGGCAACGTCATATTGGTGTTCAAAAGTAACTTGGTTTGGAGATTCTTCAGCACTTTCTAGTTGATAGGCTTTTTTGAATCCAACCAGTTTTACTTTTATGTTCTCCTCTTTGGCTCTGATGGTTTTAAATTCATGAATTAAATCTAAAATATCATGGGCTATATATACCGTGTCTTTCGCATTGATGATTACTCTGGAGTTTTCAGGAATGTGATTTAGGGTCAGTTTGATTGCGGCTTTATTCAAGAAAGATACTTCCTGTGCTAAATCGATATGGATAACGTCGCCATCGGCATATTCTTCTTTTCTGAAATAATATGCTCTTTTGAGGTTTCCTCTTAGGATGAATGCAATACTGATGATGATTCCCAATGTTACTCCTTTTAACAGATCGGTAAATATTACCGCTAAAAAAGTAGCAATAAATGGGGCAAACTGATATTTTCCTTTTTCCCAAAAGTGCATGATGGTGGAAGGATTGGCCAGTTTATATCCAACCATTAACAAGATGGCTGCTAAAGTGGCTAATGGGATTTTGTTCAGAACTACTGGAATGCTTAACACACTGATTAGTAGTAAAACCCCGTGGATAATAGCCGACATTTTAGATTTTGCACCGGCATTATTATTGGCAGAAGATCGAACCACTACTGATGTCATAGGCAATCCACCCAGCAAAGAACTGACAATGTTTCCAATTCCCTGTGCTTTTAGTTCTGTATTGGTATTCGTATAGCGTTTTTGTGGATCCATACGGTCTGCCGCTTCAATACACAGTAAAGTTTCTATCGAAGCTACGATAGCTATCGTTATACCTACAACCCAAACTTTTGGATTCGTGAATCCGGTAAAATTAGGGGTGACAATAATTTGTTTGAACTCTTCTATACTGGTAGGAACCGGCAATGAAACCAAATGTTCCTTACCAATAGCCAAAGCACTTCCCGTAGAAATGAAAATTTCATTTAAAATAATTCCAACTACCACGGCAACCAAAGCACCAGGGATTAATTTTAATTTCTTTAAGAATGAAACTTTGGTCCATGCAATCAAAATGGCCAATGAAATTAAGGTGATAAGTATAGCTCCTAATTGAACATGATTGAAAATACCCAATACAGATTCTAAAGTGTTACTTCCGTCAGTCTCGACAAAAGATTGGTCTCCTTCGAAATCACTGTCATAACCAAAAGCATGCGGTAATTGTTTTAGGATGATGATAACCCCGATACCGGCCAACATACCTTCGATTACATTAGAAGGAAAATAGTTGGAAATAGTTCCTGCTTTAATAAACCCTAACGATAACTGGATTAAACCAGCGATAAAAACGGCGGTTAAAAAAATATCGAAAGCACCCAGATCCGTTATTGCGGTGAGGACAATTGCAGTTAAACCAGCGGCCGGGCCTGAAACACTGATGTGGGAAGTACTTAAATAACCGACTACGATTCCGCCGATTATTCCTGAAATAATTCCAGAAAACAGAGGTGCGCCAGAAGCCATTGCAATACCTAAACACAATGGGAGTGCCACCAAAAAAACCACTAAACCTGACGCAAAATCAGATTTAAGGTTAGCAAAAAGATTTATTTTTTTTGTCATAATACCTTACTAAAAATTCAATACAAAGTTTTGTTTCACACTGTTTTTTGAATGTGTAACTATATTTAAAAATATAAAAACCGATAATGTATTAAACCTGTTCGGGAGGGGGAATGAATATTTTAGAGTGAATGGTATCGTGTTTCGATAAATTCTCAGATAAAATAAGACTTGAAGTAAGTTGCGATAATATTAAAATTTCAGGATGAAAATCGCTGTACAAAAAAGTTTTAATTTCTTTTTTAACATGTTCTTCTTCGGAGAGATTATAGAAAATAGAAGTATCACTGCTGTCATCTATCGCGCAAACAATCGTAGGCGTCAGGAGAAAAGCAATAAAAAGAAACATAAATATTTTCGCAATTATCTTCATTAAGGCAAAAGTATAATTTAGTAAGTGAAATTAAAAAACATAGGTATTAAATTTAGATTTTAATTAACACTTATAGTATAGGTACGTAAACGAAAAAGCTTAAGACTTCTTACAAAATTACGGACTCTTTAATTATGCTTTAAAATTCATTCCAGTTTTGATATATAAGTTTGGTTTTTTTTCTTCATATTTTATATTTTTTTTCTTCGTTATGTCAGAAATGAACTAATTGGTCACATGGTTTTTATGTACAGGGTTGTTTTGAATAAAAATCATTATTTTTGATTAAATCATGTTTTTCATAAGGGGTATTGTCTTTTTTATTTGAAAAAACACGCTAAAAAATCATTTTTTAACTTTGTTTTTAGATTGTGTGGTTAAAAAATGGGGGTGTGTCGTAAAATGTTTGTTGTGAATTTTTTTTAAAAACACGATTTAAAATACATAATCTCTATATTTTTTAAAATGATTTCCAGTTATCGATAATTCGTTCGAAAAAGCGTCAAAAAAGTAAATCATAATTATTCAAGTAAAATAAAAGTTGATAAATTCGCCACAGAGAAAAGGGTTTTTACTTACTAAAACGATGATTGTTTAGATATTTTTTTTTGCTCTCCAAAATCTAGAAATAGTATTCGATTAGGAAGTATAACCATTGAACTAATTAACCATTAAAATTAAATTAAACATGAAAAAAGTAATTTTTATTTTAGCTTTAGCGCTAACGGGTAGCATGACATTTGCACAAGACACGCCATTGGAAATTTCAGGTTCTGCTGATGTTTATTACAAGTATGATTTTGCCAAAACAGCTAACATTGGAACAAGTTTTGCAACAGACCAGAATTCTGTTTCTTTAGGTATGATTGATATTGCTTTAAAGAAAAAAACAGGTAAAACTTCTTTCGTGGGTGAGATTTCTTTTGGACCAAGAGGTCAATATCAATCCATTTTAAATGGAGATGGTGCTGATGACAATTCATTCCATATTCAAAATTTATATGCCACTTATGCGGCAACAGACAAGTTAAGTTTCACGGCTGGATTTATGGGGACTTTTATCGGCTATGAGGTAATTTCGCCAGTAGCGAACTTTCATTACTCGACTTCTTATTTGTTTACTAATGGTCCGTTCCAAAATGCAGGGGTAAAAGCAAATTATGCAATCTCTGATAAAGTAGGTATTATGGTGGGTGCTTTTAATGATACTTGGAATGTTTACGCAGCTGATCCATTTAAAGGATTAAATGCCATTGGAGCTCAATTGTCTTTGACTCCTGCTGAAGGGGTAAGTGCTTACATCAACTTTATGGATGGTTCAGCAAGTGGTACTATTGTTGACTTAACCGCTACTTTTCAAATCTCTGATAAATTTAAATTAGGTTTAAATGCTGCTGATTGGTCAGGAGTTGATGATAAAGAAGGTTATACTGGTGTAGCTTTGTACCCATCAGTTGCTGTATCTGATAACTTTGGTTTAGGTTTACGTGCAGAGTATTTTAAAGCTAAAGAAAATGCTGGAGCATTGTATGGTATTAACGCTGATACTTCAGTGACGGCATTAACATTTTCAGCTAATTTGAAATCAGGGGGATTGACTTTTATTCCAGAGTTTAGATGGGATAATAATTCAGATAATCAATTCTTGAAATCTGATATGATAACTCCGACAAAATCTGCTACTCAGTTTTCTTTAGCAGCGGTTTACGGATTCTAATCTGACATCAGGATTAAAAAGTATACGGTCTTGAGATGGTACACTTTTTAAAATAATAAATTGGATATTTTTTTTTTTTTTGAACTGCCAAGAGTTACTGTAAAGTGTCTTGGCAGTTTTTTATTTGTTTAAAATGGGATGGAAATTTTTTTCGGTTCGGTTTTGCTGTTGCAGTCAGTCAGGCTAAGGAAAATGGCATATTTGAAGTCTTGTTATAAATAGAGGTGTTGTGTAAGCAACAGGTTTTTGTTTTCTGGTATTCGATTGTGATTTTTACACAATATGCCAGTTTAGCAGGATCATTAAACAGGACTGTTTACAGCTTGTTTTCAAAGTGAAGGGATGTCAATAAAAAAGGGTTTGGAAGTGTATTTCCGAACCCTTTTTTAGTTTTTTATTAGAAAATAATCTAAAGTTTTTTATAAATGGTATAGATGGTGTTTATCGTTTTTTCATCCAATATTGTATTGACTTCATCTTGAATATAATGCAATTTGAATGCAAATATAGCGGCGGGAAGGTTTTTAGTGTCATACCCAATAATTCGGAGGCCTTGTTCAATGTTAAAATCAACCGGGGCAGTTTCTAAAGGATCATCCTGCCATATTCCAAAACCATTTTCAGCTAAAATTTTCCAAGGAAATAAAGCACTTGGATCTCTTTTTCGTGTAGGGGCAATATCCGAATGGCCTATAAAATTTTCAGTTGGAATACCGTAGTCTTTCTTTAATTTACTTAACAATGCGATTAAGCTCGTGATTTGTGCTTCAGAAAAGACTTCACTCCCATTATTGTCCAGTTCTATTCCTATCGAGGCAGAGTTAATATCTGTGTTTCTTCCCCAAGAGCCAATGCCTGCATGCCAAGCCCTTAAATAGTCATTTAGCATTTGTAGAACACTGCCATCTTCTGCAATTACGTAATGGGCACTCACTTTGGTTTCTGTTTTAGTGAATGTTTTTATGGTTTGCTGAACAGAATCTTGTGCGGTATGATGAATGATAACAAAGTTGGGTTTCCTTAAATTAAAATTGACCGTACTGACCCATTCTGTGCGAATACCATTTTTTAAGCTGCTTGGGCCTGTTTTTGAAATACTGTCTTTTACAGTGTATAATTGTCTGGTGTATACCGAATCAATGCTAATAGTAGTTTTGATAACTACGGGCAGCGTTTCAGTCTCTTTGCTTGAAATGGTTTCCTTTAAGGTCTTCAGATTGGTGTCGTATGCTTTCTCACTTTTTTTATACGGATTAGTCGCGCACGAAAGGAACAAAACAGAAAGCAATAAGCAGTAAAAATGATTTTTCATAGGGTGAATTCTTTTTTATTCGAAAAGAATGACTATTTATTTTTCTTGGACTTTTTAGATTTTTGAGGATTTTTATTCTCTTCCTGAAGTGCAATGTATTTTGCTTTTTGCTCTCCGTTCAAAAACTCTTTTATTTTTCTGTCCGTAACCTCAGACATGGCTTGAATTTCTTTTATTTTATCTGCCTGGCTGGTGCTCTCCGATTTAATGATTGCGGTTTGCGATTTTATGTTTTCGACTAAAAGATTATGAATGGCAATTTCCTGAAGCGCATCCAGATTAAGTTCTGATTTTAATTTTTCCATTGCTTTGGCAGCAGTTACTTCCGCTGGAATTTCTTTGGGTTTGTCTGGAGTGGTTTGATTCATCTGACTCATGCTTCTGTCTCTTCCATATCCGTAACCATTGCCATAACCATTACCGTAGCCATATTGTGCCGAAGTCGTATTAATGGAGAAAAGTATTACTGCTATAACGAATAATAATTGAATGGTCTTCATATTCAGTGTTTTAAAATCGTATTTAAAAGTAAATAATAAAATTAAACAGGTTCTCCGTATAAATCAAATTCGGTTGCTTCGATGATTTTTACCATCACAAACTCTCCCGTTTTCACATAATATTTTGAGGCGTCAATAAGTACTTCGTTATCTACATCCGGACTGTCAAATTCAGTTCTTCCCACAAAATGACCACCTTCTTTTCGGTCTATGATGCATTTAAAAGTCTGTCCTACTTTTTCCTGGTTCAAATCCCATGAAATTTGGGATTGTAATTCCATGATTTCATTGGCACGGTCTTGTTTTACTTCTTCAGGAACATCATCTTCCAGTAAATAGGCGTGTGTGTTTTCTTCGTGAGAGTAAGCAAAACATCCCATTCGGTCAAATTTCATTTCTTGGACAAAATCCTTTAAAATTTCAAAATCTTCCTGGGTTTCTCCGGGATAACCTACAATTAAAGTAGTACGGATAGCCATTCCGGGAACAGCCGCACGGAAATCTTTCAGCAATTGGGTTGTTTTTTCCTGTGTGGTTCCGCGTCGCATCGATTTCAAAATAGAATCGGAGATGTGTTGCAGTGGAATGTCAATATAGTTGCAAATCTTAGGTTCGCGTTTCATGATTTCCAATACATCCATCGGAAAACCGGTTGGGAAAGCATAATGCAAACGAATCCATTCAATTCCTTCTACCTTAACTAAGGCTTCCAATAATTCGCCAAGGTTGCGTTTTTTGTAAATATCCAATCCGTAATAGGTAAGGTCTTGGGCTATTAAAATCAATTCTTTTACACCGTCTCTGGCCAATCCTTCCGCTTCTTTTACTAATTTTTCGATAGATTGCGAAACGTGTTTGCCTCGCATAATCGGAATGGCGCAAAAACTGCAAGGTCTGTCACAACCCTCGGCAATTTTTAAATAGGCATAATTTTTAGGGGTTGTTGTCAAACGTTCTCCTAACAGTTCGTGTTTATAATCGGCTCCCAGTGCTTTTAGTAATTGCGGTAACTCGGTAGTTCCAAAAAACTGGTCAATATTTGGGATTTCTTTTTCTAAATCAGGGCGGTAACGTTCCGATAAACATCCGGTTACAAAAACTTTGTCTACTAAACCTTTGTCTTTTTTATCGGCATATTCTAAAATCATATTTACCGATTCGGCCTTGGCATTATCAATAAATCCGCAGGTATTGATGACAATAATGTTTCCTTCGGTTTCGGCAGGAGCCTCATGTTCCACTTCTTTTCCGTTGGCACGAAGTTGTCCCATTAATACTTCACTGTCGTATATATTTTTAGAACACCCAAGAGTGATCACATTGATTTTGTTCTTTTTTAAAGACTTGGTTCTCATAGATTTGTAAATTGGAGTGCAAAATTACACTTTTTTATCCAAACAATATGGTTTTCATTTTGTTTTAGTCCTATTTCAGGAGCTAATCCCGCTGTCCGCTGTATCTTTTTGTTTTGTTCCCTTCGACAGGCTCAGGAAACAAAACAAAAAGGATGCCGCTTCCATCAGGGCTAAAAAAAATCCGTTTCCTGATTATGAAACGGATTTAGAATTAATTTATTTTGATGCTTTTACAATTCAAATAATAAACTAAATGAAACCGTATTAGTTATTGCGTTGATTCGGGCACCATCAGTAAATCCTTGGGAGAAAAATCCTTGTTGGGAATCTCTTTTGGCGTAAGCATAAGATAAATCCGCTTTTGTAGAACCAAAATTGTATCCTAAACCTGCCGAATAACCTTTTAAATCACCAATAGTTGTGGTGTTTTTATAAGGGCTTTGTTCGTAGCGGTATCCACCTCTTAGGCTTAATCGTTCAATTTTATATTCACCACCTAATCGTAGTTCACCTGTATTTCTAAGCCTGTTTGATAATTCGGCATTTATAAATGGATCTCTGGTGTCTCTTTGAATGGTATAGCTAGCGTTACCGTAATTTTTCAACGCATAATCTACACTGATAAGTCCATTTTTACCAAAGATATAAGCAAAACTACCGGTTAATTTACCTGGTGTGCGTAATTTATGAGTTTCATACGCTACAAACTCGTTAGAGTCAATATCGGTGACTGATAAACTTGGATTTGGCGGATTTCCAAAATTGTATCCGGTTGAATAAAGATACTGTCTTAATTCGTCATTAAGCCTGTACCAAGTTGGAGATTGATAAGCAAGACCCAGGCGGACTTCATTAGAAACTTTAAGTATAGACCCAATTTGAAAAGAAAATCCTGATCCATAGGTGTATATTTCATTTTCAAATGCGGTACTTACCAAGTCAGTCGGGTTATTGTTGGCATTGTCATTTCGCTCTGTAAAAAAAGTATGCTGTCTAAAATCTACAAAATGGGAGTTTAGGTTTAGCCCAAGATAAATTTGGTCTTTATAGGATGTGGCTGCATTAAAAGATAATTTACCATTATACCCTGTTGATGATATGGTGTTTTGTTGCATATAATTTCCTCCGGCAGGTACGTTAGAGGTATAGACGGTATTGCTGTCTGTGTCTTCTACCGGGTTAATTAGATAGCCTTCGTAACCCAAGAAAGCTTGTTGGTCAGCAAAGTTCAATTCAAAATAGTTATAATCTCTAATAACTCCCAGTGGGATACCAGGTTGGTTTTTGCTGGGATCAGCATTGGCATAACTTAAAAAATAATCACCAATTGAATTGGTCAGATTGGTTCCAAAAGCGAAAATATCATTGTCAAGGTTGTTTGTATTTTCATAATTTATAGCCAGGGAAAACTTTTTCCAATTGCTGTTTAAATTATAATTTTTAAAAACAAATACGACTCCGGCCTGATTCAAATCAAAGGAATTGTTTTTTTCGGTAGCGACGCTCCCAAAATAATTGGAGTTGTTTTGGGTGTCGAAATTGCTTAAAGTCACTGCCAATTGATTGTTTGAAAAAATAGCAGAACCTGCAGGGTTAACGTTTAAGGATGATAAATCTCCACCCAAGGCACCAAAAGCACCGCTTAGGGCTCTAAATCGAGCGGTACCGTTTAGGTTTTCTTGGCTATAACGTAGTGCGTCGGTTATCTCTTGCGATTGGGCAATTCCAAAAGTCAGTCCGGCGATCAAAATAAATAGGGATTTTTTCATATGTTTAAATTATATTTTTCAGAGGTAACATATACTATCGCCTTTTTAATCATAGGTGCTTGCTTGCGCAAACTTGTTGTTAATGGCGATTTCATTGTATTGAAATATAAATTATTCTGGATAATAATTATAAATTAGGATATTTATCTTCTACCTCCTCCTGAGCTTCTTCCACTACCGCCGCTGCTGCTACCGCCACCACTGCTGCTTCCGGAAGAGTAAGATCTTCCGCTACTGCTACTGCTCGGTGAACTGTAAGATCTAGATGGAGTACTGTAGCTGTCGTTACTGGAACTTTGTCTGCTGTTGCTGTAGGTTCTGGATTGGGTACTGTTGGTATTGCTTTGATATTGATTTCTTCGTGTAAATGTAGGACTGGTTTGTCTGTTTGTAGAAGTTCTACTGTTAGTGTAATTTGAATTTCTGTTGGTGTAGGTTCTGTTGGCAGAATAATTTCTAGAACTTGGGGTGTTAGAATAGTATTCTGATCTTCGTCTACTACCGCCATAGGAATAGTTGCGATTGTTGTAGTATCTGTAATTGTTTCCATAATATGGGTAATTCCATCCATAGTAATAATTAGGATAGCCCCATCCATATCCACCATATCCGTAGTATGGGTAATTCCATCCCCAGGAAGAGAATCCATAGTAAGGATGACCCCAACCGAAATTAGAGTATCCCCAACCGTAATAGGGATATCCTAGTCCAAATCCCATAGATAATCCCCAATTGTTTGGGTAAATGTTTATGCTGGTGTCGGTGTGATTACTTCCCCAGCTCCCATAGGTATAATTGGTTTCTGGATTGCCATCATAAATAGAATCGTTGTAGTTGTTATAATCATCAACATTGGTGAAGATTTCGGTGGGTTGATTTTCGTTTTGTAGCGAGCTGAAATACTCTTTATAATAGTTGTTGGAGGCAACGGGCTTATAATTTCCTGTGTTTCTAGTCTCTGTATTTCCATAAATTCCATCACTTTCGTAATAAGAACTATTTTGATAAGAGCCACAAGAAACCATCAAAAGGCTCAGAAAACCTGTAAAGGAGTAAAGTAGCGCTTTTTTTGATGAAAAAATATTAGTTTTCATATCTATTAAGTTTTTTTATTGTTGCACATTACAAAAATAGTTAGTTTTGCGGAACTATTTAGTTAAAATTATAAAACAAAATTTGTGCCAAACTATTCAATATGAGTAAGAACCTTACTACACGATCAGAAGATTATTCAAAATGGTATAATGAGCTAGTTGTAAAAGCTGATTTAGCCGAAAATTCAGGAGTTAGAGGCTGTATGGTTATTAAACCTTACGGATATGCGATATGGGAAAAGATGCAAGGGGAGCTGGATCGAATGTTTAAAGAAACAGGGCATCAAAATGCCTATTTTCCTTTATTTGTACCTAAAAGCATGTTTGAAGCCGAAGAAAAAAACGCTGAAGGATTTGCTAAAGAATGTGCTATAGTGACGCATTATAGGTTGAAAAATGATCCGGATAAACCCGGGAAATTAATGGTGGATCCTAATGCGAAACTGGAAGAAGAATTGATTGTTCGTCCTACAAGTGAGGCTATTATTTGGTCTACCTATAAAGGATGGGTGCAGTCGTACAGAGATTTGCCTTTATTAATCAATCAATGGGCGAATGTGGTTCGATGGGAAATGAGAACGCGTTTGTTTTTGAGAACGGCGGAGTTTTTGTGGCAAGAAGGGCATACGGCACACGCTACAAGAGCCGAAGCGATTGAAGAATCAGAAAAAATGATGAATGTCTATGCTGATTTTGCGGAGAATTTTATGGCAATTCCGGTTATAAAAGGATTGAAAACGGAAACAGAACGATTTGCCGGTGCTGATGAGACCTATTGTATTGAGGCGTTAATGCAGGATGGAAAAGCATTGCAAGCCGGAACTTCGCACTTTTTGGGACAAAACTTCGCAAAAGCCTTTGATGTGAAATTTGCTAATGCCGAGGGAAAACAGGAGCATGTTTGGGGAACCTCATGGGGGGTTTCGACTCGATTGATGGGGGCTTTGGTGATGACGCATTCGGATGACAAAGGATTGGTTTTACCTCCAAATTTGGCGCCTATCCAAGTGGTAATCGTTCCGATTTATAAAACAGACGAGCAATTGGCTGAAATAACAAATGAGGTTACTGTTTTGACAGCTGCCTTGCGAAAATTACGTATTTCAGTAAAGTATGATGATAGAACTACCCAAAAACCTGGATTTAAGTTTGCCGAGTGGGAATTGAAAGGGGTTCCTGTGCGAATTGCTGTAGGCCCTAAGGACATAGAAAATGGAACTTTTGAGGTGGCCAGGAGAGACACATTAACAAAAGAGGTCGTTTCTAAAGAAGGAATTGCAAATTATATTGCCGACCTGTTAGAGCAGGTTCAAACGGATTTATTTAATAGGGCTTTAGATTATAGGGATACCCATATCACGGAAGTGAATAGCTTTGAGGAATTTAAGTCGGTTTTAGATGGTAAAAGTGGGTTCGTGTCTGCACATTGGGATGGTACTGCAGCGACCGAAGAAAAAATAAAAGAATTGACGAAAGCAACCATCAGATGTATTCCGCTAAATGGAGTAGAGGAGGCGGGAAGCTGTGTGTTTACAGGGAATGCTTCTGCCAGAAGAGTCTTGTTTGCGAAGGCTTATTAAAAAAAATAATTTTTTTTACGTGTACTATTGCGCGTTTAAAAAATAGATGTATCTTTGCAACCGCAATACAGAAGCAGGGTCCGTTCGTCTATCGGTTAGGACGCCAGGTTTTCATCCTGGTAAGGGGGGTTCGATTCCCCCACGGACTACAAAACTGTTTTTGCGATTAGTTGTTCTTAACTTTAAAAAGAAAATGGTCCGTTCGTCTATCGGTTAGGACGCCAGGTTTTCATCCTGGTAAGGGGGGTTCGATTCCCCCACGGACTACAATTTAAATCTACATCCATAGATTGAACTAACTAGAGGATAATGGTCCGTTCGTCTAGGGGTTAGGACGCTAGGATTTCATCCTAGTAACAGGGGTTCGATTCCCTTACGGACTACAACAGAAATAATATAAAAGATAAAAATATAATAAAATGGCAAATCATAAGTCAGCTTTAAAGAGAATCAGAAGTAACGAAAAGAAAAGAGTATTAAACAGATACCAACATAAAACTACTCGTAATGCTATAAAAGCATTAAGAATAGCTACTGATAAAGCAGATGCTACATCTAAATTATCTAATGTTATTTCTATGATTGATAAACTTGCAAAAAAGAATATCATTCATGATAATAAAGCTTCAAACTTAAAATCGAAGTTAACTAAACATGTTGCTAAATTGTAGTTAATACATTTTATACCTAATAAAAAAAACCGTCTAAATATTTTAGACGGTTTTTTTTATTAGGTGTGTTGTCCCGTCCTGAATAGAGTGCATTCATTTATTTCTTATCCACTACAGGACGATTTTCTCTGTTGGCCAGTTCCCAGGCGATTGCAAAGGCGAGTTGGGTTCTTTTGGTCAATGCGTCAAATTCTATTTTATCTGCCGTATCTGTTTTTCTGTGGTAATCGGCATGGGTGCCATTAAATAAAAATACCGATGGAATGCCGTGTTTAGCAAAATTATAATGGTCTGAACGTTCATAAAAATGATTTGGATCACTGGGATTGTTGTATTTATAGTCTAAACTCAACTGTACATAATTCGTGTTGGCATAAGTACAAATGGTGTCCAAATCGGTTGAGAGACGGTCGGCGCCTATCACATATACATAATTGTTAGAGTTGGCGTGTGCTTCATCCCGGCGGCCTATCATGTCAATGTTGATATTCGCAATGGTGTTGGTTAAAGGAAATATCGGGTTTTCCGAATAAAACTTTGAGCCTAATAAACCATGTTCTTCTCCCGTAAAATGAAGGAAAAGAATGGAGCGTTTCGGTCCGTGTCCTTCTTTTTTGGCGGTTTGAAACGCTTCGGCAATTTCCAGCAAGGCTACCGTTCCGGAACCATCATCATCGGCACCATTGAAAATGATACCATTTCTGGTGCCTACATGATCATAATGCGCCGAAATGACAAGTATTTCATCCGGTTTTTCGGAACCTTCGATAAAGGCATAAATATTTTCGGAGTCGTTTAGTTTTTTGCCGCTACGGGTATTCAATTTAGCCGCGGGAATGTATTGGGAATAACTGTTGGTTCCTTTAGGAAATGGAATCTGGTTTCTTTGATATTGGCTAATTAGGTAACTTCCTGCTTTTTTCTGTCCGACAGATCCCGTTTCCCTGCCCTCCATAGAATCGGCGGCAACGATGTAAAGGTGTTTTTGTAATTCCCCCGCCGTTATCGTGTTCAAGTATTTGGTGGCCTCCATTATGGCAACATTTCTTTTTTGGATGGTGCAACCGATACTTAAAACCAATAAAGGTATTAGTAAGCTTATTTTTTTCATTTATGTAAGGCGTATATTAAAAGGATAAAATGAATTTTAGTTGTCCAGGACTTTTTTCAGAAGATTAAAAGCTTCGTTTAAAGTCAGCAGGAAATAATTTCTTTCTGTTGAGCGTTACGTTTTTCACAAATATCCCAAATAAATGTTTGGCGTTTATAAAAATACAGATTCTTTTTGATTTTTGTAAATCAAATCATTGCTGTGTTGCGATAAGGCTTAAAAAGAGTTTTAATACCCGATTAACTAGTAAATATTAATTAATTTTGCGGTCAATTATTTTAACAATATTATTATGGAACAAGTACATCCAAAACTTTCTTCTAAATCGGAGGCGTTAATACAAAAAGAAAATAACTATGGTGCCCATAATTATCATCCGTTGCCGGTTGTTTTAGATAAAGGGGAAGGTGTGTATGTTTGGGATGTTGACGGTAAACAATATTTTGATTTCCTGTCGGCTTATTCGGCAGTCAATCAGGGACATTGCCATCCTAAGATTGTGGGTGCGATGATCAGTCAAGCCCAGAAATTGACGTTGACTTCCCGTGCCTTTTACAACGACCAGTTGGGAGTGTATGAAGAATATGTAACCAAGTATTTTGGTTTTGACAAAGTGTTACCCATGAATACAGGTGCCGAGGCAGTTGAAACGGCACTTAAATTATGCAGGAAATGGGCGTATGAAGTAAAAGGGATTCCGGAGAATCAAGCGCAAATTATTGTTTGTGAGAATAATTTCCATGGGAGAACCACTACCATCATCTCTTTTTCTAATGATGAAACGGCCCGCAAGAGTTTTGGTCCTTTTACTGCCGGATTTATTAAAATTCCGTATGATGATACTGCTGCTTTGGAAGAAGCATTGCAATCAACTTCAAATATTGCCGGTTTTTTGGTAGAACCAATTCAGGGAGAAGCTGGAGTATATGTACCCACTGAAGGATTTTTGGCGAAAGCCAAAGCGCTTTGTGAGCAGCACAATGTTTTGTTTATTGCCGATGAAGTTCAGACGGGAATTGCCCGTACCGGAAAATTACTGGCGGTAGACCATGAAAATGTAAAACCGGATATCTTAATTTTAGGGAAAGCACTTTCTGGTGGTGTGTATCCCGTATCGGCAGTTTTGGCGAACAATACCATTATGGATGTGATCAAACCGGGTCAGCACGGTTCCACTTTTGGAGGAAATCCGGTGGCAGCTGCTGTAGCTATCGCAGCTCTTGAAGTGATTAAGGAAGAAAATTTAGCGGAGAATGCAGCACGTTTGGGTGTTATTTTGCGAAAAGGCCTCAACGAAATTGCCTCCAGAAACTCGTTAATTACCTTGGTTCGTGGGAAAGGATTACTGAATGCCATTGTTATCGATTGTGATGAAGAATCCGATCTGGCCTGGGAAATCTGTTTAAAATTCAGGGATTATGGATTATTGGCTAAACCAACCCATGGGAATAAAATCCGATTGGCACCGCCATTGGTGATTTCTGAAACGCAAATCCAGGAATGTCTGGCTATTATCGAAAAGGCGTTGAATGATTTCAAGTAACCAACGTACTTTTTATTTATATACTAATTCCTGTTTCCTTGTGAAATAGGGAATTATAGTTTTAAAAGCAGCAGTAAATTCGGGTTATATTTTCATTTTCGATAGATTTAATACAATTTTATGATGGCGGTTTAGATATTTACGTATATTTGTACTAAGTATTTTTACTTAGTTATTTGTTTGTGTCAAAAAATTTGATAAAAAAAATAAACTAATAATACAAAAGAATACGGTTGGAGTTACGCAAGTGGATACTAATTTAGCTTTTAATAAAATGAAAAATTCAAAAACACCAAAATTAACGATAGTAGGAGCTGGGCCTGGAGATGTGGAATTGATAACGTTAAAAGCGATAAAAGCTTTAGAAAGTGCCGATGTAGTGCTGTATGATGCACTTGTAAATGAAGAGTTGTTGCAATATGCGGCTCATGCAGAAATAGTTTTCGTAGGAAAACGATTCGGTTGTCATGCGTACAGTCAAGACCAAATTAATGAACTTATCGTGTCAATGGCCAAACGCCATGGTCATGTTGTCCGATTAAAAGGAGGAGATCCGTTTGTTTTTGGAAGAGGAAGCGAGGAAATAGAATTTGCTCAAAAATTCGACTTAGAAACCGCTATTGTTCCCGGAATTTCATCTGCCTTAGGTGTACCAGCGTCTAACGGAATCAGTCTGACACAACGCAAAGTTTCTGAAAGTTTTTGGGTAATCACCGGAACGACTTCGGCTCATGAACTGTCTAAAGATGTTACTCTGGCTTCCCAATCTTCGGCAACTGTCGTTATTTTGATGGGAATGAATAAATTAGAAGAAATCGTTTCTATCTACCAAAATAACAGAACCGATGATTTGCCTGTGGCGATTATTCAAAACGGTACCAAAGATACCCAGAAAAAAGTGGTGGGAACCATCAGCTCTATCGCTCAATTAGTAAAAGAAAACCAAATTTCATCCCCGGCTATTATTGTTATTGGTGAGGTGGTGAAAAATGCGTCCCAATTGACTGCCTATGATTTCCAGGAAGAAAATTTTGAAGATGAGTTCATATACCAAAATTTGAATCTCAACTAGAATTTCAATACCTCTGCATAAAATTAAAAAGGGTTAAAATATATCAATATATTTTAACCCTTTTTAATTTTATTTTTAAAGCTTTATTTTATTTCAATTTTCACATTGTACTTCGAATTGATAATGGTTTCGATAGAGCTAAAGGAAAGTGTTTTTTTGGCCTCACGCTCTTTTTTCATTTCAATATGTTTCAAACAATTCTGGAAACGTTCCACTTCTTTTAGATTGCTGAGAATAAGTCCGGGAACTTTGGCTTTGTTACCATCCTTGTCCTTAGAAACCATCGTGAAATAAGAAGAATTGCAATGTTTGATAACTCCGGATTGAATGTTTTCGGCTTCTACACGTATGCCAATAATCATCGAACTGTTACCCACATAGTTTACACTCGCTTTCATGGTCACCAATTCCCCCACTTCTATAGGTTTCAAAAAGTTAACTGTATCAACAGAGGCCGTGACACAATAGTTCCCGGAGAATTTAGAACCGCAGGCAAAGGCAATCTGGTCCATTAGCGATAATATATAACCACCATGTATTTTTCCACTAAAATTGGTATGTGAAGGAAGCATTAATTCAGAAATGGTAATGTAGGAAGAGCTTACGGTTTTGAATTCTTTTTCCATATGATATTTTGTTTTTTGAAATAGATTCTGTGTGTGTAAAAATATAAATTAATTATTTATAAAAAATTACTTGGCCTATTATGCGATATCTTGTTTTTCGGCTGTTAAGACCACAAAATTTATTTTAGGATTTTCACACAACGGACAGCAATAGTCACTTGGTAAATCTTTGAATAAAACGCCTTTTTCAATTCCCTGTTCCGGGTCTCCGTATTCAGAGTTATAGATGGTAAGACATTCTGGACATTGGTGTACATCCAACTGTTTTTTTTCCTTTTTGGCTACGGTCTGACTCAATTCTGGAGTTGAATTTCCTAATTCCTCAAAATATTTTTTGCTAAGTTCAATTAAGATAGTCGGTAATTCCAGTTTGTCTACGTCTTGCGCATGAACAATATATTCCCTGGTGTTGGGGTCAAAATTTTTGGCGTACAGAACATTATAGGTATCCCTTATTTTGATGGATTCCAAATCTTTAGGAAGTTTGTTTTTCTCCACAACGATAGAAGTAAAGTAATGTCCGTCGCGGTTGTATTCGGATAAACCAAAAGTCAATCCGTACGTGCTGATATCAAATTGATCCAGGGTACGCACCAGGAATGTTTTCAGGTTTAACGCCCATTCTTTGGCAACCGGTAAATGCCAGTTGAGCTCTAATAAAGAATGGCGTACATTGATTCCTTTTTTACCCAGGAATTTTTCCCATTCTAATTTTTTGTCTTTCGGAATCCCTTTTATGATGAATGATTTCCAAGGTGAAATACAAATTTTACCAATTTTACATTCAAAACATAAATCACACATTTCTTTTAAGAAATCCAGATCATAGAGGTTGTTTCTCCAATACAATCCCAACCAATATTGGTCAATCCCCATTCGGTTCATCCCTTCATAATAAGGGAAAGGATAGAAAGGAATATTCAAGGGTTTGTCAATCGTTCTGTTATCGGTATCTAAGGCTTCACTCACCAGACTGAAAATCATGTCGATTCCAAGAGATTCCTCGCTAACGATTCGCTCAATTTCATAGTATATTTTGGCAATATCCCAGCTGTAAATCAAGACAGGATAGACTTCCATACGTGCCCATTTGGGTAATCGAATGTATAAATACCAGTAATCTTCGTGTTCAGAAGCAATAAAATTGATATGTCCCGTAAATAAAGGAACCAGTTGTTGTTTTGGGTCGGTTATGTTTACTTTTAGTGCAGGTTGTTCTTTAAATTGCTCTAAAACATATAGAAATTTGTTTCCGGTAAGCCAAGGGGTATTTCTGAAAATATCTGTAGAAACATAGGAAGAGACAATATTATTTCCGCTTTCCTCATTAGGAAAAACAAAATGGTGTTTCCCTATTTTTTCTTTATCAATAAGGTTGAATCCCTGAGGGAAAATAATGTCCTGTCTGGAACCAAAAGAGAATGCTTTCAGACCTTGTTCGAGGGACATATTGACAATTTCCCGTAACTCTCCAGGTGAAATTACGCCTCCTTTTACTATTAATCGTGTTAATTCCATGTTCTTTTAGTTTTAGTCCTTGGTCCTTAGTTTTTAGTCCTTAGTTATTTTAATTGCTGGGGACTAACTACTAAGTACTTTTAAACTTATTTATATTTAGCTAAAATTTCTTTCACTTCCGTTTTACAGCTTCCGCAGCCCAGTCCGGCTCCGGTAGATTTACATAATTCGGTAAAATTGGTTACACCGCCTTTGATACATTCTTCAATGTTTCCAACACCAACCTGACTGCAAGAACACACTAATTTACCCAAAACAGGTTTTGCCGAGGCGTTGCTGCCTCTGAGTAGCATATTTCGTTTGTCGGATAATTCGATTTTGCTTTCAATCATGGTTTTGAATTCGGCAAATTCATTTTTATCTCCCACCAAAATGGCTCCAATCAGCAAATCATTTTTAACGATACATTTTTTGTAATACCTTTTTTTCAAATCGGCAAAAACAATTTCTTCATAGGAATCATCATTTTCAGGAATTTCAATTTGTCCGATACTGCATAAATTGATGTCTTCCAATTTCAGGATATTCATTAATACCGAACCTTTATAGAAACTGCTGATATCACCAGCTATAAAGTTAGCCAAAATATCCGCCTGTTCTTCGGCTGCTGAGGTAATTCCGAAGAGTTGATCTTTGAATTCGGCAATTTCTCCAATGGCATATATATCCGGATTGGACGATTGTAAATATTGATTAACCTTAACACCACGTGCGCAAGCCAAACCGGTTTCTTTGGCAATTTCGATATTCGGGAGCGTTCCAATGGTATACACAATGGCATTGGCAGTCAGGATTCGTCCACTTTTCAGTGCAATTTCAAGTTCGTTCGGATTGTCTGTTTCAAAAACCGTGCTGACCTCATTGTCAAAATAAATTTGGATGTCTCTCAGTTGTATTTCTTCGGCCAATAATTTGCTTGAAATACGATCCAGTTGACGTTCCATTAATCGGGAAGCCCTTTGTATAATGGTTATTTTTACTTTTTTGTGTTTTAAAGCTGCGGCCAGTTCCAAACCTAGTAATCCACCACCAACAATCACCACATGTTGTTCTTCGGGAGGTAAATTGGTGTTGTCCAAGTGTTTTTTTAGACGGTCCGCATCTTCTTTGCGTCTCACGGTAAAACGGCCGGGTAAATGCAATTGGGCATTTTCCGGAACAAAAGGACGGCTTCCGGTAGCCAAAATCAAGGAATCAAAAACATGGGTTTCACCTAAACTATCGGTTATTATTTTTTTAGTGGCATCTATTTTATCGATAGACACACCTGCTTTCATGGTGATTTTTAGATGGTTTAAGGCTTCGCCATCTTTTACTTTTAATAATTGTTCCCAAGTCAATTCGCCGGTCATATATTCTGGAAGTAATACCCGATTGTAAAAAGGGTTTATTTCATTTGAAAATACGATAATCTCATCGGTAGTGTTGAGTTCCCTGTAGTTCTGGATAAATCTGAAGGCAGCGGCACCGGCACCCACGATGGCTATTTTTTGGAATGGTTTTATATATTTGGTAACATTTACAATGGTATATTTAAAATCAGGTTCTTTTGAAACAGGATCTACCAGCGTATTGGTTAGATTGTTGGTTCTGTTTAAATCGTTTTCCAGTTGTTTTCCCCAGTGCATCGGCAGGAATACCACATTTTCCCGAATCGTGTCAGACACTTTGGCTTTTACGCGTACACTACCATTTTTGCTGGTAATATTAACAATATCCCCATCTTGAATCCCTGATTTAAAGGCGTCTATAGGGTTGATTTCCAGCGTCGGACTAGGGATGTGCGTCATCAGTCGGGACACTTTCCCTGTTCTGGTCATGGTGTGCCATTGGTCTCTTATGCGTCCGGTAGTCAGGATAAACGGAAATTGGTCGTTTGGTTCTTCGGAAGTATTTTCAATTGCCGTTGGGATATTGAAAATTGCTTTTTGCGAAGGGGTATAGAATTTTTTATCGGTAAATAAACGAGGGGTTCCCGGATGTCCATAATCCGGGACAGGCCACTGAAAAGTACCTTCGTTTTTTAGACGGTTATAATTTAAATAGGAAATATCAATGTTGGTGTTTTTGGTCATTTGACAATACTCCTGGTAAATTGCTTCGGTAGTATTGAAATTGAACCCGTTGAAATTCATCTTTTTGGCAAAACGAATCAAAATTTCAACATCCGGCAGGGCTTCTCCTGGAGCATCAATGCCTTTTGGCAGGTAAGAAATACGTCTTTCAGAATTGGTCATCGTTCCCTCTTTTTCCAGCCAACCCGCCGCCGGCAACAATAAATCGGCAAATTTTGAGGTATCTGAACTGTGTGAAATATCTTGAACAATCACAAATTTGGCATTCGCCAATGCTTTTTCCATTCTGCGGGAGTCAGGCAAACTCACCATAGGGTTGGTGCAAATAACCCAAACCGCTTTCATTTTTCCGGATTCCAGGGCATCGAACATTTCGGTAGCGGTCAATCCCGGTTTTTCAGAGATTTCATCCACTCCCCAAAAATCTGCGACTTCTTTTCGGTGTGCCGGATTGGCTAAATCTTTGTGTACAGCCAGTAAATTGGCCATTCCGCCTACTTCACGGCCACCCATGGCATTAGGTTGTCCGGTCAAAGAAAAAGGGCCGGAACCTGGTTTACCGACATGTCCGGTAAGTAAAGATAAATTAAGCAAGGCGGTGTTTTTGTCTACCCCGATAGCGCTTTGGTTTAATCCCATAGCCCAAAGCGTGATGAATCCTTTGGCCTTGGCTATCATTTCAGCCGCTAATTTGATGTCACTGATAGAGATACCGCATAATTTAGAGGCTTTCTCATAAGAACTGGCTTCCACCATTTTTTTGTACAGTGGGTAGTTCTCTGTGTGATTTTTCACAAAAGAATCATCAACATGTCCTTTCTCTATCAGACGTTTGGCAATGGCATGGTATAAAATAATATCGGTTCCCGGAATGATTTGTAAGTGTAAGTCGGCTGTGGCAGCAGTATCGGTTCTTCTCGGGTCGATAACGATAACTTTTACTTTTGGATTTTTTTCGCGGTGTTGTTCCAATCGTCTAAAAAGGATAGGGTGACACCAAGCCGGATTGGCACCGGTTATCAAGAATGTATCGGCCAATTCGATATCTTCATAGGCAATAGGCACGGAGTCTTCCCCAAAGGTTTTCTTATATCCCGCTACCGCCGAACTCATACATAATCTGGAGTTGGTATCGATATTATTGGTTTTCAGGAATCCTTTTACCAATTTGTTTACTAAGTAATATTCTTCGGTCAGACATTGTCCGGAAATATAAAAACCAACACTGTCAGGGCCGTGTTTTTTTATGATGGATGAAAATACGGCAGCGGCACGATTTAAAGCCGTGTCCCAGCTTACCCGTTCCATGGGGTGTGATTTACTCCAACGCATTTCAGGATATAAAATTCTATCCGAAGTGTCATTAACAACGTAATGTAAATTCATTCCTTTGGAACAAAGCATACCTCTGTTTACCGGATGGTCTATGTCTCCAGTAACAGTTACTGCGTTTTTAGCATCTTTAGTAACTATGATTCCGCATCCTACTCCACAATAAGAACACGTAGTTTTGATTTCTGAATTTTGCATTATTGAAATACTTTAGTAATAATGAAAGCTTAGCGTCTTTATTTTAAAATGTAAAAGTACGTATTTTTACGTATATTTACGTATTTAGCTCCCTTTTTTTTGTACTTTTTGGGAAAATACAATTTTAGTCCCAAATATTGTAGTTATTGTTTAAAATTACTCCTATGAAAGCAGAATTAGCAATTTGTTTTCACTGCAAAAATGAAAAACACTTCCGTTAAATGATATAATAAGCAGTGCTCTCCTGAATGTGGAAAAAAAGGAGAGTCTATACCTTATTATATAATCATGAAAAATTAAGACAAACTATATTGAATAATAAGGTGTTGATGGTTTAGAAAGATTGGTTTTTTTTTGGGAAACCTCAAGAGAGCTCGATATTCGTATAATTGTTATTAAAAAAAAATACTGGAGGAGTAATACGCTGTTGGCAAACGAATGGGGAGTGATGAATGAAGAAACATTGTATTATAAATGGAGTACAGATATTTGTTTTCGTTTTTAAAATCCGTTTGGATGTTTTTTTTATCCGGTTTTAGTGCATTTTTTAATGGTTGTCTACTTTTTAAGTAGCCATTTTGAAAAGCTAGCGTAATTTTATCTGAGTACGTTGTTGTGGATTAACCCAGTAAATACGGGGATTTTTTTGTTTTTCTTGCATTTTGGCAGTTTTTGCTCCGTCTTATATGTATTTTTTAAAGTAGTAAAAGACTATTTTGGTTTGTTTTTTACATGAAGCCTAAGTATTAGTACTTACGTAAATTTGCTTCATACTAATTAAAACAAAATAGCTATGCAAAAGATTAAAACAACATTACAACACATTCAAGGTTTAAGAAAAGCGAGTATTTCAAATTTAAATCTTTCAAAATCTATTTTTTTAGGAATTGTTTTTACTGTAATAGGTCAAAATGAAGCAAAAGCACAATTAACGGCTACAGGGCAAATTAGATTAAGAACCGAGCTTAGAGCGGGACAAGGAACTTTGCAAAAAGAGGATGATAAAGCAGGTTTATTCACCTCTCAAAGAGCTCGATTGAATTTAGGGTACACAGGATACCGTTTTAAAGTATTCACCGCTTTACAGGATGTTCGTGTTTGGGGACAAGATGCTTCTTCAATCAACAGAACAACTACAGAGGCCAATAACGGAATCTTATTACATGAAGCTTGGGCTGAAGTTAAGTTAGTCGATACTTCAAGTACTATTCAAAATGTATCCTTAAAGTTTGGACGTCAGGAAGTTTCTTATGATGACCAAAAAGTATTAGGAGGTCTGGACTGGTTGCAACAAGGAAGAAGACATGATGCGATTGTTTTCAAATTTGCAAATAAAGGCTGGATTGCCGATGTAGGGGCTGCCTTCAATCAAAATAAAGAGTTGAATACTGGAACCATTTATAATGGAGTGCCAACAGCTTATGGTGCAGGAACTAACGGAATCGGAACCATGTACAAATCGTTTCAATACGCCTATTTAGGAAAAAAATTCTCTTTTGGTGATGTGTCTTTCTTGTTCTTTAAAGATGATTTCAATAAATATACCAGTGTGACTTCTGGAACTCCGCCGGTAACCACCAAAGTATATGGAGAAGGTGTTTGGAGCCGTAATACTACCGGTTTTTACTTCAATACGAACCTAACCCGAAAAATTAATCTTACCGGTAGCCTTTATCACCAGGGAGGTAAGGATAAAGACGGACGTTCTTTGGATGCTAATTTAGCTTCTGTTACTTCTACAGTTCAAGTGGGGCGTAAATTATTTGTAGGGCCTGGAATTGATTATTTATCAGGAACTGACGGGACAAAAGCGGTTACCGCTACTTCAAAAAGTAATCTTTTTGACCCATTGTACGGAACACCTCACAAATTCTGGGGAAGTATGGATTATTTCTATGCCGCGAATGGTTTTGGAAAACAAGGATTGCTAAACTATTTCTTTAAAATGAAATACAATGCCAAAGACAATCTGACTTTCTTTTTGGATGTTCATGGTTTTGAGTCTGCCAATACTTTATCTAATGGAGCAGGAGGAAAATTAGATTCTTACTTAGGAACTGAATTTGATTTGCTAATGCGTTACAACTTAACCAAAATGATCAATATCGAAGCGGGTTATTCTATCATGAAAGCAACTAAGTCTATGGCTTCTGCAGCAGTTAAAAATGTTACCACGCCAGATTTAAGTCCACAATTTGCCTATGTGATGATTAATATCAAACCTGACTTTTTAGCTAAAAAATAAAAACAACAACTTTATAATTCTATTAAAATGAAAAATTCAAACAAAGAGATAAGCAGTTTCAAAACAGGATTCTTGACCTTGTTGCTAATGGTTAGCGCTGCGTTTACGACAATGACAGCTCAAGGGGATCCGGTACGATTAGGATTTATTCCATTGACGGATTGTTCGCCAATTGTTATGGCCAAAGAATTGGGCTTGTTCAAAAAATATGGTGTTGAGGTAATTGTTACCAAAGAATCCTCTTGGGCAAATGTTCGTGATAAAATCTTAACAGGGGAATTAGACGGAGCACATTGTTTGTATTCTATGCCATTTTCAGTATACACCGGAGTAGGAGGGAAAGCAGGTTCTGAAATGAAAATTGCGATGATGTTGAACGTAAACGGACAGGCTATATCACTTTCTAAAGATTTCTGCGGAAAGGTAGGATTCAAACAAATGAACAAAGTTGCTCCTGTGGTGGCTGCTAAATTGAAAGCTGAGAAAGAAGTGACTTTTGCGATGACTTTCCCTGGTGGAACACACGATTTGTGGTTGCGCAACTGGATGGCATTAGCTGGATTAAATCAAAAAGCGGTAAAAATCATCACAATTCCTCCTCCGCAAATGGTGGCTAACATGAAAGTTGGAAATATGGACGGATTCTGTGTTGGAGAGCCTTGGGGTGGAGTTGCCGTAAAACAGGGTGTTGGATTTACCCAAATTGCTTCTCAAGATATTTGGAAAGATCACCCTGAAAAAGCATTGGTTGTCAACAAAGATTTCAGCGCAAAACGTAAAGCGGATTTGGTAAAAGTAATGAAAGCCGTTATGGAAGCCTGTAAATGGTTAGATGTTCCTTCCAATCGTAAAAAAGCAGCCTTGGTTATCGGTAAAGCACCTTATGTAAATGCCCCGGCCGATGTTATTGAAGGAAGATTGATGGGAGATTATAACTTAGGTTGTAACCAGGGAGTTGAAGTGTATGACAATGATTATATGTTGTTTCACAAAGGCGGAATGGTAAACTTCCCTCGTAAATCACACGCAATATGGGCGATGGCACAGTTCGTTAGATTCGGATATTTGAAAGAGGCACCTAATTATGCTGCCATCGCCGACAAATTAATTTTGGATGATTTGTACAAAGAAGTGGCCGCGAGTATGAAAATAAAAGTACCTACAGATGATATGAAACCTTTTTCCCTTACTATGGACAAAACAGTTTTTGACCCTGCAAATCCTGCAGCTTACTTAAAAGTAGTTAAAAGATAAATTGAAATAGAATCTTCTCCTCCCACCCCAAGAGGGAGGAAAAGATTTAAAAATACACGATTAAACTAAATTAAAGAATACCATATTAAACTAAAATTTTATTACCATGTCTGATAAAAACACATTAACGGTCGATACTTTAAGCGTTTCGGAAGAGACCAAAAAAAGTATATTTGAAAATTATAAACTCAAAATAGCCTTGGATGCGCTATTGGTAAAATCAAAATCATTCTTATTTGCCTTGGTTGGTTTATTGATTTTTGGAGGCTTATGGAGTTTATTGAGTTATTATACCGAGGCAGCCTTACCGGGTCCGGCAGCTACCATAACGGTGTTGAAAGAAATGTTGAGTGATCCTTTCTATGATTATGGTCCGAATGACAAGGGAATTGGATTACAATTATTCAATTCCATCAAAACGGTACTTTCCGGATTCTTGTTAGGTTCTTTAGTTGCTAT
Organism: Flavobacterium sp.; assembly: GCA_036676965.1. Lineage (GTDB taxonomy): Bacteria > Bacteroidota > Bacteroidia > Flavobacteriales > Flavobacteriaceae > Flavobacterium. The sequence goes on along the minus strand of JAKFBW010000073.1, from coordinate 46,481 downwards.
TCCAATCGGGATTTTGATGGGAGCAAGCACAATTTGCAAACAAATTTTTTATCCAATAGTTCAGTTATTGAAACCGGTATCCCCATTAGCTTGGTTCCCAATTGGATTGGTTGTGTTCAAAGATACAGGTATGGCAACCATATTCATCGTTTTCATTACCTCATTATGGTCTACGTTGATTAACACTTCTTTTGGTGTGGCATCGATTCCGCAAGACCATAAAAATGTAGCCAAAGCATTCGGATTTACAAAAATGCGCTACCTGACCAAAATCTTAATTCCGTACAGTTTGCCCCACATCATTACAGGATTGCGTTTGAGTATCAGTGTGGCCTGGTTGGTTATTGTAGCCGGTGAAATGCTATCCGGAGGAGCAGGTATCGGATTCTTCGTATGGGACAGCTGGAATGCCCTAAGTCTTGAAAAAGTAATTTCAGCGATTATCATCATTGGAATTGTAGGATTACTTTTTGACAGAATCTTCACCTTTATCGAAAACAAAGTGGCTTACAAAGCTTAATAACATTAAAAATTTACGACTATGGGTTATTTAGAAATCAAAGATTTGGAAATCTCTTTTCCAACTCCAAAAGGAAAATATATTGCAGTAACAGATATTAATTTATCAATCCAAAAAGGGGAAATTATCTCCATCATTGGCCATTCCGGTTGCGGAAAATCAACTATCTTGAATGCTATCGCGGGTATGCTTACGCCAACCGCAGGAACCGTTGAATTGGACAGTAAAGGAATTAAAGGTCCGGGTCCGGACAGAGGAATTGTTTTTCAAAACTATTCCCTTTTACCTTGGTTAACCGTTTATCAAAATATATTCCAGGTAGTAGATTCAGTGATGAAATGCTCTATGGCAGAAAAAAAAGATATTGTAGAACAAAATCTTAAAATGGTTAATTTATACGAACATAAAGATAAATTACCGGGACAACTTTCCGGAGGGATGAAACAAAGGGTAGCTATTGCCAGAGCTTTTGCTATCAATCCCGGAGTTTTGTTGATGGACGAGCCATTTGGGGCATTGGATGCTCTTACCAAAGGTTCTATGCAACTGGAAGTATTAAAAATGTGGAATTTGAACAACAGGGACAAAACGATTATCATGATTACCCATGATATAGAAGAAGCTTTGTTTTTGTCAGACAGAATTGTGGTGTTGAACAACGGTCCCGCTTCTACCATCAGGGAAATTGTAGAAGTACATTTACCAAGACCTAGAAACAAAATCGAAATTGTAAAGATGCCCGAATATATTGAACTAAGAGACAAACTGTTACACTTGTTAACAGATAAATTCTCTATCGAGGATATGGGGATGGTCTATAAAGAATAATGCAAATCAAGGGCTGAAAAATTAAGTTTTTAAAAAACAGGAAGCTTGTTATTATGTACTTAATTTTTCGCCCTTGATTTTTATAAATTAGTTTTTAGAAACACAAAATAGTGTTTCTGTTAAAAGGAAATTATTAAAAATGGGAATCAATTTTAAAATAAACAAAGCGAAACTCTATGCATCAGCTGGGGCGGCAATTGTTTTCTGTATTGATCTTTCCCTTCCGCTTGGTGTAGTTATTGGCGTTTTGTACATGTTTAATTTTTTATTAATCAGTAGGGAATCAAAAAAGACCATTGTCACTTTTGCCATTGTTGTTTCTTTTTTAATTTTTTTAAAACTGGCCATTTTTTACACCAGTCAAACTAATTGGATGGTAATTGCTAATCGCTGCATATCAATATTTGCAGTAATTGTAAATGCTTGGCTGGTTATACAACGAAGAAATCTTTACGAAAAAAATAAAGAAAGAAAGAGAAGGGCAGGGGTGAAAATCCTTTATGAAAAAAATCAGCTTAAAACTTTTATCGAATATACACCTGTAGCCATTGCTATGCTCGACATGGATATGAAATATATTTCAGTCAGCAAGGTTTGGAAAATCACCTATAAATTGGAAGAACAGGATGTCATTGGAAAAAGCCATGATGAATTATTTCCTGAAATTACAGATGGCTATTGGAAAGCGCATTATCAGCGATGTCTTGCGGGAGAAATAGTCAGGAATGATGAAGATTCCTTTATCCGTCCAGATGGAAGTGTTGAATGGTTGAAATGGGAAATCAGACCATGGTATGAAGATAAAGAAAATATTGGCGGTCTGGTTATGTTTACGGAGATAATCACAGAACAAAAAGAAGTTAAGGAGGAATTGATCCGTGCGGAACAAGCTACTATTGCAAAAGCCAATTTTCTTTCGACTATGAGTCATGAAATCCGGACTCCCATGAATGCAGTACTTGGTTTTACGACGATATTGCTTCAAAATGCCAGGGAGGACCAGATTGAACATTTAAAATTGATTAAGTATTCAGGAGATAATCTACTGGTATTAATAAATGATATTTTAGATTTCAGCAAGATTGAAGCAGGTAAAATTGACTTTGAAAAAGTAGATTTTAATATTAAAGAATTGATATACAATATTCAGGGAGCATTACTTGAAATAGCCAGAAACAAAGAGATTTTGTTAAAAGTACGTTTCGATGATAAACTTCCGGAAATGGTCATGGGGGATCCTGTTCGTTTAGGACAAATTTTAACTAACCTTGCCAGCAATGCCGTTAAATTTACCGAGACCGGTAAAGTTATCATCAGTGCTTCGCTTGTTTCCCAAAGTGAAGAATCAAAGAGTATGAATATTGTTTTTGAAGTGAAAGATACTGGTATCGGTATCCCCAAAGACAAACAGGAATTTATTTTTGAATCTTTCACCCAGGCAAGTTCTGAGACTAGCCGAAAATATGGTGGCACAGGATTAGGGCTCGCAATATCGAAACGGTTAATAGAACTTCAGGGAAGCAGTATTCAACTGGATAGTGAACCAGGAAAAGGAAGTAGCTTTTCTTTCAATTTAAATTTTGATAACAGCACCTCTTATTTAGTTGCTCATACTTATGTCGATGCTAATGTATCTAAGGAGCTAATTGTTCAGGAAAAAACGCTGAAAGGATTGCGTATACTGATAGTTGATGATAATAAGATTAATGTGTTATTGGTCAAACAGTTTTTCAAATTATGGAATATTGAAAGCGATAAGGCCGAAAATGGATTAATTGCCGTAGAAAAGGTGAAGCAAAAGGATTATGATTTAGTTCTGATGGATTTGCAGATGCCTGTAATGGATGGTTATGATGCCACACAAGCAATCAGAAAACTAAAAGGAAAAAAATACCAGGCGCTTCCCATTATTGCCCTTACTGCTTCAGCGGTAGGCGATGTGAAAGCAGAAGTATTAAAATCAGGAATGAATGATTATATCAGTAAACCATTCAATCCGGAGACTCTTTTTAATAAAATTAATTTTTATAAGGAGTCGTCCTTACTATACAATACCAATAAAGGTTTGAAGAAAACGGGATAAAAAATGTTTTCAAATGCTCTGTCGAGGATTTGGGAATGGAATACAAAAGTTAGTTTAATTTTAATTTGGTTGAGTAGTGAATCCCCGTAATGGCTTGGCATTATGGGGATTTTTTAGTTAAAAAGCACTAAGTAATTTAAACCTGACAACACATTTTTTGATTTCATTGGAGGCCACTCCGGTGAATGGTCAGTTACCTCAATGGCAACTCTCACAGGCAATCCCATAGCATCCGTTTCTCATCTAGCCAAAGTGCCTAGAAAATTGTTTCTTTAAAAGATGATCCATTCATTTGAAGGAAATGAAAAACAACATTAATAAAAAACGAAGTTTTGTTTGTATAAAAGCGCAACAATTTATCATTGAAGACACTCTTTACAAGATAAATTTTATTTATACGTATTTTTCTCTAAACACCTCACACCTATAAATCCTTAATATACTTGACTTCATTCATTATTTCTGTCAAAAAGCAGAAAATAAACCATCTTAATCACTGTATTTTAGTATTTAAAAACAGTTTTTTATCTGTTTTTTTAATAGTACGTACGTATTAATACTTACGTAAATTTGCGTAATACATAATTCAAAAACAAATACTAATTCAAAAAACAATTATTAATGAAATTAATCAAAACAATATCATTATCACTATTAGGACTTGTAAGTGCAGCTACTTATGCCCAAGAATTTAGTTCAGATGTTCAAATCAGACCCCGATACGAATACACTAATGGTTTTGGAACATTATTAACGCCAACTACTAGTCATACTTCATTTTTAGGACAGCGTACCAGAGTAAACTTTAACTATGGGGATTCTAAATTAAAAATAAAAGTGGCTTTGCAAAATGTACGTACTTGGGGAAATGTGAGTACTCTTGGAAATATCTCGACAGACAAAAACGGATTTGCATTATTTGAAGGATGGGCACAATACAGTTTTACAGACAAATGGAGTACCAAAGTAGGTCGTCAAATGATTTCTTATGATAACCAAAGAATCTTTGGAGGATTGGATTGGGCAAATCAAGGACGTAGTTTTGATGCGGCTTTACTTAAATACAAAGGAGAAAAAAGCCAATTAGACTTAGGGTTTGCTTTAAATGCAGATTCAGAAGGAAAAGTAGCTCCTTCTGCTCCATTCGCAACCGATTTTAAAGATATGCAATATGCCTGGTATCATACCAGCATCAAAAAACTAGGTGTTAGTTTATTAGCCTTAAATGTGGGTAGAGAATATCAAAAAGCACCTTCGGAAATAGAAACCAATTATTCTCAAACTTTTGGAACCTATGCCAATTACGCTGGAAAAAAAGTGACTTTTGATTTTAGTTTCTACGGACAAACTGGAAAAATAGGTCAAAACGAAGTGTCGGCTTGGGAAACAGCTGCAAATTTAGGATATGCTTTTTCTCCTAAATTCAAAGCCACTCTGGGATATGAATTTTTATCCGGAAAAGACCAAAATTCTACTTCATCAGTTGTAAAATCGTTCAACCCGTTATTTGGTACCAATCACGCTTTCAATGGTTTTATGGATTATTTCTACGTAGGAAACCACGCTAACTCAGTTGGTTTACAAGATATGTCTTTGAAATTGGATTTTCCTGTCAAAAAAGTAAACCTTTCTGTAGCACCCCATTTATTTTATGCTCCAAACAAAATTGTTGTAGCTAGTGTAGAGCAAGATTCTTACTTGGGTACAGAGGTTGATGTAACAGCGGTATACAAAGCAAGTAAAGACATTACCCTTATTGCTGGATATTCTCAAATGTTTGGTTCAGATTCTATGGTAGCACTAAAAGGAGGTACCGGATTAAAAGACACAACCAACAACTGGGCTTATCTAATGGTCAACATCAACCCACAAATATTCTCTACTAAAAAATAATTAAACAATAACTTAAGAAAATTTCACATGAAAAAAATAGCATTAAGATTATCGATGATAGCTTTAGCAACATTAAGTGTTGTTAGCTGTAAAAAAGAAGCGAAAAAAGAGGCTGCAGAAGGCGAAACCGCAACGGTATCAAAAACAGAAAAATTAGTGTTGGAGAAGCCGCAAGTAACATTAGGTTTCATAAAATTAACCGATATGGCTCCGCTTGCCATTGCTAAGGAAAAAGGCTTTTTTGAAGACGAAGGATTATTTGTAACGCTTGAAGCACAATCAAACTGGAAGAACGTTTTAGACCGTGTTATTGACGAGCAGATTGATGGTTCGCACATGTTGGCCGGACAACCCATTGCTGCTGCTGTAGGTTTTGGAAGACAAGCTAAATTGGTTACTACTTTTTCTATGGATTTGAATGGTAATGGTATAACAGTTTCTAATGATGTTTGGGCAAAAATGAAACCAGGTATTCCGTTAAAAGATGGAAAACCAGTTCACCCGATTAGCGCCAGTGCTTTGTTACCAGTAATCAAAGACTACAAAAACGCCAACAAAACATTCAAAATGGGTATGGTATTTCCAGTTTCTACACACAACTACCAATTAAGATATTGGTTGGCTGCTGGAGGAATTAACCCAGGACAATACACGAAAGATAATGTACAAGGAAACATCAATTCGGATATATTACTTTCAGTTACCCCTCCTCCACAAATGCCAGCTACCCTTGAAGCGGGAACCATCAACGGATACTGTGTAGGTGAACCTTGGAACCAACAAGCGGTAAGCAAAGGAATTGGAGTACCTGTAATTACCAGTAGTGATATCTGGAAAAATCACCCAGAAAAAGTATTCGTAATGACTCAGGCTTTTATTGACAAAAACCCGAATACAGCTATCGCAATTACAAAAGCCTTGATTAGAGCCGGAAAATGGTTAGACGATCCAAAAAACAGAGCTGAAGCCGTGAAAATTTTGTCCAGTCCAGCTTATGTGGGTGCTGACGAAAATGTATTGAAAAACTCAATGACGGGAACATTTGAATATGAAAAAGGCGATAAACGTGACGAACCAGACTTTAACGTATTCTTTAAGTACAATGCTACCTATCCTTTCTACTCTGACGGAATTTGGTACATGACGCAAATGAGACGTTGGGGACAAATTACAGAGGCGCAACCAGCTGAATGGTATGCTTCTAAAATTAAAGAAGTGTATAAACCTGAAATTTGGACTAAAGCAGCTGAATTATTGGTGAAAGAAGGAAACATAGACCAAGCTGACATTCCTACAACAGATGGTTATAAACCAGCAACAAATGAATTTATTGATGGATTAACATACGATGGTAAAAAACCATTGGATTACATCAAAAGCATGAAAATTGGTAACAAAAACTAATTAAAATTAAAAGTGGAGGATGTACTAAAAAGCATCCTCTACTTTATAAAAAACCAAAAATCACAAAGTGAGTTTCTAGAAATTAAAACTCAAATGCATTATTTCTTTTTAAAAAAGTTAAAAAAGGATTTTACGAAATCATACTCTTTTAAATCAACATTATTAAATAAAAAGCAACTATGAAGACATTAACAATAAAAACTGTGAAATTTATGGGATTGAGTTATTTAGAACCTCTCATTCGATTAATTACAGGTGAAGAAGTGAAAAAAAATGCAAAGGAAACCTTTAAGAAAATTTTTATCCCTTTATTATCTGTTCTTTTATTTATTCTTTTGTGGCAATCATTTTCAGATTATTTAAACAATGTTGAATCAGAAATAAAAATTGAAAAAGCACTTAAAGATCAAGGTCCTGAAGCGGCAAAAAAACTAGAAGAATGTATTGCTTCTGGCGATATTAGCTGCAGACCCAATTCTTTACCTTCACCATTAATGGTTGTGGGAGCTTTAGGAAAATTATGGGACGATCACATCATCCTATCGGCTAAAAAAGAAGATTTCATTCAACAATATGCAACCATAAACGAAGAACGCGCAGCAAAAGGGCAAACTGAAATTGTTTATACGGGTAGACCTTCTTTTGTTGACCAAATAAGAACCAGTTTAAAAACCGTTTTTGCCGGATTTTTATTATCGGTAATTATTGCCATCCCAATGGGAATTGTATTAGGGTTAAGTACCACTTTGAGAACCTCCTTCAACTGGATTGTTCAAATATTCAAACCTGTATCTCCTGTAGTATGGTTATTATTGGTTTCCATGATTGTAAAAACAGTTTTGACCAATGTCGATATCGAAAAGTCATTTGTAATATCCTTTATCAGTGTGGGTTTATGCTCCATGTGGGCAACACTCGTAAATACTAGTGTAGGAGTTTCATCTGTAGATAAAGACTTTATAAATGTCGCAAAGGTGTTACAATTGGGAACATTCAAAAAAATATTCAAAATTATCCTTCCTTCCTCTTTTCCAATGATTTTTACCGGATTAAGAATTACACTTTCGGTAGCCTGGATGGTATTAATTGCAATTGAATTATTGGCACAAAGTCCAGGTTTAGGTTCTTTTGTTTGGGAAGAATTCCAAAACGGTTCCAGTGATTCCAATTCCAAAATAATCGTTGCCATGTTTGTCATCGGTATTATCGGATTTATGCTAGACCGCATCATGATGATTTTTCAAAAATTACTAACATTTACAGATTAATTTTTTAACGAATAAAACAAGTATTATGGCTTATTTAGAACTAAAAAATGTTTGTAAATCCTATGGTGAAGGAAAAAATAAAACCGAAGTTTTAACAAACATCAATTTAAAGATAGAAGAAGGGGAATTTGTTGCCATCGTTGGATTTACAGGAAGCGGCAAAACAACTCTTGTCAATTTGATTGCAGGATTAATCGAACCCGATTCTGGAGAAATATTGTTCAAAGGACAACCTGTTTCAGGAACCAGTCACGAACGTGGAATCATTTTCCAAAACTACTCTTTGCTTCCTTGGTTAAGTGTGTATGACAATATTGTTATGGCGGTAAGAGCAGTTTTCAAAAACTGGAACGAAAAACAAGTAGAAGAACATGTGAATAGTTTTATTGCCAAAGTAAATCTTTCTCATGCTACCCATAAAAAACCAAGAGAACTTTCCGGAGGTATGCGTCAACGTGTGGCGGTAGCAAGAGCCTTAGCCATGAAACCCGAATTAATCCTGATGGATGAACCGCTGGGTGCCTTGGATGCCTTAACTCGCGGCAATCTTCAAGAAGAAATTTTATCTATTTGGAGTGAAGATAAACGAACCGCTTTATTAATTACCAATGATGTTGACGAAGGTGTTTTTATGGCTGACAGAGTTATTCCGTTGCGACCGGGACCGAAAGCGACTCTAGGGCCAGAATTTGAAATAACAATCGACAGACCAAGAGATAAAATTGCCCTGAATCATTTGGATAATTTCAAATCATTAAGAAATGGAATCATTGAATACCTGATGGAAATCGGACAGGAAAGAACCGCAGGAATGGAAATAGCCAACTATGAATTACCGGATTTAATGCCGTTAAAGTTTGACTAACAACATCGTTTATTTTAAAATTAAAAGAAAGAGAATCATGATAGAGACCATATTAGATAGAAATAAGACCAATAGGGATCCACTAGGTTTTGAGAAATATATGTTGGAATTGTCTAACTTGACCAAAATATATCCTACCCCAAAAGGAGATTTTGTAGTGTTGGAAAATTTGAACCTAAAAATAAGAGAAGGAGAATTTGTTTCTATAATTGGGCATTCCGGTTGTGGTAAAACTACCTTATTGTCCATGATTGCCGGATTGAATCCTATTTCTGGCGGACAAATTATTTTGGATGGAACACCAATTTCCGGTCCGGGACCAGATAGAGGCGTAATCTTTCAATCGCCAAGTTTATTACCTTGGATGAGTGCGCTGGAAAATGTTTTATTGGGAGTAGAAAAAGTCTTTGCTCATACCACCAAAAAACAAAGAGAAGATATTTGCAAATACTATTTAAGCAAAGTTGGTCTGGATGGCGCCTTCGACAAAAAAGCCAAAGACCTTTCGCAAGGAATGAAACAACGTGTTGGAATTGCTCGAGCATTGGCGCTCAAACCTCAAATATTATTGCTTGATGAACCCTTCGGTATGTTAGATTCCTTGACAAGAGGAGAATTACAAGACGTATTATTAGAAGTTTTAGACAAAGAAAAAACCACCGGTATCATGATTACACACGATGTAGACGAATCTATTTTCCTCGCCGATCGTGTGATTATGATGACCTCTGGACCAAAAGCACAAATCGGAGATATCCTGGATATCAATTATGAAAGACCTAGAAACAGAAAGGCAATTTTGGAACATGCTACATATTACGGCAATAGGGAACATTTAATCAATTTCTTAGAACATTAATGAAATTTCATTAAAGGTTAATTTTGTTTAATTGAGAATCCCTGTAATGACTATTTCGTTATGGGGATTTTTTTTGATAAAATTTTAAATTATACACTATGTCAAATACAATTTTTGATTTCATCGGAGATACTTCCGGTGAATGGGAAGTTACTTCAATGAGAACACTTAAAGGCAATCCCATAACGGCTGTTTCCCATTTAAAAAAAGTGCCCGGCTATTTGGTTCAATCCGAAACAGGAATCTGGACTCTCAAAGGAATTATCAGCAATTTGCGTTACACCGAAAAAGAGGATAAAGACAAATTGGTTGCTGTTCAAGAAGATCTTGGAAGACCAAATGCAACACTTGCCGCCTTTATTCCAATTCGGAAATCGGAAGCTTGGTGGAACTTGGCGCAAGACGAACGCCGAAAGATAATGGAAAATAAATCCCAACACACCCATACCGGAATGAAATACCTGCCCGCCATTGCCCGAAAGTTGTTCCATTCTCGCGATATTGGCGAACCATTTGATTTTTTGACTTGGTTCGAATACGCCCCAACTGATGCCGATGCTTTCGAAGAACTTTTAGTCGCGCTGCGAAAAACAGAAGAATGGACTTATGTGGATCGAGAAATAGATATTCGATTGGAGAAATCAGTTCAGACACTAACATTATAATTAGAAAAAAGTGATTTTATGAAAACAACTGTTCTTAGCTACTTCAAAAACATAGAGTCCCAAAAGATTATTTTATGGTGCTATCTAATTTGGTATTTCACAATTATAACGATATACTTTGAACTTTCATTAAAATTGTGGGCTAGCTCAGTTGGCATTTCTTTTATTATTGGATTTGCTCTGATCTTGTCCACAAGCCAACAAGACACAAAACAAGATATATGGATTAAAATCAGACTCTTTTTATTTCCATTTTGTGTATCTAGTTATTCTGCCACTATAAAAGATTATGATTTCATTCTGCTATTTCCTAGTAATCTATTCCATTTACTGATTTCTGTTGTCAATTGTTTACTATTTTTATTTCCCATCTGGTGTATTAAAAGATTCTATAAGCCTGAATTTTAATCAAAAAAGTCTTTGAACTCAATCAAAGGCCTTTTTTTACCAACTTGTTTTATAATTTTTTAGAAGATTGACGTTCCATAACTTTAGACAATTCGGGTTGTTTGTCGTTCATAATTTTGGTTACTGTTCGGTGCATCCAAATCAAACAGATGGACGAGAATATCAGGATGAATATCCAAGAACTGGACCAAAATCCGGTACAAGTCAACAAATAACCAAAGATGATTGGCCCGAAGAAACCTCCCAAACCACCAATCCTTCCAACCATTCCTCCTACTACACCAACCTCGGTTGGGAAATATTCTGGGATATGTTTGTAAACAGCCGAAAATTGTTTCATTCTCGTGACATTGGCGAACCTTTTGGTTTTTTGACCTGGTTCGAATTTGCCCCTGAGGACGAAACCGCGTTTAATGAATTGTTGACGCAATTGTGCCAATCGGAGGAATGGAAGTATGTAGATCGGGAAATTGATATCCGATTGACAAGAATTGAGTAACTCCGTGAAGAAATAACTACCTAAAAAAAGCCCAATCATTTGGGCTTTTTGGTATGTATGCAGAAAACTATTTGTGTTCTATAATTTCCCGTTGCAGTTTGTCAACATGCAGCAGGCTTATTTTTTTGCCTATCATATTGATTAGGCCTTCTTTTTTCAGGCTTGAAAAAATACGGGTAACCTGCTCGTCTGTCGTTCCGGCAAAATCGGCTATTTCTTTGCGCGATAAGTTGATGTCTATTAGTTTATTGGATTCTCCAAATTTTTTATGAAGGTACAAGAGCGTATCGATAACCCGTTCCCGTACGTTCATTTGGGCAATTTTCTTTACATTGTTTTCACTTTTGTTGAGTTCCTCCGCATAAAAAAGCATCATGTCATACGTAAATTCCGGAATGTTTTTTAGTATTTCTTGCATCACTTCATTACTGAAATTGCATAAAATGGTATCTTCGAGGGCAGCTGCCCCAATATAATACCGATTGCTGGTACCAAATCCCCTGAAACCAACCGTATCTCCTTCCTTGGTCAATCGAACGATGTGCTCCTTGCCATAGATACCTGTTTTCAATACCTTCACTTTTCCTTTAAAAATAAAGTATAATCCTTGTATGGGTGCGCCTTCAATCATAAATTGCTGGCCTTTTTTACAGACAAAATTATTTTTTTGCAAAATATAATCTTGCATTTTCTCCAGATGTAAATGTTTTTTTATAAAGCAATTCACATTGATACATGTGGCACAATCGGTATGTATTCTTTTCATTTTGTATCCTGTTTAAAAGAGACAGTAATTGTCTTATTTGAAACAAATTTATAAAAAAGTGCTTAAAAATACGTATTTATACTTAAGTAAGTTTGCTAAAAGGTACGTATTGAGCCTGTTTTTATGAATTTGTATGTTGAATACCTTTTTTTCTAAACAATAAATAATATATCCATTTGATTTGTGTCAGATTCTTAAAGGGATTTTTATTTATAGAAGCTATTTTTAGATGGATTGCTTTACAAAAGTAACTCTGCTTGTTGTCTGTCTGTGTAATGCTGTTTAGATTATATTTTTTAACCACCTCTTCTTTAAGTTGTTAAGTTATGGATTCGTCTGTTCGGGTTGGTTTACAATTTGCGACAGAAAATTGTAAGCCAGTATCGGGAACTCTAGTTTAGACAAGGCTTCTCGATACAATTTTAATAATAAAGTAATCGCATTATCATTTAAAATCACTTAAAGAGATGGCTAATAAAGCTTAACAGCCCTTTGCTTCGCCAGTTGCTCCCTCTCCTTCGGAGAGGGCTGGGGAGAGGAAAAAAACTGCCCGAAAACTAATTTCCGGGCAGTCCGTCTAAAAAAAATATCGAATGCAAATACGTAAATAAGTTATTTACTGTATTTGTTTATTAATTTTTTGTATCTATTTCACGTGATAAAATTGGTTGTTTTTCATTCATCATGCGAGTGATGGTGATGTGCATCCATATCAAGCAAATGGCTGAAAAGATAAGGATGAAAATCCATGAACTTGACCATAAACCGGTGAATTGTAATAGGTAACTGAAGATAATTGGTCCGAAGAATCCCCCTAAACCACCAATCAATCCTACCATTCCTCCAACAACTCCTACTTCGGTTGGAAAATATTCAGGGATGTGTTTGTACACCGCAGCTTTTCCGATACCCCATGAGATACCTATAAGGATAACAAGAACCAAGTAAACCCACATATTGGCGTCAAATTTTATGGAAGTAACCCCTTTGGCGATTAATTCTTTTTTCTTAACGGTTTGATTTTCTTTTACAATTACTTCCTGCCAAGTCGTTTTAGTTGGTAAGATAGTGCTTCCGCTTGCTGCTTCTTTTTGTGTGTCAATAGCAAAATCAGTTTCCCCTATTCGAACGTTATTGGCAGTAACGGCTGTCACAATTCCTTTTTTGCCTGCCATAACCCCAGGGCCTGCCGTAGTTACCGTCATTTTTGGAACCATCAACAAAGCACTTAAAATTACAGAAGAACTCAATACCCAGTACATTACTTTTCGGGCTCCGAATTTATCCGAAAGATAACCTCCAAAGGCACGAATCACCCCAGATGGTAAACTGAACATCGTTGCAAATAATCCACCCATTACCAAAGTGGTTTGGTATACGTTCATGAAGTTAGGCAATAACCATTGTGAGTAAGCCACAAAACAACCAAATACCAGGAAATAGTAAGCTCCAAATCGCCAAACTCTCGGACTTTTTAATGTCGTTAGCATTTGTGGGATTGTCTTGGTGCTTTTTTCCAGTTTTTTGTTTTTGGCAAAAACCAGGAACAATACACCAATAACCAATAAAGCTAAACCATAAATAACAGGCAGTAATTTCCAACCGTTTTGAGGGTCTTCAACTGAAAATTGTGTCAATAAGGTAGGGGCAATAAAGGTGGTGATGGCAGCTCCTGCATTCCCCATACCAAAAATCCCCAACGCTCTTCCTTGCCATTCTTTTGGATACCATATAGAGGTATATCCAATACCAACAGCAAAGCTAGTTCCAACCATTCCAAATAAAAAGCTTAAGACAGCAAACATGAAAAAGCTGTCGGCCATTGGGAGTAAGAACAGTGGAATAGAACAGAGCAGAAGGAGACTAGAGAAAACATATTTTCCACCAAATTTATCTGTCAAAATTCCTATGGGTAAACGCATAATGGATCCGGTCAAAATTGGGATACCCAGTAGCCATCCCACTTCTATCATACTCCAATTAAAAATGCCATTATCAACTAAAAAAGTAACCAATACACCATTTAATGTCCAGCAGGCAAAACATACGGTAAATGCCAATGTGTTTAGAAATAAGATTCTATGGGATTGGGATAAAGAGTTTGAATTTATCATAATACTTGTGTTTTTTTGACAAAATTAAGTATTAAAGCTTGTTTAAAACCTGCGAAAACGCAGCTTTTTAAAAATAATTACGTATTTATACTTAATTTTTGTTTTTGGATTACGTATTTTAAGGTTATGATGCCAGAGAATGTGCAGTAGAACGTGGTTAAATAAAGGCGTTTGTTTTTTTTCAATATGTGTTGCCGAGAACCGGTGGAAGTTTTATTGTTCGTGTTACTTACGCAACGAAACCTTTACTGTTAGCTGAAGTTTTTTTTATTTATTATTATGTTCTTTTATAAAATTCACGCAAATGTTCAATTTGAGATTTTAATTTTTCTTCTAAAAACTGTTTAAGTAAGAATTCAAAAAAATAATTAAATTTTGAAAAATATGCAAACTGTAATATTTCAAGTAATTCTGTCCGAGGATTTTCTTCAAGATCACAATTTTCAATATATAAATGTATTGTGTAGTATGCACTAATTAAATTACCAATATGTAAATATGTTGCATGATATGAATTTTCAATTTTTAGTTCAGTTTCACCCTGTTTCCTTTTCTTTTCTTTTAAAGCAAAGTATTCGATTAAAAATAGATTAATGGCTTGGATACCAACAAAATTATATTTTTTTGAATACTTATCTTTCAATGAATTTACATCGGAAATTAAAGAACCCCCATGAAATGAAATATTAAAATTATTAATTTCATTTATTAATAGCATAACTCGATCCTTATAGTTTTTAAAAAGAAAATCTGCATGATCATCTTTTTTCTGCTGAATGAATTGATTCTTAAGATCATCATTAGCTAATTTTTGTATGTAAAATGCAAGGAATGTTAGAAGTGCTCCTGCTATAGCAATTATGGGATTTAAGATTCCGCCAACTGCATCACCGATTACACCAAAATTTTCTGGTTTTCCATCATAAAAAATTAATTGTGAAATTATAAATACAAACCCAAATATTACAATGCCAATCAATATAAAGCTTGCAGTTTGGGTTTGGTTAATTATGTTTTTATATTTCATTTAATTAGTTTTTCTTATGTTAGCTTTTGTAATTGAACTACTAAATTTTCTTTCGTGCGTGAAAATTTCAGCTAACTCGTTTATATGTGTGACAAAATCACACAAAGCCAACCTTTTTTGGGTTAGATAAATACGATATGTGCCAGATATTATTTCTTCTCAAATATATAAATAATTATTTACAAATAATCATAAAAAAACTACTTAGTAACTCGTTTTGTCCATAAACAAAAGAAGGCTACTAAGTAGTTCTATGTAGATAATATATCAGCTGGAATTACAAAAGCGAGTACTCGGTTGCTTTATTGGAGAGTTCCATCAGGTTTTTGACTTTCAGTTTTTTCATCAGGTTGAAACGGTGCACTTCGGCGGTTCTTTTGCTGATGTTCAAGGCTTCGGCAATTTCTTTATTTCCTTTGCCGGATAATAACAAAGTGAGGATTTCTTTTTCCCGTTTGGTGATGGCAATATCTTCATCCAAATTGCTTTTTTGTTCGGTAGCAACGGTATTGGAAAGCTGGTTGATTAATATCGAAGAGATGTCCCCGGTGAAATATTTTCCGCCATTGGCCACGGTATGCAGGGCTTTCAGGAATTCTTCCTTGCTGGAACCTTTCAAAAGGTAGCCATCGGCACCGGCCTTGATTGATTTTAATACATATTCTTCCGATTCGTGCATGGAGAGCACAATCACTTTGACAAAGTTGTTTTGGGATCTTAATTTTTCAACGACCTCTATTCCGGTAAGGTGTGGCATGCGAATATCGACAATCAAAAGATCCGGCTTGTTTTCTTCCACAATTTTCAGTGCTTCCAATCCATCCGTGGCTTCCCCTACAACTATAATATTATCTTCTGTTTCCAATAAGGATTTAATACCATCTCTAACAAAAACATGATCGTCTGCCAGGACTACTCGAATAGTATTATTCATAATTTACTTAATTTAAAAATCTTTGATTTACGTATATTTATCTAAATATAGAGGCTAATGTACGTAATTATAGAAAAATAGCCAAAAAACATTGTAAAAGAAAAAGAGCTAGCTGGTATAACATCTTAAATTGGAATATTAAACGTAATCCGGGTGCCTTCACCTACAATGGAATTGATGAATACGCGTCCGTTGATGTACTGTATCCGTTCTTTCATAAAGAGTAATCCCATACCGGATTCGCTATTTCTTCTTTTTTCCACCAATGCCGGGTCAAATCCTTTGCCGTTGTCATCGATGTTGATGCTCAGGATGTTTTTACTGTGCGAAAGCTGTACGATGATGTGAGTGGAGTCGGCGTATTTAATCGCATTATTGATGGCTTCCTGGGTCAGTCTGTAAATGTTGATTTCAATCAAGGAGTCCAGTCGCTGGTCAAAATCGGTTTTATTGTAAAAGAGGATGTTTTTTCCGGTCAGTTTGGATAATTCCTGGGTCAATTTCGTAATAGACGAGACAATACCGTGATCGCTCAGTTCCGGAGGCATCAAATTGAAGGTTGCGGTACGCACCCCTTTGATAATGTCTAAGGAGAGTTTTTTCAGGTATTCAATTTTTTGGGCCGCTTTTTCAGGATCCTCCAAATTAATGCTTTCCAGGCTGAATTTTAGTCCCGTGAGCATCTGGCCAATCCCGTCATGAATTTCCCGGGCAATCCTGTTTTGTTCGTTTTCCTGGTTTTCAACGATTTTGCTGGAGATGATTTTTTGTTGGTTTATTTTTTCGGCAATGTTTTCCGCATTCAATCGTTCGACTTCCTGTAGTGCTTTTTTGCGTTCGGTAATGTTAAAACAAATAATCAACAGTTCCGATTCCTCTTTTTTGATGGTTACCGGTACCATGGATAAATCGAGCCAAATGGATTCTTCATTCCTGTTGGTAATATTGATTTCTCCCTGCCAGCCCGTTTTTTGTTTTTCGGCAATGATGCGGTCTATGAACAATTGCTCTTTTTCTATTGGTGTCAGTGCTTCGGCGAAGGTTTTTTCGCTATTGACCGGATTGTATTGCAGTAATCTTGAAAATTTTTCCCCAATATGTATGACTTTTCCGTTAGGTGCCACCCGACAATAGAGTAGGGTGTTCTCCATGGCGTAATTGAGGGATTTCAATTCCTTAACGGAGTTTTCTTTTATCTCACTGATAACTTCGGTATTATAAGCCAGTTTCAGGGCTTTCTTTTCAGATGACAAAAGTTTGGAAATCAGTAACTCAATGCGATTGTTGGTGGGTTTAAAGATGAAAACAAATTCGAGTAATAGAACAAAAAGTGTAAATCCTAAAATTCCATATTCGGTATTGCGTTGCAGGGTAATTTTTTCCAGTGCCTCTGTTTCGTACTGACTCACAATTTGGTTCATCGTAGTAAGGAACGGTTGTTCGTTACCCAGGATAGTCTGTACTAATTTTTGGGTTTCGGGAGTAATCCGGTTGCCTTGCGGAGTTTTTACAATCAGGGTTGCGGCTTTTACAATAGACTCGAAATTCGGTTTTATGGCCACAAATAACCCGGCCATAGCCTCGCTTTTTTCTTTTGGATAGCCAAGACTGTCATTTCCGTTTTCTAAGGCGTAATGGGTAAATTTCCAAAGGGAAAGCGTTTCATTAATATTCTCAATGTTTTCCCTTTTTATTTGGGTTAAAGTGCTTAAGATAAGTACTTCTTTGGCTAATTTCTGGCTCAGCATTCGTTGCTTCCCCGAAATGTTGATCAGGCGGGAATCGTTCAGCTGGCTATTGATGTTGTATTGAATCAATAACTGGCTTAACAGTACTGTAATAGCGATAGTCATTAAAGCAAAAATGTACATTTGCTTTAATTTCTTGAAGTTAAGATTGGTGGTATTTGCTTTATTGCCTTTACCCATATTTGAATCAGATTCTAATTATACCAAACACATTTAATAAATTAATCTTAAATTTTTATTGTATAATGCCGATATAGTTTGAAAATAGTACAATTTATTGGACTATGTTGAAAACATAATCGGTATTACAACCCAAGGGCTTCTTTTATCAATGTAAGATTGGCGGGGGTATAATCGATTTTTAAGGCTTCTTCATGTCCTCTGTCAGACATCTTATTCCAGGTTTTCAGAATGATATTTTTGAGTTTTTCCTTGTCGTGTTTGTGTACGAAAGGATCCAGATAAAATTCTAAAAAAACCAGACAGATTACGTCTTCGAGTAGTTGGGTTTCTTCGTCTTTTTTGAGTAATTTTTTTTCTATCAGGAAAGAAACGCGTGCGATGAAATCGGCATCATAACCTGCTCTTTCTAAAATTTCGGCAGTAGTTTTAGCGTGAAATTTTTTTAAATCTTCTCTCCATTTCAAATAACCTACACGATCCATTGGGTAGGATTCCCGGGCTATTTTCCAGCGGCAGATATGTTGGGCTTTAGAAGCGATTTGAACGGCTTCGGAAGCATTTGGATAAAAATCCATAAGCTTTTCATACATTCTGTTCGAATATAATAATTCTTTTGGAAAGCTTATGGATCCTACTGTTTCTATATTTGGATCTTGTGCATTTTCGGCATCAATCCATTGACTGGCATTGTAAAATGGTGTAGTGTTCATGTAAAAAAGTTATACACCAAAGATACATATTTATTCTAAAAAGCCAACGAATACTTCGTTATCTATAACTTTTACCGGATAAGTGGCAATCTTCAAATGGTCGTTTCCACTCAGGTTGCTTCCGTCTTTTAAAGAGAATGTGTTTTTGTGGAGTGGGCAGGCAATTTTTGGAATATCATTTGTAGAACCAATCATTCCTCTTGAAAGCACCATTTCCATTTTGTGTGGACATAAATTTTGACAGGCATACCACTCATTTCTTCTTTCAAAATTGAAAACAGCAATTTGTTTGTCTTTGTATTTGATACAGTTTCCGCCATCAGCCGGGAAATCAGCTGTTGTTCCGGCTTTGAACCATACTGTTACTTCGTTTTCTCGTACTGTTTGGTATTTGTCTAGTATATTTTCCATTTGAATAGTATTTTAATTTTTCCTCATCCCAACCCTCTCCAAAGGAGAGGGAGTCGAGAGTGGAAAGAGTTAATTTTTATGGTAATTTATTATTAAGAATTATGAATTCTATTTTTTTATTTTGCTCCCTCTCCTTTGAGGGCTGGGGTGAGGATTACCAAGGTCTAGGCATTTTTTGATCTCTCATTGGTACAAATTCAATAGTGTCATCTCTGTCTTCTGAATTGGTAAAATGTCTGAAACGTTTTTGCAATTCAGGGTCTTCTATAACTTGAGTCCACTCGCAGGCGTAAGTATCTACCAAACCTTGCATTTCTTTATCTAAAGTTTCTGCAATTCCTAAGCTGTCCTCGATTACCACTTGTTTTAGGTAATCTAATCCACCTTCGAGTTTTTCCAACCAGGTAGAAGTACGGATTAGCGGTCCTGCAGTACGGATATAATACATTAAGAAACGATCCAGGTATTTGAAACAGGTTTCTTTGTCTACTTGTTCTGCGAATAATACAGCGTGTTTTGGATTCGCTCCACCATTACCACAAATGTATAAATTCCATCCTCCGTCTACGGCGATGATACCAAAATCTTTTCCTCTGGCTTCGGCACATTCCCTGATACAACCGGAAACCCCTCCTTTGATTTTGTGTGGAGAACGCAATCCTTTGTATCTGTTTTCCAGTTCGATGGCAAAAGTGGTACTGTCATCCATTCCGTAACGACACCAGGTGTTACCTACACAGCTTTTTACGGTACGCAGTGATTTACCATAGGCATGACCACTTTCGAAACCACTGTCTATTAATAATTTCCAGATATCCGGTAAGTCATTTAATTCGGCACCGAATAAATCGATACGTTGACCTCCTGTAATTTTAGTATATAGGTTGTATTTTTTGGCAACTTCTCCCAGTACGATTAACTTATCGGCTGAAATTTCCCCTCCGGTAACTCTAGGTACAACAGAGTAGGTTCCGTTACGTTGGATATTGGCTAAGAATCGGTCGTTTGAATCTTGTTCAACGACGTGTTTGTTGGCCGTGTCATTATAGATACTGGAGAAAATGGAAGATAAAACCGGTTTACAGATTTCACATCCGTCTCCTTTTCCAACAGTTCCCAATACTTCGTTGTGGTTGGTGAATTTATTGATTTTTACGATATCATATAATTCTTGTCTGCTGTAAGCAAAATGCTCACAAACAACATCTTTTACTTCTTTTCCTAATGATTTTTGAGCTCCTTTTACCAAGTCAACCACCATTGGTTTACATCCTCCACAGCCGGTAGTTGCTTTAGTTAATTTAACTACATCCGAAAGGGTTTCTGCCGTGCCGTCAGTGATAGAGCAGCAGATGCTTCCTTTAGTGACATTCTCGCAAGAACAGATTACGGCAGTTTCCGGTAAATCCATCACACTTCCCATAGAAGTGCTTTCTCCTCCTCTTGAACCCAAAATTAAGTCTTCAGGGTTTTTAGGCAATGCCATAGCATTGCTGTAAATTTGGAACAAATTGTTATAGTCGCTTGAGTCACCTACCAAGATTCCTCCCAATAAGGTTTTTCCGTCTTTGGTTACGTTGATTCTTTTGTATATTCCATTAAATTTGTTTTCGTAAACAATAGCGGTAACCTCTTCATTTTCGATGAAAGGATCCCCGAAACTGGCTACTTCAACTCCGATTAATTTTAATTGGGTAGACATGTCGATGGTTTCTCTCATGGTTTTGGTACCATTCAAAATTTGTTCGGCAGCCACATCGGCCATTTCGTAACCTGGAGCAACCAAACCATAAATCATGTGGTTGTAAAGGGCAACTTCACCGATAGCAAAAATATTTGGGTCTGAAGATTGCATTTTGTTGTTTACCACAATTCCGCCGCGTACGCCTACTTCTAAACCGCAAACTCTTCCTAGTTCATCGCGTGGTTTTATACCCGCAGAAATAACCAGCATATCTACTTTAAGCAGTTTTTCGCCTTCGAACATCATTCCTGTGATGGTATCTTCTCCGGCAATATATTGGGTTGATTTGTTAAGGTGAATGTTGATGTTCAGTTCTTCAATTTTTGATTGAAGCATGTCGCTCGCACCTTTGTCTAATTGTCTTGGCATCAATCGTGGGGCAAATTCCACTACATGTGGATTTAATCCTAAATCACGTACGGCTTTGGCTGCTTCCAGCCCTAATAATCCTCCACCAAGAACAGCAGCTTCTGTGCAACCGTTAAGTTTGATTTTTTTGGCGTAAGCCATGATGGCATCCAGATCTTCAATAGTTCTATACACAAAAACCCCTTCTTTATCCACCCCTTCAATTGGAGGAACAAATGCAGCAGAACCTGTTGCTAAAACTAAGTAATCGTAATGGTGTATTTCCTCTAAATGAGTATGAATTGTTTTTTCTTCTCTGTTGATATCTGTAATTAACTCAGAAGTATTCAGAATTATGTTGTTTTCTTTGTACCATTCTGTAGTAGATAATGATAAATCATCCGCACTTTTGCCGGAAAAATACTCACTCAAGTGAACACGGTCATATGCACGTCGTGGCTCTTCTCCAAATACGGTAATTTGATATTTTTCTTGTCCTGATTTTGCAACAAATTTTTCGCAAAATTTATACCCTACCATGCCGTTTCCGACTACTATTATTTTAATCATAATATCATTATTAAGTATTACGTAGCAAATATACGTATATATACTTAATTTACGCGCTTGGCTTGAGGTATTTTATAATTAATTGGAATATCTTGGTAAAGTCTTGCTTAAATTACTTATTTGGTAAATTTTCAAGCTTTTTTTGAAAAAAATAAAATCAGAATATGGGTGCTGTTAAGAAAATGGGTGGTTTTGACTGTATAGGTGGGGCTATTTTGGGGGTGTTTTGTTCTTTTTGTTGTTTTGAGTTTGGTAAAATTAGCAAAAAAAGCATCAAAGTCCGTATGGTATAATACGTAATTATTGATGCTTTTTGAAAGTTTATTTTAGGTGATAAACCGCTAAATAAGCTGTGGTTTTACATTTAATTGATGTTGTTTATGAAGTATTTTTTTCGGAACCAAAAAGCTACATTCACTAAAGCAATTAGTGCCGGAACTTCTACAAGCGGCCCGATTACCCCGGCAAATGCCTGACCGCTGTTTATTCCGAAAACGCCTATGGCAACAGCAATAGCCAGTTCAAAGTTGTTTCCGGTGGCGGTAAAGGCAATAGCGGTACTTTTAGAATAATCGGCTCCAAAATATTTTCCGATGAAAAAACTAATGAGAAACATTAGGGTGAAATAAATCACTAAGGGAATCGCGATACGGAGTACGTCCATCGGGATTTGGACAATCATTTCCCCTTTCAAACTAAACATTAGTACAATGGTAAAAAGTAACGCAATCAAGGTGATTGGAGAAATTATGGGAACATACTTCTGTTGAAACCATTCTTCGCCTTTAAGTTTTATTAAGATGTGCCGGCTGATAATGCCTAAAGCAAAAGGAATACCCAGATAGATTCCTACGCTTTCCGCAATTTGTCCGATGCCGATGTTGACTTCAAAGCCGTCATAACCAAAATAGGGAGGAAGTATGGTGATGAAAACATAGGCATAAACACTGTAAAGCAATACCTGAAAAATACTGTTTAAAGCGATGAGCCCGGCGGCATATTCCCTGTTTCCATCGGCAAGATCGTTCCAAACGACTACCATGGCGATGCATCGGGCTAAACCAATTAATATCACGCCAATCATGTATTCCGGATAACCGTTAAGGAAAAATAAAGCCAGAAAAAACATGAGTATGGGACCGATAATCCAATTGAGGAATAAAGAAGCGGTCAAGACCTTGGTGTTTTTGAACACTTCGCCCATTTGTTCGTATTTTACTTTGGCCAATGGTGGATACATCATCAGGATGAGTCCAATGGCCAGCGGAATATTTGTTGTGCCGCTGGAAAAAGAGTTGATAAAATTGCTGCTCGATGGAATAAGATTTCCAATACCAACTCCAATGGCCATGGCGAGAAAAATCCAAAGCGTTAAATAGCTGTCGAGAAAACTCAATTTTTTTTGGGCTGCTGCCGGTGCGCAATTGTTTGCTGACATAATTATTTTTTTATTTGAGAGAATACATAAAATAGTTCGGTGGCAATCTGGATGCTGCGTTCTTCGTATTTTTCTGCCTGTTGCGGAGTGTTATCAAAAGCTTTTGGGTCTTCAAAGGTTATCGGAATACGTTTTTCGGCTCCGGCAATGAAAGGGCAGCCTCCGTCGGCTTGTGAGCAGGTCATGATGGCAGCAAATTCAGATTGCGGATTGAAATCGGCATCGTAAGTTTTAGAAAATCCTATGATTGGATGTGTGTTTTCGGAATATTTTATGGCATAAACAGGATTGTTTCCTTCGGCAATGGTGTTAATTTGAAACCCCTGCTTGGATAATGTTTTTGCGGCCATTGGAAACAGAGCTGTTGCTTCGGTTCCGCCAGAATAGCAAAACACATTTTTGATATCATAATAAGCGGCTGCGGTTTGTGCCCACACTTGTGATAAATGACTTCTGCGGGAATTATGGGTACAAATCAGGTTCAATCGTATCTCCTGTCGGTTGTTTACTTTGGTTTGAATGTAATCGATTAAAGGTTGTAAAACGAGTTTGCGCTCTTCTGATATGTTTTCGAAATTAAAACTATGGATTACTTTTTCGATTTCCGGAAATACCTTGGTTTGTGTTGAGGTCATTTTTTATTATGTTTAAAAGTTTTCAAAGTAAATATTTTAACAACAGCTTCCTCCTGGAGTGCAGCAGCTGGTTGTGGTAGTGCTGTCGGATAGTTTTATTTTTTGTTTTTCCGGTGGAATTCCACATTGGTCTTGAGCCAGGCAAGCGGTTTGTTTGTTTAAAAGCATAAAATCTTTCCCGTTGAATCCTAAATCGTATTTACCGATGGTTTCAGTTTGGTATTCTACTTCTATTTCGTAATCTCCAATCCCTAATATTTTTTCGGATAGCGCAATAATATCTAACAGTTTTTTAGGTTTCAAACGGTGTTCGAAATCGTTGGCATTCCACAATTGGAAATTGACAACCGTTTCTTTTCGGACACTACCACCACAATCAATAAAATTTTTGGTGATCAGACCTATTTCGGTCACATGAAAATGCTCCGGAACATAGGTTCCGTTTGGCAATACAAAAGCAACCGTTTCTACGGTCTCCAATTGATTTTTAATTTCTGATAGTTTCATATGAATATAATATTTGTTTTTTTATCGGAATATGGTATCGCCATTACTGGTATTGCATGATTTTTTGAATCATGGCGATTTTCATTTTTCTTTGATTTAAAAAATTAACAACATTGATTTTTCTTGTTTTCTAAATAAGTATTGACGTGATTGAAAAAGAGTTTTATTTTGTTGAAACCTTCTTCGTTCAGGCAATAACAAATGGCATTTCCTTCAAAATTGCCTTTGATGAGTCCTGCATTTTTAAGTTCTTTCAGGTGTTGCGAAATGGTAGGTTGGGAGAGCGGTAACTCATTTACGATATCGCCACAAATACAACTGTCTACTTGTATAAGGTATTCTATAATGGCAATACGCGCCGGATGTCCTATGGCTTTTGCCAAAGTGGCCATTTCGTTTTGTATATCGGTATAGTGTTCTGTTTTAGTTGCCCCCATCGTTATATATTTATATTGCAATATTACGATAAACAAAAGCTCAAATCAAGTAAAAGAGTTTATTTAACATAAATTTCATATCGATATTAGTATGTCAGAAAAAATATAGCTTGATTTAAGAAGGGAAGATTGATGAAATGATGCACAAAGTTATTGCGGTATGGCATGGAATCCAATTGATTTTACTTTGTTCTCAATCTCACTAACCCGCATGATTCGGGTAGAGTATACTGTAAATTCTCTTGGGAAAATGCTGGTATTGAGAACAACATTTTTTATCCCTTCCATTTCTAATAGACTGTTTTTGATATCCATTAAATCTTTTTCTTCTATTGCATTGGTGCCAAATAGTTTTCCATGATTTCCTGGAATTACGTTGTCTGTAAATAAACTCATTTTGGTTGTTTTAAAGATTACTAATTGGGATCACTCTTTTTATTAAGATACTTAAAGTTAGTTATTTATGTTGAATTATGAAATAAAAAAATATTAGAATTTTAGAAAATACATTTGAATTTAAATTTATGGATTTTAAAAAGTACTAATGCTATAAAAAAGCCTTAAATAATGTAAAAAAAAGGTTAAAAGAACTTCCGTTTTTAAATTTTAATGAATCTCATTAAAGGTATATAAGGCAAATAGTACGACAAGAACCAAAAGGACAACTAAATTAATACCAATGATTAAACAGCTTTTATAAAATGATTTAAAAAATCCATGTTCGTAAAAACGGCGGTGTGCCGGGAAAAAGTAATAGAGCATCCAAAAATATCCAATTGAATTTATTACTAAATGAATCCATTCAACCACTGGAGAAGAATCGAACAAATAAATAATTCTATCTATCAGAAATTTAGTCAGAATCAAGAGGAGTAAAAAAGAAAAATAATGCAATGTGAATATTCCATGATCAAAATAATACCATTTTTTCTTATCATGAAATAGCCAAAGGATGAATGCAAAAAAAGGCATATATAGAAATAAAACTTTTGGTATGTTGTTCGTGAAAGAGTATGCAAACTTTTCTATGATTTGCTCATTTGTATTTTCTTCTTTTACTTCGAGCCATTTTTTTAGAAACCAATATTCCGTATCACTCACCTTTATTTTAGTTCTACCGTGTTTTTGTATAGAATCAAGTTCTTTTACGGATTCATAACCAAAATCGGCTACTTCTTTTTTGTCAATTTTACTGGAATCTATTTCGTTGGACTGTTGTAAAATTTTTGTCAAAGTGTCATTATTCTTTTGGGAAAGAATTCCAACTTTGGTCAGGCTGTTTATACTTTTTTCTTCTATATGTAAAGAATCAATGGTAGGTATTACGACTTCATTTTTGTTTACTTTTATGGATATAGGTTCTGTTTTTGATAAGGTGACATTAGGAAAAAGAGATAGGATTAAAAAAGTGACAAAACTGATAAAAATATACAGTCGTATAGGGTTTAAAAAAGACAAACGCTTCCCGGCCATATAGGCTTTAGTCAGTGCAGCAGGTTTAAATAATAAATAGATTATGGTTCTCCAAAAAGAGTTGTCGTAATGGGTAAGATCTTCAAAAAAATGCACAAATAAATGATGGAACGTTTTACGGCTTTCGGTATTTTCTTGCCCACAGTTAGGACAAAAGCGTTTTTCTACTATATGTCCACAGTTGAGGCAATTGGTTTCTACACGTAATTTATTTTTTGACATAAGAACTATTTAATAGTAAATTTATGGATAATTCAAGTATTGAAAAGTTACCTATTTATAATAACCTAATTTATAGTTATTTATTATAATATTTACTGACATGCTTCCTTTTTATTGATTTTAGATAAAAATCAACTTAAAAGAATAATTTGCCTGTATTTAGTGTGTAATTTGTTTAAAATGATTAACTTAGAGAGTCTGTAATCAATAAAAAACAAGTAAAGTGAAAAAGAAAGATAAAAATAAACTGCCTGATGCTCTGGTGTATCCTCCCAGTGAGGATATTTATAATCAATTGAAGAAAGAAAGCGATATTAATCCCGAAGATACCTCTAAAAAGAAAACTCCGGTGGAAGTCAATAATACCCGTGAACTCAATCAAAAAGATTTTGAGGAAGATATGTCCGGGGGAGATTTGGATATCCCGGGAACAGATTTAGATGATAAAGACGAAGCGACCGGGAATGAGGATGAGGAAAACAATCATTACAGTATCGGTGGGGACAATCACTCGAATTTAGAAGAGAATAATGGGTGAAATGCTTGTATGAAACGAGTGTAATAAAAACAAAAAACGGAGCTTGAACAGCTCCGTTTTTATCATATATGATTTAGAAAAAGAAAATTACGCTTCTTCCATCGTGTGATATACGTTCATCACATCATCGTCTTCCTCTATTTTTTCAATTAATTTCTCGACATCGGCAGCTTCAGCTTCAGTCAGTTTTTTGGTAATTTGTGGAATTCTTTCAAAACCTGAAGAAAGGATTTCCAGATTTCTGCTTTCCAATTCTTTCTGGATGGTTCCAAAGCTGTTGAAAGGCGCATAAATTAAGATGCCGTCTTCGTCTTCAAAAACCTCTTCGGCTCCAAAATCAATTAATTCCAGTTCCAGTTCTTCCGGGTCGATACCTTCTTTCGGAATACGGAAATTACAGGTATGGTCAAACATAAATTCTACAGAACCCTGCGTTCCCATCGTACCGTTGCATTTGTTGAAATAACTTCTGATGTTGGCTACCGTTCTGTTATTATTGTCGGTTGCCGTTTCAATCAAAAGGGCAATTCCGTGAGGGGCATATCCTTCGAATAAAACTTCTTTATAGTTGGCAGTATCTTTATCGGTTGCTTTTTTAATCGCACGTTCTACGTTTTCTTTAGGCATATTGGCTGCCTTGGCATTTTGGATAACTGCTCTTAATCTTGAATTGGCATCAGGATTTGGTCCGCCTTCCTTAACGGCCATTACTATATCTTTTCCAATTCTGGTAAATGCTTTGGCCATGGCTGACCAACGTTTCATTTTTCTACCTTTTCTAAATTCAAACGCTCTTCCCATTTCTAGTTTATTATTTTGTGTTGCAAAAATACAGTTAATAGTGATTTTACCAAATCAATTTATCTTCTTTTCAACAAATTATGCCGCTATTGAATCGCTTAATCCAATTTCAAAAAACTCATGTCCTTCAGGATATTTATTGCCTCTTTCAAAAAGTGATTGGATTTCAAATTTTTCATTTGGTAATCATTGTTTAGTTTTTCTGTTGGATTGATTTTAAAATGAAATTCATTCAGATAGGAATTGGAAATCATCAGATTGGTTTCCTTTTTGGCAATAGCGCCAATGGTTTCCAATAATTGATTTACTTCCTGATGATCTTTAAAAACAGCATCAACGGTCAATGGTGTGGGCGATTTTTGAATGCCTACTAATTGATCAATCTTTTGATTGAGTTGTTTTATTTGGGTAAAATAAGAATCATTCGCCGTTCTCTGATTGCTCTGTATTATTATTTTATCCATCCAATGTGTGTCCTGAAGGGGTTTGAAGAATAGTGGGATACTATCATTGATGAAGGCTTTAGCACTCTTGTTTTCGCGCTCCCATAGGGTTTCATAAATTTCGGGAAGTACGATATTGGGAATAATACCCGTTCCCTGATGACTTTTTCCGGTTATTCGGTAAAATTTATTAATGGTAAGTTTGATGAAATTGATGCTGTCTTTTGGTGTTAACGGCACGATGGTTTGCATAGTCGCCTTACCGATAGTGGCCGTTCCCACTAATAGTGCCCGGTTGTAATCCTGTAATGCTGAAGCAAAAAATTCACTTGCCGAAGCCGAATTTCCATTCAGGAGCAACACGATCGGTTTGGTGTTAATCATTCCGTCATAAGGGTCGTAAATGATGGTTTGGTCTTGCTTTGTATTGGTTACAATGGAAATAGGACCGGAGTCGATAAACATCCCCGACAATTTGATGGCTTCTTCCATCGAGCCACCGCCATTATCCATGATGTCGATAACCAGGCCGTCTATGTTCTCTTTTTGGAGTTTAAGGACTTCAATGGCGACATCCTCGGCACAGCCTTTGCCTTTGTTGCCTTCAAAATCGGCATAAAAACTCGGGATTTTTACATAGCCGAATTTTTGTTTTTCTTTCTCAATGATAAAGCTGTAGACCGAGTTTTCCTTGTCATTTAAAAGTTGCTTTTCGATTATCACGTCAAAACTTTTTCCGGCATTGCGTCTGAGGGTCAGCGTAATTTTTTTGTTGCTTTCCGAAAGAATCATGTTTGAAATGGATTCTAAGGTAGCACAAGAAACCCGCAATATATCCTTAGAATTGGATAGTGCAATAATTTGGTCTCCTTTTTTGATTCTTCCTGATTGAAAAGCAGGGCCGTTGGGATCGATTTCCTCTACGATGATTTCGTTTCGTTCGTTTAATTTTAAATTTAAACCCAATGAAAGATGCTCTTTGGATAAAGCCGCCACAAAACTCGATTTCGAATCCATGTTGAAATAGTCGGTGTGCGGATCAAAATAATTACAAAACAGGCTGTATATTTTCGCTCCGTAAAGCGGTAAATTTTGCAATTCCATGTTGATTTTGCACAGCTCATTTTCCAGGACTGTTTTTTGCGAAATTTTGACCAAGGCCTCAAAATGGTCTTTTATGGAATCTAAGTTGTTGCTTTTGGAAGTAAGGTCATCCAGAATCTCAAATTTCAATTTTTTCCTGCAGGCCGGTTCCACCTGGTTGTCTTCCAGATAAAAAGGGAATGCTTTTTTGTAGTACCGGATGGTGTCTTTTTTTTCAAAATCAATCGTTTCGGCACCTGTCTTTTTCAATACGGTTTTGTAGCGCTCCAATCCTTTTTGGTAGACTTTCAAAATAGCCGTCAGGAACGAACAGTCTTTGCCGGTAATATGGTCATCTATCATGAGGCGGTATCGGTTGGAGAGGGATTCGAATTCTGTTTTCAATAAAATCTTTCGGGAAGGATCGAGTTCGTCTATAAAACGGTCAAAAACAAAAACCGATAAACTGTCGTCTACCGGTTTGGGCTGTATGTGCTCGCTCTGGAGAAGCGTATTTATTTTAGAAAGTATTTCACATGTTTTTACCTCTTTTTGGGCCAAAAGCAAAAAAGGGGTGAATAGTAAAACAAATACAATATTTTTCATGGATTCGAAGTCAACATCGTAACTAAGTTAGGCTAATTTTTTTGAAAAGAGGGTACTAGTTCACAAATGTTGAGGGTATAAAAGCTTATTTCTTGTAAAAAGGCAATTTTACCACTTTGGCTGGGACGTCGTTTTTACGGATGCGAATGTAAATATCGCTGTCTAAAGCACTGTTGGCTACCGTTACATACCCCAATCCAATCCCTTTGTTCAGGGAAGGCGACATGGTTCCCGAAGTCACTATCCCGATTTTATTTCCGTTTGCATCCACAATTTCGTAATCATGTCTAGGCACGGCACGCTCCTGCATTTCAAAGCCAACCAGTTTTTTGGTCACACCGGCTTCTTTTTGTTTTTTCAGGTTTGCTGAATTGGTAAACTCTTTGGAGAATTTGGTAATCCAGCCCAAACCGGCTTCCAGTGGTGAAGTGCTGTCGTTGATGTCGTTGCCGTACAGGCAGAATCCCATTTCCAGACGTAGGGTGTCACGGGCAGCCAGACCGATTGGTTTGATTCCGAAAGCCGCTCCAGCCTCAAAAACTTTGTTCCAGATGGTTTCTACCTGTTCGTTTTTGCAGTAAATTTCAAATCCTCCCGCACCGGTATATCCTGTTGCCGAAACGATAATATTGTCGAATCCGGCAAAAGTACCCACTTCAAAATGATAATACGGAATCGAAGCCAAATCCAGTGATGTTAAGCTTTGTAAGGCTTCCACCGCTTTAGGTCCTTGAATCGCCAATAGTGAATAGTCATCCGAAAGGTTTTTCATTTCGACACCCAAATCGTTTTGACTCGCAATCCAATCCCAGTCTTTGTCAATATTCGAAGCGTTCACCACCAATAAATATTCGTCATCCTTCATTTTGTAGACCAATAAATCGTCTACAATACCACCTTCAGGGTTAGGCAAACAAGAATATTGCACACGGCCATTGGTCAATGTGGCAGCATCATTCGAAGTCACTTTCTGAATCAAAGCCAGGGCATTAGGGCCCGTAAGCAGGAATTCCCCCATGTGCGACACATCAAAAACACCCACCGCCGTTCGTACCGTTTCGTGTTCGGCATTTACCCCTTCGTATAAAATAGGCATATTGTATCCGGCAAACGGTAGCATCTTGGCTCCCAAACTCTCGTGTATGTGCGTTAGTGCAGTATTTTTCATGGTTTTATATGTGAATTTGAAGCGGCAAATTTATGCTTTTTTATGGAGTGGCAATACGGAATGGATTGAAATTTTAGAATGGGTATTTTGGAGGGTTTTTGGAATAAAAAAAAGTGACAAAAGAAGGCTGTAGCTTAGTTTGGCTGTAGCGTTTTTATGTTTGAGTCAAATGAATCGGCAGTCTTAAAAATCAACTGATTTTACTTACACTACGGAATTAAAAATTTAAAAAGATTTTTTTGTGGGATTCGGAATTATTGGGTTTTATAATTATCAATTTATATTGGGCTGTTTTCCTGATTTTTCCGTTCTTTATGCAACA
The DNA here is from genome assembly GCA_036676965.1 of Flavobacterium sp. Lineage (GTDB taxonomy): Bacteria > Bacteroidota > Bacteroidia > Flavobacteriales > Flavobacteriaceae > Flavobacterium. The sequence goes on along the minus strand of JAKFBW010000073.1, from coordinate 14,961 downwards.
GCTTTGCGAGTGGAAAACAAGAATAGGAACCCTTAAAAACCGTGAATTATGGAACAAAAATTTCCCCTTCCGCCATTTACCATTGAAACGGCAATACAAAAAGTCCAGTTAGCCGAGGATGCCTGGAATACTAAAGATCCGGAACGCGTAGCATTGGCCTATACTCTTGACAGCGAATGGCGCAACCGCAACGAGTTTATCCATGGGAGGGAAGCGATACATGCCTTCCTGAAAAAGAAATGGGACAAAGAGTTGGCCTACCAACTCAAGAAAGAATTGTGGGCGTTTTATGACAACCGCATTGCCGTACGTTTTGAGTACGAATACCACAATGCCGAAGGCCAGTGGTTCAGGGCTTACGGAAACGAAAATTGGGAGTTTGACGAAAACGGCCTGATGGAAAAGCGCTACGCCAGCATCAATGATGTTCCGATTGCCGAAGAAGACCGAAAATTGAAATAGCATCAGGTTTAGGATTTGTTTTTTTTCGTACTTTTAAACAAATCAATGTTACTATGATGCCGCAACGTATAGATAAAAACGAAGTCCTCAAACGCTACCAGCCCATTTTGCCTGAAACCCACAAAGGCATACAAGGCCATGTGTTGCTTGTTGCGGGAAGTTATGGCAAAATAGGCGCGGCGGTGTTGGCTTCCAAGGCCAGTTTGAAAACCGGTTGCGGATTGGTTACGGCCTTTGTGCCGCAATGTGGCTACGAAATCCTGCAAATCGCCAATCCCGAAGTCATGGTGCTAACAGATGAAAACACCAAATACATTTCAGCGATCCGTTTTGACATCATACCCGATGCTATTGCAATAGGACCGGGATTAGGTCAGGATATCGCCACCCAAAAAGCACTACATGATTTTTTGAAAACCAATTCGATTCCACTCGTGATAGATGCCGATGGCTTGAATATTTTATCCCAAAATAAAGCTTGGTTGGCACTGTTAGCTCCACAAACCATTATTACCCCACATCCCAAAGAATTGGAACGCCTCATAGGAAAATGGGATTCGGATGCGGAAAAAATGGAGAAAGCCATCGCTTTTTCCAAGCAATACCAACTCATTATTGTGATGAAAGGGGCACCAACGCATACCATTGATGGCAAAACTATTTATAAAAATACCACCGGAAATGCGGCTTTGGCTACAGCCGGAAGCGGGGATGTACTCACGGGAATGATTGTGAGTTTGTTGGCACAATCCTATGCGCCCATTGATGCGGCTATTTTGGGTGTTTACCTTCATGGCCTCACCGCCGATTTGGCATTACCCGAAACCGGCTACCAGTCTTTTATCGCTTCGGATATCATTGCCAATATTGGAAAGGCTTTTTTGAGTTTGGAGAAAGGATAGATTTTAGTTCTTTTCTTCTTTTGTAAGGCTGCATTTATTTTTCTAATTATTTTATTGCTGTTTCAAACGGATATTTGAAAAGCTATTTTTGGTCTAAAATCGTTACGATTCATGGGGAATAATGCTTTTCATAAATCGGAATTAAATTTTTAGCATATCTAATTATCTAATTTTCAAATTAACCTATCTTTGCCGTCCCGAACGGTCGGGAGAAAACCGCTTGTTGTTATGTGTCAGGAAGAATGGAGAGGCAGAAATGAAGAGGAGACAATAGCAGCAAACCGAAAAACCATACAAAAGAAAAATGAAGTTTGATTTATTACAAAAAGATTCGCAGTCGAAAGCCAGGGCGGGAAGTATTACCACCGATCACGGTGTGATTGAAACCCCTATTTTTATGCCGGTAGGAACGGTAGCTTCGGTAAAAGGAGTACATCAACGGGAACTGAAAGACGATATCAATCCGGATATTATTCTGGGAAATACCTATCATTTATACCTTCGTCCGCAAACTGAAATCCTGGAAAAAGCGGGTGGTTTGCATAAATTCATGAACTGGGACCGTAATATTTTGACGGATTCCGGTGGATACCAGGTGTATTCGCTTTCGTCTAACCGAAAAATTAAAGAAGAAGGCGTGAAGTTCAAATCACATATAGATGGTTCGTACCATGTGTTTACACCGGAGAATGTGATGGAAATTCAACGTACCATCGGAGCGGATATTATCATGGCGTTTGATGAGTGTACGCCGTATCCTTGTGATTACAATTACGCCAAACGTTCGATGCATATGACCCATCGCTGGTTAGACCGTTGTGTCAGCCATTTGGAGAAAGTACCCGTAAAATATGGTTACGACCAGGCCTTTTTTCCAATTATACAAGGAAGTACCTATAAAGATTTGCGAAGACAATCAGCCGAATATATTGCCAATTCCAACCAGGTAGGAAACGCTATTGGTGGACTTTCAGTAGGGGAGCCCGCAGAGGAAATGTATGCCATGACCGAAGTGGTTTGCGAAATCTTACCCGAAGACAAACCGCGTTACCTGATGGGAGTGGGAACCCCGATTAACATTCTGGAAAATATTGCGCTTGGAATTGATATGTTCGACTGTGTGATGCCAACCCGTAACGCGAGAAACGGAATGTTGTTTACGGCTAACGGTTCTATCAACATCAAAAACAAAAAGTGGGAAGCCGATTTTTCGCCTATTGACGAAATGGGACACACCTTTGTAGACACGGAATATACCAAAGCTTACTTGCGCCATTTGTTTGCAGCCAATGAGTATTTAGGGAAACAAATAGCTACGATACATAATCTTGGTTTTTACATGTGGTTGGTTCGTGAGGCCAGAAAACATATCCTGGCAGGCGATTTTAAGCCATGGAAAGAAATGATGGTGCGAAATATGAGCCAAAGATTGTAGAGCCCCTAACCCCTTAAGGGGTATTATTAAGAGGTAAAAAATATTGAAATGATTAAAAGGACATTTGAGAAGTTCACCCTTCGGGGGTTTGGGGGCCTGACAATAATAGATAAATACATCCTGAAAAGATATTTAGCCACATTTGTGACTATGTTATTGATGTTTATCCCCATCGGAATTATTATTGATGTTTCGGAGAAGATTAATAAAATGATCGAGAACAAAATTCCATTTATGGAAATTGCGACCTATTATTATAATTTCACCATCTATTTTGCAAACTCTTTATTTCCGATATTTTTGTTTTTATCCATTATCTGGTTTACATCAAAATTGGCCAACAATACAGAGATTATTGCCATTTTGAGCTCGGGAATTTCATTTACCCGTTTTTTGAGGCCATACATCATTGGTGCTTCGATTGTTTCGATTGTGGTTTTGTTAATGGGATTTTATGTAGTGCCAAAGGCAAGCGAAGGATTTAATAATTTCAGGTATACCTATTTAAGATCCGGCGGTAGGGAGCAAATGCTTGGCGACAATACCGATGTGTACAGACAGATTAATGACAATGAATTTCTATATGTTAACAGCTATAATGCTTCTTCAAAGATGGCATTTAACTTCGCATTAGAAAAATTCAAGAAAGAAAAGTTGGTTTCTAAAATTACGGCTAGCAGAATAAAATGGAATCCTGAAGACAGCACCTACACGATGTTTGATTACACCAAACGTACGGTTGGAGAATTAGGGGACAGAATTGAAAAAGCACCTGAAAAGAAAGCCAAGTTTAGTTTTGAATTAGAAGATTTAACCCCTGTAGTTTATATTGCCGAAACATTGCGTTTGAATGATTTGATTCAGTTTATTGATAAAGAAAAAAAACGAGGTTCTTCCAATATTAATGTCTATATGGTGGTGTTGTATAAAAAATACAGCTTACCTGTTTCGGCATTTATTTTAACCGTTATTGCTGTTTCTGTTTCAGCCATGAAGCGAAGAGGGGGTATGGGAATGAATTTGACCATAGGAATCGCCATCGCCTTTTCATTTGTGTTTTTTGATAAGATATTTGGGGTTTTGGCCGAGAAATCGAGTTTTCCTCCTTTTGTAGCCGTTTGGTTTCCCAATGTTATTTTCGGGATTCTGGCCATCTATCTGCTGCGGATAGCCAAGCGATAAAAGACAATTCATTGTATCCTTGAAAATAAGCCAGTTTTAAGTTTTGAAAATGACATTTAAGACTTAAATAAAAAATATAGCTTTTCAAACGATTTAAAATTTTATATTTGCATTTCCAATTAAAATAAAAACGCACAAATCCTATGGAATATTTAGATTTTGAGCTTCCAATAAAAGAACTTGAAGATCAATTAGAAAAATGTCAGGTTATTGGTCAAGAATCAGATGTTGATGTGTCAACCACTTGTAAACAAATCAACAAAAAACTAATAGAGACTAAGAAGACTATCTATAAAAACCTGACCGCTTGGCAACGAGTGCAATTGTCAAGACATCCTAGCAGACCTTATACCTTAGATCATGTTAGAGCTTTATGCGGAGAAACTTTTCTGGAACTTCACGGAGACAGGGGATTTAAAGACGATAAAGCCATGATAGGTGGTTTGGGAAAAATTGGAGGCCAATCGTTTATGATTGTTGGTCAACAAAAAGGCTACAATACCAAAACCCGTCAGTACAGAAATTTTGGAATGGCCAATCCTGAAGGCTATCGTAAAGCCTTACGATTGATGAAAATGGCGGAGAAATTCGGTATTCCGGTTTTAACGCTTATCGATACTCCCGGTGCTTATCCAGGATTAGAAGCCGAAGAGCGTGGACAGGGAGAAGCAATTGCCAGAAATATTTTTGAGATGGTTCGCCTTAAAGTGCCTATTATTACCGTTATTGTAGGTGAAGGGGCTTCAGGTGGGGCTTTAGGAATAGGGGTGGGAGATCGCGTGTACATGTTAGAAAATACATGGTATTCTGTTATTTCACCGGAATCCTGTTCCTCTATTTTATGGAAAAGTTGGGATTACAAAGAACAGGCAGCTGAGGCTTTGAAACTGACTTCCTCTGACATGAAAAAACAAAAATTAATTGATGATATCATTCCTGAACCATTAGGAGGTGCTCATTATGATAGAGAGACTACTTTTAAAACAGTGGAAGAATATGTGTTGAAAGGTTTCAATGAATTGAAAGACTTATCAACAGAAGAATTAATCAGCCAAAGAATGCAGAAATACTGTGAAATGGGGGAGTTTAAAGAGTAAAATCTTACATTGTGCTATTTAATCCGAAGCCTCACCGTTTCGGATTTTTTTTTGGTTATAAACAATAAATAGTTATTTATGAACAATTATTTGTAATAACTACACTCTTATTTTTTTTAAATTTTAGTTACTTTCGCTGTATGGAAAATTTCAAAAATATAAACCCTGTTAAGGTAGATAAAACGACTATAATAAACCTGCAAAGAGGTAAGTTACAGCCCCAAGTCATAGAATTGGAAGAGGCTGTTCTTGGTGCCATGATGATTGATAAAAAGGGAGTAGATGACGTAATTGATATTTTACAGCCGGATGCTTTTTACAAAGAGGCACACAAACATATTTTTGAAGCCATTGTGCAGTTGTTTACCGATACACAACCTATAGATTTGTTGACGGTTTCTGCTCAATTAAAGAAAAATGCAAAATTAGAATTGGCCGGTGGGGATTTTTATTTAATTCAGTTGACCCAAAAAATTTCCTCTTCTGCCCATATTGAATTTCACTCCAGAATTATCCTTCAAAAGTTTATCCAACGTAGTTTGATTCGGATTTCAACTGAAATTATCGAAGATTCCTATGACGAAACTACCGATGTTTTTGACTTGTTGGATAAAGCCGAGTCTAAACTTTATGAAGTTACCCAGGGAAATATAAAACGAAGTTCTGAAACTGCACAAAGTTTAGTTTTGCAGGCTAAAAAGCGTATAGAAGAGATTAGTAAGCAGGAAGGATTGAGTGGTGTTGAGACTGGTTTTACCAATTTGGACAAACTTACCTCAGGCTGGCAGCCAAGTGATTTAATTATTATCGCGGCGAGACCGGCGATGGGAAAAACAGCCTTCGTACTTTCTATGGCCAGAAATATGGCAATAGATTATGGTCATCCGGTAGCCTTGTTTTCATTGGAAATGGCATCGGTACAGTTGATTACCCGTTTGATTTCATCCGAAACCGGGTTGTCTTCAGAGAAATTGCGTACCGGTAAATTGGAGCCACACGAATGGACAATGTTGAGTACCAAGGTGAAAAACTTAGAAAAAGCGCCTTTGTTTATTGATGATACGCCTTCACTTTCTATTTTTGATTTAAGGGCCAAAGCCAGGCGTTTGGTTTCGCAACACGGCATCAAAATCATAATTATCGATTATTTACAGTTGATGACTGCCGGAGGAAACGGAAAAGGGGGAGGAAACAGGGAGCAGGAGATTTCTACTATTTCCCGAAACTTAAAAGCCTTGGCCAAAGAGTTGAATGTTCCTGTAATTGCCCTTTCACAGTTGTCGCGTGCGGTTGAAACCCGTGGATCCAGCAAGAGACCATTACTTTCTGACCTTCGTGAATCGGGTGCGATTGAGCAGGATGCGGATATCGTATCGTTCCTGTACCGTCCGGAATACTATAAAATAGACGAGTGGGATGATGATGAAGCTTCTCCAACAGCAGGGCAGGCTGAAATCATGATTGCCAAACACCGTAATGGTGGTATAGAAAACGTTCGTTTGAAGTTTTTAGGACACCTAGGAAAGTTTGATAATTTAGATGATTTTAGCGGCAGTTATGACGATTTACCTTCGAGTATGAACCATGACGAGAGTTCTTTTACCAAAAATTTACCTTCAGCCAATGAAGCTTTTGGCAGTAATCTTAATGATGATGACAATGACGATGATATGCCTTTTTAAACTGTAAAAAGAAGTATCTTTGAATAAAACAGCACCAATGGTTTTCAGAAAATTAGTTTTTACGATTTTAATCCTGATTTCCTTTTCAGCAAAAGCCAGTTTTATTTTGTTGCCAATGGATGAAACTACGCAACAAAATCATCTGAAAGCTTATGGAATTACCTATTGGTGTTTAGAAAAGAACTATAAAGCCAGCTGGCTTCTCAATTATAGAGGCGGTTCTTTTTTATTGCCTGATGCTGAAGAAATCCGAAAGGAATGTCAGATTCGCGGAGTAAGTTTCGAAGTGCTCTCGGACAATGAAGAGGCATCAATATTAAATGAAATTGAAAGTCCATCCCAAAATATGGAAACGGTTATTTTGGAAAAAGCCCCCAAAATAGCCGTTTATACTCCAAAAGGGAAACAACCCTGGGATGATGCGGTAACTTTGGTTTTGACCTACGCCGAAATTCCTTTTACCCCTATTTATGACGAAGAAGTACTCAGTGATCAATTGTTGCTTTATGATTGGTTGCATTTGCACCATGAAGATTTTACGGGCCAATACGGGAAATTTTTTGGAGCTTATAAAAATGCACCCTGGTATATCGAACAAAAGAAAGAATCTGAAGCTTTGGCCGCTAAATTAGGATATTCTAAAGTTGCTGTAGAAAAAGGTGCCGTTGCCAAAAAAATCAGGGATTTCGTTATTGGTGGCGGATTTATGTTTGCGATGTGTTCGGCTACAGATAGTTTTGATATTGCATTGGCAGCTGATGGTGTTGATATTTGCGAAGCGGTATTTGATGGAGATCCAAGTGAAGCGAATTATCAATCAAAGGTGAATTACGCCAATACTTTTGCTTTTAAAGATTTTACGCTGGAGCGAAAACCGGAAAAATATGAGTTTTCAGATATTGATTTGACAGAAAGAAGAAGAATTCCTATGGAAAAAGATTACTTTACTTTGATGGAATTTTCTGCAAAATGGGATCCTATTCCCAGTATGTTGTGTCAAAATCACACTCAATTAGTGAAAGGTTTTATGGGACAGACCACTTCTTTTGATTCAGGACTCATTAAATCAAATATACTTATTATGGGGACTTGCGAAATTAACGGCGAAGCTCGTTACCTTCATGGAGAAAAAGGGAAAGGCATGTTTACTTTTTACAGTGGTCACGACCCGGAAGATTTTCAGCATCAGGTAGGTGATGCCCCAACCGTTTTAGATTTGCACTCTAACTCACCCGGATACCGTTTGATCTTAAATAATGTATTATTTCCTGCAGCCAAGAAAAAAAAGCTGAAAACCTAAGCAATAAAGAAGTTTAAGGGGAAAGAATTGTATTGGGAGAATGAGATTTTTATCAGTCAAATTTCAGATTATATTGATTACCATCCATATCTATTGCCACTAAGTTGCCATGATCGATATCTTCAACAATGATTTCAATTTGGGTGTCTTCGTTTCTTATTAGTGTACCAATACCCGTTTGTCCTTCTAAATCGATTTGACCATAAACCTTATTATGATCATAATCAGTACCGCTTACTTTATATTGGTTTTCTGATTTAATATCTTCCGAATAGGTGTAGTTTTTTTTGGGAGCGACTTTCTCCTTGTCTTGAACTTTATTCTGGGATTTTTGGTTAGGCTTACTTTCTGTGTTGCAACTTCCAAAACTAATTGCAGTACAGATGATAATTAGCTGAACAAAATTTTTAGAGGCAATCATTGGTTATAATTTTTCCCAAAATTACTTTGCCTAAAAAGTATTATTTTACGGGAAACCTCATTCTTAATAAAAATGCCTGAAGAAAATGGAATACAATTACCTTCGCCTTAATTGTTTTAAACTAATCCCAAATCCTTGGTTATGGCTATCAGATGCACATTATTGTTGGCTTTGAAATAGATTTTAAGTTTATTGATACGTTTTTCAATACTGCTGGGGCTGTTTGGTGTGATTCCGTTTATTTTGAGTTTTTGAGCCATTTCATCCAAGATCATTCCTTTTGAAAGTAATTGTAAAAGCGAAATGTCATACGCTTCAATTTCTATAAGCGATTTGTGACTTAGAATGTGTGACAGTTCCGGAGAAATAATGTTTCCCTCATCGTTATAAACACTTTGTATGGCATTTTTTAATTGGGGAATGCTGTTTCGTCCCTTTGAAATGTAAGCATTTATTCCTGAATTTTCAAAAAGAGATTTGATTCGGAATGACTTGTCTTCTATCGAAAAGACTATTGTTTTAATATTTGGCTGTATTTTTTTTACGGTGTTGATGAGTTCTTCTCCCGTAGATAAGTTATTTTCCCGATGATCCGGTTTGAATGATAAATCACTTATCAGCAAGTCATATTGGTTTTCGTTCTGAAGCGCTTTTTTTATTTTTAAAAGTGCATCATCACAGTATTTTACATGGTGAATTTCAGCAATAGAAAGTTCTTTTAGTGCCTCAACTATTGAAATACTAATACTGTCTAAATCTTCTGCTACTAAAACTTTTTGGAACATAAGGAAGGATGATTATATTGGGAAACTGATATTTACTTTAAAACCGGTTTCGGATGTAGTGTCAAAAGTACTATTTCCTTTTATGGCAATAATACGGTTTTCCACATTCTTAAGTCCGTTTTTCGACTTTAATTGTTCTTCTGTCACTCCAATGCCGTTATCGGTGTAATTGATTTGCAATTGATTTTCATTTTCTTTAAAAGATAGTATGACTACGTTGCAATTGCTGTGTTTTTTCATGTTGACCAATAATTCTTGAAGGATACGATAAACCGTTATTTTTTTGAAGGTTTCTATCTCTTCCCATTGGATGGTTTCCATTCCGTTGGTCAGAATATTTACGGTGTCAGTACTGAATCCCAACATCATTTCTTTCAAATTGGGTAGAAACAAAGCATCGGTGTTTATGGAACTATTTTCTTTAGAGATATTTCGGGTTCTGATATAGATGGTGTCTAGATTACTGAGTAATTTTTCTTTATTGGAGTGAGTAGACAAATCCTGTGTTTCGGCAAAAGCCATCGTGTGGTAGACATCATTCGCCAATTCATCGTGTAGTTTTTTTGCAATTCGAACCTCGGTATTATACGAAACTTTGATTTTCTCTTTTTTGTTTTTGGTGATTAAATAATAATAAATGAATAAAGAAGTAATAAGACCAATACTAATTATAAAATAAAACAATAGATTTTTATTTTTTTGTTGCTCCTGTTCCAGTACTCTTTGGGTTTTTAGGATTTCATTTTCTTCTTTTTCTTTCTTAAAATCATACTTTATTTTAGCAAACTGGTTTTTAGCCTTTTGCCTTACTTTTTGTATGCTGTCATTGAGGTTGAGGTATATCAGGGCATATTCTTTGGATTTGTTTCCTGAATTGTTTTCGATTAATAATTTTAAACAATCTAAGCGATCATTAGGCCTATTTAGTTTTGTTGTTGTTTTATAAGCTAAAAGAGCGTAATAATTTGCTAATTTCGGATTTGTTTTTTTATAATATTCTGAAAGGTTGTAATAACTAGAAGTTAATCCAAGCTCATCATTTTTTTCTTTTCTGATTTTTAAGGATTTATTTAATAAAGCAATACCTTTTGAAGAATTACCAATTTTAAAATAGGCAAAGCCTAAATTATCCATTATGTGAGAATAAGCATATTTATTATTGATAATGGCTTTGTTTAATATTAAAGGGGAGAGTATTACAATTGCTTTTTTGTAAGAGTGTCTTGTTATATGAACCAAAGCAATATTACTTAGTATTTCTGCGTTGCTAATTACATCAGTATTTAATTTATAAGCTTTATTGTAGTAATGAAGAGCATTGTCATAGTCTAATGCAGAGAAATAATTATTACCCAATAAATTATAAATACTCCATTTACCATAAGGAAATTTATCGGTATTTTCAAAAAAAGGGAATGCTTCGATAGCTGTGGCTTCACAACTGTAGTGGTCTCCTAAGTCGTTTTGAATATACGCCATTGACCCTATGGAATAAATAATTCTGGAGGTGTCTTTTTTTATTTCAGCGACAGATTTGGCTTTGTTGAAATAATAGTAGGAACTATCAAATTTTTCGTCTTGATAATATTTATTCCCAAGATCTAAGAGTCGTTTAACTTCAGGGCTAGACTTCTTCTTAGGAATGCTTGTTTTTTTCTTCTCGCAGGATTGCAAGAAAAACAACATGGTCAGTATTGAAATATATAAAGATATATTGTTAATTTTCATAGTTCGAAAATACAATAATATATAATATCTGGTGAGTGCAACGAAGTGTTTTTTGTTGGGTATACAACAACAAAAAGCCCAATCAAGGATTGGGCTTTTCTTATAGTAAGTAGTCTTAAATTGAGTTGATAAAACGTTTATTTTACTTTATTAAGTATTGCTTTGAAAGCTTCTGGGTGGTTCATCGCTAAATCGGCAAGAACTTTACGGTTCAATTCGATATTATTCTTTTTTACTTTACCCATGAATTGTGAATAAGACATTCCTTCTAAACGAGCTCCAGCGTTGATACGTTGAATCCATAAAGCACGGAAATTTCTTTTGTTCACTTTTCTGTCACGGTATGCATAGCACATTGCTTTTTCTACCGCGTTTTTCGCAACTGTCCAAACGTTTTTACGTCTGCCAAAGAAACCTTTGGCTTGTTTCATTATTTTTTTTCTTCTTGCTCTTTTAGCAACTGAATTTACCGATCTTGGCATAATTTTACTGTTTTTTTGTAGCAGGCGTCCCGAATTGAATCAAGAGAACTTAATGGCCATACTCCAAGGTTATTGAAATTGTTTTAACCTAAAGAATAATAAAGTTAGAGGTTAGAAAGTTAGAGGTTAGAAGTTTTAATACTCATAACAAATAACTTTTAACGATTAACAATTATATAATTCTTAATTGTTGTTTGATGCTTTTTTCATCTGTTTTGTGAACTAGCGCTGAGTGAGTCAAAGCTAATTTACGTTTTTTAGATTTTTTAGTCAGGATGTGACTTTTAAAAGCGTGCTTTCTTTTAATCTTTCCAGAACCAGTAACTTTGAAACGTTTCTTGGCGCTAGATTTGGTTTTCATTTTAGGCATTTTTTCCTAGTGTTTTAATTTATTCCTACTTACTTATTTTTGAGTGACTAAGAATCTAAGAAACGGAGTTACTGAGTTTTTTCTCAGTCACTCAGCGACTCAGGTGCTCAGTAACTTATTTTTTCTTTTTTGGGGCGATGAACATAATCATTCGCTTTCCTTCAAGAACTGGCATCGCTTCCACTTTACCATATTCTTCCAGGTCTGTAGCCAATCTCAATAATAAGATTTGACCTTGGTCTTTATAGATTATCGAACGTCCTTTAAAGAATACGAAAGCTTTTAATTTCGCTCCCTCTTTTAAGAATTTTTCCGCGTTCTTTTTCTTAAATTCATAATCATGCTCATCTGTCTGAGGGCCAAAACGGATTTCTTTAACGACTACTTGAGTAGATTTCGCTTTTAGAATTTTATCACGTTTTTTTTGCTCGTAAACAAACTTCTTGTAATCCATGATTTTACAAACCGGTGGATCTGCATTTGGTGAAATTTCAACTAAATCCAATTCAAATTGGTCAGCTAATTTTAAAGCCTCCGAAAGTTTAAAAACTCCTGGCTCAATATTTTCACCTACAAGTCTTACTTCTTGCACACCACGAATATGATGATTGATTCGGTGTGCATCTTTTTTTTCTACGCGAGGTTGATAACCTCTGTTGCTTCTTATTGCTATGGCTTTATAATTTAAGTTAAACTGTAAATACTTTCAATGTTTTGCTTATTTCTTCTTTTACAATAGCAGCAAATTCATCTATTGTAACACTAATATTTCCTTTGCCTTCTTGTCCGTGACGACGGATAGAAATGGTACCGTTTTTCTCTTCTTCTTCACCTACAATCAGCATAAACGGGGTTTTTTGCATTTCGGCATCCCTGATTTTCTTACCAATCGTCTCATTTCGGTTGTCAATGAGGGCGCGAATTTCGTGATTTTCTAGCAAATCTAAAACTTTTTTGGCATATATTTCATATTTCTCACTCAAAGACAATATTATAGCCTGTTCCGGCATCAACCATAAAGGGAAATTTCCGGCGGTATGTTCTAATAAAATCGCGATAAAACGTTCCATGGAACCAAACGGTGCCCGGTGAATCATTACCGGTCGATGTAGCTCGTTGTCTGAACCTTTGTAGGTTAAATCAAAACGTTCCGGAAGGTTATAATCCACCTGGATTGTTCCCAGTTGCCATTGTCTTCCCAAAGCATCTTTTACCATGAAATCCAGTTTAGGGCCATAGAAAGCGGCTTCGCCATATTCTACAACAGTATTCAGTCCTTTGTCTCTTGCAGCGTTGATAATGGCATTTTCTGCTTTTTCCCAGTTTTCATCGGTACCAATATATTTTTCTCTGTTTTCTTTATCTCTTAATGAAATTTGAGCAGTAAAGTTTTCGAAACCTAATGAACCAAATACATAAAGAACCAAGTCAATTACTTTTTTAAATTCTTCGTCCAGTTGTTCAGGAGTACAAAAAATATGGGCATCATCCTGAGTAAATCCTCTTACACGGGTCAAACCATGCAACTCACCCGATTGTTCATATCTATAAACTGTACCAAATTCAGCATAACGCTTCGGTAAATCTTTGTATGACCAAGGTCTTACATTGTAAATCTCACAGTGGTGAGGGCAATTCATTGGTTTCAATAAAAACTCTTCGCCTTCGGCAGGTGTATTTATCGGCTGAAAACTATCAGCACCATATTTAGCATAGTGGCCAGAGGTAACATATAGTTCTTTTTGACCAATATGCGGTGTAACTACTTGCTCATAACCTGCTTTTTTCTGTGCTTTTTTCAAGAACTGCTCTAATCTATCTCTCAAAGCAGCTCCTTTAGGAAGCCATAAAGGCAAACCTTGACCAACTTTTTGCGAAAAAGCAAAAAGCTCTAGCTCTTTTCCAAGTTTTCTATGGTCTCTACGTTTGGCTTCTTCCAATAAAGCCAAGTATTCTGTTAAATCTTTTTGTTTAGGAAAAGAAGTGCCGTAAACACGGGTCAATTGTTTGTTTTTTTCGTCACCTCTCCAGTAAGCACCGGCAACGCTCATGATTTTCATGGCTTTGATGATTCCGGTGTTCGGGATATGTCCACCACGGCATAAATCAGTAAAAGTATCATGATCGCAAAATGTTATGGTGCCGTCCTCAAGGTTGGTGATCAATTCTGTTTTGTATACATTGTCCTTATATAGTGCAAGGGCTTCTGCTTTAGTAACGGGACGAAGTTTGAATTCGTGCTTTCCTCTCGAAATCTCCAACACGCGGTCTTCAATTTTTTTGAAATCGGCTTCTGTTATTTTTTGGTCTTCAAAATCTACGTCATAATAAAAACCATTGGCTATCGCCGGACCAAGAGTTAGCTTGATTCCAGGATACATTTCTTCAAGAACTTGTGCCATCACGTGTGAGGTAGAGTGCCAAAAAGCCTTTTTGCCCTCATCATCATTCCAAGTATATAATATAAGACTGCCGTCCGTTGTTAAAGGGGTTGCGGTTTCAACAGTTGTACCATCAAAAGAAGCCGAAATTACATTTCTGGCAAATCCTTCGCTAATGCTTTTAGCTACATCCATCGGAGTTGCGTTTGGTGCAAACTCTCTAACTGACCCGTCGGGCAAAGTAATCTTAATCATTTTTTGTTTATTTAAGGCTGCAAATATATAGTATTACAAAAATACATACAATATATATATGAAGGTTTGTTGCTGTATAATCGCAAAAAGGAAAACTATCTCTCAATATATAAGGATAGAATGTTTTTTGATCAGGAGCTAATTCCCGCTATTCGTTACAATCCACTCGCCGCAGCGAGTGGGATTTCCACTTCTATCGGGGCTAGGGCACGGGTTTGCATAAGAAAGGGTAGGGGGAATTAATGATTTTTTGTTGTTTTGATGTTAGCTACACTATATATAGTATATGGAAATACCGCATATAGTATATAGAAATGCCGCCAAACTAGGGTGAATTGGGTCAAGTTTTAATTAAGTTTAAAAAACTTTGATTTGCAAGAGCTGTTATATCAGCGAGTTGTAAAAAAGATTAAAAATAGTTGTTTAAAAAGCTTGTGAAAGTGGATTAGTTGTGTACTTTTGCACCCGCAACAACGCAG
>JAKFBW010000072.1:0-2653 GCA_036676965.1 Flavobacterium sp. | reverse complement strand
GGAACCCAAAAAATCCTGGAAAAACTTCTTGAAGAATATGAGGTGAATGAGGAAGATTGTGTTGTTCAACTTCAGGGAGTAATAGATACATTAATTGAATTGAATTTTATTAAATAACTAACTAATTTTAAAGATCATGAAGAAAATTTGGACTGAACCTAAATTTGAAATTCTTACCATCAAGGGCGGGGGACTCCTTGATTTTTTTAAAGTAACTCACTCGTTGTCGTAAAATCATTTAATTTTACAGTTGAAACTAGGATCACCAGGTAATAGTATTTACCGGCATAAGAAACTGTAAATAAGAAATAGGTGATTTTTCTTTAAAATTTATGTGTATCCGGATATCTTCACGAGGGATAGAAGCCTGTCAGTTTTAATCCCGATAGCTATCGGGATGCGGAAATGTGACTCCCTCCGCCGCGGCGGAGGGTCAGGGGGATTTTTTCAATCAAATCCCAACTTAATTCTGTCACGTGCAATCAGGCGAATACATATATAAACTAAAGGGTTGAATAGATATATCGAAAAAAGCATTTCCTTTTTTAAAATTTCAGGTAAAAGGAAAATCCTGTTTACTCAGATTATTTTTTTATCAATCCTTAGTTCAGTTTTTAAGCTTTTTGGTTCACCGAAAGCGTATACGGAATATTTACTTTCTGATTTGAAGGAAGGCCCAAGTGATCAATTGAGCACTGAACGATGGAAGAAAGCAAAGGATATCGCCTTCGCGATTGAGTTGGGCCGAAAGTATATCCCATGGAGAAACCTCTGTCGTCATCAGGCATGGCAAGCTGTAGTGTTATTAAAAAGAGCAGGAATTCCCTTTTCCTATCATGTGGGGGTCAAGAAGAATTCAAATCAAAAATCAGAGGGCCATGCATGGGTTATGGTCGACGGGAAGTTTATATCGGGAAAATGTCTCTTGATTGATTATCAGGAGATTAGGTTAAAAATTAAATGACTATTCGGAGTGTTGCACGTATGGGTAAACTGAGGTGATAATTAGTCTGTTGAACAGTTTATAGAATGCCATTCCCAGGAGTTCTTCCTTTTCCGTTAACTTTCTGATTTTATAGATTGGTACTTCCATGATTTATTTCGGCTCTTTGGGTGAAATACTCCCCATTGCCTGGGCCAGAGATTGATGTTGTTAAGTTAAGGGGGGAAGAGTCAATTTTGATTTCAGGAGGCCTTTTTGAAGAGCACTATTCCAGAGAGGTCATCGGTTCTCCCTTCAATTATTTTGCCGGAACAATTTCTAACTTAATTACTAAATTTGGTTTCTACTTCATTAAATTTTAAAAAATCTGGACACCTCTGCTTCAAAAAATTCCTTTGGTATTTCCCGGCTTGGAATCTCATCCTATCAGACAGAAAAACTCGGACTGGTACCAAAAGGAGACAGGCTTATAGAAACGCAACGAAAATTAAAGAGAGCAAGTGAATTTAGGGGTGCATTGGATGTTCTTTTTTCCTCAAAAATCACTTTTTGGGTTTTAAAAGGAATAGAAATTTCTTTTAGAAATTATGGAGATCCCTTAGCCCGTACTTTTGGAGATTTGGATATTTTAGTGCCCAACAAAGAATTGATCGGGGAACTTCGTAAATATCTGCTTTCAAAGGGTTGGCAAGACCAATTTGAGGACGAATGGATTGAAGATTTACCAAGAAGAGATTGGTACATGGATAGACGCCATCATATCTCTATAATCGATCCTGTTCACGGTGTTTCTGTCGAACTTCATTGGCAGTTGGATTATCGATTTTTAAAATTACCAGAAAAGAACCTGGAGCTTATCCTTGAAAAAGAGACTGGAACATTTGAGATTTTGAATCGAAAAATCAATGTTTTAAGTCCGGAATTGGAATATGTGTTTTTGCTTGCTCATGGTGCCAGGCACGCTTGGTGTAGTTTTAAATGGTTGGTTGATGTTTATCATTTTCCAATGGACAAAATTGACTCTGCGAAGCTGGAATATTGGTTAGATTTTTTTCAAATCCACAAGCTGCTTTTTTTATATCAAGCATTGGCTACAAGGTATTTTAAAGAAAAATTTCAAAAAAGCCATAGCATTCCTCGGTACTTAGTTGATTATTGCTCCTTTAGGCTTGAAAATAAGGAACTGCGGTTGCCAATGTCTATCGCACATACGTGGGATTCCTTTTATTTTGATTTGCTACTGGTGAGAAATTATAATGATTTTTTCAAGGTTAGTGATTTACTGATAGTTAGGGCATCAGATATTTTTCAGGTAAAGTTGCCATTTCAATTTTTATATTATTTCTATCGACCGATTGGGATTTTTAGGAGATCGATAGGAAAAGGAAATTCTTTCTGATAAAATACCTATCCGGCTCAATCTAAATATTAATTGGGGATTAGGATCTTTCCATTGCCTTAAACAGCAGGAACCGTTTGTTCGGTAATCAGTCTCAGTAAAACAGTGATCAGTCTCAGTATTCAGTCGCAGTAATCAGTCTCAGTATTCAGTCGCAGTAAACAGTAATCAGTCTCAGTATTCAGTCGCAGTATTCAGTCGCAGTAAACAGTAATCAGTCTCAGTTTACAGTTTGGAAAAATTGACTTCAATAGGCAATCCAAAGGGTTGCTTTTTTTGCTACTAAGAACCTTTGACGCCAAAATTTAAAT
>JAKFBW010000071.1:0-106535 GCA_036676965.1 Flavobacterium sp. | reverse complement strand
GGAAGTACATTTTATTAAAAAAAAATGTATCGTAAATTAAGAACCGCCTTGGTACGGATCCGTATGCCGGGTGGTGTGGAAGGTCGCCTAGGGAAATAATCCCTAGGCTCCTATCCGATTTAGATGATTTTTTTAATGACGCGCAATTTGTGAGTATGTCTGTTGGTTTCCGGATTGTAGATTCCTAAATGGTCCAGTCGGTCAATTCGAACTTTTCCACTGGCATGAATGATATAGTTATTTTCCATAATAATGCCCACATGAATAATATTCCCTTCTTCGTTATCAAAAAAAGCTAAGTCACCGGGCTCGCTTTCTTCGATGAAGCTCAAAGCTTCTCCTTGGGTGGCTTGTTGTGAGGCATCCCGTAGTAATTTATAGCCGTTGAGTTTGTAAACCATTTGGGTAAAACCGGAGCAATCAATGCCAAATGGTGTTTTGCCTCCCCATAAATACGGAGCATTCAAATATAAAAAAGCGGTGTTGATGATTTCTTTTTTGTCTTTGATCCCTGTTAATCTGATTCCTTCAAAATTGAAGTTGCCGGTATTGATTTCGTTATGATTTAAAAATGATAGGGAAGCACCTAACGGAATTGGCAGTAAAGAATTGTTCGATGTGGTGATGTATTCTAGTAAATCCCCATTAAGAATTATGGCATCTTTGGAAAGTTGATCATAACTGGCTTCAGATATAGTTTGTAATTGTTTTGAATCTACCCAACCTTCATAATTGTCGTATTGTAATTTAATACGAAACCATTGTTTTGTCTGTTCTAAAATTTCAAAGTGTTCACCAAATAAAACTTGAGACACGATTTCGCTTCTATCACTTGGTTCAAACCGGAGTGGTATTATAGCAAGATTACAAATTCCGAACATTTAGGTTGATTTATAGGTTAAGAATAACGAATAGTAAGGATGAGTTATAATTCGTAATAAGATGTGAACATTTAGGCTATTTCAATTACGATTGCAGACGCACCCCCCCCGCCATTGCATATAGCGGCTGCGCCAATTGCACCCTTATTTTGTTTTAGTACATAAAGCAGTGTCACAATAATTCGGGCCCCGGAACAGCCTAATGGATGTCCCAGTGAAACTGCGCCCCCGTTTACATTTATCTTTTCATCAGATAAGCCTAAAATTTTAGCATTGGCTAATCCAACGACTGAGAAAGCTTCGTTAAACTCAAAATAATCCACCTCATTTATGGTGATGCCAGCTTTGTCTAAAGCTTTAGGTAGTGCTTTGGCCGGACTTGTGGTAAACCATTTTGGTTCTTGGGCGGCATCGGCATATCCTTTGATGTAGGCCAGAGGTGTTAAACCTAATGATTTTGCTTTTTCTTCGCTCATCAAAATCATCGCTGCGGCTCCATCATTGATAGTAGAGGCATTGGCAGCGGTAACGGTTCCGTCTTTTGTAAATGCGGCATTTAGCGTCGGAATCCGGTCTAATTTTACATTGGTGAATTCTTCGTCCTTTAATACGATTATCGGGTCTCCTTTTCGTTGAGGAACAGCTACAGGAACTATTTCGTCGTTAAATTTTCCCGATTCCCATGCTTTGGCACTACGATTATAGGATTGAATGGCAAAAGCATCCTGTTCTTCTCTAGTGATATTGTATTCATTGGCACATAGGTCTGCACAAACTCCCATGGCGTTATTGTCATAAGCATCGGTAAGTCCGTCTTTTTGCATGCCGTCTATTAGGGTTGCCGGGCCAAATTTGGTTCCGCTTCTCAAATGCATATAATGTGGACTCAGGCTCATGTTTTCCATTCCGCCCGCAATCACAATTTCGACATCTCCACATTGAATGGCTTGTGCGGCTAGCATGACTGATTTCATTCCGGAAGCACAAACTTTATTGATAGTAGTACAAGTTACAGTATTTGGTAAACCGGCATAGATTGCCGCCTGACGGGCAGGAGCCTGTCCAAGGCCAGCCTGAAGGACATTGCCCATGAAGACTTCGTCAACTAGATTTGGGTCTAATTTTATTTTATCTAAAGCGCCTTTAATGGCTGCTGCACCCAATTGAGTAGCGGAAACGCTAGATAATCCTCCCATAAAACTTCCTATAGGTGTTCTGACAGCAGAAACTATGACAACTTTTTTATTCATGGCTGGTACTTGGTATTAGTTAGTGTAGCAAATTTAAACTTTTTTGGATAAAATTTGATTTTGATTTCAGTATTATATTTTTTCACATTTTTTGAATTAATATGCTTTGCTATGTGTTTGACAGTGAAGTGTTTTTGTTTTAATGTTAAAAAACCTGAAAAAAAATCAACAAAATAGTTGTGAGAAACGGTATGATGTGTTAGATTTGCAACCGCAAAACAAGACACGTTCTTTGAGCTTGGAGAGGTGCCAGAGCGGTAATGGAGCAGATTGCTAATCTGTCGACGAGTAATCGTCGCCAGGGTTCGAGTCCCTGTCTCTCCGCTTAATATTTTTCCTTCGGGGTGTAGCGTAGCCCGGTTATCGCGCCTGCTTTGGGAGCAGGAGGCCGCAGGTTCGAATCCTGCCACCCCGACAAAACTTTTCCATAAAGTTTAAAAACAAATGGACGCATAGCTCAGCTGGATAGAGCACCTGCCTTCTAAGCAGGCGGTCGAAGGTTCGAATCCTTCTGCGTTCACTTCTTAAACCCACTGTTTTCAGTGGGTTTTTTGTTTTTTGTACTTTTCGTGTTTTATAAATTCCTACATTTACAGCAACAAAACACCACTTTTTACAACATTTTCACGAACAAATCACGAACAGGATTATGAAAATTGAAATAAAACTTATTCTTTCCCGTAAAGAAACGGTTGAAGGATTTTGTTTTTTTAAGTTGTTGATTTGTAGTTTTTTACAACTAATATATAAATGCATTTTTACTCTAAAATAGTGATAAAGCCATATTTTTACTAAAAAGCAGTTTCAAAAATAATTTGGCATCTAAAATTCGAACCATTAAAAAAGATAGGGAGATCGTACTTATACCCGGAATGTTAATAATTTTATTGTTTTTTGGTGTTTGGTTTTTTTAACTGGTTTGTTTTTTGTATCTTAAAAATCTAACCAAAAAAATGGAAGATGACAAAATTAAGAATTTCATTAATCAATATTCATGGGCTTTTGAAAGGGTCAGGTCTTGAGATTGGTAGAGATGCTGATAATGGTGGACAAACTAAGTATGTTTATGAGCTTGCTGAATTCTTATCGCAACATAAAGATGTTGAACATGTTCATTTATTTACAAGGCTTATTGATGATCCAACTCTTTCTTCAGAATATGCAGTGCCTATTGAAATCATTAATAAAAAATTAGACATAAGAAGAATTTCCTTTTTGGGAAAAAAATACAAACCAAAAGAACGATTATGGGAAGGTTTAGACACTTTTGTCAATGGTGTTGTTCAACATATCAAATTTCATGATATATTTCCAAATTGGATTCATTCTCATTATGGTGATGCAGGATATGCAGCCTCTGAATTATCTGCGATTTTAAATATTCCCTTTGCTCATACAGGACATTCCCTGGGGTTTTACAAAAAGAAAAAATTACAGGAAAGTGGCATGACTGATGAAGAACTTGAAAAGAGATTTAAGTTTAAACAAAGAATTGCTGCCGAGGAAAAAACATTGGAATTATCAGAATTTATTGTTACCTCTACAGAGCAGGAGATTGAAACTTATAAACCTTATAAAAATTTTGATTTAGGAAAATACCATGCAATTTCCCCTGGCATTGACACCAGGAGGTTTGTTCCCTATTATCATCATGAACAGGATTCGAATAAACAAATGGAAGAAGAACAGCGGAAATACTGGGTTTCTGAAACCATTTCTAAATTTCTAATCAATCCACACAAACCTTTTATTTTAGCTCTTTCGAGACCTGATCGTCATAAAAATCTTCACACATTAATTGAGGTTTACGGGAAAGACAAGGAACTGCAAAGCATCGCTAATCTCGTTATTTTTGCAGGTATCCGAAAAGACATTTCGCAAATGCCGGAATCTGAAAAAGATGTTTTAACGGATTTACTGCTACTAATGGACAAGTACGATTTATATGGGAAAATGGCAATTCCCAAGAAACACGATGTAGAGAATGAGGTTTCGATTATTTATCGCTATGCTGCAGAAAAAAGAGGTGTATTTGTGAATTTGGCCTTGCATGAAAATTTTGGATTAACAGTTATTGAATCAGCAAGTTCCGGATTGCCTGTTGTGGTTACCAAAAACGGTGGGCCATCTGAAATTATCCCTACTTGTCAGAATGGAAAATTAGTAGATCCTTTGAATGAAAATGAAATCAAAAAGGCGCTGCGGAATATTTTAACTGATGAAAAGCAATGGAAATATTATTCAAATAACGGAGCAATCAATATTCAAAAACATTACAGTTGGCTGAGCCACGTTAATCAATATGTTGAGTTGATTAAGGAAAATTTATCGTTATCGTCTGGTGCAGGGATCAAAAAGCAGCATTACCCGAATATAAATATTGAACGCTTAAAAAGAAAAGTTGAAAATTTATTGGTTTCGGATATTGATGGAACACTCATTGAACCAAAATTAAATAATCCGGGGCTGAAAGAATTAAAAGTACATTTAATTAATCGTACTGAAAGAATGGCATTTGCTTTGGCAACAGGAAGAAATTTAGCTTTGGTTAAAAAGATTATTGACGAGGAACAATTTCCTTTGCCGGATTTTATTATCTGCTCAGTAGGGACAGAAATTTATTACACCAATGGACAGGATTATATTTTAGACAAAGGATGGTCTACATTCTTGGCAGGTCGCTGGAAAAGAGAAGATATTGTAAATCGTCTCAAAGGGATTCCTTGGATGCAATTGCAGGAAGAAGCAGGGCAAAATCCATTTAAGATTTCGTATTATTATGATAAAGAACACTATGATCATGAGCAGTTAATCAAGGTTTTAGGAACGGGATGGTATAAAATAAATATTATTCCAAGTCATGGGAAATTTATTGATTTTATCCCCAAAAGAGCTTCGAAAGGCAATGCAATTAAATTTTTATGCCGCAAATGGGCGATTCCTTTATCTAATGTCATTGCGGCAGGTGATTCGGGAAATGATATTGATATGTTCAGGGGGCCAATTAAGGGAATAATCGTGGGAAATAGAAGTGTAGAATTGGCCCAATATGAAACAACAAAAGGTATTTTTGTGGCTAAAAGTTCAGCTTCTTCCGGTATTTTAGAGGGATTAAAATATTATAAAATAATTAAATGATATGTATTCAGGTTCAGGATTTAGTAACTGGGAGATAGGTGATGTTGATGTATTTATAGATGAGTATGGTGTTCATCATTTATTTCATTTGATTATTCCCAATCACGATTATATTGCGCATGCAGTATCAAAAGATGGTCTTTCCTGGAAAAGAGTGAAAAATGCTTTGTGGGTCGGTGATCCTGGGGAATGGGATGATGATATGATATGGACAATGCATGTTAGTAAAAAATCTGAAGGTGATGGTTATGAAATGTATTACACAGGCCTGAAACGTCAGGACAAAGGAATCAAGCAGCGAATTGGAAGAGCAGTTTCAACTGATTTAATTCATTGGACAAAAGAAAATCTATTTGGTCTTCCTATAAAAAGTGAAGCTCCCTACTACGAAAGTCTAGAGAACAATCCTCGTGAATGGATCAGTTTTAGGGATCCTTATAAATATCAATTTGAAGGGGAGGATTATTTACTGATTTGTGCTCGAAGTGCAATTGGTCCGACTTATCGAAGAGGCTGTATTGGTGTAGCAAAAAGAGAAGCAAATGCTTTTGTTCTTCAAAAACCTTTACATGTTTCCTATGTCTACGATGATATTGAATGTCCTTGTGTGGTAGAAATAAAAGGAATGCACTATTTGTTAGGTTCGATTCGGGAAGATATTAAAGTTCGTTATTGGTTTTCTCCGGATTTTAAAGGGGAATATCATGCTTTTCATAATAATGTGCTGATGCCTCAAGGTAATTATGCGGCAAGAATTGTAAAAGAAGGGAATTGTTTTTTAATTTATAATTTTTATTTTGCTGGAGGAAATGTCAATACACATCGCGTAATACCTCCCCCAAAACAGTTAGATGTTGATAATAATGGCAGGCTCTTTTTAAAAACGTATCATCACTGGGAAACACTTTATAAAAGGACAATTCTTCAAAAGGCCTTACCAATTCCGGTGGCAATTCTAGGAAATCCTTCGGCAAATTTTACTTTGGAAAACGAAAATAAATGGAGATTTGGCTGTCGAAGCGGCTATGAAGTTTTTTGCTTTGAGAAGCCTGCAAGTGATTTTGTCTGGGAAGGGACATTGGCCGTTGAAGGAATGGGGAAAACAGGTTTTGTTGTTGAATGTGATGAAGAGGGTACCGGATATTATATATCTATTGATTTTGTAAATGGTTTTGTTCAGTTTAGAGCTTGGGGATTTAATGAAAAGGATGCAAAGAATAATTTTATTTTTGAAAAGATTCAAACAAACCTATTTGAAATAGTTGAAAACAAACAAATTTATTTTAAGATAATACGTCACGGAAATTATTATGAGCTTTCAATCAATGAAGTTGTGAAATTAACCTTACTGGATTTCAAATATAGCGAAGGGAAAATAGGTGTCTATGTTTGTTCTGCTGTCGTATCACTAAGTGATTCAAAAATTCATGTAATTCCTGAACCGGAAAATGAATATGCAACTTTTGATCCTACTAAATAATTAAATATATAATTTCACTACCCAAACGACTAAAGTAAAAAATAGGCAAAGAAACTCCCGTATCCCTTTATTTACAAGAATGTTTTTTTAAATTCAAAACCACCTACCTACTTCTATTTTCAGAATAATTCTGTTTGAAATGATGGAGGTTTTTTTCTTTTTTGTATAAGTCCTTCGACTGTTTTCGATTACCCAAAACACTTCAAGATTGCTTATCAGATGTACCCTTTGTTTTATAAAATTTTAACTCTTTCTTAAAATCGGAATGTTTGTGCGAAAGTGTTAATATGTCTATGGTTTTGAACGATGTGTCCATTCCTTGCTGGCGCTATATTTATAATTTTAACTTTCCTTAATTTCCCTGTTCTTGATCTTATTTTTAGATTAAATTTAGGGGACATTAATTGAATAAAAAAATGAAGCTTAAATTTAAATCTATTTCCATATGGGCAAAGAGTGTTTGAAGGCAACAAACCATAATTCATCAAGAGGTGTACTTTCGTTTTTTATACTGTTATTTTTTTTTACACTTAATACTTATGCAGAAAATGCAAAAAGCATAAAAAGTACAATGGCAGTACTGGAAAGGCTTATAGGAAATCGTGCAAGTGAGTTTGATTTAATTATAATTGATAAAAAAGATCTTAACGCAATAGATTGGTTTGAAGTGGAAACAACAGCAAAGAGGGTGAAAATTAAAGGCTCGTCTACTACCGCCATTTGTTATGGTGCTTATCATTTTCTGAAAGACATCGGAGCTGTTTTGGTGAGTTGGGAAGGCAACAGCATTAATTTGCCTAAGCAATGGCCAAAATATACTAAAAAGGAATCGACACCCTTTGAATATAGAAAATATTTGAATGCCTGTACATATGGGTATACCACTCCCTGGTGGGATTGGGAGCGATGGTCACAGGAAATAGATTGGATGGCGCTTCACGGAATTAATTTACCTACCGCCATGGAAGGACAAGAGGCTGTTTGGCAA
The DNA here is from genome assembly GCA_036676965.1 of Flavobacterium sp. Lineage (GTDB taxonomy): Bacteria > Bacteroidota > Bacteroidia > Flavobacteriales > Flavobacteriaceae > Flavobacterium. Next base: position 98,798 of record JAKFBW010000071.1, on the reverse strand, counting down.
CAATTGTGGAAAGAGTATGGATTGACCGATACCCAATTGGCGGCACATTTTGCAGGACCTGCTTTCTTGCCTTGGCAAAGAATGGGAAACATTAATAGCCATCAAGGGCCGTTACCCCAGGAATGGATTGATAAAAAAGCAACTATTCAGAAAAAAATAATACAAAAGATGAGGGCGTTAGGTATGCATCCAGTTGTTCCGGCTTTTAGTGGGTATGTGCCCAAAGCATTTGCAGAGAAACATCCTGACTCCAAGATCAGCGAATTGAAATCCTGGTCTGGAGGTGGTTTTGAAAGTACGTATTTGTTAGATCCCAAAGATCCTTTATTTAAAGAAATAGGAAAGCGTTTTATAGCGCTATACACTAAATTTTACGGGAAATCCAATTTTTATTTGGCGGATTCCTTTAATGAAATTACGCCCCCTGTTTCTGAAGAGCACAAATACGAAGAACTGTCAGATTATGGGAATGCCATATATGAAACCATTGAGGAGGCGGCTCCAGGGGCTACTTGGGTGATGCAAGGTTGGCTTTTTGGCGATAATAAAGAATTTTGGACCAAAGAAGCGGTCACCGCTTTTTTAAGCAAGGTACCCAATGACCGTTTGATAGTTCAGGATTATGCCAATGACCGTTACAAAGTTTGGGAAAACCAGGAAGCCTTTTATGGAAAACAATGGACTTATGGTTATGTGCATAATTATGGCGGGTCAAATCCTGTTTACGGTGATTTGAATTTCTATAAGAAAGAGCTGAATAGTCTATTGCATCATCCTAAAAAAGGGAATCTTGTGGGGTATGGAGTAATACCGGAAGGATTAAACAATAATTCCATTGTTTACGAATATATTTATGATCTTCCGTGGACAAAGGGGAAGGAATCTGTGGAGGATTGGCTGTGGCACTATTTGAGGGCGAGATATAAGGGAGCGCCTTCTGAGGCTGTTTTTCAAGCATGGAAATTGTTGATTGAGTCGGTATACAGTACTAAATATTGGGAAACCCGTTGGTGGGATGACAGGGCAGGAGCCTACCTGTTTTTTAAAAGGCCAACACAAAAAATAGCTGTATTTAAAGGAAATCCCGGTGATAAAGAAAAGCTGAAAGAGGCTTTGGATATTTTGACCCTAGAATCTAAAAATTTCGATAAAAAGAGTCTTTATTTTTATGATTTACACGATGTCTCAAGGCATTATTATTCTCTTTGCATAGATGAATTGTTGATGGAATGTGTTAAAGCCTATCAGTTGAAAGACATAACAAAAGCGGATGCATTATATAAGGATATAGAGCAACAGTCTTTAGCTATAGATACGATGCTTTTGGGACAACCTTTGAACAGTTTGAATTATTGGCTGACTACTGCCTGGAATTATGGGGATTCTGTTCAAGAATCCAAATTGTATCTAAAAAACGCAAAAATGCTGATAACCCTTTGGGGTGGTGAAGGTCATTTGAATGATTATGCCTCCCGATCTTGGCAAGGCATGTATACCGGATTTTATTGGCCTAGGTGGAACATGTTTTTGCAGGCACTCCGAGAATCAGCAGTCAATAACAAACCATTTGATGAAGAAAAGCAAAGAGCATTAATAAAAGAATGGGAAATAGAATGGTGTAACAGTCAGGAAAAGCACTAATGAAGATTAAAATAGTAGTATAAAATTAACTCAACAAATAAATAACCAAACAATGTTAAAGAGTATTATAGACAAAGCAACGAGTTTTGAAAAACGGTTTGAGAATATAGGAACCGTAGTTTATGAAAATTCAGATACTGCTTCAAAAGCGGTAGCCAAGGAAATAGCAGATTTAATACGGGCAAAACAAGATCAAAAGCAATCTTGTATATTAGGTTTAGCTACCGGATCCAGCCCGAAAGGATTGTACGCAGAGTTAGTACGTCTTCATAAAGAAGAGGGATTGAGTTTTAAAAATGTGATATCCTTTAATTTAGATGAGTATTACCCGATGGAACCAGATTCCATAAATAGCTATGTGCGATTTATGGAAGAATTACTGTTTAATCATGTTGATATTCTGCCTGAAAATTACCATATCCCGGACGGTACTTTGTCTAAAGAAGAAATAGCCGATTATTGCAGTCAATACGAAGCAAAGATAGAAGAACTGGGAGGGATTGATTTACAAATTTTAGGAATTGGAGGCAATGGGCATATCGGATTCAATGAATCGGGGTCGCTGCAAAACTCCAAAACGCGTTTAGTAGCCTTAGACCATATTACACGTGTCGCCGCAAGCAGTGATTTTTCGGGCTTAAATAACACTCCAAGAACCGCCATTACTTTAGGGGTTAAAAAGATTATGGAGGCCAAACGCGTTATATTGATGGCCTGGGGAGAAGGAAAATCGAATATTATTAAAGCTTCTGTAGAGGGCACGGTAACCAATTTGGTACCGGCATCTTTTTTACAGGAACATAATAATGCCACTTTTGTTTTAGACAAATCCGCTGCATCCAAATTGACCCGTATCAATACCCCATGGTTGGTTGAAAAAGTGAATTGGACCGATACCCTCATCCGAAAAGCAGTTTTAGGTTTGGCCTTGCATTTAAAGAAACCCATTTTGATGTTAACAGATGCTGATTATATCGAGAACGGAATGAGTGATTTGCTGGCAGATTTAGGCCCGGCTTATGATATTAATATTATTATTTTCAATAAACTGCAAAACACTATCACGGGGTGGCCTGGAGGAAAACCCAATGCCGATGACAGTAAACGACCGGAACGTGCGGAACCGGCAAAAAAACGCGTTCTTATTTTTAGTCCACACCCCGATGATGATATCATTAGTATGGGAGGAACCTTCAAGCGTTTACAGGAACAGGGTCATGAAGTACATGTAGGTTATCAAACTTCAGGGAATATTGCCGTGGCTGATGACGAAGCTTTACGGTTTGCCAGTTTTGTGTGTGATTATAACGAAAAATTTGGAATCGAAAGTCTAGAAGCCGAAAACATTTATAAAAAAGCCAGCACATTTCTTAAGAATAAAAAAGCCAGTGAAGTCGATATCCCGGAAGTGAGATATATTAAAGGTTTGATTCGAAAAGGGGAAGCCCAGTCTACCTGCTATTTTGTAGGCGTACCGGATAGTAAGATTCATTTTATGGAACTTCCATTTTATGAAACCGGTGCTATCGAGAAAAAACCGCTAGGGGAAGCCGATATTCAAATAACAATGGAGCTTATTGACAAAATAAAGCCACACCAGATTTATGCTGCGGGAGATTTGGCAGATCCGCATGGGACGCATAAAGTGTGTTTGGATGCGATTTTTGAAGCGGTAAAGCGATTAAAGTCAAAAGATTATATGAACGACTGTTGGGTTTGGTTGTACCGAGGTGCCTGGCAGGAATGGGGAATTGATGAAATTGAAATGGCGGTGCCGATGGGTCCTGATCAGGTATTGGAAAAGAGAAAAGGGATTTTCAAACACCAGTCCCAAAAAGATGGAGTGGTTTTTCAAGGGGCAGACAGCAGGGAATTTTGGCAACGTGCCGAAGACAGGAATAGGGAAACCGCAGATATATACCATCAACTCGGATTGGCACATTATGCCGCCATGGAAGCTTTTGTCAGATGGCAGTATTAATCTGAAATTAGAACATTACCCTGAAAAGGGTTGTAGGTTGAAAAGTTTAGGCTCCGGTTTTTATAATCGGAGCCTTTTTTATTTAGAACAGAAAAACACTGTGATTTAGTCGCTTAAGCCTTGTTATCATTGAGTTTATTTAAAATGTCCATGTATCTGAATAACATGTCCATTCCTTAAAAAGCCTTTAACATTAATTTAGCATAACTAATTAATCAAACTATATTAAATATGGAAAAACTTAAAATTCTATTGTTGGCCTTTTTTATAGGCTTTTCAATTAACACTTGGGCACAAAAAACAAAGGTGTCAGGTGTAGTAACTGATGCAAGTAAACTTTCGATTCCGGGAGTTAACATTGTTGTTAAAGGCTCTAAGGGAGGTGTTTCATCAGATTTTGATGGAAAATATCAAATTGAAGCCAAGGTTGGAGATGTAATTGTATTCTCTTATTTAGGGTATCAAACCATTGAGGTTTCGTATAAAGGCGGAGCTACATTAAATGTATCTATGCAAGAAGATAGGGCTCAACTTGATGAAGTAGTAGTAATTGGTTATGGTACCGTTAAGAAAAATGATTTAACAGGTTCTGTAGCAACAATTAGTGCCAAGCAAATCGAACAGGCAAATAAAGTAGATGCTATTTCTGCGCTTCAAGGACAAACAGCAGGTGTTGTTATTCAACGTACGGACAATAAACCAGGAGGTGGAGGTTTCAATATCCGTGTTCGTGGAGCAAGTACTATTAATTCTAATCAAACTGCTGATCAAGGCGGTTTTAATCCTGGACAGAATCCATTGTTTATTGTAGATGGAATCTTTTTGAACGATATTTCTTTTTTAAATCCAGCCGACATTAGTAGAATGGATATTTTAAAAGATGCATCAGCTACTGCAGTGTATGGATCTAGAGGGAGTAATGGTGTTGTTTTAATTGAAACTAAGCGTGGTAAAAGTGGTGCGTTGAAAATAAATTATTCTAACTATATTGGTTTTAAAGAGGCTTACAATTTGCCTTCAATTCAAGATGGACCAGGTTATGTAGAATATTTCAAAGACGTAGTTGTGGGTAATAAATTTGCTTCAGGTAATCTAAATTTCAGAAGAGATGATGTGGTTTTCTCACAGTATTTAGATGCTGAAGAAATACAAAATATAACTGATGGTGTAAATACGGACTGGGTTGACCTTATGCTTAAAAAGGGATTACAAACCAATCATACGCTTAATTTGAGCGGTGGTAATGATAATACAACTTATTCTGCAGGTTTGGCATATACTAAAGATGAAGGGAATATTGAAGGAGAGAGTTTTGATAGATATAATATTAGAGGAAGTTTGAATAGTAATATTACAAAATGGTTGAATCTAAGTGTTAGTAATTATATAACAAGTGCAATACAAGATGGTGGAAGTTGGGAAGCTTTTAGAAGTGCTTACCGTTTAAAACCGATAGGTAGACCTTACAATGCTGATGGGTCGTTAAAATTCTTCCCTACAGCTAAAGAAACTCAAATTACCAATCCTTTATTTGAATCTGATTACCAGACTAAAGAAACTAAATATCTTCAATACATAGGGGATATCGCTTTACAAATAAAGCCAATTGATGCTTTAACCATTACAACCAAATTTTCACCTAATATTAAGTTTTCCAGATACGGTGAATATCGTGGTCTATATTCAAAGGATGTAGTTGGGCAACCAGCACTTAGAAGGGCTCAAGTAAATAATGCAAATTATTTCTCTTATTCTTGGGATAACATTTTTAATTACAAATTAACTAAGAATAAACATGCATTTGATGTTACCGCTGTAATGTCAAGATTTATGGAACGTTCAGAAGGCTATTACAATCAAGTTAGAAATTTCACTACCGATGAGTTTTCGTTTTACAACTTAGATGCAGGTTTAGAAATTAACAATGTATCCAGTGATTTTTCAAAACAAACTTTGGAATCTTATACAGGAAGGGTTAATTATACTTTTAACGACAAGTATTTGTTCACTTTCACAGGACGTTATGATGGGGCCTCTATATTATCGGCTAAAAATAAATGGGCATTTTTCCCATCAGCAGCATTTGGCTGGAAGTTGATTGATGAAAATTTCATGAAATCTCAAAAACTATTTTCTAATGCAAAAATTAGATTGAGTTATGGTCAAACAGGTAACAATGGTCAAGGTGGAGGACTAGGGCCTTTAGCTTCACAATCATTAATAGGTAGTGGTGCAACTAATTTAGGGGGATCTTCAGTATCTACCGCTTATTTAACAGGTTTGGCAAATGCAGATCTTTCGTGGGAGAGAACTACTGAGGTGAATTTTGGTTTTGATTTTGGATTCTTGAGTAATAAAATTAACGGTTCTATTGATATTTATAATAGAAAAAATACTGATATCATATTCTTCACACCACTTCCTGGAGTAACAGGTTTTGGAGGAACCTTTGATAATGTTGGAGAATCAAGTAATAAAGGTATTGAGATTGGTTTAAATACAACCAATATTGATACTGGAGATTTTAAATGGACAACTAATTTCAATTTTGCGTCTAATAGAAATAGACTGAATAAGTTATATGGTAATCTAGATCAAATTATATTTAATGCAGGAGGAACTAATCTTATTCATAAAGTTGGAGAGTCAATTGGTTCTATTTATGATTATGAGTTTGATGGTATTTGGCAATTAGATGAAGCTGCTGAGGCACAATCTTATGGACAACAACCAGGTCAGGTAAGGGTAAAAGATTTAAATGATGATGGAAAAATCACTCCTGGTGATGATAGAAAAGTAATAGGGCAGGTTACTCCTAAATGGACAGGAGGTATTACAAATACTATGAATTACAAAAATTTTGACTTTTCATTCTTTGTTAATATAAGTCAAGGAAATAAGATATTAAGTAATTTTCATAGCAATACATCATTCCCATGGGATGGTGATCCTTCAAGACTTTTTAATGCTTATAAAGTAGATTATTGGACACCTGAAAATGCAACTAACGATTGGTATCAACCAGGTAATGGCGGTAGTTATCAAAATGCTATCAAATACAAAGATGTATCATTTACAAAAGTAGGATACATGACTTTAGGATATAGTATTCCACAACCTTTGTTAGAAAAACTTAAGATAAGTAGCTTGAGAATTTATACTACAGTTCAGAATCCTTTTGTATTTACAAAGTATGATGGTTGGGATCCTGAAAATGCAGGACGAAATTCTTGGGGAGCTGCGTTTATGTCACGTACTTATATGGCAGGACTTAGTTTAAACTTTTAATTAGTTATCAATTTAAATTTAAAAAAATGAAATATATTAATCATAAATTAATGATACTTCTGCTTTCGGTAGGAGCATTAAATACGAGTTGCGATTCTTATCTTGAGGAAGAGAATAAATCATCTTTAACTATTGAGACCGCTAAAGATAATCCTCAAACTTTTGATCAGTTAGTAGCTTCAGTTTATCAAAGAGCCAGAGAGACCACTACACGTTATACAGGAGATATGTATTATGTTCTTGAAGATTTAGGAACTGATATCGTAACTAGAGGAAATATCGTTTCAGGAACGGATGAAATTAATGACTATGTTAATTTTAATTCATTAAACTGGGCCATTGGGGTATATTGGAATAATCAATACAGTATCATCTCTGCTGCTAATGTTGCCATAGATAATGCCGATGAAATTTCAGGTATTACAGATGCTGCTAAAACAGTTGGATTAGCTGAGGTTAAATTTTTTAGAGCGATGTCTTACTTTAATTTGGTAGAAAATTATGGTGGAGTACCATTGATTTTAAATCAAGTAACAACAGCAAGTAGAAATTATACTCGTGCTTCAGAAGAGGCAGTTTATGATCAAATTGTAAGTGATCTTGAAGATGCTTTAGCTGGGGTAGAACAAACTCCAAGTGTTTATGGAAGAGTATCTAAAGATGCCGTGAGACATTTATTGTCTAAAGTATTGCTTACAAGAGGGTATAAAACTTTTGGATCTACTACAGATTTTACAGATGCAGCAGCATTGGCTGAAACAGTAATAGCAAACCATACTTTAGTGTCAACATTTGCTTCATTGACCAGTATAACTAATCAAAGAAATTCAGAAGTAATCTTTGCCTATTTATTTGGAACCAATTCAGTTAGTAGAGGCTGGGGGAATTCAAGACACATGATGTATAAGTTTGGGTTTTTTGATTATCCTGGTTTACAACGTACAGTTAAAGGTTTAGGGCCAATGCCTACACCATTTTATTATTCACTTTTCGCAGATAACGATCAAAGAGCTGAAGCAACATTTAAGAGAGTACTATATGCTGATAAAGCTTTTCAAACTACTGTAAATGGTACAGTTGTAAATTCAGTTGTAGGAGATACTGCAATTTATTTTCCAAAAGTTGCTTGGTCAGATATTAAAATTGCTTCTAAACCATATAAAGTAATTAATCCGGATAAATATTTAGTAAGTGATGGTGTAACGCCAGTTCATTATCCAATGTTTAGAAAATTTGACGATCCTACTGTTGCATTTACTCAACCAGATCAACCTTCATTAGGACAAAGAGATATGGTAATGATGAGAAGTGGTGAAGCATATTTAATTGCAGCAGAGGCATATTTAAAAGCATCAAATCCTACAACTGCAGCTTTACGACTTACTACATTAAGAGCTAGAGCAGGTATAACAACAGCTGTAACTTCCGGAGAAGTGACTCTTGATTTTATTCTTGATGAAAGAGCCAGAGAATTGACAGGAGAAGTGAATAGATGGATGGATTTAAAGAGAACGGGTAAATTGATAGAACGTGCTTATTTACATAATCCACATGTTGCATTTAATAATGCGCTTCAACCAAAACATTTGTTAAGACCTATTCCGCAAGCTGAAATCGATAATACGGGAGGAGCAATAACACAAAATCCGTAATGTTATCAAATAATTAAAGTTAATTAAGTTATAAATATAGGCAGGCGAGAAATTGTCTGCCTATATTTTTATCAGCTTATATTGAATTTTTAGGTTAAGTGACAGATGAAAAATAAAATGGTTTCACAAAATTCACCTTGTTCTGCAGTAATTTTTCATCTAGTGACAATACAATTTAGGTACTAGAAATAGAATGTCATATTAAACAAATCATTTGAGAGTAGTTTTTCTTTAGAAATAATAGAAACTATGCTTGTAAATAATGATCTAATAAATAGAATAAATGAAAGTAAATAGAATTTTAAAAACAGGAAGCATAGGAATAAGTTTTATTCTTGTTTTTTTTGTATCATGTAAAACCGGAAAAAAAGTTGTTGCTCTTGAAAAGGAACAATTAGTCGATAAGGTATATCCTTTACTTGATACAGAAAACTCAAGATGGTTTTTCTTTTCCTCAGCATGTCGTCCGTTTGGTATGGTGAGTTTGAATCCGGATACAGAAATCAAAGGTGATTGGGGAGGAGGATATAAGTTTACCACCGATACCATAAAAGGATTCAGCCATATTCATGAATGGCAAATGTCCGGTGTTTCTGTAATGCCTGTTACGGTTTCAGCAGCTCATAGAGAAAATATTTTTACCGATTTTTATTCTAAATTCAGTCACGAGACCGAAAAAATTACCCCTGGATACCATTCTTTAACACTGGATCGGTATCAAATAATTACAGAATTGACCAGTACCAAAAGAGTAGGGTTTCATCGGTATACCTTTCCGGGAAACACACAAAAATTTATTCTTTTCAATCTCAATACCATCTTAGGTCCTTGTGAAAACAGCAATGGGATACTGGAAAAAAACAACGATTATGAGCTTTCCGGAACGCTTGTCATGACTCCGACACATCGTCGTCCAAAGCCGTTCACCGTATTTTTTAAAATTAAAACAAATGTCCCTGTAGCATCAATCGAGTCCGATAAGAATACAGGAAATTATTTGGTTCATTTACAGGAATCAGATAAAAAAGTATTGATGAAGGTGGGTATTTCGTATACTTCTGTCGAAAATGCAACTAGTAATATTCAACAGGAATTACCCCATTGGGATTTTGATAAAGCAGTTAGCGATGCAAAAACCGAATGGAATAATTTGTTGTCAAGAATTAAAGTAGAAGGAGGAAGCGAGACAGATCAAAGAAGATTTTATACAGACCTTTGGCATGCCCTGCAAGGGCGAAAAATCATTAGCGATGCTAATGGTGCCTATCCGGATAATACGGGTAAAAAATTTAGAATTGGGCAATTACCTCTGGATAAAGAGGGAAAACCTCAATTCAATCATTATAATTCGGATGCCTTTTGGGGTGCCCAATGGACGATTAATACGCTTTGGGGATTGGTTTATCCCGAAATGATGGATGAATTTGTGCATTCTTTGATGCAATATTATAAAGACGGAGGTCTTATTCCCCGTGGTCCTTCGGGAGGGAATTACACCTTTGTTATGACAGGCGCATCATCTACCCCTTTTATGGTTAGTGCCATCCAAAAAGGATTGGTAAAAAAGGATTTAGAATCCATTTATATTGCCCTTAAAAAGAACCATATGCTCAACGGTATTATGGGAAAAGCGGGTTACGAACATAATACCGATATAGGAGGCGGATTACAATATTATTTAGACAAAGGGTATGTGCCGTATCCTATTCCAGAAGGTCAATTTGGGGGACATCAGGATGGTGCCAGCCAAACGCTGGAATATGCCTATCAGGATTGGACTTTAGCCCAATTGGCCAAAAAATTAAATCATCAGGAGGATTACAACTATTTTATGGCCAGATCCCAAAACTATCAAAATGTTTTTGACAAAACAACAGGATGGATGCGTCCCAAGAATGTGGAGGGTAAATGGTTTAAAAACTTCGATCCGTACCAATATGAGAATGGGTTTATAGAGTCGAATGGTGCGCAATCCACATGGTTTGTACCGCATGATATAGATGGTTTGGCGGAATTGATGGGTGGAAAAGAAAAAGCTGCCGCAAAATTGAACACTCAATTTGAAGCCGCCCAAAAGTTGAAATTTACTTCCGGAACCTCGCATGATGCCGAATTGCATCCGGAGTACAGTCGGATTCCAATCAATTTTGGTAACCAGCCCTCGATACAAACCTCCAATATTTTTACGCTATTGGGAAGACCTGATTTGACGCAGTATTGGACCAGGAATGTTGTCAAAGAAACTTTTAGCGGGTTATCGACCAATACCGGTTACAACGGTGATGAAGACCAAGGGTTGATGGGAAGTTTGAATGTACTGCTTAAGATTGGGTTATTCCAAATGAATGGGGGAACAGACGAAAATCCGGTTTACCAGATAGGAAGTCCAATCTTTAATAAAATAACCATACAGTTAAATCCAAAATATTATCCGGGTAAAAGTTTTGTGATTAATGCTCCTAATAATAGTGCAGAAAATATTTATATGAATAAAAAAATATTCAACAATATACCTCTGAATGCGTATAGTATTTCTCATGATGCCATTACCAATGGTGGTGAATTGATTTTAGACATGGCTGCTAAACCAAAGCCATAGTTGTTAAAACACTATCGACCAAAGCTAACCAACCAAAAATAAAATAAGCAATGAAATTAAAATCCGAATTTATAGCCTTTTTAGGGATATCGTTGTTTTTTACAATACAGATTGATGCCCAAAATCAGTTGCATAATTACGTAGATCCCATGATTGGATCTGAAGGGGATGGAAGAGTATTTATTGGCCCTTCCTGTCCTTATGGTATGGTAAAACCAAGTCCGGACTGTACCGTAAGTCCTAATAGTGGTTGGTTGCCAATGCCCAAAGAAGTAACGGGGTTTAGTCAGGTTCACGTCAGCGGAACCGGTGGTGGGCCTAAATATGGGAACATCCAAATCATGCCTTTTTCCGGAACTTTAGATCGATTAGACCAAACTTCGTACAGGGCGGAAGAAAACGTAAAGTTGGGTTATTATGAAACGGTTTTCAAAGAAAATCAAATCAAAACTGAAATCACAACGGCAGAAAAAGTGTCTTTTTATCGCATAAGCTATCCTAAAAATGCAAGCAAAGATTTAAAGATTGATCCCGGTTTTTTCTTGGGGGAACATCCGGAGCCCAACGCAAGAGAGGCACAACAATTTGTGGGTTCGCAAATCGAAATTGTTTCCGATACTGAAGTGAGAGGGTACAGCCGAATAAGAGGCGGTTGGAATAACGGCCGTGCGTATACGGTTTGTTTTTGGGCCACTTTCGACCAGCCGATTGCTAAATATGTTACCTGGAAAGACGGAAAATTCTACGCCAACCAATCGGCTCAATTTGATTCCGGCAAGAAAACGGCGGCTTTACTTTCTTTTGGTGCAGCAGGAAAACAAGAGCTAAACGTAAAAATTGGAATTTCTTTTTTGAGTGAATTAAAAGCGAAAAACAATATTCAGGAAGAAATTCCGCATTGGGATTTTAATACCGTTTTAGCTGACTTAGAAAAGAAATGGGAGCAATTATTAAGTCGGATTACACTTTCAGCAGATACATCAAACGACTATAAAAAAATGTTTTATACCGGCTTGTATCATACGATGCTGATGCCGGTAGACCGAACAGGGGAGAATCCGTTGTGGACGAATGAGGAACCGTACTATGACGATTTCTATTGTATTTGGGATACTTTCAGAACGTCAAGTCCTTTGATTACGCTGATTGATGGGAAGCGTCAAGTGGAAATTGTCAATGCGATGTTGAATATTTACAAGCATGATGGCTATTTTCCGGAAGGCCGAAGCGGTAATGATAACGGCCGTACCCAGGGCGGTTCGAATGCATCGGTGGTACTCGCTGATGCCTTTGTAAAAAACTTAAAGGGAATTGATTATGAATTGGCACTAAAAGCAATGCTCAAGGATGCCGAAGTGCCTCCGGGAGGAAACGAGGAAAGAGAAGGAAGGGGAGGATTGTTGGATTATTTGCGATTAGGTTATGTACCTTATGGTGTAGATCGCGCAGGAAACCGTACCATAGATTATGCCTATAACGATTATAATATTGCCACCGTTGCCAAAGGTTTGAATCATAACGCTATTTATGACAGGTATATAAAACAAGCCGACAATTGGAAAAATTTATGGAGAGCCGATTATGAGAATAACGGTGCTAAAGGTTTTATCATGCCTAAAGATGCGGCTGGTAATTGGCTGGATGAGGTAGTTTTCGGGGAGTCAAAAATTCAAAAACCAACATTTAAATATACTCCAACAATTACGGAATCTCCTTGGTATGTGTGCCATTGGTGCGTGTTTTTTTATGAAGGGACTTCCTGGGAATATTCTTTAAGCGTGCCGCATGATTTACCTGAAGTGGTTCGCAGATCTGGTGGTGATATTGCTTTCAAAAACAGGTTGGATACTTTTTTTGATGCTAAATTATATGATGTTTCCAATGAACCTTCATTTTTGGCGCCTACGATGTATCATTGGATTGGGAAACCGTATTTAAGCAGTGACAGAATCAGCGCAATTATTAAAGATAATTTTAATACTTCCCGTGAAGGTTTGCCGGGGAATGACGATTCGGGAGCGATGTCTTCCTGGTTGGCTTTCCATATGATGGGTTTATATCCTAATGCAGGGCAAGCGTATTATTTATTGAATACGCCTTTAATTAAAGGAACCACTTTGCAGTTGGAATCTGGTAAAAATTTTAAGATTACGACCAAAAATTTAAGTGACAAAAAGAAGTATATAAAATCGGCCTTATTAAACGGAAAACCCTTTAACCAAGCATGGATTTTACACGAAGACATCGTTAAAGGAGGCGAATTGATTTTAGAAATGGATTCCAGACCTTCGGCTTGGGGAACGACTATTTTACCACCAACAAAATAAGCAACAGATGAAAAATACAATTGCAACAATCGTTTTTTGTTCACTATTTCAAATGGTGACAGCACAAAGCTATATTCCCACGATTAAAAACAATACCGCATTACATTATGTCTGTAAGTTACACGGTCAAACCAGAACCTTGACGCTAACCTCCAAAATAGCTACCGATACATTGGTGTTAGATTTGGATACCAGAGGGGTAAAAAGCAGCATCGTAATAATGCCGGAAGGCTTGAAAAAAGGAAATGCATTAAACTTTACTCAAGGAGAAACTTCGGATGTTATAGTCTTAAAACCTACCGAAACCTTTTTTATGATTTCGCAATCGGCCTACCAGGATTTGCTAAAAAACAACAAGTTTATTTATAACAATACCACCTATGTTTTAGATGAAAATACTGACAAAAACAGCGTTGTGATAGACGGAAAAACAGTGGATGCTTTGCATGTGGTGGCGCAGATAGATGAAACGGAAGTGTGGATAGTAAAAAATCCGGATTTCCCTTTAATCTGTAAAATGACCAAAAACCCATTGGGAATAAATTTTACACTAGTGAAAATTGTGGATAAGTGATTTATTGGTGTCAAAACATGGAGTAATTGACATAAGTTTTTTATAAAATTTTGATTAAGTTGAATCAACAAAAGAACTACAGTATGAAACATCAAATGAGTCGTGGAGAATTTATTAGACTGGGAGGGCTAACATTGGCGGGAGCTTTAGTTAGTGATGTCGTTTTTGCAGATGAGCTTTTTTCAAACAATAATAGGACAAAAGAGGATATTCAATTCATGAAAAAACTTCTTTTGAACAATGATGCCAAAGTGAAGAGCTTATTGGATAAAGCACCGATGGATTCTAAGGTCCGAATCAATAATTTCCGTCCATTGGCAGGAGCCATAGCGGTGATGACCGCTTCAATGTCCCATTCCGGGTCGGTGTATTATAAGTCCAAAGTCTTGGCCGATAAACTGAATCAATTCATGGATATAATGTTGAAGGAGCAGCATAGTGACGGCACATTAGATGCCGGGGGAAACCGACAATCCCCTCCGGATACCGCTTTTGTTTTGGAGTATATCTGTCCGGCAGTTGAAGTATTGAATCAGGATAAACAAAAAGACTTGGAGGGTTTAAGAAACAAAATGAAAACCTTTATCGTGAATGCAGGGGAAGCAATGGTGACCGGAGGGGTGCATACTCCTAATCACAGATGGGTTGTCAGTGCTGCTTTAGCCCATATCCATTCCCTGTATCCGGATGTCAAATATGTTCGAAGAATTGATCAATGGCTGGCTGAAGGGATTTATATCAATGCCGACGGGCATTATGCCGAGCGAAGCGGAATTTACTCAGCAGTTATCGACAAAGCATTAATTACCATGGCAAGATTGCTGAACAGACCGGAATTATTGGATATTGTTCACCAAAACCTGACGACCTATTTTTATTATATTGAACCCAATGGGGATTTGGTTACCGTTGATTCCAGAAGACAGGATCAATTTATGGACATAACGATTGCTAAATTTTATTTGCAATACCGTTATATGGCCATTCGTACCAACAACCCAATGTTTGCCCATATGGCCCATACGATTGAAAATCTTCCTGATTTTACCAATGAAACGCTATCAGGTTCGTTACTGTTTTTTATGGAAAACAAAGAGCTTCAGAAACCACTTCCGGCTTTGGGTAAGGTGGAAAATGATTATGAAAAGTTTTTTGCATTGTCTAATATGGCCAGAATAAGACGCGGGAATACAGCCATAACGTTATTTGGCGGGAATGATAAACCTTTACTGATTGTTTCCGGGAGATCGTCAAACCCCAACTTTTTGATGTATAGAAAAGGTGATGCGATATTAAAATACATGCGGCTGTCGACTTCATTTTTTAGAATGGGATATTTCAGTAGCGATGGTATCGTCAAAGAAGGAAATAAATATATTTTGAAGGAAACCAAGGAAGCCGATTATTATCAGCCTCTTGCGGAGGAATTTCGTAAAGCGGATGGAGATTATGCATTATCGCCATCACCGGACGGTCGATTTTGGAATAAAATGGAATTTGATTCCCGTACCAAGAGCAATGTAAAAGCGCAAGTTACGGTGGTTGAAATTACGGAAAACAACGGGAGCCTGAATCTGGATTTTAAAGTGGATGGCCCTCCAAATGTTGAAGTGACCATAGAAATGTGTTTTAAAGAAGGAAGTAGCATTACCGGGGTAGCCATGGATGAAAAGAATAATTATTTTTTAAATTCGGGATTGGGTGAATTGTCTATGGGAGCGGATCGCTTACAGTTTGGACCCGGGAAGCTGGAACATCACAATATAGATACTTTAGACAGCGAGGAATATACCTATCATCAAGGGACTTTACGTACTGATGGGGTTCATGTTTATGTCACAGGATATACTCCGTTTAGGCATACTATGACTATTGGTTAAAGTCGTATTTTAGGTTGGTTTAAAATTTAAATGATGAAGATAAAAATGGTATGCTGTATTTCGTTTTTTATACTGATGATACTTTCTGTTCAAAGTAAAGAAGTTGTAAAAAACAGTCCAAAAGAGTTTTTGGTTACTAAATACGGAGCAATTCCTGACGGAGTCACATTGAATAACTTAGCGATTCAGAAAGCAATCGATGCGGCTTTTAAAAGTAAAGGCGGTCGGGTTGTTTTTCCAAAAGGAAAATTTTTATCGGGTAGTATTCAACTGAAAAGTAATGTAACTTTATATTTTGAAGAAGGTGCTGTTTTATTGGGAAGTACCAATCCTGGGGATTATGCGAATATGGATTTCCACGGAAGACCTATTTCGCCCAAGAATGATGATAACTCCCAAATGGCTTTAATTCTGGCGCATAAGGCAAATAACATTGCCCTTAAGGGAAAAGGAACAATTGATGGACAGGGATTACAATTGGCGTTGCATATCGACAGTCTTCATCATGCCGGTGTTGCCATAGATCCAAAATATAGCCTTCACAGAAACAGACCCAATGAGACCATGAGGCCTAAATTATTTCGCTTTTCGCAATGTGATACTATTTTAGTCGAAGGTTTGAAAGTGGGTGAAGCTTCCTGTTGGGGCTTGTCTTTTGAGTTGTGTTCTAATCTTACTCTGGATAAGTTGACCATAGTGAATCGTTCGTATTGGAACAATGATGGAATAGACATCACCGATTGTAAAAATGTGAAGGTGGTCAATTGCGACATCAACGCTGCCGATGATGGTATTTGTTTAAAATCATACTATCCGGGATACTATAACAATGCGATTTATATTGCCAACTGTACGATAAGGTCCAGTGCCAGTGCGATAAAATTTGGTACCGCTTCCTTTGGGGGATTCAAAAATGTCACTATCAAGGATATTCAGGTTTATGATACCTTTCGATCGGCTATTGCCATAGAATCTGTTGACGGTGCAATTATAGAAAATATTGATGTTTCCAACATACATGCCGTAAATACCGGCAACGCTATTTTTATACGTTTGGGTCAGCGAAGTGGTGATCGACCGGGAAGTGTAAAAAATGTGAGTATAAAAAACATAAAAGTACAAGTGCCTTTTGGTCGGCCGGACAGCAATTATGATTTGAGAGGCCCTGAAGTCGATTTTTTCCATAACCCTTTTCCCTCTTCCATAGTGGGGATGAAAGGCTATGCTATTGAAAATGTGGTCTTGGAAAACATTGAAATAAATTATCCGGGAAGGGCCTCAAAAGGAATGGCTTATATTCCGTTAAGCCGGTTGAATCAGGTGCCGGAAGCTGTTCGGGACTATCCGGAATTTTCTATGTTTGGAGAATTACCGGCCTATGGTTTTTATGTGAGACATGTGAATGGAATCAGTATGAAAAATGTGAAACTAACATTGGATGATTCCGACTTTAGGCCTGCCTTTGTATTTGATGATGTTCAAAATTTAAATATGGAAGCCATAAATCTTCCTAAAGAAAAGCAAAAACAACTTATCTTTAAGGAAGTAACTACATCAACCTTAGACGACCAATTGATAGAACAAAAAATAGAAATCCAGACAAAGTAATGATGGTAAACATTCGAAAATATAATCCTGTCCTGTTCCTTTTATGCGTATTCTTTTGCAGTTGTACACATGAGGAGCTGCGTCTTAATGATATTCAGGTTATCGGCAGTCATAACTCGTATAAAATGGCTATCGAAGCACCTTTGTT
Organism: Flavobacterium sp.; assembly: GCA_036676965.1. Taxonomy (GTDB): domain Bacteria; phylum Bacteroidota; class Bacteroidia; order Flavobacteriales; family Flavobacteriaceae; genus Flavobacterium. The sequence continues at coordinate 81,100 of JAKFBW010000071.1, read as the reverse complement.
TAAGTATTTATACGAGCGGGATTCTTCAAGGGCAATAGCGTTACAGTATGGTCATATATCCTTAGAAGATCAATTGGGACTGGGATTACGAAATATTGAACTGGATGTTTTTCATGACCCTAATGGCGGATATTTTTCGAATCCAAAAGGATTGGAAATTGTGAAAAGCATGGGGGAAGAACCTAAAGTTTTTGATAAAGAAGAAATGCTTAAAAAGCCGGGGTTGAAAATGTTCCATATTCAGGATATTGATTTCAGAAGTCAGTATCTGTTGTTTAAGGATGCTTTACGGGCTTTAAAAAAATGGTCCGATGCAAATCCCAATCACACGCCAATTATAATTACAATAAATGCCAAAGACCAAATTATTCAAGATTTACGTAAACCATTAGCCTTTACTACAAAGGCGTTGGATAGTATTGATATCGAAATTAAAAGTGTCTTTGCTAAGAACCAACTCATAACACCCGATTTGGTAAGAGGAAATTTTAAAACCTTGGAGGAAGCGATTCTTAAAAAGGGCTGGCCGGGATTGGACAATGTGAAAGGACGTTTTCTTTTTGTATTAGATGAAAAAGAAGATAAAATCAATCGGTATTTAGAACATCATGCCTCGCTAAAAAACAGGATTTTATTTGTGAACAGTAAGGAAGGAAATCCCGAAGCGGCATTCCACATCATAAACGACCCGATTAAGGATTTTGACTATATTAAAGAATTAGTGGCGAAAGACTATATGGTTCGCACCAGAGCCGATGCAGATACTAAAGAAGCACGTTTTAATGATTATACCCGATTTGAAATGGCGATGTCATCCGGGGCACAGGTTATCACTACTGATTACTACCAACCCAGCACACTATTTAAATCGGATTTCAAGATCTCTTTTGAGGATAATACTTTTGAAAGAATAAAAAAATAATTATGAGTAAATTACATATAATACTGACGCTCATTTTGTTGCAACTGTCTGTTGTGAATGCACAAAAGGGGAATGATTTTTCGATTGTGAAAGGAGAGGAATCCTGTACGATTGCCATTGATAAAAATGACGCAAAAGTTGTTGAAATAGCGGCAAAATTGCTGGCTGGAGATATTGCAAATACCACAGGGAAAAAGATTGAGATTTCCAAAAATCCCTCTTCTAATATGATTATTGCGGGTTCCATTGGAAAAAATAAGTTAATAGACGGGCTCATTGCAACGAATAAGGTGGAGGTAACGGGTTTAAAAAACAAATGGGAAACGTTCAGTATTCAAGTGGTTAAAAATCCTTTTAAGGGAGTAAAGCAAGCCTTGGTTATTGTGGGTTCAGACAGGAGAGGAGCGGCTTATGGTTTGCTTGAAATTTCCAGAATGATGGGTGTTTCCCCTTGGGAATGGTGGGCAGATGTAACCCCTCACAAACAAAAAGAAATTGTACTTGCCGTTGAAAATAAAGTTTACAAGAGCCCTTCGGTAAAATACCGTGGTGTTTTTCTAAATGATGAAGATTGGGGATTGCAACGTTGGGCGGCATTAAACTTTGAACCGGAAACAGGGGATATAGGTCCCAAAACCTATGCAAAAGTCTTTGAACTCTTATTGCGTTTACGGGCGAATACCATTTGGCCTGCCATGCACTCCAGTACCAAACCTTTTTATTCTTATCCCCAAAATAAGCAGGTAGCCGATGATTACGCGATTGTTATCGGAACCTCACATGCAGAACCGATGTTGAGTAATATTAATACGGAATGGAACCATAAAACGATGGGAGAGTACCGATACGATACCAATGCGGAAGTGATTAAAGGCTTGTTTAGCAAACGTACCAAAGAGACGGCCAAATTTGAAAATATTTATACTACAGGAATGCGTGGGGAACATGACTCCCCAATGATTGTTGGCGAAGACGATACAGACCAACAAGTCAAATTATTGGAAAAAATCATTACAGACCAAAGGACTATTCTAAAAAAAGAATTAAAGAAAAACCCCAATACGATTCCGCAAGCCTTTATTCCTTATAAAGAAGTGCTGACCTATTATCAAAAGGGATTGCAATTGCCTGAAGATATTACTTTGGTTTGGACCGATGACAATTACGGTTATATGCGTCAGTTTAGTAATCCGCAAGAGCAAAAGCGTTCGGGAGGAGCAGGTGTATATTACCATACGTCCTATTGGGGACGCCCGCATGATTATTTGTGGCTAGACTCCACAAACCCGGTTTTGATGTGGGAAGAAATGTCAAAGGCCTATGAATTTCAATCCCGTGATTTATGGATTTTGAATTGTGGGGATATCAAGCCACACGAATACAACATCGAATTGTTTTTGGATATGGCTTGGGATATGGATGTTTTTGATAAAAGCAGTTCCGTAAAAGCGCATATGAACTCTTGGAATTCCAGAGAATTTGGAAAAGAGGTGGCACCGGAGATTACCAATGTGATGTTAGAGAACAGCCGACTTTCCTTTATGAGACGCCCCGAGTTTATGGCTTGGAGTCAGGTGGAACCAGAAACTAAGGCTGGTGAAACAGCACTCACCCAATTTCATTATGGCGATGAAGTTGATGCCCGGATTAATGCTTATCAGGGTTTGGTGGAAAACGTTGAAAAGCTGTACGGGAAGATTTCAGAAAACCGCAAGGATGCCTTTTATCAGTTGGTGTATTATCCGGTAATTGGGGCTTCAAAAATGAATCAAAAATGGTTGTACAGTTTTAAAAACAAGTTTGCTGCCCAACAGGGGAAAATAAGTGCCAATTTTTATGGCAAGCAATCGGCAGAGGCATATCAGCGTATCGTAAAAGAAACCAACCATTACAATCAAACGCTTCAAAAAGGGAAGTGGAATCATATCATGTCTATGGAGCCAAGATTTTTGCCTGTATTTTTCAAACCGTCCCATGTGTTTGTAGATCCAAACGAAAAGGCAGTTTTAGGCTTGGCTTTAGAGGGGTATGAAATGGAAGTGAATCATCAAACGGTAAATAGTTTTGCCGATGTTTTACCTGTTTTTAACAGCTATACAGACAGTCGTTATTTTATTGATGTTTATTTAAAAGGCGAAGGGACTATTGAATGGAAAGCCGTTCCCAAAGCCGATTGGATTACCATTTCAGAAACGAAGGGGCAATTGAACAGTGCCACCGGGAATCCGGAAAAGCGTTTGTGGGTTAGCATTGATTGGACTAAAGTACCTAAAGGAGAAAATCAAAAAGAAGCACCTTTGGGTCATGATTTTCAGTTGATTCCACCAAGTTATAAAGTGAACAGCGCGATTGATTTCATCACGGCCGACAGTACAATAACGATTGGGGTTTCGGTGTATAATCCAAAATTTAAAGCGTTGGAAAATTACTCCGGTTTTGTGGAAGACAAAGGTTTTGTGTCAATCAACGCTGAAAATTTTACCCAGAATAAACCTGTGAAAGAAGCGAATTGGGAAATTTTTGAAGGGATTGGTTATACCGGAAAAGTAATTACGGCCTTACCAAGAAGTGCGGCTTCTGAAACCGACTTGAAAAGGATACAACAAAACAGCCCATCACTGGAGTATGATTTTTATACTTTTAACTTTGGAGAGGCTGATGTTAGGTTACAGGCCGTTCCTACACATGCGGATTATGAAGGAAGGGGCGTGCGTTGTGCCGTTGCCATTGATGATGCAGCACCGGTAATCGTTGATTTTCAAACTTCGGGACGCAGCGAGCAATGGAAACAAAATGTACTTAAAAACGCCAGCGTACAATCGGTGAAACAAATTGTGAACAAAGCAGGGAAACATACCTTGAAAATTTGGATGGTAGATCCTGGGGTGATGTTAGACCAGATTTTAATCGATTTAGGCGGATGGAAACCGAGTTATGCTTTCCCGAAAGAAACGAAAAAACAGAATTGATTTTTAATACAAGATGCAATGAAGAACAAGACAGCATTTTTTAGAATACTCTTTTTTTTAAGTTTTATTTTTTCAGCTTACAGTCAAGTTAAAGCCCCCGAAGCTTATGGTCCAGTTCCCAGCGAAAACCAAATGAAGTGGCAGGAAATGGAGTATTATGCTTTTATCCATTTATCGATAAATACGTATACCGACATGGCTTGGGGAAAAGGTGACGAGGATATAAAAATCTTTAACCCAACCGAGTTGGATTGCAGGCAATGGGCTCGAATTTGCAAGGAAGCAGGAATGAAAGGCATTATACTTACGGCAAAACACCATAGTGGTTTTTGTCTTTGGCCATCAAAATATACGGAGTATTCGGTAAAAAATGCCCCTTGGAAAAACGGTAAAGGTGATATTATGCGTGAAATGGCAGATGCCTGTAAGGAATACGGATTGAAATTAGGCGTATACCTGTCTCCATGGGATAGAAACCATGCGGATTATGGAAAACCGGAATACATTACGTATTTCCGAAATCAATTAACAGAGCTCCTGACCAATTATGGGGATGTTTTTGAAGTGTGGTTTGATGGAGCCAATGGTGGTGACGGATATTATGGAGGGGCGAATGAAATTCGTAAAATTGACCGTAAAACCTATTATGATTGGAAAAACACCTATGAGCTTGTCCGTAAACTGCAACCCAATATTGTTATCTGGAATGATAATGGGGACAGGGCAGATCTTCGCTGGGTTGGAACAGAAGCGGGCTATGTGGGTAAAACCAATTGGAGTTTGTTACATGCAACAGGAGATGTGCAGGAGAATATGTTGCGTTACGGAGTAGAAGATGGTAATGCTTGGGTTCCGGCTGAAGTAAATACGTCCATCAGACCGGAGTGGTTTTATCATCTAAGGGAAGATAGTAAGGTAAAAACGCTACCTCAGCTTATGGATACCTACTATAATTCGATAGGCCGTAATGGTACTTTATTGCTTAATTTTCCGGTTATGCCGAACGGTTTAATCCATAAAAATGATGAAAAAGCGGCTTTGGAATTTGCCCTGGCAGTGAAGGAAGCTTTTGCGGTGAATCTCGCTAAAAAAGTCAAAGTGGAAGCTTCAAACGTGAGAGAGAATAATACAAAATTTGGAGCAGATAAGACAGTAGATGGTGATAAGGAAACCTATTGGGCAACTGATGCTAATAGCAATACAGCCTCATTGACTTTTTATTTTGACAAGCCAACTACTTTCAACCGTTTTCTGGTTCAGGAATATATTCGGTTGGGACAACGGGTGAAATCTTTTACCGTTGAAGCCTATGTCAAAGAGGAATGGCAGGAATTGGCAAAGGAGACCACTATTGGTTACAAACGGATACTTTGTTTTCCTTCAGTAGAGGCTACAAAGCTTCGCTTTACGATTACAGATTCAAAAAGCAGTCCTCTTATTTCTAATGTCGAAATTTACAATGCACCACAAATATTAATTGCACCAACAATAATTCGGGAACAATCAGGGGACATAAGCATTATTCCAGCCGATTCAGAATCCCAGGTTTATTATACGCTGAATGGCAGTAATCCGACACCGGATTCGAATAAATATACCGGGAAGATTAAAACGGAAGCTGGAAAAGTAGCCGTTAAAGCCATCGCTTACAACCCTGCTACAGGAAAAAGTAGTGCCGTAATTGAAGAAAAATTTGATATTGCCAGAAAGAGATGGACAATTCTGGAGGCTAATGATGAGGAAGCTTATAAGATCATTGACGGGAATTCCAGTTCAATTTGGTATCAGGATAAAAATAAAAAAATGCCTGTTGATTTGGTGATTGATTTGGGTAAAACAGAAAAATTAATCGGTTTTAGGTATTTGCCGGATCAAAACCTGAGGTCTAAGGGGATTATTACGAATTATAAGTTTTATATTTCGCAGGATAACAACAAATGGGAATTAGTTGATGAAGGTGAATTTTCGAATATCAACAACAATCCCTTATGGCAAAATAAAGCGTTTACGTTAGCACAAGCGCGTTATATAAAGCTTCAGGCATTGAAAAACACTAAAGATGATGACGTTGTTGGATATTCGGAAATTGATGTTGTAACCAAGTAGTTTGGGTCTATTAATCCGGCAATTGAATATGCTTTTGACAACATTTATAGAAGAGATGATCTTGACCTGAAATCAAGAAAAAAATTAAAAATACGATTAGTAATGGACTATAAAGATGATATTAAAATTATACTTGCTAGCTCGCAGGAGGAATTTGATGACACTATTGAATTATTTAAGGAATATGCAAACGCAATTAATTTTGATGCGGGATTTAAAAATTTTCATTCAGAATTAGCATCTTTGAACACACACTATGTTGCACCGGATGGATGTTTGTTATTAGCTTATAGGAATAACGAAGCGGTTGGTTGCATAGCAGTTCGGAAAATGCAACAAGGAGTTGCGGAATTAAAACGATTCTATGTTAAGCCCGATTTTAGGCAATTTAAGGTCGGAGCGAGACTTTTGGAATCAGCTGTTGCAAATGCAAAGCAGTTACATTTTCAATATCTTCGGTTGGAGGTAATTCCTACCTTAACAAAAGCAAAAGAACTCTACCATTCGTTCGGATTCTACTTGATTGAGCCTTATCAGACCGTAGAGTTGGAAGGCACAGCATATATGGAAAAGAACTTATTGACAACTGTTGATGGTGTATTGTAAAGCAACACCCTACAAAACTTGAACAACAAATAATTTTAACAACTGAATTTAAACTTTAAGAAATGAAAAACGTAGTGAAAAAAGAAGACGCAACTCCAAGACAATTTTTAGGAGTGGACTTTGTCGTTCTCTCTATCGGTAAGGACACTATGGTGGCGAAAATGCTGTACAAATCGACAGATTTTGTTCCATTTCACAAACACCCAAACGAACAAAGTGGATATGTTATATCAGGTAAATACAAACTAAAATTTGGCGGAGAAGAATATATGCTAACAGAGGGCGACACATATTCAATTCCAGCGGATATAGAACATTCCATAGAAATAATTGAGGCAGGCGAAGTGATTGATGTTTTTTCACCAATCAGACAGGACTATTTATAAAACATTATCAGACAAAAATTAAAAAAATATCAGAATGGAAAATGTTTGGAATAAAATACCACTTGAAGATTATGAGCTTCATATGCAACACGAATCTGTTGGACAATTACACTTACTCAATAACTTGACTAAAAAATATTTGGAAAAACTAAGTCCAGAAATAGTACTGTTTTTGGGAATTGCAGGAGGAAATGGATTGGAGCATATTGACAACAACATTACCAGTCAAGTGTTTGGCATTGACATAAATCAAAACTATCTCGACGAAACGAAAAAGCGATTCAAAGACCAAATTCCAAATCTAAATCTTATTAACATTGACATATCTTCAAGGAAAATCGAAAAAATAACCAAGGCAAATTTAATTTGGGCAGCATTAATTTTTGAATATGTTGAAACTGACACTTGCTTTGAATTTATCAACGATAACATTCAAGAAAACGGATATTTGGTTGTAACAATACAAGAAAACGATGGAGTAAGTTCTGTAAGTCAAACAGGAATAGAAACAATTAAATCGGCAGGACAAATATTTAGACTAATTTCCGAGAGTGACTTGGTATCAATAGCGGACAAATTCGGATTTCAAAAAATTGACTTTGAAGAGAATATACTACCGAACAAAAAATCGTTAAAAACATATACCTTCGTAAAAAAAACAACGAACCGCCAATCGTAGTTTGGTAATATGGTGGGTCTAGGCTAAATTTGACGTTGGTTTTGTGCTTGCAAAGCCTGTGTTTAATCGAAAATTTGAGCTCCATAATTCGCCACATCACCAAGATACAAGACGGTTTAGCCAAGAAGTTCCAGAGGAAAAAATAATCAGCAAAAAAAGTTATATGTTAAGAGTATCCGGTTTAGTAGTACTATTACTTTCTTTATATGCTTGTAAATCGATACAGACAGAAAAAAAAGCTGCTGTACAAATTGCTTTTATTGCCGATGCGCATTTGCATGATATTTTCGGAAAATTTCAGGACAATGATTATCAGGGGGTTAAAAATCCGGTGACCGGTGAATATGCCAATATCAGAACGATGAGTTCACAATTGCATTCTACCCGTATTTTTAATGAAAACTATTTTGCTTTTTTAGCCACTTTAGATGATATTTCGAAAAAAGGCATAAAACTGGTGGTACTGCCAGGCGATTTTAGTGATGACGGCCAACCCATACATGTCAGGGGATTGAGACGGATTCTTAATGAGTACTCAACAAAGCACGGCATGTCCTTTTTTGTAACCACAGGGAATCATGACGTAGTAAAACCTTTTGCCCAAGATGCCACCAAAACCGATTTTTTAGGTGAGGACGGAAAAGAACAAATTATCAGCAGTTCTAAATCGAATTTGCCGGCACAGGAAAATCAATTGGCACCCATTATTACCTCCGATATTAAAAATTGGGGTTATAAAGAGACCATGGATGAAATGGCTGATTTTGGTTTCTTTCCCCAAAAAAAATATGGATATTGGGAAACCCCTTTTTCAAATTATAGCTATGAAGACTATACTTTTGATAAAGCATTCCAAGAATCTAAATTAGAAAAAAGGACCTACGCCATTAAAAACACTAATTTGTCTCTTCCCGATGCAAGTTATTTGGTGGAACCGATTAAAGGGGTTTGGCTTTTGGCCATAGATGCCAATGTATATGTTCCCAAAGAAAAGTTATCCGGTTTGTTGGATAATCCGGAAGATTTTTCGGGAGCCAGTATTGGTTATAATAATGTGCTTTTGTATAAAAATCATTTAGTTGATTGGGTAAAAAAAGTTTCAGCCGAAGCGAAACAAAAAGGGAAAATTTTGATTGCCTTCAGTCATTATCCTTTGGTTGATTTTAACGACGATGCCTCTCCCGAATTAAAGCTTCTTTTAGGTTCGGATAAAATGCAATTGCAAAGGGTTCCCAGGGAAGAGGTTGCCCAAACATTTGCCGATGCGGGGATTCAGATTCATTTTGGCGGACATATGCATATCAACGATACAGGGGTTAGAACAACAGCCAAAGGCAATACTTTGTTTAATATCCAGACGCCTTCGTTGGCGGCTTACATGCCCGCTTATAAAATACTCACCATTCATTCGGCTTCAGAAGTTGAGGTAGAAACTGTGGTGGTTGATTCGGTTCAAAAATGGAATAGTTTGTTTCCTTTATACCATCAGGAGCACGCACATTTGCAAACTATAAACAGCCCCAAGATTTGGGATAAAGGCATTCTTAATGCCAGGACGTATAAAGATTTTACGCAAGGACATTTGAAAGAATTGGTTCGGCTCCGGTTTTTACCGGAAGATTTTCCGGTTGCATTTTTAGAGGCTTTGGTAAAACATTCAGGTAAAAATTTATTGCAGATAAATAGCGATAAGGGTTTGATTGAAAAGCATTTAAATTCTAATCAAATAACGTTGGAAACATTTGAATCCTGGACAGGTTTTGATATGGTATTCGATTTTTTCAGGTTGCGAAATGCAGACGAATTGGCTATCCCGGATATCGGTTTGGATAGATTGAAACAGTATCAAATGGTTTGTGAACAATTGGAAAAATCGGGTGATACAAACTTTGTTTTATGGTCAAAAATTTTTCAGAAAGCTATGAAAGGCCAGCCTTCGAATCATTTTAAAATAAACTTAAAAACCAATACGATAAATCGAATAAACCCTTAATCAAGGCTACGATTGACTATGTAATTTAAAAATATTACATTGCATATATAATTCATTTTATGAAACGATATTCTTTTATATTACTTATTTGCTTAATTTCTTTTTGTTATTCTCCAGCACAGAATATAAAATTTGAACATTATAATGACGATAATGGCTTATCCCATAATTCGGTGCGGCATATTGTTCAAGATAGAAAAGGCCTTTTGTGGTTTGGAACCTTCTCGGGATTGAACCGTTTTGACGGATATCAATTTAAAACCTACTTGAGTTCCTCGCCGGGTGAAAATAAATTGCACAATGATGATATCACGGCATTGGAACTCGATGAAAAATCGAATCATTTATGGATAGGCACCAGAAAAGGCTTAACGCTGTTTAAAATGGATACTCATGTTTTTACCACGTTTTTACCCCAAAAAAATGATCCCAATAGTTTGCCGGAAGAAGAGATTCGATCGGTTTATGTAGATAAATTCAAAAGAGTTTGGGTGGGGACTAAAACCAAAGGGGTGTATTTATTTTTCTTGAAGGAAAACAGATTTGAAAAGATTCCGATTAAAGGGTTTGATTATGTAAAAGAAATTTTTGAAGATAAAAAAGGGAATATCTGGGTTGGGAGTTATGAAAAAGGCTCTGTAGCCAAAATCACCTTAGACAATAAAGGGGCTATCGTAAAAATTAATGATTATACGCTCTTTGTCCCAAATTCTAATGTGAAAAATCCCTATGTTAATTTTATTTATGAAGACGCGAAGTCGGATATTTTTGTAGGAACCCGTCAAGGGCTCTACAAATTAGATAAAATAACCGATAAATTCGTAAACTTATATATTGAAAACAAGGAAATCAGAGCGAATTTAGGACCGTATTTTTTGTCGATTGCCCAAGCGCCGGATGGTAAATATTGGGTGGGTACTTTAGGAGGATTGCTGGTATGTAAGCAATTGGAAGATATTCAGAAAGGCGATTATAAATGGTATTATTCTGTATTGTCAGATGACACCTCCATCGTTGATAATTTAGTTTCGGCACTATATTTTGATGCTTCGGGAGTACTTTGGATTGGAACAGAAGATGGATTGGACAAATACGATCCTTATGAAAATCAATTTACGCTCAATAAAGATATCTCCCGTCATATAGGGAATCAAGCCCCCCGTATCAGAGGTTTTTCTAAGACACATGATGGGAAAGTAATTGTTGCAACCAGCCATAACGGACTTTTTACCTCCAATGGCAAAGGTTTTATACCGTTGTACAATAATGATAAGGATATCGCCAGCATTTATTCGGATGATGGGAAGATTTTTTATTGCGGGCTCTGGAATGGTAATGTAATGGTGTACAATTATGTTACGAATACTTCCAAAGAAATTAGTCTGGGATTTGAATCTTCGGCTGTATTTGCGTTTTGCAGGATTGGAGCACAGACGATGATGGTAGGTTCTTTTGGGGAAGGTGCAATTATTCTCGATACCAAAACCTTAGCCGTACAAGGTTCTAAAGGGAAATTATTACCGGGTTTTCAAATCAATGCCATAGAAAAAGACAATAAGAATACTATTTGGTTTGCCACAGAAACCGGTGTGGTACGATATAATAGTACATCCGGTAAAATTGAAACCTACAGGTCACTTTCTAAAATAGAAAATGGGGCACCTTATGATGACAATGTCAGTGATGTCATGTTGGACAAAAAAGGAAAAGTATGGGCTTCCACCCGTTATGGTTTATGTGTGTATGAACCTTCAAAAAACAAATTTAAAACCATTACACACCTTAAAGAACTCTCCGGAAAGTGGATTACCGATATGTTAACGGATGTTAACGGAGATTTATGGTTAAATATAAACAACAATAGTATAGCTTGGCTAAAAGCCGATCTGAAAGCCATTAATATTTATCATGTCAATAGTGGAAACAGATTGGATGTTTTTAGTTCCGGTGGCTTTTTTAATTTTAATAATTCAAAAATTTATTTAGGAGGAAAAAATGGTATCATTTATTTTTCCCCGAATACCATGAAAAGAAATAATTGGTCTCCGATGCCGATTATCACCGAATTTAAGATTCAGAACGAGGAGGTGTTTCCCGGAATGGAAATCAACGGACAAGTGCCACTTTTACATGATTTGAATTATGGCAGAAAAGTAGAACTCGACTACAAAAACCGCAATTTTTCGCTTCAGTTTTCGGCACCTTCCTTTACTAACGAAAAGCTGAACAAGTTTCAATACATGCTGGAAGGGTTTGATAAGGATTGGATAATAACCACCAGCAATTCCAGAAACATTCAATATACCAACCTTTATTCTGGGAATTATGTGTTTAAGATAAGATCTAGCAACAGTAATGGGCAGTGGAGTGAGATTAGCTCATATCAAATAAGAATCCTGCCGCCTTTTTGGCTGACACCAACAGCATTGTTATTATTCCTGGTGCTATTGGCGGCTATTTTTTATTTTGTTCGAAAAGAAATCAAAAACCGTATCAGATTAAAACAGGAATTGCTTACCGAAAAAGTAAACAGGGAGCATGACATTAAATTGAATAATGAAAAACTTCGTTTTTTTACTAATATTTCCCATGAGTTAAGAACGCCTTTAACCCTTATTTTAGGGCCGGCAAAACAATTGATGGAAGAGGGGAATTCCTCTGATTATCAAAAAAGCAGGTACAATCTGATTCATCAAAATGCCAGCAGATTGTTGAATCTGGTTAACCAGGTGCTTGACTTTAGAAAAGCGCAAGCCGGAGAATTAAAGCTTAAAGTATCAAAAACCGATATTGTTGCCTATTCAAAAAATATTTTCGATTCTTTTAAGGAGCTGGCATACAATAAGAAAATCACCTTAAATTTTGTTTCAGAAGAAGAAAATATTACCGGTTGGATTGATACGGATAAATATGATAAAATTCTGTACAACCTATTGTCGAATGCCTTAAAGTTTACTAATAAATATGGTAATGTAGATTTGTTCATCCGATTGAAAGATGGTGCTGAAGGAGTTTTGATTGTTGAGGTTAGTGACAACGGAATAGGAATTCCTATAAAAAGTCAGGAGAAAATTTTCAAACGCTTTTATCAGGTTAGTAATAGTCAGGAGCACAATACAGGATCTGGTATTGGATTGTCGTTGGTGAAATCACTGGTACAGCTTCACAAAGGTACCATAAAAGTGGTAAGTACTCCGGGCAAGGGTAGTACATTTACGGTTGAAATCCCAATGGATCGCAGTTTTTACAGCAATAAAGAAGCATTTGATTATGTTATAAAAAATGACAATCTTGACAGCCATCTTCCTGAAAAATCGGCAAAAAAAATAATTCAGAATACCGAATTGAAGCAAAAGGTATTGGTTGTTGAGGACAATACTGAACTTCGAAAATATCTCGTTGATTATTTGTCGGATTATTACAAAGTATATGAAGCCGAAAATGGGGCAGAGGGATTGAAAATTTGCCAACAGATTAAGCCTGTTTTATGTGTGGCAGACGTTATGATGCCTGTTATGGACGGACTCGAATTTTGTAAAGAACTTAAAAATGATGATTTCATCAGCCACATTCCGGTTGTTTTATTAACGGCACTTGCCGAAAATGAAGATAAGGTAAAAGGATACGACATTGGAGCTGATGGGTATTTGGTGAAACCCTTTGATCCTTCGTTATTGAAAACGGTCATAGAAAACATCATTAAATCAAGACTGGAATTAAAGGCAAAATTCTCCGGTGAGGTTGAAAGTAAGGTAGGATTGCTTACCCATTCCCCAATTGATGAAGAGTTTATGACGAAAATCACCAATTTAATCAATGATAATATAAGTGAGTTGGATTTGTCAACCGAATTTCTGTGTGATAAATTGGGTGTGAGCTCTTCTAAATTGTACCGAAAAATTAAAGAACTAACCGATTTGGCTCCGAATGAATTTATTCGAACCATCCGTTTGAAAAAATCGGCAGAATTGCTGAAATCAAAGAAGTATAACGTTTCTGAAGTGACTAATTTAGTGGGCTTTAATGACCCTTTGTATTTTAGCCGATGTTTTAAAAAACAGTTTGGTTTCCCGCCAAGTAAGTTAATTAATTAAAAATACTTGTCCTGTAAATAAATCAGTGCCAAATTAAAATTTATCCATGTTTTTGATGTATTAGTCCATTTCATTTTCTAATGCTAATCTTATTTTCGTAATCTAATCTTAAATTTTTACATCATGAAAAAATCATTAGATACAGATAACCCATTACACAATTTAGACGAGTGGGAAGATGATTTGTTAATTCGTTATCCGGATCCATCTGAAAACAAAAAGGAAAAGGAAGAGTTTAGAAATTATGTCGATTCGGAGAGGGTTGAAACGGTTAAAGAGTTTTACAGAATGAATCATACGTATCAGACTTATGATTTTGTATGCAGTAAAGAAGAAGAATTTTTACAGTTTAATAAAAAAGAAATGTCTATCTGGGAAGCGGTTGATTTTTTGAACACCCTTGTCGACGATAGTGATCCGGACATTGATTTAGATCAAACACAACATCTGCTGCAAACTTCTGAAGCCATCAGGGCTGATGGTCATCCTGATTGGTTTGTGCTGACCGGTTTTTTACATGATCTTGGAAAAGTGTTATGTTTGTTCGGAGAACCGCAATGGGCCGTAGTGGGAGACACCTTTCCCGTAGGTTGTGCGTATTCGGATAAAATAGTGTATCCTGAATTTTTCAAAGAAAACCCGGATTATACCGATGAGCGATTCAATACTAAATTTGGTATTTATTCTGAAAATTGTGGACTTGACAATGTAAAAATGAGTTGGGGACATGATGAATATCTGTACCAGATCATGAAAGATTATTTGCCGGAACCGGCTTTATATATGATTCGTTACCATTCTTTTTACTCCCAACATAGAGAAAATGCCTATGCGCATTTGATGAATGAGAAAGATGTAGAATTATTTGAATGGGTTAAAAAATTCAATCCGTATGATTTGTATACCAAGGCACCTGTAAAACCGGATGTTAAGGCCTTGCTTCCGTATTATAAAGAATTAGTAGCGAAATATTTACCCGAAAAGTTGAAGTTCTAAACCAAACCACTCTATTACAGTATGGTAGAAAGAGATATAAATAAACCTTCAGGATACTTTGGTCATTAGGAAATGAATGTACTCATAGCCCTGTTTTTTACGATGTTTGTAAATCGATAAAAAAGGTATTCAGAAGGTTTATTTTAACTATACCGCCGTTGCCACAGCTTTGTTGAGGATGTCTTTGGATACATTTTTAACAGGGAAGGCTAATTACTTTTGAACAAATCAAAAACTATTAATACTAGTTACTTCAGCAATTATTTTCAGTACCGTTTGTACAATTCGTTTTGCTTTATTTTCTATATAAAATATTTTTTTGAAAGTCTAAAGAAAATATTAATTACAGGTTTTAAACAATGGATATGATGTTGAATGAATCTGAATCCTCACGAAAAAAAGGAACTGTTGTTAATTTTTTCAAACTTTAAAAACTTGTTTAGCCAATGAATTGAGCTTAATACTAAACATTTAAAATTAAATTTTTAAGCTGCTAACCAAAAATTAACCAAACCAATTATGAATGTATTACAATCAGCAGATTATATTGTCTTCCTTATTTATTTCGTATTAGTTTCAGCTTACGGAATGTATATTTATAAAAGAAAGAAAAAGACTTCTACTACTTCCCAGGATTTTTTTTTAGCCGAAGGATCGCTTACTTGGTGGGCCATTGGTGCGTCATTGATAGCATCTAATATTTCGGCAGAGCATTTTATAGGTATGAGTGGTTCCGGTTTTGCACTAGGATTGGCCATTGCTTCTTACGAGTGGATGGCAGCCGCAACATTGATTTTGGTCGCCGTTTTTCTTCTGCCGGTATATCTTAAAAACAAGATATTTACGATGCCACAATTTTTGGCAAAAAGATACAATGACACCGTCAGCACCATAATGGCAATTATTTGGTTGTTGATATATGTCTTTGTAAATCTGACTTCCATTATCTATTTAGGTGCTTTGGCGATTTCGTCTATTGCACCAATTAGTTTCGAATTTTGTGTCATGGGATTGAGTTTGTTCTCTATCATAGTTACTTTAGGAGGAATGAAGGTAATAGGATACACCGATATTTTTCAAGTGATAGTGTTGATTCTTGGGGGCTTGGTTACCACTTATTTGTCATTAACTTTGTTGTCGGAGCAATTTGGGTTTGGCAACGATATTCTTAAAGGGCTGTCAATTATTGCAGACGAAGCGCCAGGACACTTGCACATGATATTTGATAAATCAAATCCTCATTATGCTGAATTACCTGGAATGTCCGTGCTCATAGGTGGTATGCTTATCAATAATCTGGCCTATTGGGGGTGCAATCAGTACATAGTTCAAAGAGCTTTGGGAGCTGATTTAAAAACGGCTCGTAAAGGTATTTTGTTTGCTGCTTTTTTAAAATTGATGGTTCCCGTTATTGCAGTTTTACCAGGTATTGCGATGTATGTAATGCATCAAAACGGCATGTTTCAAGCAGAAATGGTCGATGCCGCAGGGGTGATAAAACCGGATCAAGCCTATCCAACATTAATGAATTTATTGCCTGCAGGACTAAAAGGAATTGCCTTGGCAGCTTTAACGGCTGCAATTGTGGCTTCCTTGGCAGGTAAAGCCAATAGTATTTCCACGATTTTTTCTTTGGACATCTATAAAAAATATTTTAATAAAACCGCAACAGACAGAAAATTGGTAATTACCGGAAGATGGGTCGTGATAATTTCCATGTTTATTGCCGCTCTTGTGGCCCCGGCATTGAAATCGTTGGATCAAGCGTATCAGTTTATACAGGAGTATGTTGGTTTCTTTTCTCCGGGAGTTCTTGCCATTTTTTTGTTGGGAATGTTTTGGAAAAAGACAACAGCCTCTGCGGGTCTTGCCGGTGCATTGCTGACAGTGCCCATTGCCGCAGTATTAAAGTTTCTTCCAGTATGGACCAATGGTTTTTTTCCGGATTATCCTTTTTTAGACAGAATGACGATTTCTTTCTTTGCGATAGTGTTCCTGATGATGGCCATTAGTCTCTTGAATCCTGAATCCGATCAGCAACATAAATCACATGCAATAGAAGTTGATAAATCCATGTTTAAAGTTTCCTCGGAGTTTGTTGTTGGTTCGTTCATTATTAGCGGGATATTGGTAGCATTATATACTGTCTTTTGGTAATTTTTTTTAGAACAGTCTTATCAAGTTGAGAAAAATTTAAAAAAAGATTAACCGCTAAATTTAAAGGCAGTCCAAGCAATAACTAAAAACGATATAAGAAATGCAGCGGAAAGGTTTTATTATTAACTGACTGTTGACCTAAAATAAAATTGAATTACCTCTATGGAAAAAATATTTAACCAGAAGTCCAACCGATTTTTATCTCTTGATGTTTTCAGGGGGCTGACCATCTGTTTAATGATTATTGTTAATACGCCGGGTACCGGAGCAGATTTATATTCTTATTTGGTTCATGTGGATTGGTTGGGTTTTACACTTGCTGATTTAGTTTTTCCGTCGTTTCTTTTTGCTATGGGTAATGCTATGAGTTTTTCGATGGGGAAACTAAAATTGGCTGATCCCGGTTTTGTCTGGAAAAAAATAATTAAAAGGACCTTGCTTATTTTTCTTTTAGGCTATTTAATGTATTGGTTCCCTTTTTTCAAAGAAGGGGCAGATGGCTTATGGGAGTTAAAACCTTTTGGCGAAACCCGCATAATGGGAGTATTGCAACGCATTGCCTTATGCTATTTTTTTGCATCGCTTATTTTCTATTATTTTTCCCGGAAAACAGCCTTGATTTTATCAGGCATTATTTTATTGGCTTATTGGGCAATTTTATACCTGTTTGGAGAATCGGGAGGGGAGCTGGCAATGGCTACCAATGCCGTAACCCGCTTTGATTTGTCGATATTGGGAAATGGACATATTTATAAACGGGATAGTATACCCTTTGATCCTGAAGGGCTTTTGAGTACGTTGCCTTCTATTGTGAATGTGCTTGCCGGATATATAGCGGGTGTTTTTGTTCAGCAAAAAGGCAAGACTTATAAGGGAATCAGCAAATTACTGGTGATAGGATTTGTTTTAACTTCATTGGCACTTTGGTGGGATTTGATTTTTCCCATTTCAAAAAAGCTTTGGACCAGTTCCTTTGTACTCTATACCGTTGGTTTGGATTTATCCATAATGGCTGTTTTAATTTATGCTGTCGAAAAACAAAAAGTGACGTTTGGTGTCAGGTTTTTTGATGTTTTTGGAAAAAACCCTTT
This sequence comes from Flavobacterium sp., assembly GCA_036676965.1. Classification (GTDB taxonomy): domain Bacteria; phylum Bacteroidota; class Bacteroidia; order Flavobacteriales; family Flavobacteriaceae; genus Flavobacterium. The sequence goes on along the minus strand of JAKFBW010000071.1, from coordinate 63,101 downwards.
GTTTATTTATCTGTTTTCGGAGTTGTTCTATATTACTTTACGTTTTATTCCAACCGATTCCGGATTGGATCTTTTTGAATGGATCAGTGAAAACATTTTTCAAATGGTGTTCCCCGGAGCATTCGGGTCTTTGGTAACGGCATTGGTTTTTATGTTGCTGTGTTGGTCATTGGGATGGTGGCTCGACCGGAAACGCATTTATATTAAAATATAATAAATAGGTTGTTTTAGTTAAAAAAGGGTTAGAGTGGTTACTAATCTTAAAAAATGATATTAGAAATAGTGTCATTTTTTTTGTTTTAAATTAGGTTGTAGTTCTTTCAATTATTCTAATTTTATAAAAAAAAATAGAATGTATGATTTCTTCCCTAAAAACAATTTTACCTGTTAGTCTGTTGCTGGTTTTGCTGTCTTGTAAATCTCAGGTGAAAGTTTCAGAAAAATCGAATCCCTTATCAGCAGAAAGAAGTGATACCACTTTTGTGAATTTAAAAGACTACAGTTCCGATTTTGTATATGATATGAAATACGCCACCGAGGATAATTTCCTAAAGGCAAAGGTGTATGATTGCGCCGAATGTTTCCTGCGTTTAAAGACTGTCAAAGCATTTATAAAAGCCAACAATGAATTTATCCGAAAAGGCTATAGAATAAAAATATTTGATTGCTATCGCCCTTTGGATATCCAAAAAAAGATGTGGGAAATCGTTCCTAAACCGAAGTATGTCGCAAACCCGGTAAAAGGCTCCATTCATAATAGAGGAGGGGCAGTGGATATTACTTTGGTAGATGCATCGGGAAAGGAATTGGATATGGGAACCCCATTTGACTTTTTCGGGGTCGAAGCCGGTCACAACTATCAAAACCTTTCGGATGAGGTAAAGGACAACAGAAAGTTGTTGAAAAAAGTGATGAGAAAAAAAGGTTTCAATTCTTTCGATTCCGAATGGTGGCATTATAATCTAAAATCAGGATTAACCGATAAAGTTTCTAATGCCAAATGGGATTGCGAGTAGTTTATTTTTCGATACAATTGATGAAATTCATGAAATAGCTTTCGGGCTTATACACCTGACCGTTTAATTCGGATGTGAATTCTTTTTTCAGTACATAATCTTCGATATCCGTCAGATATTTGATCCGCATCATTGATACGGCGGATTTTTTTAATTCTTCGAAACTATCTTTCATAAACATAAAAGTACCCGAGATTACCCGGTTGTCAAAACCATTTCCATCGCGAAGCATGGTACCGCAACTCTCCCTGTCCACATGGATTAAGGTTATGATTGTACCGTTGTTTAACTGTAAGAATATTTTAGAATTTTTGTCAAAGCAATTGGCTTTCAAAAATTCTTTGCTTTTCTGTATGAAATTCACATTTAGTGTAGGCAATCCATCGGTTAGTACTAAGGAATAAAAAATATAATTGGAATTTCCGGCAAAGACTTTTTCGTAAATAAGGTATTCCTTGGTGGTTTTATACGTCCCGATAGAATCGGTAACATTCGTAGTGTATTCGCAAGGACTTTGTGCCAATAGATTTGCTGTTATAAAAAAGAAGGCTGTTATAATTATGGATTTCATTTTAGTTTGTTTTGGTGCAAATTAAAACAATTTTATTGTTATTTACATCAGTTGTAAAAAAACAATAGGTGGCGCCACCATCTTTTATTTTCCATTTTTTTCGGATGTTCTCAACGGTCTCAGGAAAATTACGTGTCGTGATGTTTGCTTTTTTGTTTTCCAATACTGTTTTCATTTCCGTTTTGGTATACGGAATCACATTCTCTATCTTGAAAACTCTTCCCGGAAACGGTATCAAGTCGGCTGAAGTATACAAATGCGAGTGTTTGTGCAGCTTGTTTAGGTTGTAAAATAAACCCACTTCATCAAATCCCCCCGATTTCATGATGGCACTATTGGGCTCGTAAAGATATTCTTGGGGCAAACTATAATTTGGAATTTGAGCTTCTTTGTTTAGAATAAAATCAAAATGTTCCGTTTTTTCTTTGGTGATGTTGACGGTTTTTATCGTTAGATTTCCCGAAAATCCGGCATGTAGTTCCCATAATAATTCTTTGACCTCATTTTCAAGTGCAACGATATGAATGGTTTTTACGCATTCCAATTCGGATAATCCGGCGGCAATATCCAGTAAGGGCGCTGTTTTTATCAAAATTGAATTTGAATATTCAAAATAGCTATTAAGGTTTTCAGGAACGTTGGGCAAGCAGTCCTTAAGCAGGAATACTTTTCCTTTGCTGTCACTTCTTCGGGAAGGGTCGATATAAATCCAATCCCACTTTGTGTTTAAATTGGACAGTATTTCAGAACTGTCTCCGGTGTAGCAATCAATATTTTTAACCTGCAAACAATCTAAATTATGCTTTACAATGGCAGAAAGTTCCGGATTGATTTCACAATGGGTCACTTTTTTAACTGTCGATGCAAAATAATAATCGTCTACACCAAAACCTCCGGTGAGATCAATTAACGATGTTCCCGAAACGATACTGGTTTTATAAAGTGCTGTTTGCTCTGAAGACGTTTGCTCTACCGAAATTTTACTGGGATAAAGTATGTTTTTGGTGTTGAACCAAGTCGGTAATTTGTCTTTGGCCTTTGTTTTGGCTTCAATTTGATTTAAAATGCTAATCCATTCCGTTTCCGGAAAAGGATTTTTTTGAAGCGCTAATTTTGAAATGGAGTTCCCAATTTGACTTTCAATAAATTCTTGAATTTGGGGCTGTAAAATGTTAAAATCCAAGGCTAAATGTCTTTAGTTAGCAGTTGAATGATTTTATTCTCCGGGAAGAATTCTTTTCCGATAACTTTTATGATGGTGTACAGCGGAACAGCAATAATCATCCCCAAAATACCGGAAAGAAAACCCGCAATCAAAATCACGAGAAATATCTCTAAAGGATGGGAACTTACACTTCTGGAAAAAATAACAGGTTGCGAAACGTTGTTGTCAATAATTTGAACAATCCAAAAACCTATTAAAACATAAATTGTTGTCGGTAAAATTTCAGTTTGAAAATCATTACCCAAATTGCTCAACATCGTTAAAAAAGCGGCCAATATGGAAGCAATTAATGGGCCGATGTATGGAATAATATTCAAAACGGCACATAAAAAGGCAATGATAAGGGCGTTAGGTATGCCAAAAATGATTAAAACAATCAGGTATAAAAGGAATACAATGAATAATTGGAGTAATAATCCAATGAAATAACGGGAAAGCAAATCATTGATTTTTTCGAAAGAGTTCAAAAATTGCTCTTCATAACTATCCGGGATTAGTTTTTTGGCTCCATGTAAAAAGAGAACTCTGTCTTTTAAAAAGAAAAAAGTAATAAACAATACCGAACCCAAGCCCACACCCACACTACTGATGGTTCCCAGAATAGTATTTAAAAAATCAGGAATAAAAGTAAAGTTGATTTTAGAGGAAATATTGGCTTCCTTTAATACTTTGGAGGAATCAATATTGTGAGAATCTAAAAAAGCCTTGATTTGATTTACCAGTTGAATAATGTTTTTTTCAATGGCAGCGGTATTTTGAAGGGATAGATTTTGTCCTTGTGAGGAAACTAAAGGGATGAACATCAAAATAAATCCGAGGATGATAGATATAAAAATAAATATCGTGGCAATGGTGGCAAAGATATGGTTGAATTTGAATCGCTTTTTGAAAAAATTTAAAATAGGCCGTCCTATCATGGTAAGGATTAGTGACACCACCAAATAGGTCAGTACAGTATGAATTTGATAGAAAAATAGCAAAATCAAACCCGTAACGACTACTGTTAGTAAAGCTCGGAGAATGCCGTTGGATATGGTTTTTGATGTAATCATGGCTTTATTTTAGGTTATAAAGATAAAAAACTCACTTGTATTTATTGGGTTTTATACAAATTCCTTTAAATAAGGCTTGTCTGTATTTTATTGGTCAGTTCATACAAAGCAATAGCCGTTGCCTGAACCACATTCATGCTGCTGTTGTTGCCATACATGTTGATATGTACAATCTGGTTGGCAACAGACAAAAGTTCATCGCTAATGCCATTTATTTCGCTGCCAATCAATAATGCTATTTTTTTGTCCTGCGGAATACTAACTTCTTTCAAAGGGATACTGTTGGAAGCAATTTCCAGCGCCATAATCTCATAGTCATTTTTCAATAAATAATCGATTAGAGTGTTGGTTTCTTCTATCACGGAATATGGTATATGCAAATGCGTACTTCGTGAAGTTTTGCTTATTTTTCTTGGATTCAAAGGAATATCCTTTCCTGAAAAAATAATTTTTTCGATACCAAAAGCTTCCCCGATTCGAAAGAGCGAACCTATATTTTGCTGAAAATAAATGTTATCACAAACTAAAGTGATAGGGAATTGTTTGCTGTTAAATTGATTTTCTTCGTGATTCAGTTGCACAGGATTCTATTAGTTGGTAAAAATATAGTTGATAATGTTCGCGCCCATTTTCAGCGCTTTTTCCCTTACCGATAAAGGGTCGTTGTGTACTTCGGCATCTTCCCAGCCATCTCCCAAATCACATTCAAAGGTATAAAGCAATACGAGTCGGTTTTCTATAAAAATGCCATAAGCTTGCGGACGTTTCCCTTCGTGTTCATGAATCTTTGGTAATCCGGAAGCGAAAAGAAATGGTTTTTGAAAGATAGCGTGTTGCACAGGAATTTCGGTTAATTCGTTTTTCGGGAATATTTTTTTAATCTCTTTTCGGATGTATTGATCCATTCCGTAATTATCGTCAATATGCAGAAAACCGCCGGAGGTCAGATAGTTTCTTAAATTGAGGACTTCACCGGCATTAAAAACAACATTTCCGTGTCCGGTCATGTGCAGGAAAGGGTAGGAGAATATGTTGGGACTGCCAGGTTCAACAGTGGCAGGTTTAGAAAGTATGGTAGTGTTAATCGTGTTGTTGCAAAACCGGATTAAGTTGGGTAATGAAGTCGGATTGGCATACCAATCACCGCCACCGCTGTATTTTACCAAAGCAATTTCCTGGGAAAAACAAGCGAAAGAAATGAATAGTAAAACAAGATATATTTTTTTCATTTTTTTAGTACTTAGTGGTTAGTCCTTAGTCCTTAGTCCCTAGTTGTTGAGTTCTTAGTTCTTAGTTGAGGAGGTTTGATTGCTAAGGACTCATCACTAAGGACTAAATCACTACTCTTCATTAAAAAACACCACACTATGGCAGGCTACGACTGCGGCGGTTTCTGTTCGTAATCTGGTGTTACCAAGTGAAACCGGAATAAATTGATTTTCTAAAGCCAAAGCAATTTCTTTTTCTGAAAAATCGCCTTCCGGCCCGATGAGTAACGTAACGCTTTCGTTTGGTTTTAAAACCGATTTCAAGGTTTTTTTATCGGTTTCCTCGCAATGGGCAATTAGTTGTAAGCCTTCGTTTTTTTGTTTTATAAATTCTTTTAATGTAATGGCATTGTTTAGTTTAGGAAGGAACAATTCATTTGATTGTTTCATGGCCGACAAAATAATTTTTTCAAATCTTTCGGGGTTGATTACTTTTCGTTCCGAGCGGTCGCAAATAATTGGGGTGATTTCATGGATACCAATTTCGGTTGCTTTTTCCAAAAACCATTCGTAGCGGTCGTTCATTTTTGTGGGTGCGACAGCCAGATGCAAATGGTATTTTTTTGGAGCTTCTTTTTTTAATGAAATAATTTCAACCGTGCATTTATTGTCAGAAGCCAAAGTAATTTTGGTTTCAAATAAATAACCCAGTCCATTGGTTACAAATAAAATATCAGAGTCTTTTTTACGCAATACTTTAATGATGTGTCGGCTTTCTTCCTTGTCAAAAGAAAAGCTTTCGGTGTTTTCGTCAATCGTCGGATTATAGAATAATTGCATAGTTTAGAATTGTATTCGTGCTTTTGAAACTACAGATGCCGTTTCGAAATTTTGGGATAAAAACTTTTGATAACCTACAATTCCAATCATTGCAGCATTATCGGTGGTGTATTCGAATTTTGGGACAAAGGTTTTCCAACCGTATTTTTGTTCGGCCTCTTTTAAGGTTTTCCTGATTCCGGAATTGGCCGAAACCCCTCCGCCAATAGCGATTTGTTTGATTCCGGTTTCCTTTACGGCTAATTTTAATTTGTCCATCAAAATTTCTATGATAGTATATTGTATTGAGGCACAAATATCGTTGATATTCTCCGTTATAAAATCAGCATTCTCCAGTTTTTTCTTTTGAATGAAATATAAAATAGCCGTTTTCAATCCGGAAAAACTAAAGTCCAGTCCCGGAACTTTGGGTTTGGTAAACGCAAATGCTTTTGGGTTACCCAATTGGGCATACTTGTCGACCAATGGGCCTCCGGGATAAGGAAGTCCTAGAATTTTGGCACTTTTATCAAAAGCTTCCCCTACGGCGTCATCGGTAGTTTCGCCGATAATTTGCATGTCGAAAAAATCATTTACTTTTACAATTTGTGTATGGCCACCGCTGATGGTTAAGGCTAAAAAAGGAAATTCCGGTTTATCGTAGTTTTCTTCATCTATAAAATGTGCCAGAATATGCGCATGCATGTGATTGACTGCGATTAGGGGAATTTCTAAAGCCAAAGCCATTGATTTGGCAAATGAACTGCCAACCAAGAGAGAACCCATCAAACCGGGACCTTGCGTAAATGCAATGGCTGATAATTGTTCTTTTTGTATTTTCGCTTTTTTAAGTGCTGCATCGATAACCGGAACAATATTTTGTTGATGTGCACGGGAAGCCAATTCAGGGACAACACCGCCGTATTGGTTGTGAATAAGTTGATTGGCAACAACATTCGACAATACTTTGTCGTTATGCAAAACTGCTGCTGCAGTATCATCACAAGAACTTTCGATGGCGAGAATAAAAACCTCAGAATTTTGCATAGAAAGGCATTAATTTTGAATTATATTTGACAATCCGTTTATCGTAATTTTCGGCGAAGCCAAAATTAAAGAATTTTTACCAAAGGTACTGCCGTTTCGATGGTAAAATAGATTTTTAAGAAAAAGAATAAAATAGTAAAAGGTATCAAAAAAGTCAGCAAAATAATTTTATATTTCCTTCTTGGACTAATCCTGCTTTTATTAGTACTGGGAATACTTTTGTCATTGCCTTCAGTCCAGACAAAGATTGCCCAATATTTTATGACTTCCATCAATAAAGATTTCAATGTCAGTATTTCCATTGATAAAGCGAGAGTGTCTGTTTTTGGAGGTATCAAATTTAAAAATGTCATAATTCTGGATCATCACAAGGATACATTAATTTTTTCAAAAATCATTAATACCAATATTATTGACGGTAAAAAAATTCTGGATGGAGATCTGATTTTTGGTAATATAGAATTAGACGGATTATTGTTTGATTTGAAGACCTATAAGAACGAAAAATTAACCAATATTGATGTCTTTATCAATGCCTTTGGTCCCGGAAAATCATCAGGAAAACATTTTTTACTCTTAGCAGATAAAGCCAAAATAGTAAACGGCCATTTTCTTTTGACTGATGAAAATCGGGTGGTTCCCAAAGATGTAGATTTTACAAAACTCAATATTTCATTAAGTAAATTTAGGTTATATGGTCCTGAAATAAATACAAGCATTGATAAAATGTCCTTTTGGGATCATCGGGGCATATTTGTCAAGAATTTAAGTTCCAAATTCAGTTATACCAAAAAGAACATCAAATTAGAGAATCTGGATATTTTGACCAAAGAGTCTAAATTGAAAGGCGATTTGATTTTGAGTTATAAAATTGAGGATTTTAAAGATTTTAATGATAAAGTCCGGTTTGATTTGAAGTTGTATCCATCATTATTGGCCTCCAATGATATTAGAGCTTTTTATAAAGAGTTGGCCAGAAATCAATATTTTAAGGTTAGTTCTCATATCAACGGCCCGATAAACAATTTAAATCTCAACAACTTAAAGCTTACAGGTTCAGATAAAACCCAAATTTATGGCGATATAAATTTTAAAAACCTCTTTGGGAAAAAGCATCAACCCTTTTACATGGATGGAAAATTCACTAAAATTTCCAGCAGTTATGAAAAATTGGTTGCGTTGCTTCCGAATGTTTTAGGGAAAAAGTTACCTGCCGAATTGAAAGCATTAGGCAATTTTACCATTATAGGAAATACCCAGGTTAGTACCACTACTGTTGATGCCGATTTTTCGATGACTACAGCAATCGGTAAAGTCAGTTCTGTGTTGAGTATGGAAAATATAGATGTTATCGATAAAGCTACTTATTTCGGGAATGTGGGTTTAGAAGATTTTGATTTAGGTGTTTTTCTGGGACGAAAAGATTTAGGAAAGGCTTCGGTGAATTTAGATGTTGACGGTAAGGGTTTTACCGAAAAACATTTGAATACTGTCGTAAAAGGAGATATTTCGAAATTAGATTATAATAGTTATTCCTATAGTAATATCGTACTTAACGGGAATTTTAAACTGCCGTATTACAAAGGTCAAATTTCTGTAAACGATCCTAATCTTTCGATGAATTTTGATGGTTTATTGGATTTGAGCAAAAAGGAGAATCGGTATGATTTTAAAATTAATGTTGAAAATGCCGATTTGTACAGGTTGAAGTTTGTTAAAGATACTATTTCAAAATTTAAAGGCGATGTAGAGGTTCAGGTTACAGGAAATACGATTGATAATCTTCAGGGTAATGTGTATATCAAAAATACGTCCTACCAAAATGTAAAAGACACCTATACTTTTGATGATTTTACGATTATATCGAGTTTTGATACCGATAGGGTGCGAACCATTAAGCTGAATTCCCTGGATATTGTTCAAGGAGAGATTGTAGGGAATTTCAAATTTAACCAATTGGGGAAATTAGTACACAATTCACTCGGAAGTCTTTATGCTAATTTTAAACCGAACAAGGTAAATAAAGGGCAGTTTTTAAAATTTAACTTTTCAATTTATAATAAAATTATTGAAATGTTCTATCCTGAGATTGCCATTGCACCTAATACGGTCGTAAAAGGAAATATAAAATCAGACATTCAAGAGTTTAAATTGAATTTTGTTTCTCCAAAAATTGTTGCCTTCGAGAACACAATTGATAACTTCAGGCTTTCGGTAGACAATAAAAATCCACTGTATAATGCGTATTTAGAATTGGATAGCATTAAAACGAAGTATTATAAAATTCGGGATTTTAGTTTGATAAACGTGACTATGAACGATACTTTGTTTTTCCGGTCTGAATTTAAAGGAGGTATTAAAGGGGAAGACTATTTTAATTTGAACTTATACCACACCATAAATAAAAATAATGAAAATGTGGTTGGTGTCAGTAAATCGGAAATGAAATTTAAGGAATATCTATGGTTTTTGAACGAAAAGGATTTGCCAAACAATCAGATTGTTTTTGATAAAGCATTTAAAAATTTCAATATCGATGATATAATTTTGTCCCATGGGGAACAGGAAATATCGTTACAGGGAAAAATTAAAGACCGGACCAATAAAGACATACGATTAAGTTTTAAAGATGTCGACTTGTTCAAAATTACTCCTGAGGGCAATAAGTTTGTCTTTCATGGTAATATGAACGGAGAAGTCAATTTCAAACAGAACAACGCTGTATATAAACCAACGGCCTCGTTGAGAGTGAGTAATTTAAATATCAACAAAACCGATTTGGGGGAGTTGAAATTTGATATTGAGGGGAATGAAAGTCTGGATAAGTTCACTATAAATTCCTATTTGAGGAAAGATGATTTAGAGTCCTTAAATGCCAATGGAAATTTTACGATTGTCAATAAAAAAGCCATTCTCGATTTGAAACTGAGATTGGATAAATTTAATCTTGGTTTTTTCAATTCACTTGGAGGTGATGTGGTTTCGAATATTCGAGGTGTGGTAACCGGTAATTCTACCATAGAAGGAGATGTTGACAAGCCTAAAATTGGAGGGCGTCTTTTTTTGGATAATGCAGGGCTTACCATTCCGTACTTAAATGTGGATTATGAATTGAATAATAAATCGGTTGTCGATTTGATTGATCAAAAGTTTGTTATAAGGAATAATACGATTAAAGATTCGAAATTTGGAACCAAAGGAACGTTAAGCGGAAGTATCGAGCACAATAATTTTTCAGATTGGAAATTTGATTTGGCAATAGAATCCAAAAGATTATTGGTCTTAGATACCCAGGATAAAGAAGATGCAGCGTATTATGGTGTTGCTTTTATTGATGGTAACGCGTCTATCACGGGACCGGTTCGGGGATTGTTTATAAAGGTGGAGGCCAAATCTGAAAAGGGAACAGCCATTAAAATACCTATTAATGACAGTGAAAGTGTAAGTGATAATCCGTTGATTCATTTTCTGAGTCCCAAAGAGAAATACAATCTCGAAAAAGGAATTGTTGATAATTCCAGAAATTACAAAGGACTTGAATTAAAGTTTGATTTGGATATTACCCCTAATGCCGAAATTGAAGTGATTTTAGACCGGAATTCGGGTCACGGTATGAAGGGAAAAGGTTTTGGGTCTTTGTTATTTGAGATTAATACGTTAGGGAAGTTTAATATGTGGGGCGATTTTCAGGCCTATGAAGGAACGTATAATTTCAAGTATGGCGGACTTATCGATAAGAAATTTGCAGTACGAAAAGGAGGATCCATATCCTGGGAAGGAAATCCTATGAAAGCACAATTGAATCTGGAAGCGGTTTATAATACGATTGCCAATCCTTCGGTATTACTCGAAAACTCATCGTTTAACCGAAAAGTTCCGGTAGAAGTGATTATTGGGGTTCATGGTGATTTGGCCAGTCCGGAACCAGACTTTAATATTGAGTTTCCAACGGTGACCAATGTCTTGAAATCGGAAATACAATATAAACTAAACGACAGGGATGTGAGACAAACCCAAGCCTTATACTTGTTATCTTCGGGTGGATTTTTAAGTCCTGAAGGGGTTAATCAGTCTGACTTTTCGGGAAGTTTATTTGAAACGGCATCCAGTATTTTGGGAGGAATAATAAAATCGGATGATGATAAATTTAAAGTCGATTTGAATATTATTTCAGCCGACAGAAGGATAGGAAGAGAAACAGATGGGCGATTTGTTGCATCAATATCTTCTAAAGTAAATGAACGGATTACGATAAATGGCAGAGTGGGGGTTCCTTTTGGCGGAATTAATGAATCGGCTGTGGTGGGTGATTTGGAAGTGCTTTTAAGGGTGAATGAAGACGGGACACTAAACTTGCGTTTGTTCAACAGGGAAAATGACATCAATTATATTGGTCAGGGAATAGGATATACCCAAGGAATTGGGATTTCTTATGAAGTAGACTTTGATACTTTTAAGGAATTAGTCAATAAAATATTTAAAAAGCTTAAAATAGTAAAAGAAAATACCATTGATAATCAGTTTCAGGATTCAAATTTAGATCCTGAATATATCAATTTTACCAATCCTAAAAAACCAAAACCGGATAATGTCGAGAACAACAACGAAGCGGTAATTCCAAATGAGGATTAATAGTGTTGTCAAATTTCTATTTGCGTGATTGTATATCATCAAAAGGAATTATACCCCATTTTTTGGAGTTGTTTTTTAATTTAGTTCAGCTGTTCCATTTGGTCCTTTTTTAATAAAGTTGATTATTTGATTAAATATCACAGAATTAATCGAATAATGTTAAATAAAAACAAGATTTTTTTATGTTTTTTAAAACTTATTAACGAAAACGTTTGAATTTGAGTGCTTTCGCTAAAATAGTATAAACATAGTGCTGGAAGTTGATTATGTTTTTTAATTTTACATTTCTAAAACCAATATAATGCCAAATAAAATTAAAAAAATAGCTGTTCTTACCTCAGGAGGAGATTCACCTGGAATGAACGCTGCCATTCGATCAGTTGTTAGAACGTGTGCTTATAATAACATTGGATGTGTCGGAATATATAGAGGATACCAAGGAATGATTGAAGGAGACTTCGAAGAAATGGGACCTCGAAGTGTAAATAATATTATCAATAAAGGGGGAACAATTTTAAAATCGGCTCGTTCAGCTGAATTTAGAACTCCTGAAGGAAGAAAAAAAGCTCATGCACACCTTGTTAAGGCTGAAATTGATGCTTTGGTTGTTATCGGGGGAGATGGAACTTTTACAGGGGGTTTGATTTTTAATACGGAATATAATTTTCCGGTGATAGGAATTCCGGGAACGATTGATAACGATATTTTTGGAACTACCCATACTTTAGGATATGATACCGCTTTAAATACCGTAGTGGATTGTATCGATAAAATCAGAGATACTGCCAGTTCACATAACCGATTGTTTTTTGTGGAGGTTATGGGAAGAGATGCCGGACATATTGCTTTAAACGCCGGAATCGGAGCAGGGGCTGAAGAGATTCTGATTCCTGAAGAAAATTTAGGATTGGAGCGTTTGTTAGAATCATTGCAAAAAAGCAAGGCTTCCGGAAAATCATCCAGTATCGTGGTGATTGCAGAAGGAGATAAAATTGGTAAGAATGTATTCGAATTGAAAGATTATGTGGAAGCCAATTTGCCGGAGTACGATGTTCGTGTATCTGTATTGGGACACATGCAACGTGGTGGTTCGCCTTCTTGTTTTGACAGGGTTTTAGCCAGTAGATTAGGAGTAAGAGCAGTTGAAGCTTTGTTGGAAGGAAAATCCAATTATATGGTAGGTTTACAACAAGACAAAGTAGCTTTGACACCATTGGAGCAGGCAATCAAAGGAAAGTCTGAAATAGACCGTGAATTATTGAGAGTCTCAGATATCATGTCAACATAAAAAAAAATAAAAGTACTGGTGCCGATTCATAATTGGCACCGGTATTTTAGTAATAAATAAATAGTAATAAATAAATAATCAGAAAATGTCAAAAGTAAAATTAGGAATAAACGGTTTCGGACGTATTGGAAGAATTGTTTTTAGAGAGTCTTTTAATAGAGACAATGTAGAAGTTGTGGCAATCAACGACTTATTAGATGTAGATCACTTGGCTTACTTATTAAAATATGATTCTGTTCACGGTCGTTTTAACGGAACAGTTGAAGTAAAAGAAGGGAAATTATACGTAAACGGAAGAAACATTCGTATCACTGCTGAAAGAAATCCGGCTGATTTGAAATGGAATGAAGTTGATGTGGATGTAGTTGCTGAGTGTACAGGTTTCTTTACAACTGTTGAAACTGCAAATGAGCACATCAAAGGTGGTGCTAAAAAAGTAATTATTTCTGCTCCTTCTGCTGATGCTCCAATGTTTGTAATGGGAGTAAATCATGAAACTGCAAAAGCTTCTGATTTAATCGTTTCTAATGCTTCTTGTACGACTAACTGTTTAGCTCCATTGGCTAAAGTTATTAATGATAATTTTGGAATTGTTGAAGCTTTAATGACTACTGTTCACGCTACAACTTCAACTCAAATGACAACTGACGGTCCTTCTAGAAAAGACTGGAGAGGTGGACGTGCTGCAAGCATAAACATTATTCCATCTTCTACAGGTGCTGCAAAAGCGGTTGGAAAAGTTATTCCAGAATTAAATGGAAAATTAACAGGTATGGCTTTCCGTGTTCCTACTGCTGACGTTTCTACAGTAGATTTAACCGTAAAAGTGGCTAAAGAGACTTCTTATGAAGAAATTATGGCTGTTTTGAAAAATGCTTCTGAAACTTCTATGAAAGGTATCTTAGGATATACTGAAGATGCAGTTGTATCTCAGGATTTTATCTCTGACAAAAGAACTTCTATCATTGATGCTACTGCAGGAATTGGTTTGAATTCAACTTTCTTCAAATTAGTATCTTGGTATGATAACGAATACGGATACTCAAGTAAATTAATTGATTTATCAGTTCATATCGCTGGATTAAAATAATATTTGATACCCTTATTAAAATCCCGTTATAATTTAATTTTAACGGGATTTTATTTTTATATTGTATGCTGTTAAGAGTACTTAATATAAGTAAAGTTTAAAACCAACCTGAAAACCAAATAAACTTAAACAAAATAAAATGAGATTAATAGTTGATAGCGGCTCAACCAAAGCCGATTGGATTGCAATAGATGACGAAGGGAAAATACTGTTCACCACACAAACTTTAGGATTGAATCCGGAAGTACTGAATCATGAGGGAATTATTGAGCGTTTGAACGATCGTTTTGATATTTTACAAAATAAAAAAAATGCCACCCATTTATTCTTTTATGGAGCAGGATGCGGGACAGACAGAATGAAAATTTCGTTGACTCAAATCTTTCAGGAATATTTTCCGTATGCGGATATTACGGTAGAAGAAGATACTTACGCCGCGGTGTATGCTGCAAATCCGGGTAAGGAAAAATCAATAGTGTGTATTTTAGGAACAGGGTCTAATTGCAGTTATTTCGACGGTGAAAAGATTATTCAAAAAGTACAGTCATTAGGATATATTGCCATGGACGATTGTAGTGGTAATGTTTTCGGGAAAGAAATTATCCGCAAATATTTTTTCAACAAAATGCCTAAAGAATTGGCTACGGAGTTAGAAAAAGAATATAATATGGATGCGGATTTCATTAAAAACAAATTGTACAAAGAACCGAATCCGAATGCGTATTTGGCCACTTTTGCCAAGTTTTTAATCCAACATAAAGAAACGGAATTTTGCCGAAAAATCATTTTTAAGGGAATGAAATCATTTGTGAAAAATTATATCAAACAATATGATAACCACAAAGAAGTTCCTGTTCATTTTGTTGGGTCTATTGCTTTCTATTTGAAGGACGAATTACAGGAAACATTTGATAAATATGGTCTGCATTTGGGTAATGTACTTAGAAGACCTATTGATGGACTTATAGCGTATCATATTGCAAATAAATAAATTTATGGAAATTGCTATTATTGCCCATGATGGGAAAAAAGTAGACATGGTTCAATTCTTGAACAAGAACATTGAACTGTTACGACAAGAAAAAATTAAGCTTATTGCAACAGGGACTACCGGAGGGAAAGCGGAGAAAGCAGGTTTTAAAGTAAAAAAAATGCTTTCCGGGCCTATGGGAGGTGACGCGCAAATTGCAGCCCGTGTAGCGGAAGGAAAGACTAAAATGGTTTTGTTCTTCAAAGATCCATTGGCCAGTCATGCACATGAAGTAGATATTAATATGTTACTTCGGGTATGTGATGTACACAATGTGCCAATAGCCACTAACGAAGCTTCGGCACAATTGTTATTGAGTGCTATAACACTGCTATCATAGAAATCTCTACATTTACATTTTTAGGCAAACATGCCACTTGAACCGTTTCACGAGCTGGAGCGGTTTTTTCATTAAAATAGGAGCCATAAACCGTATTGATAGTTCCAAAATCGGCCATGTTCATAATGAAAATAGACGTTTTTACAACATTTTCAAAAGTCATTCCGGCAGCTTCCAAAACTGCTTTCATGTTTTCCATAACTTGTTTTGTCTCTGCTTCAATAGAGTCTGTAACCAATTCTCCGCTTGCAGGGTTGATGGCAATTTGTCCTGAAGTATACAGTGTGTTTCCTGTTAATACTGCTTGATTATAAGGGCCTATCGGAGCAGGGGCTTTTTCGGTAAAAATTATTTGTTTCATAGATGTAAAAATTATTTGTTAGTACAAATGCAGTAATCTGATATAAAAATAAGTAATTCTGGTTATAAATTTAGTAACGAACTGTTAACGGTTGGTTACGCTTCTTTTATCCCATTTTAAATCACTCAAAATACCTGATTTTATCCCGATGAAGAAACTCCAGTTGGCATTATCCCCAAATGGTGTCCAATTGAAATCCATTCTCCAGCTTAATAAATCTCTCTCGAATCGCAATTGGGTATAGGTTACCCCTTTTTGAACAAAATCATATCCTGTAGAAACACCGGCTTTCCATTTTGGAGTTAAGTCGGCATTGGCAGAAATCATTAAGGAGTTCCCGGTAATTTTTTTCTCCCTGTTATTGTTACCATAAGTAAAGGAATAGGCAAAGGTCATGTCCCAGGGTAATTTAGATCTGAAAAATTCAGAAATGGTGTCTTCGCCATCGTCTTCCTCTTCGTCAAATTGACTTTTTCGATCTCCGGCAACGGTATTGGTACCAAATAAATCATCTTCCCGTCCGCCATTTCTTTGCCCTTGTTCATTTTTATTTTTCTTTTCTTCCCCGTCTTTACTGGAAAGTGAATAATTCAAAGTCATGTTGGCGCTGGTCATTCGGAATAAACTTCCGCCATTGTCAATATTATACATGTTGATTCTTTTTCCGGAATTGTCAATGGCGTAGGGATCTAATGTTGTTCCGAAATTCACGCTCATTTTATTTTGGAATAATTGTGTTCCTCCACTGACTCTTATAGGTGACCAGGCTAGATTAGTCACTCCGTCGGCATCCAGATTATAACTGGTTGAAAGATTTAAATTATTAATCAACATTATTTTTTGGGGTTCCACCTTGGTAGTATCCCTGTCGGTTACTTTGGCTTCAAAAGTATTGCTGATGCTGATACCCATTGTATTCGAATTGCTGATACCCGGCGCGCCAAAAATACCTCCTTCAAAACGGGAATATTGTGCCATTTTTCCAGTTGCATCGGTCGCATAGGTGTCGTAATATTTTTCGAAACTAGGTGTGTACCCGTAGGATATCGAAGGTCTGATGACATGCCTTATGGATTTTATCTTTTTGTCTTCACCAAAATTAAAGGTACCGTAAATCGTTGTTCCAAGGCTTGATGAGAAAGAATAGGTTCTGTATGCATCAAAACCATCGATAGTATTGTCAATTACTTTGCTTTGATCCGCATCATAGGTTCTTTGAATTGTTTTGGTATACCATACTTCTTTATAGTTTAAAGACGAGGAAGCACTAAAGTATTTGAATATTTTAAAGTTGGTGCTCAACGGGATAGTATGTTCGAAACCGTTTTTAGCATCTTTGAACATCTGGGGTTTAAAAAACAAAGAATCTGTTGTGGTAATACTGTTTCGGGCGTTTAAATTATACTGTAAGTTGATGTTTTTAAACAATCCTTTTTTGGTGGCTCCTTCTCTGGCAAACGGATATACCCTGTCTACGCTAAGTTGCAAGGTAGGAAGAGTCATGTTGATCACTTCGGTTTGTGTGTTTTGGGAATGTGTGGCTGTTAATGACATTCGGACTTGTGGCACCGAATTGAAGGTTTTGGAATACGAAACAGAAGAACTTAAGGTGTTGTTCAGATTCGACCCCACATTCGCCTGATTGATCGATTGCTTAAAGTATTTACTGCTTCCAAGATTCACCGAAGCTGAAAAGCTTGAATTTGGATTGGCTTTCGAATCTCTGGAATGCGACCACTGAATGTTGTAAATTTTTTGTTTGGAATAATCAGGATAACCTCTTTCGCTGGTAATTAAGTTTTCAAACCTGAAATTGACATTACCCCGAAATTTATATCTTTTGGCATAGGAAGATTCAAAACGCATCCCGTAACTGCCATTGGTATAATAATCACCCAGAACGGTTAAGTCGTAATGATCGCTTAGCGCAAAATAATAACCGCCATTTTGTAATGAGAATCCTCTGTTGTTGGAGTCGTTGTAGCTTGGTAAAATAAGACCGGAAACACTGGTTTCTTTGCTCATTGGGAAATAAGCAAATGGCAGGGCGATAGGAGTAGGCACATTGGCGATAACCATGTGGGTTAGTCCGGTGATTACCTTTTTGCCGGGAATCAACTTTACTTTGGAGGTTTGAAAATAATATTCCGGATTGTCTAAATTTTCTGAAGTGGTAAACCGGGCTCCTTTTAAAAAGTAAACCGAATCATTCTCCTTTTTTGTGATTTGTGCTTTTACTTTAAATTCACCTTGGTCTGTCTTTGAATTCCAGATGATTGCTTTTTTTGTTTTGAAATTAAAACGAATCGAATCAGGTTCTACAACATTGGTTCCCTGTTTGAAATTGGGATATTGGGAGTATTTTCCCAGGGAATCTTTTATTCTTCCGGCGTAGACTTCGTTTTTGTCGTAATCCATGACAATCACACCGGATTTTAATTCGATATCCTGATAATAAAGTTCGGCATTATCATACAGGGTAATCAGCTTTTTCTTTTGGTCTATTTTGACATACTTTGTCGCATTGTATTTTACTTTACCTTCAAGAAGTTCTTTTTTAGGTTTGATGCTGTCTTTTTTAATAGAGTCATTTACAATTTTAGAATCAGAATCAGGTTTTGAGCTATTGTTTTTACTAACAGACTCTTTACCAGAGGTAATCGTAGGTGTTTTTTTTGGGATATCTTGAGAATACAGATTACCACATCCAATTGTTAGGAAAATTGATAATAAAACGATATTAAATAAGTTTGTACGCAAAGGTTTAAATACTATTTTTGTAAAATTATGGCTTGTTTTTTGAAGTGTCAAACTTACTGATTATTTTTTGGCAAAAATAGTCAAATAGAAAATTTATAAACATAGTGTTTTTAATTAAATTAACTTTTAAAAATGAAATTCAATCACAAGAACTTTATTTTAATAACGATTATAACGTTGTTTTTGTACAGTTCAGCATTTTCTCAAAATGATCAGGTATTCACGGTTATTCTTGATGCAGGACATGGGGGGAAAGACCCGGGGAATTCATACCATGGTTTTGTCGAAAAAGAGATATCACTTAAAACAACTCTGAAAATCGGTAGCCTTCTGGAAAAAGAGAAAGATTTAAAAGTAATATATACGCGAACCTCTGATGTATTTATTGAATTGGCCAACAGGCCTAAGGTGGCTAATAAAGCAAGTGCCAATTTATTTGTATCGATACATTGTAATTCAGTTAAAAATATGGCTCCTTTTGGTGCCGAAACTTTTGTAATGGGATTGTCCAGAAACGATATGAATTTGGAGGTGGCAAAAAATGAAAATTCGGTTATTTTATTAGAAAAAAATTACAAAGAAAAATATCAGGGGTTTGATCCTAAAAAGCCGGAGTCTTTGATAGGACTGACAATGATGCAGGAAGAAAACCTGAATAACAGTATTCTTTTGGCAAAAGAAATTCAGGATAATTTCACCAATAAATTGAAAAGGAATTCAAGAGGGATAAAACAACAGCCCTTGTGGGTGCTCGATGCGGCATCTATGCCCAGTGTCTTAATTGAATTGGGCTTTTTATCCAATAAGGAAGAAGGAGAGTTTTTAAATTCTGACGAAGGACAAAATAAAATGGCAAAGCAAATAGCCAATGCTATTTTGAGATATAAAAACAAATATTTTGGTGATGGATTTGATACTGCAACAAAATCGGAACCCAAAGAAACAGCTTCGTTAAAAAGCAGGAGCGAAAAATCAAAGTCTGCAAACGCATCTGACGATACGATATACAAGGTGCAACTTTTGGCCAGTTCCAAGAAAATAGGCTTAAAATCAAATAATTTTAAAGGACTGAAAAATATATCAGCGGTATTTGTTAATAATATTTACAAATACATGTATGGTGAAACATCAAAATTTGATGAAGCGAAAAAAATGCAACTTGATGCCCGAAATATAGGCTATTCACAAGCATTTATAGTTGAATTTAAAGAGGGTAAAAGTGGTAATGCTGATGATGTTGTTAAGCATAACAAATAAAATTTGAAATTAATGAACAAATTAAAAAAGACTTCTATAATACTGCCATTTGTTATAATGTTAGTATGCAGTTCTATTTACAGTCAATCTAATGTTTTTAAAGTAACTCTGGATGCCGGGCATGGGGATCATGATTTTGGTGCGGTTTACAACGGACACGTAGAAAAAAACATCGCCTTGGCTGTTGTCCTCAAAGTAGGAAAGTTGCTGGAAGCCCATCCGAATATTCATGTTATCTATACCAGGAAAACCGATGTTTTTATTGATTTAGTGGAGAGAGCGAATATTGCCAACCGATCCAATGCTAATATTTTTGTGTCTATTCACTGTAATGCCAATAAAAACACTGCAGCTGATGGTACAGAAACCTATGTGATGGGAATGAATAAGATTGCATCAAATTTGGAAGCGGCCAAAAAGGAAAACTCCGTAATTACATTAGAGAAAGATTATAAGACAAAATACGAAGGATTTGATCCGAATTCACCGGAAACCATGATCGGAATGACGTTGATGCAGGAAGAATATTTAGAAAACAGTATTTCTTTGGCCAGTAAAGTAGAAAATGAATTTGAAAAGCTGGGTAAGAAAATTAGAGGAGGGGGAGTGAAACAGGCTCCGTTTATGGTACTGCACAAAGCCTACATGCCAAGAGTTTTAATAGAGATGGGCTTCATTTCAAATTATACTGAAGGGAATTTATTGGATTCTGAAGAGGGACAAAATGAAATTGCCGGAGCGATAGCAACAGCTATTGTTCGTTATAAAAATGAATATTTTGGCGATGGATATGAGGAATCGTATGAGCCGAGACCTGTCCAAAAAAATAATGAAAAACCTGCAGGCGATACTTTAACGTCTGTGCAAAAGAAAATAATTGCCCCTGTTTTGGCTAAAAATTCGACAGTGAACAAAGAAAACTCCAATATTCTTTTTAAAGTTCAAATTTCAGCCAGTGCGAAAAAATTAGAATTAAAGCCTAAAAATTTTAAAGGGCTGAAAAATGTGTCGGTAGACTATGATAATAAGGTTTACAAATATATGTATGGTGAAACTCATGATTATAATGAATCTAAAAATCTTTTAGAGGAAGCCAAAGCCAAAGGATATGGTTCTGCATTTTTGATTGCATTTAAAGACGGGAAAAAAATCAGTATCCAAGATGCCATTAAATAACGCCAAGTTCGAATATTTTATATTAAATTTGCACTAAATACTTAAATTTTGAAATTAACAAGGGAAATTAAAACAGCAATTCTGGTAATTGCATCGATATTATTATTCATTTGGGGCTATAGTTTCTTAAAAGGAAAAGATCTGTTTAGTAATTATAGAACATTTTATGTAGAATATGACAGTGTTGAAGGTCTTTCTAAATCAGCTCCCGTAACATTAAACGGATTGGTGATAGGCAAAATTGAGAATATCACTATTAATGAAAACACTGGAAAGTTATTGGTAGAACTACAAATCAATTCTGATTTTCCGATTTCTAAATCAAGTGTGGCCTCTATTTATGAGCCTGGATTCATAGCAGGAAAACAAATTGCCATTTTACCTGATTTTAGCGATAAAACCCCTGCTACCAATGGGCAAATGTTTAAAAGTGGTGTAAAAATGGGACTAACGGAGTCTTTGGGGAATAAATTAGTGCCGCTTCAGGAAAAAATAGAAAAAATAATGGGCAACGCCGATACGCTAATCACAGGAATCAATAATATTCTTGACAAAAAAGCGCAAGAGGATTTGAAAAAGACCTTGGCGGAGTTGAATGAAACGATGGAGCAATTTCATAAAGCTTCATCTAATATGAATCTTCTATTAGAAGATAATAAAAGTCAAATATCAGGTACTGTTTCTAATTTTAATAAAATATCAAGTGATTTTTCTAAAATATCCGATTCATTAAACAAAGCCGATTTAGGAAAAACAGTTAAGAATTTGAATGAAACCCTTGCAAAAGTGCATACGGTTATGAAAGGTTTAGAAGCAGGAAATGGCTCTATGGGGAAATTATTGAAAGACGACGCCTTATATACCAATATGGCTAAAACATCAAAAGAATTAGAACTGTTATTGCAAGATCTCCGACTTTATCCTACACGGTATGTAAATGTTTCTTTATTTGGGAAGAAGAATAAACCTTATAAATCTCCTGCTGATACAATTTCGAAATAGATAAAATAAAGCTAATTTATGAGCTATTTAGACAATATA
Source organism: Flavobacterium sp. (assembly GCA_036676965.1). Classification (GTDB taxonomy): domain Bacteria; phylum Bacteroidota; class Bacteroidia; order Flavobacteriales; family Flavobacteriaceae; genus Flavobacterium. The sequence continues at coordinate 41,188 of JAKFBW010000071.1, read as the reverse complement.
TTTTTTGCCATAGTATTGATTGTTGGTTTTGGTTATTTTTTTAGAAATATTAAAAAAATCATCAGAAACATAGATTTGGGGATTGCTGTGGACAGAAAGGACAACCCAAAGGCCAGATGGAAAAGTATGGCCATGATAGCATTGGGACAGTCTAAAATGGTAAAAAGACCTGTTGCCGGGATACTTCATATCATTGTTTACTTAGGCTTTATTATCATTAATATTGAATTGCTGGAAATCATCATCGATGGTTTGTTCGGTACGCATAGAATATTCTCTTTCTTAGGAGGTGTTTATGATTTCTTGATCGGTTCTTTTGAAATATTGGCTATATTAGTAATAGTGGCCGTTACTGTTTTTTGGTTGAGAAGAAATGTGTTAAAGTTGAATCGTTTTTTAAATAAAGATTTGACCGGTTTTCCAAAAAAAGACGCCAATTACATCCTTTATTTTGAAACCATCCTGATGGTTTTGTTTTTGATGATGAATGCCACGGATTTACATTTGCAAAATGTTCCGGGAGGTTTCTCTCATTTTGTTAAAGCGGGGGCTTTCCCGATCAGTCAATTTATAGAGCCGATGTTTAACGGAATGCCAAATGAAACCGTGATGGTTTTGACCGAAGTTTTTTGGTGGTTGCATATCGTTGGGATTTTGATTTTTATGAACTATTTATATTTTTCAAAACACCTTCATATTTTATTGGCTTTTCCCAATACGTATTTTGCCGACTTAAATCCATTGGGGCAATTTGATAATTTGGAAGCGGTAACCAAAGAAGTAAAATTAATGATGGATCCTAATGCCGATCCTTTTGCAGCCGCTCCTGCAAATGAAAATGAAGTTCCGGGTAAATTCGGGGCCAGTGATGTACAGGATTTGAATTGGGTGCAGTTATTAAATGCGTATACGTGTACCGAATGTGGAAGATGTACTTCCTCTTGTCCGGCGAATCTAACGGGTAAAAAATTATCTCCCCGTAAGATTATGATGGATACCAGGGACAGGCTGGAGGAAGTTGGAAGAAATATTGATGCCAATAAAGGTGTTTTTGTACCGGATAATAAATCATTGTTGAATGATTACATTACTCCGGAAGAGTTGTGGGCCTGTACTTCCTGCAATGCATGTGTCGAAGAATGTCCGGTAAATATCAGTCCCCTTTCTATCATCATGGATATGCGTCGTTATTTAGTGATGGAACAAAGCGCAGCACCGGTTTCTTTGAATGCGATGATGACCAATATTGAAAATAATGGAGCACCTTGGCCATATAACCAACAGGATAGATTGAATTGGAAAAATGAATAATCCCCACCCCAACCCTCCCCGAAGGGGAGGGAGTTGAAACTGGAAATTTGAGGTTTAGAATACTTATTTTTTAATAATATAAATTAAAATTCATTAACATATTCCAATCTCGGCTCCCTCCCCTTCGGGGAGGGCTGGGGTGGGGAAAACATCAATACAATGTCAGAAAATTTAATAGTGCCCACAATGGCCGAAATGCTGGCTCAAGGAAAACAACCAGAAGTTTTGTTTTGGGTTGGTTGTGCGGGAAGTTTTGATGATAGAGCCAAAAAAATCACCAAGGCATTTGTACGAATTTTAAATCGTGCCAATGTCTCTTTTGCAGTTCTTGGTACAGAAGAAAGTTGTACCGGAGATCCTGCCAAAAGAGCCGGAAATGAGTTTTTGTTTCAAATGCAGGCCATGATGAACATCGAGGTTTTGAATGCGTATGAAGCCAAGAAAATTGTTACCGCCTGTCCGCATTGTTTTAATACGCTGAAAAATGAATACCCTGAGTTAGGAGGTCATTATGAAGTCATTCATCATACGGCCTTCTTAAAATCATTACTCGATGAAGGCCGGTTGACTATTGAAGGAGGACAATTCAAAGGGAAGCGAATTACATTTCATGACCCTTGCTATTTAGGAAGAGCAAATAATGTATATGAAGCACCAAGGGGTTTAATTCAAAAATTAGATGCCGAATTAGTCGAAATGAAACGTTCTAAAGTAAATGGATTGTGTTGTGGCGCCGGTGGAGCCCAAATGTTTAAAGATGCTGAACCTGGAAACAAGGAAGTCAACATATTGAGAACAGAAGATGCCCTGGATGTACAACCTGAAATTATTGCCACCGGCTGTCCGTTCTGTAATACGATGATGACTGACGGAATTAAAAATAAAGAAAAAGAAGCTGATGTAAAAGTGATGGATATCGCTGAACTGATTGCCAATGCCGACGATTTGTAAACCAATTACAAATTAAAAAATAAAATGTCACCCTGAGCTTGTTGAAGGGTAAAATCAATAATCTAAAATCTAAAATTAAAATGTACGTTCCTTTTGAAAATTTACCGGAAGACTCCAGAATTTGGATTTATCAATCGAATAGAAAATTTTCGGATGCTGAATTTGCCGAAGTAGCAACAGCATTAGAATCTTTTTTAGCGGATTGGGCAGCCCATGGTACCAGCTTAGAATCGTCTTTTTTGTTAAAATACAATCGTTTTATTATCATTGCCGTAAATCAGGAAGTGCAAGCTGCTACAGGTTGTTCGATTGATTCCTCGGTAGAATTCATTCAAAGTCTGGAAAAGAAATACGATGTAGATTTATTGGATAAAATGAATGTGACTTTCAAGTTAGGGGAGCATATTGCCCATAAATCATTGATTGATTTTAAAAAGATGGTTAAAGACAAAGCGGTTACCGAAAATACCATTGTTTTTAATAATCTGGTCAATTCTATTGAAGAATTTAATGAATCATGGGAAGTACCGGCATTAGATAGCTGGCACAGCCGCTTTTTTTAGTCAAAATAAATTCACAATAAACAAAGGCATTTGATTTTCCGGATGTCTTTTTTTGTTTCAAAACCTTCCAGTTTTTAACAGGAAGTTTTTAAAATATACATTTCTTTTTCATTTAAAATTAGTTAGATAAATACATGAAAATAGCAATAGTTTGTTATCCTACTTTTGGCGGTAGTGGTGTTGTAGCAACCGAATTGGGGCTTGAATTGGCTCGATTGGGTCATGAGGTTCATTTTATAACCTACAGTCAACCGGTTCGTTTGGCCTTATTAACAGCCAATGTTCACTATCATGAGGTAAATGTACCCGAATATCCTCTATTTCATTATCAGCCCTATGAGTTGGCATTGTCCAGCAAATTGGTTGATATGGTAAAATTGTATAAAATAGAAATAATGCATGTGCATTATGCCATTCCGCATGCCTATGCCGGTTATATGGCCAAGCAAATGCTGAAGAGCGAAGGGATTCAAATTCCGATGGTAACTACACTTCACGGAACCGATATTACTTTGGTAGGAAATCATCCTTTCTATAAACCGGCTGTAAGTTTTAGCATTAATAAATCCGATGTGGTAACTTCGGTTTCCCAAAGTTTAAAAGAGGATACCTATAAACTTTTCAATATAAAAAGGGATATTCACGTCATTCCTAATTTTATTGAATTGGATAAAAATATTAAAGAGGACAATATTCAATGTCATCGTTCTGTAATGGCGAAAGAGGGTGAACGAATTATTACCCATATCAGTAATTTTAGAAAGGTAAAACGCATTCCGGATGTAATCAAGATTTTTTATAAGATTCAGCAGGAAATTCCAGCTAAACTGATGATGGTAGGAGATGGGCCGGAAAAAGAAAAAGCGGAATACCTGTGTCAGGAATTGGGGATTTTAGATAAAGTAATCTTTTTTGGGAACAGTAATGAAATTGATAAAATATTAAGTTATACCGATTTATTCCTGTTGCCTTCAGAAACCGAAAGTTTTGGATTGGCGGCTTTAGAGGCGATGGCCTGGGGAGTTCCTGTAATTTCAAGTAATTCAGGAGGATTGCCTGAAGTTAATTTTAACGGGGTTTCCGGCTATTTGAGCGATGTGGGCAATATTGATGAAATGGCCCGGAATGCTATTCAAATTTTAAGTGATGCTAAAGTGCTTTCGGAATTTAAAGAGAATGCCTTGACGGTGGCTAAAAAATTTGATATTAAAAATATCTTACCCATGTACATCGATTTGTATAAAAAAGCAATCAAGAAATATTCATAGGCAAATGTATTCCAATCAAAAAGTAGGTTTTTAATCATGTACTAAAAAAAAATATATGAAATCGCCACTAGCAATAAGTTTGCGTAAGCAAACACCAATAAATAAAAAGGCGACACGAGCTTGCGAACTGGCGAAGCATACCATATATGACCGCTATTAAATAAATTTTACATATATGAAAAAGGTACTTCTTGTTTGTCTTTTGCTTTTTATTGCGTCTTGTGGAGGAAATAAATCGGCAATCAGCGATAAGAAAGTCTTGTATGAAGTTTTGACGCAACAGACTGATGGCGGAGGCAATATTCATTTTTTTGAAATCCTGACAGAGCCCAATGAAATTAAAATGTTGCAAAATGATCCCAGATTGAAGAATAAAATCAACATCAATGATGTTAAAGAATCCAATTTTATCATTTTGAACATGGGAGAAAAACCTACCGGAGGGTATTCTATTGGAGTGGAAAGTATTATTGAAACCCCTGAAAATATTGTGATTGCAGTAAAAGAAATTAATCCGGGGCCAGATGCTATGGTCACCCAGGGAATAACCTATCCCTATTGTGTGGTGAAAATCAATTCTAAAAAACAGATTGTTGTAAAATAAAAATGCCGCTATTTCCAGCGGCATTTATTTATAAAATTTAGAATTTGTATCTGATGCCTAAAGCAAGGTCTGGTCCAAAATTGTCACCATAATAATTATCAGCAAAATACAATTCAGGTCTGATGTCCAGAGAAAGTTGGATAGGTACTTCATCAAAGTTGTATTCTATACCTAGATTACCAGCTACAAAGGCAAAAGTTTTGTCATAATCATCGTTTTTTACAGTCCAATTTCCAACACCTCCACCTATACCAGCATACCAGTTAAAGCCTCCATCAATGTTCCAAACCCATTGATAAACCCCTGTTAATTTGAATGCATCAACAGAATTACTGTTTCTCCAGCCTAAATCTAATTCCAGTCTGTTGTTGCTGGATAATGCTCTTTGGTAGGAAATCTCTCCTCCAAAACCATCATTATCTCCTAAACGTAATCCTAAAGCATTGTCCGAAATGTCCTGTGCCTGTGCGCTAAATGCTAATCCAATTAGCATAAAAGCCGATAAAATGATTTTTTTCATAAATAAGTAAATATTTGTTATTGCAAAGATATAACGAAAATAAACGTAAAGCTTGTATAATAATTGTAGGATTTTGTAAAATTTACGGTTTTAAAATTAATGATTTATTTTAAATAATTGATAATAAAATATTTACACGGGTATTTTTTTAGAAGATTTTTTTTGATAAAATTACCGATTCAATCAGTTGATTCGTCAAAATATTCTCGGTATCAATATTGTTTTCATCATCTTCAGGAAGAATGTTGTCTTGATAATGGTATAATTTCCAACGTTTTTTGTGGTATTCCAATGCGGTTAAATTTTCGACCCAATCCCCTGAATTCAAGTATAATGTTGTACCGCTTTTAGTTGTCTTTTTTATTTTTTTGGGCTCATGGATATGGCCACAGATGACATAATCGTATTTTTTTTCGATAGCCAATTCGGTGGCGGTTTCTTCAAAATCAGAAATATGTTTCACCGCTTTTTTGACGCCGGCTTTTATTCTTTTTGAAAAGGAATAAGGTTCTTTTTTCATTTTTACCAAACACCAATTGATGAACCGATTCATCAGAATGAGATAATCATACCCCAAACCGCCTAATTTGGCAATCCATTTGGCATGATTGACCGAAGCATCAAAAACATCCCCATGGAAAATCCAGGCTTTTTTATCATCTAATTCCAGTACCAGTTTATCACAAAGCGTAAAATTACCCATACTCATTTCACTGAATTTTCTCAGCATTTCGTCGTGATTCCCCGTAATATAATAGACTTTCGTTCCTTTGGAAGCCAGGTTTATTATCTTTTGGATGACTTTTAAATGTGTTTTAGGAAAATAGGATTTTCTAAATTGCCAAATATCGATAATATCTCCGTTTAGGATTAATGTTTTCGGATGTATCGATGACAGGTACTTATTGAGTTCTTTCGCATGGCTGCCATAGGTTCCAAGATGTACGTCTGAAATGACAACCAACTCAACTTTTCTTCTTTTCAATGTTTTTTTAATTTGAATTTCAGCAAATTAATGTATTTGTCATTAAATAAAATGAAAATTAAGGTTAAGAAACGGAGTGCAATATTAATTGAAAGTCAAGAATTTCATACTGTTTTTTGAAACTTAAACTTCAGATTTTAAAACTAAAATAGTACTTTTGCCCAAAACGAATTATAATGGCAGGAAATAGCTACGGAACACTATTTAGAATCACCACTTTTGGCGAATCACACGGAGAAGCTTTAGGTGGAATTATAGATGGATGTCCTTCAGGGATAACACTAGATTTAGAGGCAATTCAACGGGAAATGTCAAGAAGAAAACCAGGCCAATCGGCTATCGTTACCCAACGTAAAGAACCGGATGATGTTCAATTTTTATCCGGGATTTTTGAAGGGAAAACTACCGGGACACCAATAGGTTTTATCATTCCGAATACCAATCAAAAATCAGACGATTATTCCCATATAAAAGACAATTACAGACCGAGTCATGCCGATTACGTTTATGATCAAAAATACGGTTTCCGTGATTATAGAGGAGGAGGACGAAGTTCTGCCCGTGAAACCGCCAGCAGAGTGGTGGCAGGTGCTATCGCGAAACAAATGTTGCCTGAAATTAAAATTAATGCTTACGTATCTTCGGTTGGACCTCTTTCTTTAGAAAAACCGTATCAGGAATTGGATTTTTCTAAAATAGAAAGCAATCCGGTTCGTTGTCCAGACGAAGCGATGGCTGCGACAATGGAAGATTACATCAAGCAAATTCGTAAAGAAGGTGATACCGTTGGCGGTACTGTAACTTGTGTGGTTCAAAATGTGCCTATTGGCTTAGGAGAGCCTGTTTTTGATAAATTGCACGCCGAATTAGGAAAAGCCATGCTTTCTATCAATGCGGTAAAAGGATTTGAATTCGGAAGCGGTTTTTGTGGTTCAAAAATGAAAGGAAGCGAACACAACGATTTATACAATCCGGACGGAACTACCAAAACCAATCTTTCAGGTGGAATTCAAGGAGGAATAAGCAACGGAATGGATATTTATTTCCGCGTGGCTTTTAAACCTGTGGCAACCATCATGCAAAAACAAGATTCTTTAGACAATAAAGGAAATATTACCGAAATGACCGGTAAAGGTCGTCACGACCCTTGCGTGGTTCCACGTGCAGTGCCTATTGTAGAAGCAATGGCTGCGATCGTTCTCGCTGATTTTTATTTGATCAATAAAACATACTAATGATGGTTTTTATGGCTAATATACTTCCGTCAATTAAATAAGTTTATGAACTCCTCTATTTTTGAGGAGTTTTTTGTTTACTAAAATAACTCGTATTATGAAAAAAATAGCATTGCATTGGAAAATCCTGATTGGAATGATAATCGGATTATTTTTTGGGTTATTGATGAAGGATTTGGAACAAAAGGGAATAGTGGTAGATTGGATAAAACCTTTTGGAACCCTTTTTATCAACTTACTCAAAATGATTGCGGTTCCCTTAATTTTAGTTTCTCTAATTGTAGGATTATCGGATTTAAAAGATATTTCTAAGCTGTCAAAGTTGGGGGGCAGGACAGTTATTTTGTATTTGTTTACTACAGTTACCGCGGTAAGTATGGGGCTGATTTTAGCGAATATCATAAAGCCGGGTAATTATATAAATGAGGCATCGCGAAGCAGTTTACTTGAAAATTTTGCAGGAGATGCTTCTCAAAAAATACAATTGGCCGAAAAAGCCAAATCGGATGGTCCTCTTCAGCCCTTGGTCGATATTGTTCCGGAAAATATTTTTAAAGCACTTGGTGATAATTCGAGTATGCTGCAAGTAATTCTTTTTGCGATTCTTGTGGGGATTGGTTTAATTTTAATTGATCAAGAAAAAGCCAAACCAGTAGTCGATTTTTTCAAAGGGATGAATGAAGTTATTCTAAAGATAATTGACATTATCATGCTTTGTTCTCCTTATGGTGTTTTTGCATTAATGGCAGCTCTTATGGTCGAAATCCCTGATTTTTCAACATTAGGCGCTCTTGGAATTTATGGCTTGACGGTGCTTTTAGGTTTACTGTTCATGATAATTGTTATGTACCCTGTTTTATTAATGGTTTTTGCAAAATTCAATCCGATTCAGTTTTATAAAGCGATAGCCCCGGCCCAATTGCTCGCTTTTTCTACCAGTTCCAGTGCGGCAACTTTACCGGTAACGATGGAATGTGTTATTGAAAAACTAGGTGTCGATGAAGAAGTTTCCAGTTTTGTGTTGCCCTTAGGAGCTACTGTCAATATGGATGGAACTAGTTTGTATCAAGCGGTAGCAGCTATTTTCATTGCTCAGGCCATGCTTCCGGAACCATTAGATTTCGCTACCCAATTGATGATTATTGTAACCGCTACTTTGGCCTCAATAGGTTCGGCAGCTGTACCAAGCGCAGGAATGGTAATGCTTGTTATTGTTTTAGGGCAGGCGGGAATACCTGAAGCAGGATTAGCACTTATTTTCGCCATTGACAGACCCTTAGATATGTGCAGAACGGTTGTAAATGTTACAAGTGATGCTGCTGTGGCGACGATTGTGGCAAAATCAGTAGGAAAATTGAATCCGCCATTACAATCAGAAAATTAGTTATAAAGATATGCAGGGGTCTTTTGGATTATTTCGGATAGTTCATTTATATATCCAAAATTCTAATTGGATTCATTTTTCAATTAAAAAATAAAAAGGAATGAGTACATTGTTAAGTTCTCATTCCTTTTTATTTTCATTAGGATAAATCTAATTGATAGCGATAGTTTTTGCGGAACTTTTTTGAGGGTTTTCTTTTTTTGCAATATCAACATGCAAAATACCATCTTTATAATTTGCTTTTACACTATTTTCATCAGCATAATCAGGAAGACTAAAGGATCTGCAGAAAGATTGATAATTAAATTCTTTTCTGTAATAATTATCTTTTTTTCTCTTTTCTTCTTTTTCTTCTTCTTTTTCTGAAGAAATGGTTAGCATGTGATTGTCGATTTCAACTTTGAAATCTTCTTTTTTCAAGCCAGGGGCAGCTAATTCAACTTCAATTTTTTTATCTGTTTCTTTTAAGTTAACAGATGGTAAACTACTTCCCATAGCAGAAAAATTTTTGTCTGTCCAATCCATCAAATCTTTTGATAAAAAGTCATCAAAAATTGTACTTGCTAACGGAGAAAATCCGCTTCTTTTTACTAATGATTCCATAATTATTTTCGTTTAAAAGATTATTGTATTTTTATTGTAAATTTAAGTATATATGTACCTTATGTCAATCAAAATAACAATTAATTAACTGTTTGTTAGGAAGTTATGTAATAAAAAACGCATCTTTTAATTAACAAATAAAAGATGCATTTTAACATTCGTAAAATAAGTAATCAGAGATTAATACCAACGTTTTTTATTTTGCTTTGAAGCTTCAGATTTTCGTGATTTATGTGCCCCGCCACTTCGGTTGGAATTTTTAGGTTTCGTTGATCCACCTGGAGCTGTTTCCGGACTTCCGGCATGCCAAGGATACGGGTGGTCACTGATAGTTTTCACGTCTACCTTAATCAATTTCTGAATGTCTTTCCAGTAAGGATGTTCGTCTTTACCGCAAAATGAAATCGCAATTCCACCATTTCCGGCACGACCCGTTCGGCCAATGCGGTGGACATAGGTTTCCGGGATATTGGGTAAGTCAAAATTGATGACATAAGGCAATTGATCAATATCGATTCCTCTGGCGGCAATATCGGTAGCGACCAATACGCCCACTTCTTTGTTTTTAAAAGCATCCAGAACCCGTTGTCTGGCATTCTGGGATTTGTCTCCGTGAATGGCTTCTGCGGCAATATTCTTTTTACGCAACGCTTTCACGACATTATCCGCTCCGTGTTTGGTTCTGGAAAAAACCAAGACATCAGTTAAGTTTTCATTTTGGATTAAATGATATAACAAGTTTCTTTTTTCGCCTTTTTCAACGAAATATAGACGTTGTTCTACCTTTTCAGCGGTAGATGATACCGGTGATACGGTTACGGTGGCAGGATCGGTTAGGAACATTTCGGCCAATTCCCGAATAGCGATTGGCATGGTAGCGGAGAAAAATAGGGTCTGTCTGTTTTTTGGAGTCAGTTTCACTATTTTTTTTACATCATTTACAAATCCCATATCCAACATCTGGTCGGCTTCATCGAGCACTAAAGTATGCAGATGATTCAAATCGATAAATCCCTGTTTGTGCAAATCAAGTAATCGGCCGGGCGTAGCAACTAGTATATCAACCCCTTTTTTTAAGGTATCCACTTGTGGATTTTGGGAAACACCGCCAAAGATAGTCAACTGGGTCAAATTAGTGTATTTGCCGTAGGTGTCTAAACTTTGACCTATTTGTACCGCAAGTTCTCTGGTTGGGGTAACAATTAAGGCGCGTATTTGTTTGGCTTTTTTAGAAGATCCAACAATACGGTGTAATTGATGTATAATGGGGATGGCAAATGCAGCCGTTTTTCCGGTTCCCGTTTGGGCACAACCAATTAAATCCCGTCCTGCCAAAACGATAGGAATGGCTTGTTCTTGTATAGGAGTAGGGGTAGTATAGCCTTCTTCATATACGGCTTTTTGTATACTTTTTGAAAGTGATAAGTCTTCGAATAACATATTTTGGTATTAAATATCTTGTATTAAGTACAGCGATAGTTTGGCAAAGATAGTGTTATTATTTTGGATGCCTATTTATTCTGATTTTAGGATGTGATATTTAGGAATTGGAATCATCTTAAAAACCGTCTGCTTATAGAATACTGTTATTTGATTTGATGAAATCGGTAACCAGATAACCGATGAGTTTTCCAATGATGTGCTTGTTTTTCTCATCTCCTAGGTCGGGCGCTCCTTCACAGATATGTAAATAGGAAGCATTTTTGTTTCTGCCGAAAAACGAAATGAATTTTCGAAGTTCTTCAACCGAAAAACCACTTAAGGTCATCGAACTGCTGGCAACGTTAGGAATAGCATCCAAATCGACTTCAATACCGTAAAAATCGGTTTTTACAAAATTTAACGCTTCAACCATTTCCAGGTCAAAACTTTTTTCTTTACGGATGTTTAAACTGTCGTAGGTGTTAAAACGAACGCGTTCTTCCGTTTTTTTAATAATGTCCAATACATTTTTGGAAGTATAATTTTCATGAAGCCCAAAAATGAAATATTTCTTTAGAAATCCTTCTTCATAGGCATAGGAAAATCCGTTGCCGCTGTGGCGTCCTTCTAAAATTCTAAAATCAGATTGGCTGTCGAAATTTACGGCATTAATGGGTTTTCCCTTTGCAAGAGCGGTACCTTTTATATTTCCATAGGAATTATTGTGCCCTCCGCCTATGATTATCGGAATTTTCCCTGCTTTTATAATATTAAAAATGATATGGCAAACGTCTTTATCAATTTTGGCTACCAGTTGACTTAATTTTGTCCGGTCTGTAATGTTGTTGAAATTAAGGGATTCCACTTCTTTCATTTCTTCCAAAACATTGATTTGTCCCAGCACCATGATTTGGCTGCCTTTGCAAAAACGGTTGTGTTGAATATTGGCGATACCTTTTATGGCGTTATCCCAAGCGGAAGCCGCTCCCGGCCTGCCATAATTGGCCCTGATACCGATGTCTTCCGGAATTCCCAACAGCACATATTTGGCGGTACTGGTTTTTAAAAACGAAATAGGATCTGTTCCTTTGGGCACTGTTATCATTTTTTCTCCAAATTTTATTTCACCACTTCTGTGGTTCGTAATCTTGGCAAGATCAGTGATTGTAAAAGGAAGAAGCTTTTCCATGGAAAAAAAAATTTTTCCAAAAATAATATAATTGTGTTAACTTACGTTAATACTTCAATATATATTATTAAATTTGAATATATTTACTATTAAAATTGAAAAAAAACAGTTAAAAAATGGAAAACCAACAGAAAAATTCAAGTCTAAAGGCTGTAATAGCCGTTTTAGCAATCCTTTTAGTAGGAAGTTTAGTTTATATCTTTAAAATGTCTTCGGATGTAGAAACCGTACAGACTGAGTTAAAATCTACCGTGTCTGAAAAAGATTCAGTAATGAAAGAATTACAGGAATTAAAAGCAACCTATGATGCGGCTATAGGAGAGAATACTTCAATGTCTGAAGAGTTAATTCAAGAAAGAGACAAAGTGGTAAACTTAATGAATGACATAAAAAATTCAAAGGGAGATGTTTCTAAGTATAAATCCCAGCTTTCGGCATTGCAAAACAACATGAAAGTTTTAATGGCTGAAAATGAAGGTTTAAAAAAGGAAAACACAACCTTAACCGTGCAGCGTGACAGTACCATTGTTGTTTTGGGTGAATCCAAAAAATACAACGAGGCATTGGCAGGGCAAAACGAAGAATTATCTAAAACAGTGGAAAGAGGGGCTAAATTGACTGTTTTAAATATGAAAGCATCAGCCTATAAAGTTAGAAGTTCAGGAAAAGAAATTGTAACTGATAAAGCGAGTAAAGCAGATAGGTTAAAAATCAGCTTTACCATTGCTGAAAATCAGATTGCAAAATCAGGGGACAAAACCTATTATGTACAGGTTATCGACAGTAAAAACAATGTTTTAGGTGATAAGCAAACGGAAACTTTCGGAGATCAAGCCTTGACGTATAGTTTTACGACCAATGTAAAATATGAGAACAAAACCGTTAATGTTTCAGAAGATTTAGCAGGAAAAGAATTCGCCAAAGGAACTTATTTTGTAAATGTATTTGATAAAAATGAGTTAGTTTCTAAAACTAGTTTTACTTTGAAATAGTGTAAAATAAATACCACAAAAAAGAGAAACCAATTTGGTTCCTCTTTTTTTATAGGTATAGTTGAAATATTGATTTATTCAGAAACGCTAATTTCAAACATTTTATCCCAATTTTTCCCCGTTACAAAAATGGTTTTCGTTTTTGGGTTGTAGGCGATTCCGTTTAAAACGTCTGTATCGGGTAATTGAGTGATTTTTTTCTTTAATTTAACCAAGTTGATTATTCCTTCAACGGCACCAGTTGCGGGATTGATAATGGCAATAGCATCTTTTTGATAGATATTTCCATATATTTTTCCGTCAATCCATTCTAATTCATTTACTGATTTTATTTTATTTCGATAAGAATACACATTGATGTAGTCGACTTCTTTTAATGTTTCAGGGTTTATTTTCCAAATCTTCTCTGTTCCGTCTGATTGATATAAATTTTTTCCGTCATTGGTTAATCCCCAGCCTTCAATTTGTTTAAAATAGGTGAATGTTTTTTCCTTTTTAAAAGTATCTGCGTTATAAATATAGCCTTCATTATTTTGCCAGGTCAGTTGGTACACCTTGTTGTTTAGAATTGTAATTCCTTCTCCGAAATATTGATCCTTTAATTCTACTATTTTATAGACTTTCCCTGTTTTATAATCGTATTTTTTTAAATAAGAAGTACCATATTGTCCTGTTCCTTCATAAAGCGTGTCGCGGTAGAATTCCAATCCTTGGGTGTATGCTTCTATGTCGTGTGGATAAGTATTTACAATCGTATAATTTAATAATTTAGGTTGTACATTCGAAACTAATTCTACTCTTGCTGTAGCTTCGGAGTTTTCGCCTCCAAAATAAACCAACGCTTTTAAGTTTTGATAGCCTAATTTTTTATTTTTTAAATCAAAGGATAATTTTTCCTGTCCTTTTGAAGTTCCGATTTTGATGTCGTTCACATAGTAAATAATGCTGTCAATCGTTTTAGTATTAGGGTTCATTATTTCTAAATGGAGCGCATCTTGGGGGAAGTATGTTTCTTTTAATTGGGAAGAATTGAAATTAAATAATGTATTTTCCCCTTTTTTTGTATTGCCACAATTTGTAAGAGAGATTCCTAATAAAATGATAGATAGTAAGTTATGTTTTTTCATGGGTTTAATTTTGAATAAGCCAATATACAATGTTATTTTAAGAGCGCCAAGCGCTTGCAAAAATACAAAAAGATTGTATATTTGCAGCGGCAAGTCCTACACGACCAGCTCCTGCAGAATCCCCCAGGATGGGAACATAGCAAGGGTACGTGGTTGAGCGGTGCGATGTAGGTCGCTTGCCATTTTTTTTATCTGTTCGCCGCGGCGAATCTGATTCTTTTTTAGAAATAATACAAATGTAGTCTTCCTTCGGGAGGATTTTTTTATTTTTGGACCATTCGAAAAGAAAAAACGGATTTCGATTGTTGTAATGTTGCAACCGTATATCTTAATTTTTAATCCTTACACTTTAACCTTGATACAATGAATAAAGTAGTCTTAATTACCGGAGGTTCTTCCGGAATTGGAAAATCAATTGGCGAATTTTTACATCAAAAAGGGTTTGTGGTTTACGGCACGAGCAGGAATCCGGAACGCGTGTTGCATTCCGTTTTTCCTCTGGTGGCACTGGATGTTCGGGATACCGCTTCGATTGAGGCAGCCGTTGCTAAAATTATTGCTACTTCAGGTAAATTGGACATTGTGATTAATAATGCAGGAGTTGGAATTACAGGACCTTTGGAGGAAATTCCTGCTGCAGAAATAAAGAATAATTTTGAGATTAATTTCTTTGGTCCAATTGAAGTGATGAAAGCGGTGCTGCCACAAATGCGCAAGCAAAAATCGGGTTTGATTATCAATATTACCTCGATTGCAGGGTATATGGGATTGCCGTATCGTTCGGTATATTCAGCTTCAAAAGGAGCTTTAGAGTTAATTACCGAAGCCCTGCGCATGGAAGTCAAATCATTTGGCATTGCAATCACCAATGTGGCCCCGGGGGATTTTGCCACCAATATTGCCTCAGGACGCTACCACGCGCCACTTATAAATGGGTCTGCTTATGAAAAGGCGTATGGGAATACGCTGAAAACTATGGATGAGCATGTAGACAGTGGGAGCAATCCGAACGAAATGGCAGAGGCAGTTTATAAAATAATTCAGACCCCAAATCCTAAGATTCATTATAAAGTAGGTATGTTTATGCAAAAATTTTCGATTGTACTGAAGAGAATTCTGCCGGATAAAGTATATGAGAAAATGTTAATGAATCATTATAAATTATAAAAATGGAAGATCTTTCAGAAAATACTTTTGTCTTGTCAGCAATTGTAATTATAATCGCTTTTTGGTATTTGATTCGTAAAATATTCAAATCATTTGGTGATAAAATTAATAATGCGGAAACACATAGAGATGATTTGTTAACTGTTCTCGAAGAAATTCGTGATGAGTTGAAAGAAATGAAATCGCCATTAACAACAAGTTTGCGCAAGCAAACACCTATGATTAAAAAGGCGATAACATATGTTCCCTCTGAAAAATATAATTTAAACATATGAATAAAAAGAACAGTTAACACGGAGTAATTTTCCGCTTTCATTTTTTTTAATTTACCCGACTTTTAGGCAGTGTTATGTGCGAATTGCTGTTGTTTAATGGTGAAAACGTGATGGTTGTTTATCTTTGTGTTTTAGCCGCCTTTTGATATATTTCTTCCATAAAACCTTTGTTTTAGAAACGATTTCAATTCTGTTTATCGTTATATTTCTTTTTTAGTATTTGAATTTTTGTACTTTGTTTTCAAGAACCATAATGTAGTCACAGGGTATTTTAAGGTAACCTGTTTTTTAGTTTTGAAAAAGAGCCTCATTAGTGCGTGATGTGAGAATATATTTATTTCACATTCTCTAATCCATCAATAATTACGGTATTGTTCAGTATTGTGTCCTTTTTTTATTTTTTCAATAAATCTTTCCAAGATCCCATATTTTATATATTTTTTATTAAATTTAGAAAATCAATAAAGAGTTTTCAATCAATAAATAATTAATATTTAGATAATCGTCCGTATTAAATAAAAGAATATTTTTAACATGTATTTTATTGTTATTTAATGTTTTGATTATCAGCAAAGTTTTTAAATGGAAATATTTCATATTAGTGCGGAGTGTTATCCTGTTGCAAAAGTGGGAGGTTTAGCGGATGTTGTTGGCGCATTGTCAAAATTTCAGCATAAAGCGGGACATCTTGTGCGGGTTGTAATTCCGCGTTACGATATGCAATATGTTAAAGAAAACGAATTCGATTCGGTTCATACGGCACAGGTTAAATTAGGAAAATTCAACTTCCCATTTGAGGTGCTTAAAGAAAAACAGAATAAGCTCGGATTTGAATTGTATTTGGTTGCCATTCCGGAACTTTTTGACAGAAAAGAAATATACGCGTACGAAGATGATATCGAGCGTTTTTTGTCTTTTCAGATAGCCTTTTTAGATTGGCTGGTAAGCAGAGACAGTGTTCCGGATATCATCAATTGTCATGACCATCATACGGGATTAATTCCTTTTATGATGTTGTATGCTTTTAAGTATGAAAAATTACAGAATATCCCAACTTTGATTACCATTCACAGCAGTTTATACCAAGGGCAATTTGGTTTTGATAAATTATACTATTTGCCGGATTTCGATTTGTCCCATGTTCATGTGTTACAATGGAACCATCAAATCAATTCTATGGCAGTTGGTTTAAAATGCTCCTGGGCAGTGACTACCGTGTCACCCAATTATTTGAATGAAATAAATTATTCCGGGAATGGATTGGAGTCGCTCTTTAGCATGGTTCGTTATAAATCGAAAGGGATTTTAAATGGCATTGATACCGAAGTTTGGAATCCTGAAACAGATATCATGATAGCAAAGAATTATTCTATTGATGACTATGTTTCAGGAAAGCAAAAAAATAAAGAAACGCTTTGTGAACGCTTTAATTTAGATGTTACAAAACCGCTGTTTAGTTTTATAGGGCGATTATTGGTCGAAAAAGGAGCCGATTTATTGGCTGCAACAGCGGCGTTAGCGTTAACAAAAAATAAAAAAGAGATAAATATTCTTATTTTAGGTTCCGGAGACACACAAATTGAAAATCAATTGAAAAATTTGTTAGTTGATTTTGAAGGAAGTTACAATGTTTTTATTGGCTATAATGAAGAGTTGGCCCACTTGATTTATGCAGGTTCGGATTTTTTATTGATGCCTTCCAGAATAGAGCCTTGTGGTTTGAATCAGATGTATGCTTTCCGGTACGGGACAGTTCCGGTTGTACGACGGACGGGCGGATTAAAAGATACTGTAATTGATATTGGGGATAATAATGGAAATGGAATTTGTCACGACCAGGCTTCTGTATCTGATATTTGTACTTCTATTCAAAGAGCCATGCAATTGTATACCGATAAAGAGAAATTTAATGCAATCAGAAAATTAGGGATGAGTTTAGATCATTCCTGGGAGACTGCATTTAAAGAATATATTGAAATGTATAATTTAATAATTAAGAAAGTATGAAAGCGAAAAGAAAAAATGTAATTGCGGTTATTCTAGGGGGCGGTCAGGGTTCACGATTATATCCATTGACAGAAACAAGGTCTAAACCTGCAGTTCCAATTGGTGGAAAGTATCGATTAGTGGATATTCCAATTTCAAATTGTATGAATTCAGATATATACAGGATGTTTGTATTGACGCAATTTAATTCGGCTTCCCTAAATGCCCATATAAAAAATACCTATACATTTAGCGCTTTCAGTCAGGCATTTGTCGATATTCTTGCTGCAGAACAAACCCCGGATAACCCAACCTGGTTTCAAGGGACAGCCGATGCAGTTAGACAGTGTATGCCTCATTTTTTGAACCATGATTTTGATTATGCATTAATACTTTCGGGAGATCAATTGTATCAGATGGATTTCAATGATATGATTGAAGAGCATATCAAAAATGAAGCGGATATTACTATTGCAACCTTACCGGTAAACGACAAAGACGCACCTGAATTTGGTATTTTAAAAACGGATGAAAACAGTTGTATCAAATCATTTATAGAGAAACCAGCTGCATCGCTTTTACCGGATTGGACATCAGATGTGAGTGATGAAATGAAAAGTCAAGGAAAAAATTACCTGGCTTCAATGGGTATCTATATTTTCAATAAAAAGTTATTGGTTGATTTGATGAAAAATCCGGAAACTAAAGATTTTGGAAAGGAAATCATCCCTCAAGCTGTTGGAGTAAATAAAATATTGAGTTACCAATATGAAGGCTACTGGACCGATATTGGAAATATAGACTCTTTCTTTGAAGCCAACATCGGATTAACGGATGATGTGCCTAAATTCAATTTATTTGATAATGACAATAAAATCTATACCAGACCAAGGATGTTGCCTCCGTCAAAATTTCAAAAAACAATGATCGATAAATCATTGATTTCGGAAGGCTGTATTTTGAATGCAAAAGAAATTAAAAAATCGGTTATTGGTATTCGTTCCAGAATAGGGGAAGGAACCATGATAGAGAATTGTTATGTAATGGGGAGCGATTATTATCAAAGTATTGATGATATAAATGAAGATTTAAAAAACCATAAAAACCTGATAGGAATAGGGGAAAGATGTTTTATAAAAAATGCATTGATAGACAAAAACTGCAGGATAGGAAATGATGTCCATATCAATGGTGGAAAGCATTTAGAAAATACGTCCAATGAATTGTATGCCGTAAAAGATGGTATTGTCGTAATTAAAAAAGGAGCCATATTACCCAATGGTTTTACTATAAAATAATATGGAAATACATTACATGATAAAATTAAAATCGAACTTATTCATATAGAATGACAATGCAGAATCAAACCAGAATTATAATCGAAAATGTTTCACCTCAACTTGACGGAGGGGCTTTTGCCATAAAAAGAACCGTAGGGCAACCAATTCATGTAACCGCCAGTGTGTTTTCTGATGGGCATGATGTTATTGCCTGTAGTGTAAAATTCAAGCATGAAACGGAGAAGGAATGGCAGGAAGTTCGTATGAGTCCTGTAGAAAATGATGTTTGGAAAGCTGATTTTAAAGTTCAAAAACAAGGTTTTTATTCCTATTTTGTTGAAGGTTGGGTAGACTATGCCTTAAACTGGCAACACGGAACCGAACGTAAAGTTCAGGACAATCAATATGTGAAATCAGAATTGTTGGAAGGTGCTGAATATGTAAAAGCGGTACTGCAATGGGCTAATGATTCTGAAAAAGAGTATCTGAATAAATTAGTCTATTATTTCACAACAGAATCCGAATACGATCATGCGGTTCGTGAAGCGATGTCCCATGAATTGACGCAAATTTTCATAAAATATCCAACCCGTCTTTTAGCCAATCAATCATCGGAACTGAAAGTATATGTAGATCGAAAAAAAGCCTTATTCAGTACCTGGTATGAGTTTTTTCCTCGTTCGGCTTCCCAGGAAGAAGGCAAACACGGAACGTTTAAAGACTGTGAAAGGCTGTTGCAACGAGTGGCTGCCATGGGGTTTGATACCTTGTATTTCCCTCCGATTCATCCTATAGGGGAAGTAAATCGTAAAGGGAAAAATAATGCTACCAATGCAGAGCATGGTGATGTAGGTTCACCGTGGGGAATTGGTTCCCAATACGGAGGACATAAATCAACCCATCCGGAACTGGGAACGATAGAGGATTTCAAACAATTAGTAAAAAAAGCACAGGATTTAGGCATCGAAGTGGCTATGGATTATGCTTTACAGGTGGCTCCGGATCATCCGTATGTGAAAGAATTTCCACAATGGTTTAAATGGAGACCGGACGGAACGGTACAATATGCCGAAAATCCACCCAAAAAATACCAGGATATTTTACCGATTTATTTTGAAACCGAGGATTGGAAAAATCTATGGAAGGAACTTTTAGATGTTGCTTTGTTTTGGATTGAAGAATGTAATATCAGGGTTTTCAGGGTCGATAATCCGCATACCAAACCCTTTTATTTCTGGGGTTGGCTGATTGGTGAAATAAAGAAAAAACATCCTGATGTATTGTTTTTGGCTGAGGCTTTCACGCGCCCGAAAATAATGAATGAGTTGGCCAAACAAGGGTTCAGCCAGTCGTATACCTATTTCACTTGGAGAAATTCTAAAAGTGAGTTGATCGAATATGTAGAAGAATTAACCCAATCAGAACAAAAAGAATTTTACCGTCCTAATTTTTGGCCCAACACGCCAGACATCAATCCGTTTGCTTTACAAAATGGTAATGAATCAGTGCATTTGCAAAAATATTTCTTGGCTGCTACACTGAGTTCCAGTGTCGGGATTTACGGACCAGTTTTCGAATACAGAGTCAGTACGCCAATGGCTCCGGGTAAAGAAGAATATTTAAATTCAGAGAAATACGAATATTATAAATGGGATTGGAATATTGAAAACAAGCTCACAACGCTAATTGCAAAAATAAATTTTATCAGAAAAGAGCAGGCTTCACTGCAACAAACCAATAATGTTGTTTTTTGTGAAACCAATAATGACCAACTGTTGGCGTATTATAAATTTGATGACAAAAAAGAAAATGAAACACTCATGGTCGTAAGTTTGGATGCCCATAATGTAACGAAGGGTATGGTAAAACTTCCGGTGCATGAATTAGGGTTTCAACCCATTCATGTGGTGGATTTAATTACTGGGAATAGCTATTTTTGGAACAGTGAGTGGAATTATGTAGAGCTTTCACCGGATTTACCGTTTCATTTATTAAAAATCATGCGATAATTAGGGTTTTTAACTTACATTAGGAGAAAATATAAATTGGCGGAAAAATCAAGAAAAAATATGATTTGCTTCCGCAAGACAAAAAATAACACCACAAAATGAATAAAGTACAAACCTATTCCCTTTTTACCGATTTTGATATCGATTTGTTCAAAGCCGGAAAACATTTCAGATTATACGAAAAGCTTGGGGCTCATCTTGTTGAAGTTGATGGCGTGCAAGGGGTTTATTTTGCCGTTTGGTCGCCTTCAGCGCGTTCGGTTTCGGTAGTTGGAGATTTCAATTACTGGATTCAAGGGGAACATCCGCTTCAGGTGCGTTGGGATTCTTCCGGGATTTGGGAAGGATTTATTCCTAATATCGAAATTGGGACAACGTACAAGTATAAAATACAATCGAATATCGGGGGTGTAATCACCGAAAAAGCCGATCCATTTGCTTTTTATTGTGAAAAACCACCACATACGGCTTCAGTCATTTGGGATTTAAATTACAAATGGAAAGATGCCAAATGGATGGAAACCCGAAAAGACCACAATGGCTTGGACAAACCCTATTCGGTTTATGAGGTTCATTTGGGTTCCTGGAAACGTCATGGGACTGAAAATCGGTTTTTGACCTATCTGGAGTTTGCCGAAGATTTGGTGGCTTATGTTAAAGAAACCGGATTTACCCATGTCGAGTTTATGCCGGTGATGGAATATCCGTATGATCCTTCCTGGGGGTATCAGTTGGTTGGGTATTTTGCACCGACCTCCCGTTTTGGAAAACCACAGGATTTTATGTTCTTGGTCGATAAATTACATCAGGCGGGGATTGGCGTGATTCTGGACTGGGTGCCTTCCCATTTTCCGGATGATGCGCATGGTTTAGGCTATTTTGACGGTTCTCATCTGTATGAGCATCCGGATCGCAGAAAAGGGTATCATCCCGACTGGAAAAGTTTAGTCTTTAATTACGGAAGGAATGAAGTGCGTTCGTTTCTAATCAGTAATGCATTGTTTTGGTTGCATCATTATCATGTAGATGGTCTTCGTGTAGATGCCGTGGCTTCGATGTTGTATTTGGATTATTCCAGAGAAGATGGCGAATGGGAACCAAATATTTACGGAGGCAGGGAAAACTTGGATACCATCAGCTTTTTGAAAGAATTCAATGAAGCAGTTTACCTGAACTATGAGGGTGTTCAAACCATTGCCGAAGAAAGCACCTCGTTTCCAATGGTTTCCAGGCCAACATCAGTCGGTGGACTGGGATTTGGAATGAAATGGATGATGGGATGGATGCACGATACATTAGAATATTTCAAAAAAGAAACGGTTTATAGAAAATACCATCAAAATGAATTGACTTTTTCAATGACCTATGCTTTTTCCGAAAATTTTATGCTACCTATTTCTCATGATGAAGTAGTGTACGGTAAAAAATCGATAGCCGGAAGAATGCCGGGTGATGAATGGCAAAAATTCGCCAATTTGCGATTGCTTTATGGTTATATGTTTACGCATCCCGGAACAAAATTACTTTTTATGGGAGCTGAATTTGGACAAAGTGCCGAGTGGAATTTTCAAAGCAGTCTGGACTGGCATTTATTGCAATACGGTTACCATGAAGGTGTGCGAAAATTAATTACAGACTTAAATGCACTATATAAAACGCAGCCTGCCTTGTTTGAAAAGCAATTCAGCCCGGAAGGTTTTGAATGGATTAATTATTCCGACCATCAAAATGCCGTGATGTCGTATATCCGAAAAGGAAATAATTCAAAAGAAGATTTGGTTGTAGTTTGTAATTTCACTCAGGTGGTGCGTGAAAACTACCGAATTGGTCTGCCACGAAAAGGAAAATTGACAGAAATTTTTAATAGCGATGCCACAATTTACG
The DNA here is from genome assembly GCA_036676965.1 of Flavobacterium sp. Taxonomy (GTDB): domain Bacteria; phylum Bacteroidota; class Bacteroidia; order Flavobacteriales; family Flavobacteriaceae; genus Flavobacterium. The sequence continues at coordinate 18,433 of JAKFBW010000071.1, read as the reverse complement.
GGGGTAGTGGGGTGGCCAATGCCAACAAACCGGCCATTGAATCCTCTCCTTATGACGGAAGGGATTATTCTGCGGAATTGTTGTTGCCTCCATTGAGTGTAACGGTATTTAGAATATCGTAAAATGGAATGGTTTAATACGTCTCAAATTTAGGAATCGCTTGTTTTTGCGCTCTAAAATGAGGAGTTGACAGGCTCTGTTTTTCAACTGTATTTTAATATATCGTTTTCGTTAATATAAACCCTTATTTATCTTGGTTAACATAGATTTTTTGTATGTTTGAAAGAGATAAATAGGGGTTTAATTTAATTTATATCAAATGATTACCAATACAGAATTAGAATATAAAGGCGATTTATACCCTTCGGAAATTGTTTCCTTCAAGCACGAAGGCGATTCGGTATATTTTTATACGGATAATAATGTCATTTTAAAAGTGTCTGTCTTAAGAGACAGTTTGATACGTTTCCGATTTACCACAAAAGGGTATTTTAGCAATGATTTCTCCTATGCCATTGATACCACCCAGTTACATGGCTATAATTTTCTGGAACTTTCAGAAGAACCGGATCAATACCAAATAAAAACGAGTAAAGTTAAATGCATTATCCAAAAAGAAGATTTGAGATTATCTATTTTGGATTTGGATAATGTCATTTTGCTTGAAGATGAATTGGGTTTTCATTGGGAGGAGAGTTATGAGTTTGGCGGTAACATCGTTAAAATGAGTAAAGCTTCCAGGGAAGGCGAAAGTTTTTACGGATTGGGAGATAAAGCAACCCAATTGAATCTGAAAGGGAAACGACTCGAAAATTTTGCAACAGATCAGTATGCTTTCCAGAAAGAGCAAGAGCCCTTGTATAAAGTGGTTCCGTTTTATATTGGATTGCAAAATAAAAAAGCCTACGGTATTTTCTTCGATAATACGTTCAGGACTTTTTTTGATTTTTGTCACGAAAGAAGAAATGTAACGAGTTTTTGGGCCGAAGGGGGCGAAATGAATTACTATTTCATTCATGGTCCACTAATGCAAGATGTGGTTACGACTTATACCGATTTGACCGGTAAACCGGAATTACCACCGCTTTGGACATTGGGCTATCACCAATGTAAATGGAGTTATTACCCGGAGAAAAACCTGAAAGATGTTGCGGCCAAATTTAGGGAACTCAAGATTCCTTGTGATGCCATTTATTTGGATATTGATTACATGGAAGGCTTTCGCTGTTTTACATGGAATAAAGAATATTTTCCTGATCCTAAACGAATGGTGGCCGAATTGGCTAAAGATGGTTTTAAAACCATTGTAATCATTGATCCCGGGATAAAAATAGACAAAGAATATTCGGTTTATAAAGAGGCTTTAGAAAAAGATTATTTCTGCAAAAGAGCAGACGGTCCTTATATGAAAGGGAAAGTATGGCCAGGAGAATGTAATTTTCCGGATTATACCAATCCTGAAGTCAGGGAATGGTGGGCTGGTTTGTTTAAAGAATTGGTTTCAGAAATTGGAGTTAAAGGGGTTTGGAATGATATGAATGAACCTGCCGTTATGGAGGTTCCCAACAAAACGTTCCCTATGGATGTTCGGCATAATTATGACGGAAATCCGTGTAGCCATAGAAAAGCGCATAATATTTATGGTACCCAAATGGCAAGAGCGACTTATCACGGGGTAAAACGGTTTTCGTATCCTAAAAGGCCTTTTGTAATTACCCGTTCGGCCTATTCAGGCGCACAGCGTTATTCGTCTTCCTGGACCGGAGATAATGTAGCGAGTTGGGAGCATTTATGGATTGCCAATGTGCAAGTGCAACGCATGTCTATTTCCGGTATGGGATTCACCGGTTCTGATATTGGTGGTTTTGCCGAACAGCCTTCCGGAGAATTGTATGCGCGTTGGATTCAATTGGGGGTATTTCATCCTTTTTGCCGGACACATTCTTCCGGTGATCACGGTGACCAGGAACCATGGGCTTTTGACGAAGAAGTGATTGATATTACCCGAAAATTTGTGAGTCTGCGGTATCAATTATTGCCGTATTTGTATACGATGTTCTGGCAATATATTGAAGAAGGGATTCCGATGTTGAAACCTTTAGTATATTATGATCAGGAAGATATTCAAACGCATTACCGGAATGATGAATTTATTTTTGGAAATCAAATTTTAGTTTGTCCCATTTTAGAGCCCAATTCTATAGGTCGAAGAATGTATGTTCCGCATGGGCAATGGTACAATTACTGGACAGGAAAAGTAATTAAAGGAGGGAAAGAAATGTGGGTGGATTCCAAATTTGATGAAATTCCGCTATTTATAAAAGCGGGTGCTATAATTCCGAAATATCCGGTTCAACAATATGTTGGAGAATTAGAATTCGATGAATTGACATTGGATTTGTATTACAAAGAAGGCAAAGAAAAATCTGTTGTTTACGAAGATGCCCAAGATGGTTATGATTATAAAAAAGGAAGGTACAGTTTTTTAACCTTTCAGATGACGGCCAAAGAAAACGAAATCAGTATTCAATTGCATAAAGAAGGGAAGTATGAGACAACTTATTCAAAGTATAAAATAAATTGTATCGGTTTGCCGTTTAAAGTGGCCAGTATCAAAATTGACAATGAGGATGTCTTTTTTGATACAGAGGCTTTCGAAAAGGAGCATTCCTTAATCGTTGATAAAGAGTTTTCTGTGTTGCATATCATCGGGACGTAAAAAAGATTCAGTATTAATTTTCTTATATGGATTGAATTGTTTTATAATAGTTTATTTTTGTTTAAAATTTAAAAATTATGAAAAAATACATTTTAACCTCGGCAATAGTCTCTGTTGGATTCCTTTTTTCTTGTGCAACTAATCCCATCACAGGAAAGAGTTCGTTAAATTTTGTTTCCAATAGTGAACTATTTCCTTCTTCGTTTCAACAATACGGGACTTTCTTGAAGGCAAACAAAGTAATCACCGGTACTGCCGATGCAATAAGAGTAGAATCAGTTGGAATTAAAATTAAAAGGGCAGCCGAAAAATATCTTACCTATCTTGGTCAGCCCCAATATTTAAAAGATTATCAATGGGAATATAAATTAGTGGATAATAAGGAAGTGAATGCCTGGTGTATGCCAGGAGGGAAAATTGTGGTGTATTCCGGGATTTTACCCATAACCAAAGATGATGCTGGTTTGGCAACCGTAATGGGGCATGAAGTTTCCCACGCCTTGGCGAATCACGGAGCCCAACGTATGAGTGCGTCACAATTGCAACAATTGGGAGCAGTTGGCGTATCAGTTGCAACCGGAAATAAAAGTGCCGAATCTCAAGAGATGTGGCAAAAATATTATGGACTGGGGTCTCAAGTTGGAGTGATGTTGCCATTTAGCAGAAGCCATGAAACTGAAGCCGATAAAATCGGACTTGCCTTAATGGCTATTGCAGGATATAATGTGGATGAAGCGGTGCTTTTTTGGCAAAGAATGTCTGCAAAATCAGGGGGGACAACAACCCCGGAGTTCTTAAGCACGCACCCTTCTGATGCAACCAGAATCGCAAATCTGAAAGCCTTAATTCCTGAAGCGAAAGCCATCGCTGCAAAAGTGGGAGTGATTTCCAAATAAGAACCACTTGCGTATTTCTTCAGGAAATACAGGATTAATATAAAATAGGCTATCCGAAATGAAGGATAGCCTATTTTTTTAATTTTTATCTTCATTATAAAATAAATATCTTCGTTCCATAAAAATTTAAAACAATGTCAGATTTACCAAAAGGGAGTAAAAAATTATTAAATGCCTGGGCTTTTTATGATTGGGCAAATTCGGTTTATCCATTAGTCATTACATCAGCCGTTTTTCCTATTTTTTACATGGCTTTATTTAGCAAAGACCATCCCTATATTCATGTTTTTGGAAGTGAAGTTAAAAATTCGGCTCTAATTAGTTTTGTTACGGCAGCTGCTTTTCTAGTGGTGGCATTTATCTCACCCCTTTTATCTGGAATCGCGGATTATGTGGGTAACAAGAAGTTTTTCATGAAGTTTTTTTGTTACATGGGGGCTTTATCCTGTATGGGCTTGTATTGGTTTAGTTTAGAACACATTTACATCAGTTTGCTTTTCTACTTTTTAGGTTTGTTGGGATTTTGGGGGAGTTTGGTTTTCTATAATTCGTACCTGCCTGATATTGCATTTGTGGAGCAACAGGATGCCATAAGTGCAAAGGGATATTCTTTGGGCTACATTGGGAGTGTGATCGTTTTGATTGTAAACTTGGCGATGATTATGACTTCTTCTGATAAAGATAAAATAATGCAAATGAGATATTCATTTGTGATGGTTGGAGTATGGTGGATTTTATTCAGTCAGTATACTTATTATCATTTACCGAAAGGAAATTCCAATTCAGAGAGAAAATTTGGAAATCATCTGATTTTTAATGGTTTTAAGGAATTGTCGAAAGTATGGAATGAATTGGAAGGTAATATTTCTTTAAAAAGATATTTAGTTAGTTTCTTTGTTTATAGTATGGCTGTCCAAACGGTGATGCTTGTTGCCACGTATTTTGGAGAACAGGAAATTGCCTGGGAATCTAAAAGTGCCGCCACAATAGGATTAATTACTTGTATTTTATTAATTCAATTGGTAGCGGTTTTAGGCGCCACGTTGACTTCAAAAGCCTCCAAAATGTATGGAAACATTCCCACTCTGATTGTTATTAACTGTTTTTGGGTGGTGTTATGTGCCGCAGCTTACTTCATTACGTTACCGATACATTTTTACATGATGGCTGGTTTGGTAGGATTGGTGATGGGAGGAATTCAATCCTTGTCCCGTTCGACATATTCCAAATTATTACCGGAAACCGAGGATACGGCTTCCTTTTTCAGTTTTTATGATGTTGCAGAGAAAATAGGAATTGTGATTGGTATGCTGGTGTATGGGATTATTGATCAAATTACCGGCAGTCCGCGCTTTGCAATTGTATTTTTGGGAATTTTCTTTGTAACAGGAGTAATTTTGTTGAGAAGAGTGTCCAAAAAGTAATGTTAAAATAAAATAAAAAAATTATATTTGAACCAACACAAAATACTTTAATACAATGAAAAAATTTAGAAGTATAATTCGATTGGTTTTTTTATCTGTCTCGGTATTATTTGCCTCATGTGTCTATGAACCTTTAGATGGTGCAATTGATTTAGATAATGGAAATATTCCGGTTAATTCGGGTGTCTTTAAAGCAGATTTTAATGGGGGAACTTGGACGGCAGCACAAGCACAGGCTTCTATTTCGGGTAATTTTATTGAAATTGCAGCAATTAAAACCAATGGAGAAGGTTTTGGTTTTTTAATTGAAGCACCTGGAGTTGGGATGTATCCGGCCAATATCAATCTTTTGTCTTTTACACCGGCAGGTACTGACTATGGTTATTGGTCAGTAAACGATACTAATCCGGATGAAAATACGGGCTCTATAACGATATCAAATATCAATACCACAAAGAAAACGATATCCGGGACTTTCAGTTTTAAGGGATATTGGTCTGGTGATGTGGATGTATCTAAGTTACCGATGCAATTTACCAATGGAATCTTTAAAGATGTCCCTTATATTACTCAAGAACAAACGAGTGATTCTTTTTTTGCAAAAGTGGGAGGAGTTGAGTTTAAAGATGTAGATATTATGACTATGGTAATTGGTTCAGGGGCATCTGAGTTCATAAGTGTAGGTGCTCAAGATGAAGATTTAAATGATATGACCGTTTCTGTAAAAAGTAATGTAACACCGGGAACCTATGCCATTACAGGGAATTTAACAACAGATGTTATACAGGCTTTTTATAAGGATGATAAAGCTGTCTCGGGAAGTGTTACCATTACTTCAAAAACTTCGGACAGGATTAAAGGGACTTTTAAATTCAATACAAACGGCACAACCCCTTTTACAATAACAGAAGGCGCATTTGATGTTGAATATTAAACTTTAGAAAAAAAACTACTGGAACTGCCCCCAAATAGTGTGTAACTTTTGGGGGCAGTTTATTTAGTACGTATTTTTATGGCATAATGATTGAATTTACATCATGGATTCAATCATTAGGGCATTCTTACTTGTTGATTTTCAATATACTAATACAATATAATATTAACTTTGTTATTTAGATAGCAATTATTTAATGACAAAAAGACTTAAAAATAAATATGCCAAAACATAAAATACTCACAATTGACAATCTGTCACTTCAGGAATTTGATTCAGATGCTGAATTAATACCATTATTGACTCCCGAAGACGAGGAGGAAATGAATAATGAAGAATTGCCGTATTCGCTGCCTATTTTACCGCTGCGCAATATGGTTTTATTTCCTGGAGTCGTAATTCCGATTACTGCAGGGCGTGATAAATCGATTAAATTGATTGATGATGCCAATGCGGCTGGGAAGATTATTGGTGTGGTAGCCCAAAAAAATGAAGAGGTCGAAGATCCTACAAGAGACGATATTTATAATATTGGTACAGTAGCCCGAATTTTAAGGGTACTTAAAATGCCCGACGGTAATGTTACGGTAATCCTGCAAGGGAAAAAACGATTCGAAATTGAATCGGTAATCGATGAAATACCCTATTTATCAGCAACCATTAAAGAGGTTCCGGAGAAAAGACCGGCCAAAAAAGACACGGAGTTTTTAGCCATTCTGGACTCTATTAAAGAATTGGCCATTAAGATAATCAAAGAAAGCCCGAGCATTCCCAGTGAAGCCACTTTCGCCATTAAGAATATCGAAAGCCAGTCTTTCCTAATCAATTTTGTTACTTCCAACATGAATTTGTCGGTTAAGGAAAAACAGGATTTGTTGGCTATTAACGGATTGAAAGACCGTTCGTTGGAAACGCTTCGTTATATGAATGTGGAGTTGCAAAAGTTAGAACTTAAGAATGATATTCAATCTAAAGTTCGTTTTGACTTAGACCAACAGCAAAGGGAGTATTTCTTGCATCAACAGATGAAAACCATTCAGGAAGAGTTGGGTGGTTCATCCCAAGAGGAAGAAATGGACGAGATGCTGTTGAAAGCAAAAGACAAAAAGTGGGACGAAAAAACGCAAAAGCATTTCGAAAAAGAATTGTCCAAATTGCGTCGAATGAATCATCAGGCTCCTGATTTTGCCATTCAAAGGAATTATTTAGATTTGCTGTTGGAATTACCTTGGAATGAGTATTCTAAAGATAATTTTGATTTGAAAAATGCGCAAAAAATTCTCGACAGGGATCATTTTGGATTGGAAGATGTCAAGAAAAGAATGATAGAACATTTGGCTGTTTTGAAACTGCGAAATGATATGAAGTCACCCATTATTTGTTTGACCGGGCCTCCGGGTGTTGGGAAGACTTCTATTGGCCGTTCGGTTGCCGAGGCTTTGGGTAGGGAATATGTGCGTATTTCTCTTGGAGGGTTGCGTGATGAGGCTGAAATTCGCGGACATAGAAAAACCTATATTGGTGCCATGCCGGGTAGAATCATCCAAAGTTTGAAAAAAGCGGGAACCTCGAATCCGGTTTTTGTTTTGGATGAAATTGACAAATTATCCAACAGCAATCAAGGTGATCCGTCTTCAGCTTTATTGGAAGTTTTAGACCCGGAGCAAAACAGTGCTTTTCATGATAATTTCCTTGAATTGGGTTATGATTTGTCGAAGGTGATGTTTATTGCGACTTCCAATAATATGTCGACTATTCAGCCGGCGTTACGGGATCGTATGGAGGTTATAAAAATGTCAGGCTATACCATCGAGGAAAAAGTAGAGATTGCCCGCCAGCATTTATTCCCGAGACAGCTTAAAGAGCATGGTTTGACCTCGAAAGATTTGACCATCGGTAAAAAACAATTGGAAAAAATTGTGGAAGGCTATACCCGTGAATCCGGAGTTCGTGGTTTAGAAGCCAAGATAGCCCAGGTGATCCGTAATGCAGCCAAATCGGTTGCCATGGAAGAAGAATACAATAAAAAAGTGACTGATGCCGATATTATCAGTGTGCTTGGTGTGCCAAGATTAGAAAGAGATAAATACGAAAGCAATGATGTGGCAGGGGTGGTTACCGGATTGGCCTGGACGAGTGTAGGAGGGGATATTTTGTTTATCGAATCTTTACTTTCACCCGGAAAAGGCAGTATGACCATTACCGGAAATTTGGGTACGGTGATGAAAGAATCCGCTACGATTGCGCTGGAATATATTAAGGCCAATGTAGAACTTTTAGGATTGGATCCGGAAATTTTGTCTAAATATAATATTCATTTACACGTTCCCGAAGGGGCAACCCCGAAAGATGGACCGAGTGCAGGTATTGCCATGCTGACTTCTTTGGTTTCATTATTTACCCAAAAAAGAGTGAAGAAAAATATTGCCATGACCGGAGAAATTACCCTTAGGGGGAAAGTATTGCCGGTAGGTGGAATCAAAGAAAAAATATTGGCTGCCAAACGGGCGAATATCAAAGAGATTATCTTGTGTCATGAAAATAAAAGTGATATTGATGAAATAAAACCACAATATATCGAAGGATTGACCTTTCATTTTGTCAAGGAAATGAGCGAAGTGCTTCAAATTGCGATTACCGATCAAAAGGTTAAAAATGCAAAAAAATTGTAACGAATAGTTTTTATTGTAATATCAATTTTTGAAATTCCAAATCCCAAAAAAGCAGGAACTGCAAGATTGGAATTTGGTTTTTTTTGGTGTTTAATGCATTTATAATTTTATCTTCGCGATTGCATAATTGGACTTAAAAACAATTTTTAATTTTCTGTTTTGGATAAAAAAATTACGATAGCAATAGATGGGTTTTCATCTACAGGGAAAAGTACATTGGCCAAACAACTGGCTCAATATTTAGGATATGTATATGTTGATACCGGGGCAATGTATCGGGCGATTGCGTTGTTTGCTCTGCAAAATAGATTTATAAGGCATGATTTTTTTGATAAAGAAGCGTTGATACAAAAATTGCCTTCGATTCAATTGCAGTTTCAATTCAATGCCGATTTGGGTTTTGCCGAAATGTATTTGAACGGTGTTAATGTTGAAAAAGAAATCAGGACGATTGAAGTTTCCGGTTATGTGAGTAAGGTTGCCGAATTACCAGAGGTGCGAACTAAATTGGTCGAGCAACAAAAAGTAATGGGAAAAGACAAAGGAGTAGTGATGGACGGAAGAGATATTGGAACCGTTGTTTTTCCGGATGCCGAACTTAAAATATATATGATTGCCAGTGCCACTACCCGTGCGCAAAGACGATATGATGAGTTACTTCAAAAAGGGGATATGGTTTCCTTTGAAGAAGTGCTTCAAAATGTGCAGGAACGTGATTATATTGATACCCATAGAACTACTTCGCCTTTGGTTAAGGCCAATGATGCCGTAGAAATTGATAATTCAAATCTTACCAGGGAAGGGCAATTTAATATGGTTATAGAGTTGGTTCATAACGTTATTGAAAAAGTATAATTCTGTACGATTGCAAATTGTTTATTTTTTTTGAATTATATTCTTTAAAACGGTGAAATATTTGAGCACTCTTTTTTAAAATTAGAAAATGTTTTTTTAAGCAAATAGTAATAAAAACCTTTCTCAATCAAAAAGAATGTTGCTTTAATTTATCGGATTTTCTTTTTAGTTTTCTTTTTCTTCCCAGCCAAATTATTAAACCTGTAATGGGTGAAGTTGCTGCAAAAAGAGAAACAAGGAATGCAATTATTTTTGTGGGATAACCGTAAATACTTCCAGTATGAATGGGGTAGATAATCCGTCTTATTTTGTCTCCCTGTGTAAATGATTCGTATGGTTTTACCTGTATGTTTTCAGCAGTGTATTTGTCAAAAAAAGCAATGCTGGATCGGTTTGGGATATTTTTTTCTAAATTCACTTTAAGTACCAGAATACTATTGATTGTGTCGCTGGGCATTCTGATTTGGATATTTCCTTTGTAAGGATAGATACTGTCTGTAGCACTTAGGATACTTTGGTAAAATAAGGTTTTGTCCAATTGGGGATCTTTTTTTGTAGGGTTTTCCAGTTTAGTGGACGTTTTTTTTACGGTGCCATCAGCTAAATAATAAACCCCATTTTCTAACCATTCAAAGGACCATGTTAATCCAGTCAGGGCAATAACTAACAGGAACAAGCAACTATAAAATCCAAAAGTGGAGTGAAAATCCCAATTGATCCTTTTAAAAGAAGCACTCCATTTAACAGTCAGTCGTTGTTTTAGATTTTTTATTTTTTTGGGCCACCATAAAAAGAAACCACTGATTAATATAAATACAAACATCAAACAGGAGTAACCCGTAATTAGTTTTCCAATATCATCCATTAATATGTGTCGGTGTAAATCGGTAACAACAGAAAAAAATCGACTATTCTGCATCACAGATCCAATAACTTTTCCTGTATATGGATTTATAGAGAAAAATTGCGTTTCTCCTTCGCTATTTTTACCCATAATCTGAATCGTACGTCCTGGATCGTCAAAAGTATAGATACGAATAATCTTTTCAATCAAATAATGCTCTCGTAATATAGTAATAGCATAATCGATTGGTTTTTTTTGGTGCCCAATCTCTGAAACTTTGTAGAATTCAGGATTTATGAATTGATCGATTTCATCTTCGAAAACTAAAATACTTCCTGTTAGGGCTACAATAAACACAATAAGCCCGGACGCAAGTCCGAGCCATAAGTGTATTTTACCCATACTTTTTTTAAATGTTTTATTCATGTGAATTCTCTTTGAAAAAGTATTTTTTATGTAAAGAAGGTTAAATTAAAATGAATATCCAAGTGTTAGCATCCAGTTTTTCGGAGCTCCTGGAAATAAACGTATGTAATCATAGCCTCCTACCCAATGTGTTTTATTGGCGATATTATTCGCATTCAACTGTATTTTGAATTTGTTGATATTGTAGTATAAAGCAGCGTTCATCAAGACATAGCCTGGTAATGTTTGTGTAGCATTAAGGCTTACGTTACGTGTGGTAACAAAATTTGTTCCCCAAGCCACTCCAAAATCTTTCAAAACTCCACTGATAAAATTATAGCGAGTCCAGATGTTTCCCTGTTGTTTTGGTGTATTGGGTTTTTGTCTTCCTATTTCTGTATCTACAGGGCTGTCTGTAATATGAGCTTCGTTATAAGTATAGGCAGCAGAAATACTCCATTGGGGAGTGATTCGACCGTTCAAATCAATTTCGATTCCTTTCGATTCTTCTTTCCCTATCTGTCTCATTAAATCAACATTTGAAGTATCGTTTGCACTGTATAAAGTATTCTTTTGTTGAATTTTATATAGCGACAAAGTGACAATCAGGTTTTCTTTAAACCAAGAAGATTTTCCTCCAAATTCAATCATATTGCTTTCCAGTGGATCAAACGGACCTCCAGCATTTGGATTCGAAAGCACTGAAGCTGTTTGGGGATTGTATCCTTTTACATAAGTACCGTAAAGATTAATGTTTGGATTTAGGGTATAAGTAAGTCCCAAACGCGGTAAAAAAGAATGCTGTTTTACTTTTATTTCATTTTGTTTTGTGTAGTTAGCCCAATCGGTATAGGTATCATAGCGAACCCCAATTAATGCTTGCAGACGTCCCCATTTTATATGATCTTGTAAATATAGGCCATTGATGGAATAGTACGATTGATCATAAGCAACCTGGGTATAAAAATACTTACTCATATCTTTTAGTCGTTGGGATGCAGAAGGATTTGTCAAATCAAAATGAGGAACATTCGGAACGGGATTTCCATTAGAATCTAATAAATAAGCACTTTTGTTTTTGGGGTTGTACTTGTTAATTGCAGCTGTGTTTGCAGCATTTCTATAACCGGTTGCTGTTAATTGGGAACCTCCTGCAGGTACTTTTTCTTGCGCATAGTCATATCCGAAGATAAGATCATGGTCTAATTTTCCTGTTTTAGTTTTGTAAACAAAAAAGCTGGAGATATTATCAATATAACGCTTGCGTTTTCGCATAAAAACCTGCATTGCTATTTCTGTAGCAATGGAACTGCCGTCAGCATTTGATGCGTAACTGTTGGCGCTGCGGTGTTCCAGTAGATCCTCGGTATACCCTGTTCGGATATAGGAAGCAGAAAATGAAAAACGATCGTTAAATTGATGATTCAATGATGTTGTTATAATATAGGTTTCCTCATTTAGGTAATCATTGGCTGAATTTATGGATTGTTTTATACTTGTTGAGTATAAATCGTTCTCAAAAGTAGATTGTCCACGGTCTAAAACACCTTTGAAACCGGTATAAATTAAATCAAAATTTACGCGGGTTTTATCATTAGGTAAAAAAGACAATGAAGGGGCAAACACGATGTTTTTATCAAATTGTAAATCTCTAAACGAATTTGAATTTTCATAACCAAGATTCAATCTATACAATAGAGAATTATCTTCCGATAAAGGACCCGTAAAATCTGCCAATGCCCTAAGGGTATTAAAACTTCCCGTGGTGAAACTGACACTGTTTGCCGGTTGATCCAGTGGTTTTTTTGTTACTCTATTTAAAACTCCGCCAGGAGAGGCATTACCGAATAAGGCTGATGAAGGTCCTTTTAATACCTCTACACGTTCCAGATAATTGGCTAATGGCTGTTTCCAAAAACCGGTCGAAGTCCTCAATCCGTTTAGTAATTGGGTATTGCTGCCACCATTGATTCTAAAACCTCTTATGGAAATATCATCATAAAAAGTGAACTGGTTTACTCCACTGAAGTTTTTCACAATTTCGCCCACACGGATGGCTCCTTGATCCGCAATTAATTCTTTCGTGGCATAGGATACCGCTTGGGGTAAGTCTTTTAAAGCTATTTCTGTCTTGGCACCGATAAATGATTTCTTGTTTTTATAGGATTTTTCTTTTCTTCCTGTGATTTCAACAGTTTGTAAAGCGGTAATTTTTTCCTTCAAACTTACCTTAAGGTTTAGTTTTTCATTTTCATGTAATTCAACTGTTTTTTCTTGATTTAAAAAACCTAGTGCTGAAATAAACAGTGTGTACGTTCCTGATTTTAGATTGCGAATTTCAAAATTACCTTTTTCATCGACTATGACATTTATTTTAGGTTCTCTAATATTTACAGAGGCATATGAAATCTCTTCGTTATTTTCGGAGACTATTTTTCCTGTGATCTGGACGTTTTGGGCATGCAGACTATTGTAAGCCACTAGCGCAAGTAGAAGGTAATATAATTTCATTCTATAAATGTTTTAAAATTTTCGGCAAAGTTATATTTATTAAGACTAATTACAAATAAATACCAAAAAATAATCATAATTTTGATAAAAAAGTGTTAACTACTGTGTTGGGAAACCTAATTTGTATAAAAATAGAATACTCAATCTTTCATGGTTTTCTATTCAATAAGGGTATTTCCATTTTTTTATGGATTCTATTATTAGTGTTCACTTTATATTTAAAAAACATTACTCTTTTTGACGATAAATTTGATTTTATCAGTCCTACAAATTACCTTGCTTTGTAAACAATAAAATTAGAACATTGTATTATAACTAATATTCATTTATTCATTGTAACTGTTTGTTTTTTAGATTATTTTGGATGAAAATTTGTGATTTCTTAGATATCTAAATTTATGGAAAAGTATTATTTATTGTTAAAGCGATAAATTTATTTAGAATAAATTTAAATAGTTATTTGTTTTTGTATACTGATTTGTACATTTGCAAAAATATTATTTGCATTTGCAGTGTCTATTTCATTGGGGATGCTCTTGGCTAATGTACCAGAAAGAAGGTGTTGTTTTATTATGATAATTTAGTCCAGTCCATGAAATGAATAGAATTTTAATCGTTTTTTATTGAATTTAATTGTAAAATAGAACAGTAATGATTGAGGTTTTCCAAACATTGGGTGAAGTAATTAAAGTCGTCTTGGATAATTTTACAGAATCCGATAATAGGCTTTCTTTTGTTTACTTAATTCCTACGGTACTAATCGCCTATTTTGTATTTTTTAAATCTAAACATCAAGGTTCTTTTCTGAACTATATTTTTAATAAAAGGACCTGGTTAAGCAAATCGGCTAAAATTGATTATTCCATGCTTTTCTTTAACAGTTTTGTTAAGGTATTGTTGATTGGGCCGTATTTAACCTTTGGTTTGTATTTGGCCTTTTATACCGATGATTTTTTAGCAAGAACTTTTGGTTATGAAAGGTTTGCTTTAGGCATAACACAAACCCTGATTCTCTATACTCTTACCTTGACACTATTGGGTGATTTCACTACTTATATCATCCATTACCTCATGCATCGATTTGAATTTTTATGGGAGTTTCACAAAATTCATCATGCTGCAACATCATTGAATCCGGTAACTCAATATAGAATCCATCCAGTTGAACTGATTCTTGTAAATATCAAGGAAACCTTGGTTTTTGGGCTGGTTATGGGCGTGTTTGATTACCTTTCGGCAAATCAAATTGAAACAATCACCTATTTAGGAATTAATGTTTTTGCCTTTATTTTTATGCTTTTTGGGGCTAATTTGCGTCATTCCAGTGTAAAGCTAAAATATTTTAATTTTTTGGAATATATCTTTATGAGCCCGTACCAACACCAAATTCATCACAGTAACCATCCGGAACATTTTGACCATAATATGGGATCAAAGCTGGCCATTTGGGATTGGATGTTTGGTACCTTGTTACGCTCGAAACAAGTGAGCAAAATAACCTTCGGAATTAGCAAAGAAGTTGATCTTCAAAAAAAATATGAATCGTTTTCCAATAATTTATTTCTGCCTTTTGTAAATATTTATAAGGGAATTACAAATAAAATTTCACGTTAAAATGTAGTTTTTATGTTTTTACAACGAAATACAGCATATGTAAAATACTGAATATTAATTTGTTAAAAATTTATATTTATTTATTCTAAATAAGGTTTGATAACTTAAAAAAGTGTTTCTATATTTGCAAAAAAATATATTTTAATTCAATCTAAATAAACAAAAAATGAAATTTAAAAATTTACTTTTAGCCGCAATACCATTTGTATTTATGTCGATTACTTCATGTTCTAACGACGATGACAAAGTAGAAACTTTTAATTATACTGTTCCCGCAACTTACACATTCGAAAGAAACACAGTAACTTCTGTTGATTATTCAGGGCAATCAAGTCGCTTATTAATGCTTGATGAAATGGGAAAATATTTTAGTACATCTGCAACAAACGGAACCGTTGCTGATGATGTAGTTCTGTCTGAAATGTATGCCAATACCAACAACCGTTTTACAGGTGCAGGGTTGAATACATCAGGGAAACAATTAAAAGATAAAACAGCCGCTTCAAAAGATTATTTTTCTTTATATCTGGGTGGTGGTTCCACTGCTGAACAGCTAAGTGTTCGTAATTTATTTGAAACACAATTTGACAATGCCAAGGTTGCGAGCCTAGGAACAACAGCATCTGCGGGTGTTGCCGGTGTATATCTTGATGGTACAAGCAAACGACTATTTGCTGCAAATGGGTTAGAGCCACAACAGGTATTATTGAAAGGGATGATGGGGGCTTGTTTTATGGATCAAGTTGTGAACAATTACTTGAGTTTGAATAAATTAGATGAAGGTACTAATAAAGCAGACAATACCGCTAAAATTTTGGTGACCGGTAAATCCTATACAACAATGGAACATACTTGGGATGAGGCTTATGGGTATATTTATGGTGCGGATAATTTAGCCGTTACTCCAAATGTTTTTAAATTTTGGAGTAGTTATATCAATCAAGTCAATGCCGATACAGATTTTAATACCATCAAAGCTGATATTGATTTGGCTTTCCGTAAAGGTAGGGCAGCAATTGTTGCCAATGATTACGTAACACGTGATGCCCAAATTGATGTTATTAAAGCAAAACTTGCAATTGTTTCAGCTGTTAGAGCCGTATTTTATCTGCAAGAAGGAAAAGGTAAATTGGCAACTGATAATGGTGCAAAAGCATTTCACGCCTTATCTGAAGGTTATGGTTTTATTATGTCATTAAGATACACGAATAAACCAGGAACAAACAGTCCTTATTTCACAAAAGCAGAAGTGGATGCAATGTTGGCTTCTATGGTGAGTGGAACAAATGGTTTGTGGGCTATCGATACTTTGGGGGCAAAACTAGATACTATTTCAACGCAAATTGCAACAAAATTTGGTTTTACAGTCGCTCAAGCTGCAACAGTAAATTAATTCAATAAAAAAACGAAGCAAGAGGAATTAACTTCTCTTGCTTTTGTACTTTTGTGAAAATTTTTTAAGAAATGACATAACGGGATTGCAATGCAAATACCAATCAAGATATACGAAACGAAGTTCAATGGCTCCAAAAAGTTAAATATTGTCCGTCATTAATTACATATTCCTTAAAAAAAAAACACATATGAAAAAGACCCTATTGATTTTAAGTTTTATTGCTCTAATTGTAGCTTGTTCATCCAACGGTGGTGACGATAATACAGGGGTTGATAATTATGACAGAACGGCACTTTTAACCAACTGGGCTGATAATATTATTGTTCCAAGTTATGTAAATTACCAAGCGAAAGTCCAAATATTGGTAACTAACACAAGCACTTTTGTTGCCACTCCAACAGAGATAAATCTTCAAAATCTTAGAACTTCTTGGCTGGAAGCCTATAAGGC
Organism: Flavobacterium sp.; assembly: GCA_036676965.1. GTDB lineage: Bacteria > Bacteroidota > Bacteroidia > Flavobacteriales > Flavobacteriaceae > Flavobacterium. The sequence continues at coordinate 1,713 of JAKFBW010000071.1, read as the reverse complement.
GTATCAGTACATATCAATGTATAATTTAGGAAAAGCAGAGGAAATAAATTTTAATTTGGCTTCTAATACCTATCCGACAAGTACAGTTGGTATAGAATCGAATATTTCGTCCGGAAGTTATAATTTATCACTGCTTTCACAACTTGATAAACAAGGTTTCCCGGCCTTGGATTATTTGATAAATGGTTTGGGTGCCAATGACGCTTCAATCGTTGGTTTTTATGCCACAAATGCAAATGCCACAAATTATAAGCAGTATTTGACCACTGTTGTGGGCAAACTAAAAACAGATGTTGATGCAGTTGTGACGGATTGGAATTCAGGTTTCAGAAATAGTTATGTGGCTAACAATGGGACTTCGGTAAGCAGTTCCATAAACAAAACAGTAAACCTGTTTGTGAAGAATTTTGAAAAGGATATTCGTACCGGAAAGGTAGGGATTCCAGCTGGGATTTTTTCAGGTGGGATTACATATCCGGAAAAAGTGGAAGGCTATTATAAAAATGATATTTCTAAAGAGTTATTGAATGTTTCAATAAAAGCATCCCAAGATTTTTTTAATGGCAAACATTTCAATCATGCATTAAATGGGGAAAGTCTAAAATCTTATTTAGATTTTTTAAAAGCCGTTAAAGACGGACAAAAATTAAGTGAAGTCATAAACAATCAATTCGCGACTATTTATACAGTAAACAATACACTTAGCAACAGTTTTTCGCAACAGGTAAATACGGATAATTCAAAAATGATTGCCGCTTATGAAGCTTTACAGCAAAATGTAATCAATACTAAATTAGATATGATGCAAGCTTTAAAAATCACTATTGATTATGTAGATGGGGATGGGGATTAATTTTCTCTATTTCCTTAAAAGCATAAATATCCCAACTTTGAAAATAATATCAAATGTTGGGATATTTAGCATTTAAAATATTTTTTTAAAATAGAATACAAAAAAAAATGAAGATTACCCAAAGTAGACAAAAAAATCAATTTTCGAATTTATTATACGCGCTGTTCATTTATTCAACCTTGCTGTTTGGATCGGCAAATAGTAGTATTGCCCAGACAAAAATATCAGGAATAACTATTTCTGACAATGGCAAAATACTGGCTTCCGTAGAAGTCTATAATAAAACCTCCGGGACTAAATATCTGTCTGATTCTAAAGGGAAATTTTCAATAGAATTAGAAAAATCAGGGAGTTATGAACTTGTTTTTTACAAAGAAAACTATGCAGTTTCAGAGAAAACAGTTACAACATCTAATCAGAGCATTGTCATTATTTTGAATAGAATCACAAACCTTTCGGAAGTCGTAATTAATAAACAAAAAGAAAAAATATTTGCACTCAATAAGTTAAAAGATATTGAGGAAACAGCTATTTATGCTGGCAAAAAAACCGAAGTGATCTCATTAAGCAAACTTACGGCCAACAAGGCAACAAACAATGCACGCCAAATATTCGCTCAAGTTGTGGGACTGACCATCAACGAAAGTTCCGACGGCGGTTTGCAGTTGAGTATTGGCGGTCGTGGATTGGATCCAAACCGGACTTCAAATTTTAATACCCGCCAAAACGGTTATGACATCAGCGCCGATGTTTTGGGCTATCCAGAGAGTTATTACGCACCCCCGACTGAAGCATTAGAAGAAATTCAGGTTGTTCGCGGCGCAGCTTCCTTGCAATATGGAACACAATTTGGCGGTTTA